>CAZVEN010000011.1:26460-46809 GCA_964626155.1 uncultured Chloroflexaceae bacterium | reverse complement strand
AACCAACAGCTTGATAGTTGATGCTCACACCGGGGGCGGCCAGTTGATAGTCTTCGATCCATTTTTGATAGATTGGGTCTGGAAAGCTTGCGCCGGAGCCATTCAGTTCAGCATCTATATCGCGGGGCATCCACGCTTCTTCCTCTTCAGGAGGAGTTTCTTCCTCTTCAGGAGGAGTTTCTTCCTCTTCAGGAGGAGTTTCTTCCTCTTCAGGAGGAGCTTCTTCCTCTTCAGGAGGAGCTTCTTCCTCTTCAACCTCAACGGGTTCTTCTTGCTGCGCCGGAGGTTGTGCTGGGGTTGGTGCCTGACCACTACAAGCTGCAAAAATAGGCAGCACCAGTGCTAAGGCCATTAACAGGATTGCATAACGCTTTACTGTTGTTAGCATTTGTTACCTCTTCCTTTCTTCTCATCATCTACATACTGGAACCACAAAACAAAAAACGTACCATTCATAAAAAACCTTTCCATAAAGGCAATACCGAACCATCCCTAAACAGCATTGTTGTTGAGGACAAGCCCTCTAGGAAAACCAAAAAGTAAAAACGAACACTATGGGTGAAAGTACTGTTCCTCCTTTCTCTTCTTCAACAGAACTGCCGCTGGTCAGAGTAACACATGTTGTACTCACCCATGGTATTGTAGCAGTGTTACGATTAGGGATCTTATCAAAACAGCGTGATTGTAGCGGTGTCATGTTAAATTGTTGGTAAGTCTGTGTTAAGCTTGTGTTAAATAGCCAACCAGCATGCGGTTCTAAGAAACAGCGTGAACATAGCCGCTAACTGTTAAATTTGCTTTAAGGGTATGTTAAGTTTGTGTTAAGAATAGTTTAAAAAATGTGTTGTTTTGCTTTCTGAAGGGGAATTACGATGATTTGTAAAAGGTCGAAAACTAGTAGCTCTGTAACCTGACAGGTAGGGGACGTGTCAATATCTCGGTGCTCCTCATATTTTTGTGTATAATGAGACATATCATATCATATATGTGGGTTCTTATGATGAAACGTTATTTCAATGTTGCTGGCCCATGCGACTCACGTGAGCACTATAGCAACCCTAACGAACTTGTGAATGATACCCACGTTCGTTCGATTCCAGTTTTGGTGAAGGTATTGTTGTATAATCAGTAGTATGGAAATGACACATAACACAAACACCTTTCTACGCTTTATCTACATACCACGGACACCCAAAAACATGTGGTTTTTGGGTGTTGTCTCTGGAGTCATCGGCGTAGCTATCATGATCATCGCTGCACGGTTTGCTATATCCAGCCTTATCATTGTGAGTGGTATCTTTTGGTTCCTAGGGTTGGCGCTTGGTTGGCCAGAGCCGCCATTTGTCACATGGGCCTTTGATAGAGCTAGTAATGCGCTTGCTATCAAGCGCAAAGGGTTCTTTACTGTTGCCAAAAGCTACACCCTCTCTGATATTCGGGAGGCGCTGGTGGACTTTCGCCATGAAATAGTGCGTGAACAGTTTACGGAAACATGTTATATTGTATTGAGCATGCGAAATGAATATCTTACCATCACCGAGGCGAACGATATATATACCTGTCAAGAGAAGGAAGACACGGTAGACACTATCAACAAGTGGTTGGTTTCATCAACAGATCAGCATGCCCTTGAAGACGAACGCGGGTTTGCATTTCGTTTGCCGGGAGCACAACCACGATGGAAACGCATCAACCCGATAAGTACGTATAACAAAAGAAATGCATGTGGATAGCTCCATAGTAATCATACGTACCATCATCAGTATCATACTGGTATGTTCCATACGAATGACCACGTTTCCCCGTTCGGCACTTGGTGCAGAGCCGACGCCTGACATGCAGGCAACGCCAGAACAACGTGCTAAGCCTAGCATTATGGATGCTGCACCACATGGCAATCGCATTGGTCCGTTGCCAACTCAAGCGCCAGCCAATGAACATGAAGGGGAACCAATGCCGGGCCAGGTTCCTACCCCTGAGCCAACATTGCAGCTTATTCCCCTGCCCGACGAAGCGCAAAACGGTGTGGAATTAACCCCTATCTACCAAGAAGATGGGGCCGAACCCAGTCAGCATGCGCCAGTTTTCCAAGGACAGATACCCCAAGCCGATATTCAACATGACCCGGTGCCGCTTCCAAGCACTCCATCGTGGGCGGGGCATACACCATCGCATTGGGGATGGGATTCTCCACAAGATATTCCCAGATTTATGTCGCTGCCATTCCCTCCAGACCCGCACATAGTGTTGTTGCAAGGGTGGTTTTACGATAGTGGCGGGCTTCATTCCGGCGTTGATTATTTTCGATGGGATGAAAACAAAAACTTCACTGGCTTTCCTGTGCATGCCGCAGCCGATGGGTATGCCTGTGGTGAGTGGGTTGAAGGATCTATCCCAGAAGACAGAGTGGCTAACAGGGTGTCCCATATATATGACCACGCTGGCTACTGTGTGCGTGGTTATGGCAACCGTGTCTTTATTCGCCATGTCCTACGGGGAGAGACGTTCTATACCTATTACGGGCACCTAGAGACCATAGCCGACACTATCCCATTGGGCAACCGCAACAATAGCGTGTATGTCAAACGGGGACAGGTGATAGGCTATGCTGGCAACACAGGCACCAATGGCAGCGCTATACATCTGCACTTTGGGTTGCTTTCTAAACGATTGGGTTGGATTGATCCCTACGATATCCGCGCTAAACATCATGTTTACCCTGATACCAACAGGACCAATGGGCTACTATCGGGCACGAACGACTTTTGGATAACCAACCCCCCCACCCATGCTTTTGGCTCTGGTGGTTTGTCGCAGCTTTCTGAGACGTTTGCAGAGCTTGATGACGACTATATAGACCCTACCACTAGCGAGTTGCATGTTGGTTTGAACGATTTTTGGACGGGCGAATCGCTTGCATACGAATCCGGCGAAATCTGGGCCCCCGAAGGTATCGTGCTTATGCCAAGGCATAATGCACTTGTTACCGAAACGGTCAATATCAAAGGGTGGTCTAGTGTGCGCCACAGTGCTATAGATCGTGTGGAAGTTTGGATTAACGGCCGGATGCATCATACCACTTCCTACAGCGGTACGGTGATAGAGTCGGGAGAAGTCTATGAGTTTGATTGGAACTGGAACACGGCCCACCAAATGAATGGTATCCACATGATCCAAGTCAATGCTGTAGCGACTAACGGGGTCAGTACGCTCTTGCCATTGCATGAGCAGACAAACCAGACGACAATTATGGTCAACATTCAAAATCCATTTGGCTATGTTGAAATGCCCCATCATCAGTCCACGGTATCGAGCAAACAAACCATTGAAGGTTGGGCAAAGGTTGAGGGGAGCACGATAGATGCTATAGAATTGTGGATAGATGGCACACTGCGCGGCGAGGCGGAATATGGCTTGCCACGACTAGATGTCGGTGGCAATTGTGGCTTTGCATGGCAATGGGATACGACACAGGAGCCTGACGGAGTACATATGATACAGGTACGGGCAGTTGCATCAAATGGAGGAAATGCGATACTCTTAGATAGTCTTGGAAGTTCTGAACAAACGTTGCTTGTCAATGTTCGGTCACGTGGTGTATCATCGGTTGATAAGTGGACTATTCGATGAGGGTTTAAGATAGAGACAGATTAATGAAAAAAGATAGTGCGTTCTTTGCGTCTTTGCGCGAGCTCATGAAAAAAGAGGTTATGAAAAAGAAAATTGTTATATTCATTGCCGTTGTTCTACTCAGTGCAACATGCTCACGAGCAGTCTTATTAGAACCAAATTCGCTACCATTGCAACCCCTCAGCGAATCTGGCGAGCAAGTAATGCCTACCCCTTCGCCCACACCTACGCCACTACCAAAGGAAGTTGTTGTGTTGCCAACAGATGCAACCCTCGACATCGTCATTGGCGAAAAAGGGAGCGAACAGCAAGACTTTGTTGTGCGTGTCAACAAGGCCTTCAATCATCCACTGTTTACCGATTTTGTGTCGCTATCGCCCGATGAGCACCAAGTGCTCTATGTGACTTCTGAAATCACGCGGCCATTGAATACCAGTATATGGACAGCGCAAGCCGATGGGTCATCTACAACGCGCATTGCGCAGTTTGAAGATATGTTTTGGTCTGTAGCCCCTATTTGGTCTCCAGACTCGAGACACATAGCCTATGTTACCAAAAAGAAAGCCTCTGCCCCGGATGAGGGGTTGCAATTGTGGCGCATGCGACGCGATGGCAGCAACCCGACGCTCATCACAGAAGGTGGAGATTTTCGCCCTTCGTTGTTTGAACATGTGCCGCAAGAGGTCATTCGATGGAGTGCAGACAGCGCCTATATTGAGTTTAAGAACCGTTGGTCATTCCCGCCTGAGTTGTTCCGTGTCAATGTTGAGACAGGCGCAATAAACCAATCGCTCTTTAACAAAGAACCGGACGTATTGCAAGCATTGCTCGCGCAACGTGCCACGGTCAAACTCCCCTGTCCTGTGCCAATCTACAATCAAAAGAATTATTCTGAAATGATGAACTCGTGTGCTGAGAGCATCACGCGCTCTGGGTGTGCGCTCTGTGCTGCTACCATTGTGCTTGGCTACTATGGTGTGCCGGTTAATCCGGCTGGGCTAAATGGGTGCCTTGGTGAGCAGGCATGCCCGCTCAAATGGTGGGATGTGGCGCAGTATTGTAGCCACGAAAAGGTGACTGGGCTAGGGTTTCTCGAAGAGTTTAGCTACGATGTACTTGATGAAGAGCTTGTTGCAGGGCGGCCTATTATTGTGCTTGTCACATCCGCATCCTATGGCACACATTTTGTCGTAGTGACGGGTGGCAATGGGCAGAAACCAGAAAACTATAGCATCAATGACCCGGTTGACGGCAGTAGCAACCGTACTCTGGCGCGGTATAGCACCAGCGGGTGGGAGTTGGCGCATATATACCGCTACAACGGGCAACCTGCCTGCCCAGATGGGTATAGACAAGACCCCGACGGTGGCGAAATGCACTATGCCCAAACCATACCCGGCTCAATTGACCCAGCCAGAGATACCGACGACTTTTTCTTCACTGCCGCAGCAGGTGACTCTGTTGAGGTGCGGGTGAATGGGAATGGTAGCCCGCTAGACCCAGTCGTAGTGCTCTATGGCCCAGACGATATGCTTATCGCCTACGATGACGATAGCGGGGGGGCATCGTATGCGTTGCTGCAAACGACACTCCCAGCAGAGGGGCGCTATCGCATGCGTGTGCATGGATATGGGGACAGCACGGGGAGTTATATGCTGCGCTTGGACCGGGGGCAAGACACAATGTGAAAGGCACCTACAATACTATCCCCATCACGTATTGCCACGATACCCAAGCCAACCGAGAGAAGCCGGGTCATTGCGCCAATTCTCACGCACCTTCACCCACACGTCAAGATACACTGGGCGCTCAATCATCCGCTCAATGTCAATACGGGCAGTACTTCCAATCTGTTTCAGCATGGCCCCTTTAGCTCCAATAATAATACCTTTTTGGCTTTGCTTCTCCACATTAATCGTCATACGTATGTAGGTTATATCCTCGCGGTCTTCCCACTCTTCAGCCTCAACTGCTACTGAGTGTGGCACCTCTTGCTTCGTCAACAACAACACCTTTTCACGGACAAGCTCAGCCGCAAGGTTCTGCACACTCTGGTCGGACACCCAATCTTCTGGGTACAACTGCTCACCGATTGGCAGACGTGCAATTACTTCCTCGACAAAAGCATCCACGCCCACCTTGGTGCGTGCCGAAACTGCAATCTCCATATCCCATGTGCCAAGTGCCCGGTAATCGTCGAGATGCGGACCATTGCGCGGACGTAGGTCTACCTTATTCAACACGAGCAAACGTGGTGCATGTGCGGCGCATACCTGTTCTGCAATTTGCACATCCAAACGGTTCGGTGGCACACTCATATCTACCATCATGCACACGACATCCGCCGATGGAATAGTTTGCTGTGCTAGTTTCACCATCATCTGCCCAAGCGCATGGCGTGGGTTGTGCAATCCAGGCGTATCAACAAATATCACCTGTGCATCTGGACGGTTGAGGATGCCACGCAGAGGTACGCGGGTTGTTTGCGGCAGAAAGGACACAATAGCAACTTTCTGGCCCAGAATAGCATTCATCAATGTGCTCTTGCCAACATTTGGTCGGCCAACAAGAGCAACAAAACCACTCTGAAGAGCGGTTTTTGTTTTTGTTTCTTCTTCCAAAGACAACTCTCTTTCCTATCGTATAAAGTACGAACACGCCACATAGTGCCAAACGCATGAGTCATTGATGAAGCACCGGCATAGTGTCGGTCCTCTCGTGCCCTATTACCCATTGTTATCGTCATGTGTTCATTGTGCGTGCATTATGGAAGATTGGAACGACGCAAAGGTATATCGGCTTTCAAGTGATCACTGGCCTCACCACGCAACAATGTCACCTCAATCTCGCTAGGCTCGACACTGGGCACATAACGTGCAATCACCGCCGAAAGCTCATTCTTCAATTGTTCTATCATATCTGGCGTCAACTTAACACGGTCGTGAACGAGCACCGTCAGCAACCGTTGCTTGGCAACTTTCGCACTCCGATCACGATTTCCCAACAGATCATCAAGAAAGCCCACAGCATCCTCCTGCACGATAGCTTGTACGAGCAAAAAACAGCAAGCAAACCATCCATCTCTACCACGTTCTGGCTTATCGTCGTTTCCCAAACATGCCAAACAGACGATCAAGCACACCCTGTGGTTCAGCAAGTTCCATAAATGGCACATCTTCACCCGCAAGCCGCCGCGCAATATTCATAAATGCTTGACCAGCCGATGACTGTTCATTGAAGACTACGGCCTCACCACGGTTGGTGGAGGTTAAAATCGTCTCATCTTCGGGAACAATCCCTATCGGTTCAATGGCCAATATTTCTACCACCTCGTCTACCGAAAGCATGTCACCACGATTGACAAGCTTTGGTTTGATACGGTTGACAATAAGACGTGGTGGGCCTTTTTCTGCTGCCTCGACAAACCCAACCACGCGGTCGGCATCACGCACCGACGACATTTCTGGGTTGGTGACAATCAGCACCTCATCTGCCCCTGCAAGCGCATTGCGAAACCCATGCTCAATTCCTGCCGGGCTATCTATCAACACAAAATCAAAATCTGGCCGCATCTGGTCAACCATCACAATCATATCACTCGCCCTGACAGAGTCTTTATCGCGGGTTTGTGCTGCCGGCAGCAAGTACAACTCAGGCACACGCTTATCCTTGATAAGTCCTTGACGTAAGCGTGCGCGGCCCTCAATCACGTCTACCAAGTCATACACAATACGATTTTCAAGGCCCATCACAACATCTAGATTGCGCAAGCCAATGTCTGCATCAATGACGGCCACCCGCGCACCTTGCATAGCTAGCGCAGTGCCGAGGTTGGCCGTTGTTGTTGTCTTCCCAACACCGCCTTTACCGGATGTCACGGTGATGACATATGCCATACATTCTCCTAACCGCCCCTCTTATACTCATCCCAAGGCTCTACCACAATATATTCACCCTCGATATGTGCTATCTCTGGTATCTGAACAGGTGTTTCTTCATCTTCAGGTGTGCGAGCAATCAGGTTCGCAATACGCAACTGCGTCGGACACAAGTTCAACGCGCATACCACGGCATATACATCGCCCAATGCGCCCGCATGTACCAACCCACGTATATGGCCCCACACAACAATGCTTCCCCCGGCAATCATTTGAGCGCCCGCATTCACATCACCAATAAGCGTAATATGTCCATGATGACGCACCACTTGCCCTGAACGTACTGTACGGAACAGGAGTGTTGACTCACTATCGCTTCCGGGTGTTCCTGAAGCAACAGCAACCTGTGGCGTAGGGCGCGTGGCCAACCCCACTGCGCGGGCAGCATCGCGGCTTTCGCGTGTTGTTGCTTGCAATAGCTCCGGTTGCAATCCCTGCTGTTTCATCATTTCAAGCATGTGTGATAGGTGTTGCTCATTGACAAGACGTTCGCCTACCTCTACGACCAATCGCGCACCCACAAAAAAACTACCTGCCTGATCAAGTTTCGCATGCAGAGCGGTCAAGACCTCGGCCCAATCGCCTTCCTCGTCTATCAACATGCGCAACCCATCTTTTCCACCTTTAATTGTTATCATAGTTTTATTGCGAGATAGACACCTTTTATGTCTATAATAAACGATTCTTTTTCCCAGATTATAGCAACTGTTCCCAAGTTTATAGTGGCAACCTCAGACAATCTGCCGAAGGGTTAGTGGGTGGGTCTACATGAAAGTATGATTGTATTATTTGTGTCACTGCTGGCACAGCCAAGGTAGAAGAACCATCGCCTAAGTCGCCAGTACCCTCAAGCAGCACAACGACAATAACTTCCGGGTTTTCATAGGGGGCAAACCCTACAAACCACGCATGACTGCGACGTGCTATCTCACCATTTGGCTTGATAATGAGCGGACCAAACTCTGCTGTACCCGTCTTGCCAGCAATACGCACTCCTGAACAGTCTTCGCGGGCGGCCACATTCAAGCCCTCCGTCACCGAACGGCGCATGCCTTCACGCACAACATGCAGATACGAGGACTCGACAGGTATTTTGCCCAACACCTCTGGTTGTTCTTGACGGATTATTGTTCCACTACTATCGGTGATAGTCTGTATGAGACGTGGGCGATACACTGTGCCACCATTAGCCACGGCTGCGGCGGCATTGATAAGTTGTAATGGTGTCACTTCCAAATACCCCTGTCCAATAGCCGTATTATAGGTATCACCGGTCGTCCATGGTTCACGCAACATATGCGCCTTCCATATGGGGTTCGGCACACGTCCCGCTGCTTCGCCGGGCAACTTTATCTTGGTTGACTGCCCAAACCCAAACCACTCTAGCCCTTCTGATAGATTTTCTATGCCTAGCCCATTAATTTGAGCGTCGCCGGGGTCAAGATTAATCGCCTCATTATTGCCACCCGCTATTGCGGCAAAGAAAACGTTTGAAGAAACTTTGAGCGCATCAGAAACATTTATCTCTCCATTGTCGGTAGGTACCGAGTTGGGAAGGGTAAAGATAACCCCGCTCCGCTCTTTGAGGACCAACTTACCCGGATCGCGCAACCGCGTGTGCGAGTTGATAATGCCTTTTTGGAGCGCCGTAGGCCCAACAAACTGCTTTAATGTTGAACCGGGCGGGTATTGCCCTGCTATAGCACGGTTTGTCAATGGCGAAAGACGGGCCAGCTCCTTTTGCAAAAACTCGCTTTCTGGATGCAACAATTGTTGCAATTCATCCGACCGCTCCGGATCCACCCACACATTGTTATCATACGATGGCAGGCTCACCATGGCAAATATGCGCCCATCACGTGGGTCCATCACGACAGCCACACCATTGGTAATAGGCGAATAGCGTTTTTTGTACTCATCCTCAGCCGCAAGTCGGCGTGTTTCACCTTCAGCAATCCACCGTTTCAATAGTATCTCTGTCTGGCGCTGAAAAGCGGTATCAATGGTCAAAATGAGATTTTCGCCATTATCTACTGGTTGCATTGTGCGTTTACCACTAACTGGACGCTCAAGGGCATCCACCAAAATAGTATCTATGCCAATATGTCCACGCAATTCAGGTTCATAACTTGCTTCGAGTCCATCTTTGCCGATATGGTCATTGTTTTGATAGGGGGGGATTCCGATGAGGCTAGGGTTTACTTGCTTTTGACGCACGCCACAATTCGCAACATGCCCAATGGTATCAACCAAACCATCCAGCCAAGAGCCGACGGGATTCTCGGTGACTAGTTCACAATCGCTGATGCGGCCAATGTAGCCAAGGATGTGCGAAAGTGATGGGATTTTGTCGCTCATGGGGTAGCGTCGCTGATAGGTTTCTACCACTATAGCGCCGGGAAGATACCGTGCATTTTCTTGAATAGCCAGCGCCATTTCTTCAGAAACATTTTCTTTTACCACAACTGGCACATAGTGACGGGTTGTACTACGGCTAATCTGCGTCTCTATTGGGTTCTCAAATGTGAGCACCTCATCATAGGTGCGGAATACGCGGATAGCATCGAGAGTGTTCGTAGGTGCAATGGTAAAGGTGAGCGCTGATGGGGTATTGGCTTTCATTGCATAAGACCGCGAAAGAACTTCGGTTCCCACAATATGTGACAGGTCATCATAGAGGTTTGGTGTCATTGCAAGCGCATCTGAAGGGGTAAGTGTCAAGGTACTTACAAGCTGACAAAGACGCGATAGCTTGCCAATAACCTCGTCGTGTTGCTCGGTGTTTTGTGGTGGGAGGCTACCGGGTAGCACTGCGACATGATAGGTGGGAACACTTTCGGCCAGCAACGTTTTGCCGTCACTGGCTAAAACTTCTCCTCGGCGCGGTTGCACTGGTATATACCGTGTTGTATTCACCTGTACAGCAGCACCATATTTTAGTGTATCGCGATCTAAAAATTGCAGGTGATAGAGCCGCCCAACCAGCACCGCTATCATACTAAGCAACACCACGCGCAAAAATGTCATTCGTTGTAGTTGCATATCCCTTACATCACCACCTTTTGTCGCCTACCGTCCATAGTTTGTCGTCGTTGCCAAAGCATCCAACGCAAAAAGAAGAACACCGGCAGAGCCAAAATAAGCGCTAACAGCACACTTGGCACAACAATAATGATGACATAGGTGGGCCAGTGTAGTGGAACTACTGTGTAGTGATAGACTATGGCCAGAACAAATTCGTAGATTGTTCCACCAAGCAAAACACTTATCAGTGGTAGCAACGGCCCTTCAACTTGCCAACTTCGTGCAAAGACGAAAACGACAATAGCCGCTAACAACATAGCCAGCGCATGGCTCCCGATCAAGGTGGCTGCGAACAAGTCTAGGGTAATGCCACCATAGAAGGCCCAGCGCAGAGCGACCACAATACCACTAGAAGGTTCAGTAGAGCCTATGCCTACGAGCACTCGGCATACGACGAGCACGAGCAAGAGCATAGGAGGAAACCCCAACGGTTCTGGCAGGAGCGTCACTTGCACCAGTGCTATAGTCGCCATGGCAACCACAATGAAAAACTCGTGGGCGACATGCTCTTCTACTTTTCGTGGCTGAGAACTACCCATACATAATGTACCTGTTCGACAGCAACATGCGGGCGCAGCAAAGCGTTTTGGCTATGGCTATCGTCACTGACTATTTCTTGCACAACCCCTATTGGCACGCCACCGGGTACTGAAACCATTGGTAGTGGCAGGTCCATTTCTTTTGTCAAACCTGCACTCACCACTGCCAACCCTGGCTCCAAAGGTATTTCTCGATCTATTTGTTCCAGATGCAACAAAGAACCATTTTGCCATTGCCCCTCAACGAGCCCCAATGCAGTCGTATCTGCATAGAGCACCCGCGCACTCACTTTGCTACCGGCATCGGTAATCAATAAGACCCGTGCAGTATGCGGTCCCACTTCATCTACGATGCCGGCCAATGCAGCTGGTTCGCTTTCGTTTTGCGCAATGACGGCCATGCCAACCTGCACACCATTTTTGCTACCACTCGCTATGGTCATGACCCGTTGCCCGGCATCCGGCGCACGCACAATGACCTCAGCACCAAGCAATCTCCATGGATGACGATTTTCAATGGCAAGTTGTTGCCGTAAGTGGGCATTTTCAACAAGCACTTCCCCAAGTGCAATCAGGTCTGCTTCGAGCTTGCCCACTTTGCGCTTGAGTGTCTCATTTTCCTTGCGCAACTGTTGTACATCATCTATATCAGTCCAGATACCCGTGACATCATCGCGCAGCCCCGTTAAACGTTGTGCAATTGGACCTAGCGCTTGTTCTGCTAACCCCTTCACAGGAGCCAAAAAGCCGCCTTGGTCTAGCAACAACAACCCTCCTGCCAAGATACACAAGAGGAATGTGAGCAAAAATGGGCGCTTCGATATGGTCAGCGAGCGACCAACACCGCGCAATTTGAGTGGATGGTTGTCAAGGTAATCACGCATAATGGGCTAGTTGTACTTGGCCTTTCGAGTACTCTGAGTACGCATAAGAATATCGCGGTAGACTTTATTGTCAAAGTTCTCTACAATTTTCCCGGCTCCCCGTGCCACACACGAAAGTGAGTCTTCGGCAATGTACACGGGCATGCGTGTTTCCGCAGCAATGCGCCTATCCAAACCGTGTAGTAGCGAACCACCGCCGCCGAGGGTAATGCCGTGTTCCATAATATCGGCTACCAATTCTGGTGGAGTTTCTTCAAGGGCCGAACGAACTTCTTGTACAATGGTATTCACC
Source organism: uncultured Chloroflexaceae bacterium (assembly GCA_964626155.1). Lineage (GTDB taxonomy): Bacteria > Chloroflexota > Chloroflexia > Chloroflexales > Chloroflexaceae > JAAUSY01. The sequence continues at coordinate 34,442 of CAZVEN010000011.1, read as the reverse complement.
GGGCCGGTAATTCCCTCACGTAATTCTACACTACTAATCTCAACTGCTTTGGGCAGACCTGTCAATAAGTCGCGCCCACGCAGCACAACCTTTATCTCTTCATCGAGTGGGTAGGCACTGCCAGCAGCAATTTTGGCTTTTTCAGCCATACGTTCACCGATGAGCAAATTGTATTCACGTCGAGCAAATTGCACAATCGCTTCATCTATCTCATCGCCGGCGGTACGAATGGAATGGTTGATAACAATACCGCCAAGGGAAATGACTGCCACTTCAGTTGTACCACCACCAATATCAACAATTAAGCTCCCGACTGGCTCTTCCACTGGTAATCCAGCGCCAATTGCTGCTGCCATCGGCTCTTCGACGACATATGCTTCACGCGCATTGGCACTGAGGGTTGCATCTCGCGCAGCACGTTTTTCGACTTCGGTTACACCAGAAGGCACACCCACAACCACACGTGGTCGTGGCGGTATCGGGCCAAATATGCGCTCATGCGCCTTGTTGATGAAATACTTCATCATTTTTTCTACCACATCAAAGTCTGCAATCACACCATCCTTGAGTGGACGCACAGCAATAATATTTGCTGGTGTTTTGCCGATCATCGCTTTTGCTTCTGCACCCACTGCGTGAACTTTTTTGCTCTTCACATCCATAGCCACCACAGAAGGTTCACTAATAACAATGCCTCTACCACGCACATACACCAGTGTATTAGCCGTGCCTAAATCTATCCCTAAGTCACGGCTGAAGGAGCCGAGAATTCCATTAATAGGGTTAAAAGCCAATTCTTATTTTTCCTCCGAGCAAACCATATTTTCTGTAAAGTTATTTCCTTGTACATTTCAAAAAAGCTCGCTTTAGGATTATCATTATAGCATATCTGGTACAAGCGTCATCTCAAATACTACCACCTTTTCTTATTTCTTGTAGTAAAACAGGTATTTTGTCTGTTCATTCTTTTGGAAGTAGCGTATGATATGAAAAAAAAGGTTCTGGTCATTGTTCAGATTATCCTTGTGTCGAGTTTGCTTGGCATAGCCGGCATGCTGCTCGTCTTCCTCTTGCACCAAGCACCAGCAACACGGCAACAGCAACATGCCTTACCATCACACACGAAAGAGCCATCATCCAGTACCAAAAGAATACGCCCCCACAATGAAGCAACATCTACACGAGTCTATCACTCCTACGATGACTTCTCAAACCCACAAACCAGCATCCTCGACGCACACGAAACCGAAGCAATACGCTATGCCTTTGAACACGGCACCTATAGCATTGAAGTCAAGTCGCCCGGACTGATGGCCTGGAGTTTATACCATATGCCATGCGACGATGTTACGATAGAGGTAGAAGCTCAACCCACACTACCCGACAAACCGGTAGCTGTTGGCATTATCTTCCACTACCAAAATGATGCCAATTTCTACCTTTTTCATGTTGCAAACAATGGCTTCTACAACCTAGAACTCATAGAGGGTGGGCAAACCATTCCATTGATATATTGGACGCCATTTGAGACGAGTGCCGACAATGCCAATATATCATCTGCTATGGCTTCCTATACCCTAAAAGTGCAAACACAAGACTCTTTTATCACCCTCTTTGTCAATGGGCGCAAGCTCGAAACGACAACAGACAACACCTTTTCCTATGGTAAGATAGGGGTAGCAGTAAATACGTTTGAAGAAAATTGCACAGATGTACTACCATGTACATCTACAAAAGTGTATTTCGATAACTTGAGAGTTTTTTGTTTGAGAGAATAACCTATGCTCACACCACGCCTACTTGCATATCGCAACTACTTTGAAAATTTGGCAACGCAGCCACCCAATCATTGGGAAGGCTTCTACTTTGCACAGTACGAAAATAGGCATGCTGCCCTGCATTTTCAAATCGCTTTTGCATGCTATGCACTGGGGGTATTGTGTCTGCACCCAGAAGCAGACCAAGAAACAAAAGAGCGATGCCACACCGCTATGAAAGCACTCATTGAACGGATGATGCAGCGGCGCGTATGGGCGTATTGGGCCCTGCCTGCCGAACGCAAGGGGGAATGGCCCGACCCAGTCGAAAAAGACAATGTGCAATATAGCGGGCACTTGGCAATGATGATTGGTCTTTTTGAAGCTGCAACCGGCGATACATGCTATGATGTTGACCCGTTTATCTTGTTGTGGAGCAATAAGGAGCGTTTTTCATATACCCATACGACATTGGTTGAAGCACTCTGTGAACAAATGGAGAAAAACGACCATCATGGCATAGACAATGAGCCTGGGCGCACAGAAATAGCGCACATGAATGCTGCACTATGGGCTACTGCCCTGCACGATGGCTTACACAGCACTACCTATTCGGCTGTCAATGATGCATGGGTCACCTTTGTCAAACAAAAGATGCTGGTCCATGGGCCACGCAAGCTCGGCCGTGGCGTCTTTTGCACAACTTATATGAGCCACCTCAAAGTGCCTATTAAAGTCAGCCTCAACATTGTAGATGCTTGGACATTGGCTTTTCTCTCTCTCTTATACCCTGATTTGACACGCCAACTTGCGCCTCGCTTCATGTCCTGCGTGCGCTATGTGAGTCATCCCAATAATGCCATGAGTTCTCCTGCCACACAATACCCAATAGCCGAAAGCTCCGATTTGCATTCGTCGGTTGGGCAAGCCTATGTACCCTCGGCACCTATCTGGCGCTCAAGAGAAATTAGCGACCTCTCGCTGACAACTGGCTTTGCCTATCTTCTGGCGGTGCATATGGGCGATATATCGCTTGCCTCATCGTTGCTGAACTATGCCGATAGTCAACTCAAGCTGGTTGAAGTGAAGGGAGAACGATTTTACTATGGTGGGATGGCTGTACCATTCACAACTGCATTATTTGCTATAGGGGAAGCAGGTGGACTATTGGCGTTGCGTGATTTCGTGAGAAGCCAAAAAGCTCCTTCTGTAGTACCAGAAACAGTAACTGAGGAATGTGCAGGGCAGAAAGAGGGGGAAGAGAACACAGGTCCAGGAGAAGACATGGTATAATGCCACATTAAAATACCACACAAAGAAAAAAACCATACGAGCATCGCCAAACTATCGGATGGGGGGTTCTTCTAAACTTGTTTGCATACTCATTCGCAATGTATTGTACTACACTGGTAATATTTTACATAATAAAGCAGAAAGGAACCAGCACACATATGACCCACAGCAAGGCACACCCACAAGGGCAGCTAGACTTGCATGCCCAAACACAACCCCCAACGCAGCAAAATATGCTCGCCTTCTCCAGTATCCTCGACAACTATCTCTGTGGCCGAGTGGGCGATTTCTTGCAGCAACATATCAAGCCCGGTGCTACCCTCTCCATTGTTTCGGCCTATTTCACCATATACGCTTTTGAAGCACTCAAGCAAGAACTACTCTCCGTTGTGCATGTGCGGTTTCTCTATGGAGAACCGCGTGGCATCACCATCATAGACCCGAGCCGCTCCGAAAAAAAGGCGTTTGCGCTTGTTGAAGAGGGCTTGAAGCTTTCGCAAAGCTTGCACCAAAAGCGTGTTGCCCACGAGTGCGCCGATTGGATTCGTGATAAGGTAGAAGTGCGTTCTATCAGGCGCTCTAATTTCATGCACGGCAAAATGTACCACATGGAACACCCCGGTGGCGAAGAAGCCGTGGTTGGCAGTTCCAACTTCACGGTTGCCGGGCTAGGGCTAGGGGCAGCGAGCAATATTGAACTCAACCTCGTGATAGATAGGGCCCGCGACCGTCGAGACCTCAAATATTGGTTTGATGAGCTTTGGGCTCATGACAACCTTGTGTCGGACGTGAAAGACAATGTATTGGCCTACCTCGCCAAACTCTATGCCAACAATGCCCCCCAGTGTATCTACTACAAAACGCTCTTTCACCTCTTTGAACAGTATCTTCAACAGCAGGCACATAGTGACTTGCTCATTGAACAGGACCAGTTTGCCGATACTGCCCGCTACCTCTATAACGATCTCTGCGCATGGCTTCGCAACGATAAGCATGTGCATTGTGCGCTTGTGGTAGGCACGGGGGATAACAAGAGCACGCTCGGCAAAAGTGACTTTATGCATATCTTGACGAACTTTGCGCCGCTTGCCAAAAAACGGGCCGACATTCCTACCTTCCCCAACGATGAGGAGATTGATGTGCTCATTGCAACTGATTGTATTTCAGAAGGGCAAAACTTGCAGGATTGCGACTATCTCATCAACTACGACATTCACTGGAACCCCGTGCGCATCATTCAACGCTTCGGGCGCATAGACCGTATCGGCAGCCTCAACACCAGCATTCACCTTGTCAACTTCTGGCCCACGCCCGACCTAAACAAGTATATCAACCTGAAAAACCGCGTTGAGGCACGTATGGCGTTGGTAGATATTACGGCGACGGGGGGAAGATAATGTGTTGGCAGAATAGCTTGATGCCGATGTGATAGCTCAAGAGCTATCGTACCGCGACCAGCAATTGCTGCGCCTGAAGGATGAGGTGCTCGACTTGGAAGACCTGAACGAAAGCATCACCCTAAACGATTTTACGCTCGATGATTTTCGCATTGATCTGCTTACCTATATCCAAAACAATCGCAAGCAACTGGAAGAAGCCCCGCTTGGCATGTATGCTGTGGTGCCACCACACCCAAACCATGCGATGGCCGCACCCGGTATCATCTTTTGTTTGCGGCAAAAGCAAGCCAAAGAGAGCACTGAGGTCAACCCGCTACACCCCTACTATCTGGTGTATGTGCGCGATACGGGCGATGTGCGCTTGGGCTTTGTGCAACCCAAACAAATACTTGAACTCTATCGGGTGTTGTGTGCCGAACGTACCACCCCCTACGAATCCTTGTGCGACCTCTTTGACCAACGCACGCAAAACGGGCAGGATATGTCGCACGAAACCATGTTGCTCCAGAAAACCATGCAGGCTATCACGGCAACATTCAAGAGTCGTATGGGAGCCAGTGTCATGATGGACCGCAAGGGGAGAATGCTTGACGCCCAGAATCAAGTCCACGAAACGACCGATTTTGAATTGATAACATGGACAGTGTTAGTAGCAGGAGAATAGGAAAGATGGAAATAACAATACAGGTACCTGATGTACTTGAACAACAAATACGTAGCGTACAAGACCGTTTACCAGAAGTATTGGAGCGTGGTCTCCAAGACATGCTCCATGAAGAAGAGACACCGCAACCAGTGCAAGACGAGGAAACCATTTTAGATATGCTTACCAGTCAACCATCACCAGAGCACGTGCTGGCTATTGCTCCTTCTCCGGCCCTCCAAGCACGAGTGAACACACTTTTACAACGCAGTAAGGATGAGCGGTTGACGCGCCAAGAAGAGCGTGAACTTGACCGCTATTTGTATTTGGAGCACCTTGTGCGATTGGCAAAAGCACAAGCATATAAACACATGCAGGATAAACCATGACGTATATACCACTTTTGTTCCAAGAGGCTTACATTATCCCTTTGTCACCTGAAGGCCGTGTGACAGTGGCTATTTTACAATTCAATTTACCTGAACGCGTCAGAGAACGTCAAAAAGTTCTACAGAAAGGAATCGTATGAACGACCACCATATCAAACAACAGGTACAAAACGCCTTGCAGCGCTTCGCAACCAGCGATAGCAGCATGCTCGCCAACGCCACGGCGCTTTTGAACGCCCTCGGCTACCGCAGCAACAAAACCCTAGAACTTGTACCGAATACCGTACAGGGGTTTCAAGATGTGTTTCCCATAGAAATACACACCGCTCGCGCACTCACCGACGAGTGGCAGTCGGTTGATTTTGTGTTCCAACTGACCGACGACGAAATGCAACACCTGGGGCAAACAGGCATGCCGTTCGGCACCACCGAAGATGTTGACCAAGTGCGCATATATTCGTACATGTTTTTTGCCATACGTCTCACGGGTGACTATTATACCCGCACGCAATTAGCCGGCATCACCCGTGAGCTCAACAGGCACTTCCCCATGCCGGTGCTCATCCTGTTTCAGCATGGCGATACCCTCACCATTGCCATTATCAACCGCCGTGTGCATAAGCGTGATGATGCCCGCGATGTACTCGAAAAGGTCACGCTCATCAAAGACATCCACATCACCGAGCCACACCGGGGGCATCTGGATATTCTGTATGACCTCGCATTGCCTGCCATTTTGCAAGAGCATACCGTGCGCAGTTTTGTGGACTTGCAGCGGATATGGGGCGATATTCTCAGCAGTAGCGAACTCAACAAGCGCTTCTACCGCGACATCGCCAACTGGTATTTTTGGGCTACCCAAAACGTCACCTTCCCAGCAGGCACAGACCCCAATGTAGATCAACGTACTGCCACCAATATCATCCGCCTGATCACGCGCCTCATTTTCGTGTGGTTCGTCAAGGAAAAGGGGTTGATACCAGAGGACCTGTTCAATGAGCGCAAGCTCAAGACCATGCTCAACGACATGTCGCCCGATGCGAGTAGCTACTACAAAGCCATACTGCAAAACCTGTTCTTTGCCACACTAAACCAAGAAATGGACAAACGCGAGTTTCGCAAAAAGAACAACAGTGGCGGGCGCGACCAAAACCGCCTTATCACGACGCTCTACCGCTACCAAGACTATTTTCAACCCGCTGGCGACACGACCATGCTTGACCTCATGCGCGATATTCCCTTCCTCAATGGTGGGCTGTTCGAGTGTTTAGACTATGAAGAACCGTCAGATGATTCTGGCTCCGGTCCCGTCATCCGTATTGATGGCTTTTCGGATGAGAAGAAAAACCCGCTCGCCGTGCCTAACAAGCTCTTTTTTGGTGGGGAACAGGATATAGACTTGAATGCCACCTATGACACAAAAGGCAAGCGTTACAAGGTGCGCGGTCTCATTCGCACGCTGAACCGCTATAAGTTTACCGTGACAGAAAACACCCCTATTGAAGAGGAAATAGCGCTTGACCCAGAATTGCTGGGCCAGGTGTTTGAGAACCTGCTGGCCGCCTACAACCCAGAAACGGGCACAACGGCTCGCAAGCAAACGGGGTCATTCTATACGCCGCGTGATATTGTGAGCTATATGGTAGATGAGTCGCTCTTGGCATATTTGTCGAAGTTTGTAGGACGGGCTTCTAGCCTGTCCCAAGGCATAGGACGGGCTTCTAGCCTGTCCCAAGGCGTAGGACGGGCTTCTAGCCTGTCCCAAGGCGTAGGACGGGCTTCTAGCCTGTCCCAAGGCGTAGGACGGGCTTCTAGCCTGTCAGAAAGTCCTACAAACACGTTGCAAACAAGCAAAAGACATTTGCCTCATTGGTATATGCAGGGCGCAACGTATTTTGTTACATTTCGTCTAGCTGATTCAATACCGCAGCAAAAACTCCAACAATGGCAAGAAGAACGTGATGCATGGCTACGGCAACACCCTGAACCATGGAATGCCAAAGAACAAGACGAATATGAACAACTCTTTTCTCAACGCATTGAAGATTGGCTTGATGCAGGTATGGGAAGTTGTCTACTCCATGATCCGACGCTTGCCCAAATAGTTGGTGATGCTCTACGCCATTTTGATGGCGAGCGATATATGCTCGGTGAATGGGTGGTAATGCCTAACCATGTGCATGTACTGGTTACTCCGGCACCGGGTTATGCACTTTCAGATATTCTCCACTCTTGGAAATCGTATACTGCCAATGAGATAAACAAAGTTTTGAAGAAAATAACGCGAGTTTGGCAAGAAGAATCTTATGATCATATTGTACGTAATCTTGCTGAACTCCAACAAATAGAGCAGTATATTGTTGATAATCCGCACAAAGCTGGAATAACGATAACTCAGGCATCCCGCTTTTACCCAGAAGGGGACAGGCAGGATGCCTGTCCTACCCCAGAAGGGGACAGGCAGGATGCCTGTCCTACCCCAGAAGGGGACAGGCAGGAT
>CAZVEN010000011.1:0-26360 GCA_964626155.1 uncultured Chloroflexaceae bacterium | reverse complement strand
GCCTGTCCTACCCCAGTTGAGCGCCTCGCGCACCTGCTCGCCTACAACAACGAAGAGCCACAGTTTAATGACGAGGAGTGCCAGCGCCTCATTCACGCTATTGACCAGATGAAGATACTCGACCCGGCGTGCGGTTCGGGGGCATTCCCCATAGGTATGCTGCAAAAACTCGTGTTTGTGCTTGGCAAGCTCGACCCCGGCAATCAGCACTGGAAACAGCGCCAAAGAGAGAATGTCCACCGTGATATGCAAAAGGCCCGGGAAATTGAAGATACCGACGTGCGCGAGAATGCCATCGAGTCGTTGGAGCAAAAACTCGTGGATATTGAGCAGGCATTTGCCTATGACACGCTCGACTATGCCCGCAAGCTCTACCTCATCCAAAACTGCATCTATGGGGTAGATATACAACCCATTGCGGTACAGATAGCCAAATTGCGCTGTTTTATTGCGCTGATTGTAGACCAACAGGCGGATGATAGCCAAACGAACCGGGGTATCCTTGCGCTCCCCAACCTTGAAACGCGCTTTGTAGCGGCCAATGCCTTGCTGGATGCGGGGGTAAGCCAAGGCGCTTTGCGGAGCGCTGCTGTGCTCAAACTTGAAGCCGAGCTAGAAACCGTGCGCCGCTACCACTTCCATGCCCGCACGCCCAAGACCAAGCGCAAATATCGTGACCAAGACCGCGCCATCCGCCAACAGTTGAGTGCAGAACTGAAGCGTGACGGGGTAGAAGGTGCTACTGCCGATATGTTGGCGCAGTGGGACCCCTACGACCAAAACGCCATGGCAGACTTTTTTAATGCAGAATGGATGTTTGGCGCACACGACGGTTTCGATGTGGTGCTTGGCAACCCACCCTATGTGCGCCATGAAAAAATTAAGCTCCTCAAAGACAGTTTCAAAAAACGCTACACATGCTACACTGGAACATCCGACCTGTATGTCTACTTCTACGAACGTGGTATACAACTGCTCAAAGATGGCGGTATTTTGACGTATATCTCAAGTAATAAGTATTTTCGCTCTGGCTATGGCAAAAAGCTACGTGGATACCTAGCGAGCAAAACAACCATTCATCAACTGATAGACTTTGGCGATGCGCCAGTGTTCACGGCTATTGCCTACCCTAGTATCATCGTTACGCAAAAAGGAACCCCGTCTACGGGTGTAGCCCCGGCTTCTAGCCGGGAAGACGGAGACGTAGGACAGGCTTCTAGCCTGTCAGACAGGCAGGATGCCTGTCCTACATCTGAGCACCACGTCCGTGCTATGAACTGGCAGCCGGGTGAAGACGTGTCAACCTTTGCCCAAGTATTCGCCAACCAAAGCTTTCTCATAGCCCAAAAGGAACTTACCCCTGACGGTTGGCGAATGGAACAACCCACAACCCTACGCTTGCTAGATAAACTGCGACAAGCAGGCACACCACTGGGTGAGTATGTGAATGGACAACTGTACTATGGTATCAAAACTGGTCTGAATGAAGCGTTTGTGATAGACCAATCCACACGTGACCGCTTGATTGCTGAAGATGTATCATCCACTGATGTGCTCAAACCATATCTGCGGGGGCGTGATGTGAAGCGTTGGTGTATACATTATCAGAACTTATGGATTATCTGTGCCCGCCGTGGAATTGACATCAAAAAGTATCCGGCTATTCACCAATATCTGTTCCAATACAAGCAACGGCTAGAAAATCGTGCTCCGGGGAATTATGCATGGTATGAATTGCAGTCCAATCCAGGCGATACAGAACGGTTTGAAAAATCAAAGATCATTATACCAACTATTACCCAGAATGTGGCATATGCGCCTGACCTCAACGGATATTTTTGTAACGACAAAACATCTGTCTGTGTAACAGATACGGTCCCTTTCTTGCTCGGTTTACTCAATTCAAGCGTGCTCTGGTGGTTTATACAACAAATTGCTGCAACGAAACAAGGGGGCTTCCTTGAGTTCAAACCTATGTACGTCTCACAAATCCCTATTCCCAAGGCAACGAAAAAGCAGCAGGCACCCATCGTCAAGTTGGTAGACGACATCCTCGCGGCGAAGCAAGCCGCCCCCGACGCGGATGTGTCGGCACTGGAGGCGGAGATTGACGCGCACGTATATCGCCTGTATGGGCTGACGGCGGAGGAGATACGGGTGGTGGAGGGCGTTTGAACCGCTGAAGCGCTGAGGGTGCTGATGCGCTGAGGGCGTTTGAACCGCTGAAGCGCTGAGGGTGCTGATGCTGCCTCACCCCGTGCCCGTAGTACCCTGTGTAGCACCGGTATAGACTTGCTCTAGCAGCGGCACAATAGCTTCCCATTCATACTGCTCGCACACCAGTTTGCGCCCCGCCATGCCCAGTTGCCGGCCCGTTGCTGCATCATCAAACAAACGCAAAATTGCCCGCGCAAATGCATCTGGGCTATCGGCAAGCAGACAATGCACGCCATCTTGCAAGCCACGTATGCCCTCCGCTCCCATCGTTGTGCTTACGACTGCCGACTCCATAGATAGTGCCTCTAAAAACTTGAGCCGCACGCCTCCACCAATGCGCATGGGCAAAACGTAGACATCGGCTAGGGCAATATATGGGCGCACGTCTGATACTTCGCCGACAACTTCAACTGCGACTCCATCATGTAGGCGCTGTATATCTGGCCTAGGGTTGCGCCCCACTACCACAAAACGTGCTTCGGTGTGTTGAAAGCGCACCAATGGCAGCACAGTTTGCACAAACCACATTACGGCGTCTACATTGGGGCGAAAATCCATGGTACCGGTAAATACCAGCGTGCTGCCTCTTGCTAGACGGGTGGCCATGCGCACTACTTGCTCTTGTTGCCATGCAAAGTAGGCCGTATCTACACCATTGGGCACAACATGTATGTGAGATTGTGGTTCTAAACGCAATAAGGAGTTGCGGTCATTTTCTGATACTGCCAGTACATGATTGAATGTGCGCAACAAATGACGCTCATACCGTGCCAACTTAGCCCATTGTACCAATGAATAGGGAATGGCGAGCAATGATTGTGGGTTTATTGTGTATGGACGTGTGAGCGCAGCCCGGCGTTGCAACACATACTCGGCATTGAACTCGTCTAGCACTAGCATTGGCTTTTGTTGCATGTCTATAGCAGTGCCATTGGTAAGGGGTAAGACATACCCGGCCATTTCAATGCTCTCGGCCTGCACCACATCGAATGTATGCTCGCGCAACAACGTATCAAGCGCAGTCTTGTAGGATGATAGTGCGTTGCGGAGTGCCATATCTGGTAAGGGGGAACTAAGCGTTGTCAACGCACGCTGCGATAAACTGCGTTGGATTACACCTTGTACGGCAACGATATGGCACCATTCCCGCAATGGCTCAAGGGCCGCCTCGGCCGCTGCATTTGGCACGAGCACTAATGCCCACACGTCATGGCGCTTGGCTAGATGTAGCAATAGGTTGTAGATACGCAATGTACCACCACTATGTGGCGGGTAGGGGGGGTAAGGAATCAAAAAAAGCAGTCGCATGGGTTAGCATTCCCACTCCGCTGGTCCAAGGAGTTCGAGACCGGCATGGCTTTCTACTTCTGGCAATAGGGGCGCTGTCACGAGCAACTCCTCAAGCAGCAATGTGTTGCGGATGCGGGCTAGGCGCACAGCATTGCGGTCGGGTTGCGCACATACCCGTATAGCTGTGGCTATAGCATCACGCGCAGTTGGCAAGGTTATCGGCAAAGCACCCCGTTGCAACCCGATAAGCCCCGCCGTGAGGTTGTTGATATAGGTTGCTGCAAAGTCTACTTTGTTGGCTAGGTGTGCAGTGATGAGGTCGGCAAGCCCCACCCCGACAGCATTGCCTTTGCTGGCATCGGATAGGTCTAGCGCGACAATAACCCGAATACGTGGCTCGGAAGGCTCTGCTTCGCCAGAAATGCGTAGCCGCCCGATGACGTTCGTATCCATACCGGTGCCACTGATATTTTTGCCTATTTCATCTACGACGAGCACATCAAGGTGGGTGAAGGGGAGCCGTGCCATGAGTTCTTTGCTACGTGCTAGCAATTGAGCTTCGCCGGGTCCGCCAATCTCTTCTGGTGGTAGCCCAACAATATCAACGGTTTGCTCACTCGCATCTTCCAGTATAGCTAACCCGGCGAGCACAGTGCCGCGCTCAACAACCATACGCGCCATGGGCACCATTTGGGTGTGCAAGCCATAGACACCACGGCAATGCACCATTTCTGCCCCGGCACGCTTGCCCATGCCCACGGCGCACATTTTGGCTAGACCACTCTCAATATCGGCTTTGAAACTGGTATGTGGTTTGACCCGGTTCACGACGAGCACGCCATCTGCTTCAGATGCAAGGCGGTCCATATATACCGGTGTGTCATCTTGCAAATGCCCAAGCGTTACGACATCCATCGAGGAGTGTATGAGGCACCCAAGCGTTTGTTCGGTGATGCCTAGACCAGCCAGCAGGTTGACTTGGCCCTCGGCAGTTGCCCCGCCATGGCTGCCCATAGCGGGAATGACAAATGGCACAGCACCGGTTTGCTGTATGTAGCTCACACATGCTTGCAATATGGGTACAATATCCCGAATGCCCCGGCTGCCGGCTGTGATAGCAATGCGCGTGCCGGGGGCTAAGCGCTGTGGCAAGCCAGATGCGTCAAGCTGCGCATGAACTGTGCCCGTTATATCTTGTACAGGTACACTGTGCCATTTTTGGCGAATACGATAGAGCGGCGGCAGCGATACATCATGCAATAGGCTACTGAGCCTATCACGCGATGGCAATACGGCATCCAATGTCATATCAGAACCATCTCTACTCCTGCACAAACGTGTTTGTGTAGCTCTCCTCTAGCGGTATATCTCGCGTGAGCAATTGACTGTCGCGCAGGAAGGTATATGTTTTTTTCCATACGTTAGGATCATTATACCCTATTTGCTCGCTATGTTCCCAGTAAGCAAGATTTTCCTGCAACACTTCACGCTGCAAATCGGCATTGCCCAAATCGGCTTCGGGGATGTACGCAAGGCTCAGGGTGAACGCTTCGTCGGGATCATCAAGCGTATCTTGCACACCGCGCAGTGTTGCTGTCACGAATGCTTGCACCATATCGGGGTTGCTAGCTACAAGCTCCTCATTCGTGATGATACCGTCGGATACGAGCGGGTATATATCTGCCACGCGCAACACATCTATCTCCTCGCCCATAGTGCGCAGTTGCAAGGGTTCATTCACGGCATAGCCAACAGCTACATCTACCTTATCTTCTGAAATCAATGGTATCTGATTAAAGCCAATGTCTTGGATATTCAGGTCACTTTCTTGCATATCGTTGGCATAGAGTGCGGCTAACATGCCATAGTAGCTTGCTCCAAAATGCCCTGGTATGCCGATGCGCTTATCCTGCAAATCTTCAATTCCCTTGATGTTTTGCTCTGCTTTGCTAAAGAATACAACGGGGAACTCTCGCGTTATGGTTGCGACCGTTACGACAGGTAAGTCGCTCTGCCGTGCGAGCAACACAGCAATGCCGTTGACGAACCCAAAATCGGCTTCCTTCTGTGCAATAAGTTGCATTGCCTCATCTTCAAACATATATTCAAACGTCACTTCAAGCCCCGCGTCTGCATAGTAGCCTTTGCTGTCGGCTACATAGTAGGGCGCAAACTGAATATTGGGTATGTAGGGGAACGCTACAGTGACAGAAGACATGGTATTGGGGTTGTCTGTGGTGGTAGTCTCACTACCTAGAGACTCAGCGTCAGGTGTGTTTGTTGCTGTTGTCGCTTCACTATCGGATGATGATGTGCTGCTGTCATCGGTGGCCGGTGTGGCAGGTGCAGATGGTTCGACAGCAACCGGCTGGGCAGTGTTTGTGGCACACGCGGCCAGCAACAAAAAGGTTATGGTGAGCAATAGTATGTTTCGATACACGGTTATACCTCCCATTGGACAAGTACACGTTCAAGTAAGGATGCCAAAAGATACAGACCAAGGGTGATAGCCGCAAGGATGATGAGTGCGACGAAAATGAGCGGTGTATCAAAGAGACCACGCGCTATGGTTATGAGTGCGCCAAGCCCATGGCGGCCGGCTACAAACTCGGCTACGACAGCGCCAGTTGTGGCGAGTGATAGCCCGGTGCGGATGCCGCTGAAGAACACGGGTAGGGCCAACGGTGCTTCGACATAACGCAACAATTGCCAACGGTTTGCGCCACTGATGAGGGCCATCTCTTTCAATTCACGTGGTACACTGCGCAAGGCTGCGATAGTGCTCAAGAGCATGGGGAAAAATGTTATGAGTGCTGCGACGAGTATTTTCGACTGTAGCCCTGTGCCAAACCAGAGCACGATGAGCGGTGCGACGGCGAGAATGGGCATGGCTTGCGATGCTGCAAGTACAGGCGCTATCAACCGCTCTAGGCGAGGCGAATGGGCAAGGATATACCCTAAGACAACGCTTACGATTAGGGCTACACTAAACCCGCCTAACGCTTCAACAAGCGTGGCTGTTATATGGCTCCACAAAATACCGCTACTCACAGCGGCCATCATACGTTCGGCAACAACGGCAGGGCTTGGCAACACGAAGGTTTTATAGTTACCCATTGTCACAAGTACTTGCCAACCAACAAGCACTAGTGCCAATAGTAGCGGTAGACCCAAAAATTGCGGCACCCAAGGACGTGTACGCTTGTGCGTTTGTTGCGCTGAGTGCTTGTCGTGGTATTCCAAAGCAGTATCTTGTTGGAGATGCAATCTTCTTGGTGCTTGAACAGGAAGCATCTGTTGCATGTATTCTCCTCCCATAACATGTTTAAAAAGAAAAAACCCGAAGCAGGAAGCCCCGGGGCAAAACATATGGGTTATGTGGTAGACAGCTCTGGAGAGCCTACGCGTATACTGTGCTCTTGTATATACCCCATACGGTATGTACCGATACACCGTAACGATGTGCGTTGTGCTGTTTCTGGCGCTAAACCAGAACCAGATACGCACACGTATTTTCGGTTGCGCCCAGCCTACCTTCTCCCATCCGGACTATACCGTCGGCTCTGGAATCGCACCAGAATCCTGCCTTGCGGCTCGCGGGCTAACACGGCTTGCCGTGCATTACCGCCGGCTAGGGAATTGCACCCTACCCCGAAGGTTCACTACAATATGATATATAGAGTAGCATGGTTTTGGGAAAGAGTCAAAAATTGGAAGATGGTCGGCAACAAGCTGCGCGATATATGGACAAAAACCGCTTGCACCGCTTGTACGGATTCATACATAGAGGCTACGATGATTGGCTTTCAGGGCTAATACATAATTGACACCCTGCTCTACGATCTTCCGAGCAATGATTTTTTGGCATCCCATAGGAAGGAGATGCAAATATACTCACGATGTTGTCAAACCACGTGTATCTTGGTACAATATCAGCAATGGTTACGGGACTTTATTGCCAAGCATAACGCATGATTCTTCATTGCCCTGCACCGCAACATCAGAATCATGGTACAATAGCCATGTTTCGTGTATGGTCTCAATAGACACATAAACACAAGGGAACGTATAGTATCGGTGGTCCGTGAGTGACAACACCATAAAGGGATATAAGCTTGGTGAAGCAGTAGGAAAAGGTGGCTATGGCGTAGTCTATCGCGCAACACAAGTGCTTGTAGGGCGCGACGTAGCTATCAAAGTCATCCTCCCCAAGTATGCAAATCAACCAGAGTTCATTCGACGGTTTGATACAGAAGCACATCTGGTTGCACGGTTAGAGCACCCCTCAATTGTCCCCCTTTATGACTACTGGCGCGACCCAACAGGTGCATACCTCGTCATGCGTTGGCTCCGTGGCGGCAACCTCAGCGACGCCATCAAACAAGGCCCCCTCCCCCTCGATAAGCTTATCCGTTTCCTAGACCAAATAGGCGATGCTCTCGCTTTTGCCCATCGCCGGGGCATCGTCCATCGTGACCTCAAACCGGCCAATATACTCCTCGACGACGAAGACCATGCCTACCTTGTGGATTTTGGCATTGCTAAAGAATTGCAACAAACTGAATCGGGCGACGATGAAGACGACGAGGAAGAATCCATCGTCGGTTCACCGTGGTATATCTCGCCAGAGCATATTGTTGCTGAACCTGTCACGCCACAATGCGACATCTATAGCCTTGGCATAACGCTCTTTGAGTTGCTCACTGGCGAAAACCCCTTCAAAAGCTTTTCGCTCAAAGAAATTCTCTTGAAGCATCTCTACGAACCTTTGCCACGAATTACAGACAAACGAGATGACTTGCCCGATGCCATAAACGCCGTGCTCCAGAAGGCAACCGAAAAACAGGCCCAAGACCGCTACCCAGATGTCTACAGCATGCTCCGGGCTTTCAAAGAAGCCTTGGACATATCCACCGCATTCCCACTATCAGATACCCAAGGTATTATAACCCGCCAAGCAGTTACTCATGTGGGTAGTAGTGAGGCACATATACCCCTCGACAACCCCTACAAAGGCCTGCGAGCCTTCCAAGAAGCCGATGCGTCTGACTTTTTTGGACGCGAGGACCTCACCAACCATCTCATTGAGCAACTGCAGGACCCCCCTTCTCAACCTGCTGCTGCACCCCAAGCCACACACACAACCTCGCTGTATCGCTTTCTCGCTGTCGTGGGGCCGAGCGGTAGCGGCAAATCAAGCGTTGTGCGAGCCGGTGTTGTGCCTGCACTGCGACGTGGTGTGCTGCTCGGGTCCGAAAAGTGGTTTATTGCGCAAATGATACCCGGCACCAACCCACTTGAAGAGCTAGAACAGGCACTCCTTGCAGTAGCCACAAGCCCACCGCCAGACTTGATACAACTCATTATGCAAGATGAATATGGGCTATTGCGGTCAGTAAACCGTATTTTGCCAAGAGACCCCCAAACAGAATTGGTGTTAGTTATAGACCAGTTTGAAGAAATTTTCACCTTACTAGAAGATGAGTCTATACGCACCCACCTGCTCAAAAGCCTCCGCATGGCGGTACTCAGTAGCGATAGCCGCATGCGGCTCATCATCACTATGCGAGCAGACTTTTACGACCGCCCGTTGCTCTACCCCGGCTTCAGCCAACTGATGCGCCAGCGCACCGAAGTGGTCATACCGCTCACACCTGAAGAGCTAGAACGGGCTATCGTCAAGCCCGTCCAACGCATTGGCGTCACCCCAGAACCAGAGCTCGTCGCTACCATCATAGATGATGTAGGGCAACAGCCTGGCACCTTGCCGCTCTTGCAATATGCGTTGACAGAACTGTTTGAGCGCCGCACAGGCCGCACACTCACACTTGACATCTACAAGCAAAGTGGGGGCGTGCTTGGGTCACTCGCTCGCCGCGCTGATGAACTCTACCAACAACTCAATGAGCAAGAGCGGGAAGCTACACGACAACTGTTCCTGCGCCTTGTCACGCTTGGCGAAGGCACCCAAGATACACGCCGCCGTATTGTGCAAACAGAACTCGACGAGCTAACCCATAGCCAAACGCCTATCACAACCGATGACAGTCAAGACGATAGACAACAAGAATGTGCATGCTCGTCGCTAGATCGCGTCATTGAGGCCTTTAGCAAATATCGCCTCCTTACGCTTGACCATGATCCAACAACGCGTAGCCCTACTATAGAGGTGGCGCATGAGGCGCTCATCCAAACATGGGACCACCTCCGTTCGTGGCTCAATACCAGTCGGGAACATTTGCGTGTACAGCGCCGCTTGCAAGCCACAACCATCGAATGGCTCAATACGAACAAAGACCCCAGTTTTTTGGCAACTGGCGCACGCCTAATTCAGTTTGAAACGCTGCTCACCGAGCCAGACTTGGCGTTGAGTCAGCGCGAGCATGAATATCTCCAGGCTAGTATTGCCGAACGCACACGCCAAGAAGCTATAGAGAAACAGCGCCTTGAACAAGAGCGTTTGCTCAAGGAGCAGGCGATAGCGCAGAAACAGTTGGCCGTGGCGCAATGGTTTGCTGCCGAAGCCAAAAACCTGTTGCAATCATATGAAGACCCTACTCTCATAGCGCTCTTAGCCATACGCTCTATCACATCTGCCTATACTAGTAGTGGCGACACAGCGTTGCTTATGGCTTCAACTCTTGCCTACCCATCCCGCATCTTTGTCAACCACACCAACAAAGTACGTGCAGTTGCCTTCTCACCCGATGGCACCCAAGCACTCACCGGCAGCGAAGACAACACGGCACGCTTGTGGAATATACGCACTGGTTCGCAAATAATGGTGTTTACGGGCCATCAAGATTGGGTCAACCAAGTTGCCTTTTCTCCCAATGGGCAGTTTGTACTCACAGCCAGTTTTGACCATACGGCACGCTTGTGGAATAGGCACACGGGACATATGGTGCAATGTTTGCATGGGCATACGAAACACGTGCATAGTATTGCCTTTTCGCCGGATGGTACATATATCGTCACGGGCAGCAGCGATATGACGGCACGTCTGTGGGATACCCATACTGGCAAGGAAATACGGGCTTTCACAGGGCATGCAGATGAAATTTTTTGCGTTGCCTTCTCACCCGGTGGCAAATATATCCTCACTGGCTACAAAGGCGCTGAGGTATGGATGTGGGAAACTGCAACTGCCAAGCCGCTGCGTCGGTTTCGTGGACATACGGGCACGATATATGCTGTGGCGTTTTCGCCCGATAGAAAAACTGTCCTCACCGGCAGCGGCGACACGACAGCACGATTATGGGATATACGCACTGGCGAGGAGCTGCAATCGTTTGGAGCACACACCACCCAAGTGCGCGATGTGGCGTTTTCGCCCAATGGCCGATATATCCTCACTGGCAGTTTAGACCGCACGGTGCGCTTGTGGAATATGCGTACCGGCAAGGAGCAACGCATCTTTCACGCTGGCGTTACCTATAGCGTGGCGTTTGCATCCAATGGGCTTTCTATCCTTACAGGAAGCTCCGACCAAGTAGCCCGCCTGTGGGACCTGCAAGAATGCGCAGGCCCCCCGCAATTCGTTGGGCATACCGATAAGGTAGACCATGCCACCTTTCTGCCCGACGGTGAGCATATCGTGACGGGAGCGTTTGACAGAACGGCTATGCTCTGGAATGCCTGTACTGGCGAACATATCCATACATTCACGGGGCATGCCGGCGAAATCCTTGAGATAGCTCTCTCGAAAGATGGGAATATACTTGCGACTGCTAGTGCCGACCACACTGCTCGCCTGTGGAATGTGTATGAAGGAAGCCAACGTATGGTGTTGCAAGGGCATGAAGATGCGGTGTGGTCCATTGCTATTGCACCCGATGCCCGCACGATTATCACTGGCAGCCTTGATAAAACGGCATACTTATGGGATGGGGAAACAGGGCACGTGTTGCATGTGCTTGCAGGACATGAGGGTACGGTATGGGATGTGGCGGTTTCGTCTGATGGGAACTATGTCCTCACGGGAAGTGCCGACCATACTGCCCGCCTCTGGGACGTTGCTACAGGCCGCCAAGTGCATGTGCTTAGCGGGCATACTGATGCTATTTGGGAAGTGCGGTTTTCGCCCGACGGTACGATGGCTCTCACGGCGAGTGATGATGGCACGGCACGCCTATGGAATTTGCAATGTGGCCATGCACAGCATATCCTCACAGGGCACACCGATAGGGTGTATGCATCCGAGTTTTCGCCCGATGGCCGCTATGTTGTGACAACGGATTATCTCACTGCTCAATTGTGGGATGCTGCTACAGGCGAGCAACGCCGCATTTTTACGGGGCATTCCGATGAGGTATTTAGTGCTGTCTTTTCGCCGGATGGCAAATATATCCTCACGGGCAGTATGGATAACACGTCCCGCCTGTGGGATATTCAGACGGGGAAGGCATTGCGGCGCTACAGCGGCCACAAGAATATATTGAGTCAAGTTGCGTTTTCACCCGATGGTCACTACATCCTCACAGCCAGCGCCGACCACACCGCTCGCCTGTGGTATGTTGACTACCACGATGCTGTGCGCCATCTGTGTTCGCGGCTCATGCGCGACTTCAACGAGCATGAGCGCACGCATTACAACATCAGCGACAACAAGCCTACGTGTGGCGAACGGTAAATAGTATTTCCCCCAACAAACAACATGTTTCGTGTCTAATATCCATAGACACATAACCACTGAATGATTGGATGGTTCTTATGATGAAACGCTACTGTAACATTTCCGGTCCGTGCTGACCCAACAAACACGCTATGCTACCGGCCCTAGCCCGGTGCCAAGACAGCTCGCAGCATTGTAGCGTACCAGCAAAGCATTGCATGTTCCTTTTTTTATATCTTGGCGTCTTGGCGTCTTGGCGGTGCTTTTTTTTTTATTAAAAAAGATGGTGCATGTGGTGGGGTGTTGATACAATTCAGCGATTCAGCGATTCAATCTGCACCGGTTTTAGGAACAATGCATGCGCCCCATCGTCTAGCTTGCCCTGCCACATGTCGTGCTCTGCCTGCCACTCCGCGTCGAGCGTCAGCGGCAAGCGCGAAAAGTCCTGTGGGCGATACACGCCAAGCACAACCCTATACCGTCCGGGGGGCATATCTGCCGGTACCATCACCGGGTGTACCCACCACACAAACCGCCCCGCTTGCCACGCACTCGTTGGCTCATGCGGGTCCCGCAACTGCACATCCAATTGCCCGACTCGTTCGCCATCATCGTTCAGCACATGCACAAACAGGTTGTAATCCTCGGCTATTGGCGCAGCAACGTGCCACTGCATTGTCAGCGTCAACACACCGCTTGAGCGCACCGCTGACGTATCAAGCCCATAGCCATGTATACCCATTGCAGAGCCGAAATTAGCTTTTAGGGCATGGGGCATAGCGCGTGGCACCTGATATATCCACGCATAATCTACCCCGTGAATAGTCACCTTGTACAACGGCACAGCATGCCCATGATACCAATTGTAGGGTGCAGGCAACTGCCCCCATTGCGCATGCCGATAGTACACCATCAAATATCCCGCCTTCTCTGGTAATTGCCCATCATCATCGCGCCGCGCATGCACATACTCATCGAGGTAGGGGTTGAGCAAATCATTCAGCCGGCTCACTGTGACAACACTCTTGCTGTCTGGGCGAGCATTGAGCCATTCGGCTACCTGCCGTGTCCCTTCACCCCAGCCAATCATAAACGTGCGTGCGCCAGCGCGTGCCCCGCCCAGCAACGGGTTAAAATAGGCAATGCTGTAGGGATGCCACCAGAGAGCATTGCCCAAAGATATGAGCATAAGCGCCACACAAAGGGCATAGGTCAGCAAACCTTTTGTGTGTATCCGCATAGCATGCATGCTTCCTATCAAACCAAAAGCTGCAAGAATATTAACAGCGGGAAAGATAGGCACGAGGTAACGGTTCATTTTCAGTGGGAAGAGGCTTATACCGGCAATAAAGAGCGTGATAAACACAGACAACGTAGCTACAAAACGTGCCGTGTCTGCCGAAAACACCCAACCTGTTTCGTGTTCGCTGTGTGTTCCCTGTGCTTGTTGTGGTTGTGAACCGGCAGGGCGAATATGTCGCTTGTGCGGTAGCATGACCCATGGCAAGAGCAACAACCCTACAAGCGACCAAGGAGTGGTGCGCATCGCTAACGCCACTGGGTAAAAGAGCAGTCCCGGTGCAGGATTTTCCTGCCCTAGAAAGAAATTGCCCATCAAATGCGGCGAGCCACCTTCGACATGCACGCCATAGCGTACCGCTTGATATACCCGCATTGGGTCTACCCAAAACGTTGGCCAGAGCGCCACAATCGTGGCAACACTGATGATGCCCCATAGCAACACAATGACAAGGGACCGGGGACCGGAGACGGGGGACCGGGGACCGGAGACAGCGGTCCCCGGTCTCCCGTCTCCCGTCTCCCGTCCCCAATAGTGCATAAGCCACATCATGCCCATCATGGCGTACAGAATAATACCCGGTAGCTTGCTCAAAATAGCTAGTCCGGCACAGATACCCGAAAACACCAACCATGCCCACCTTCGTGCCTTAGGTTCGCTGTCGTGCCAAACATACCATGCTGCAAGGATGCTCAAGGTTGTAAACGTTCCCATGAGTACATCCATGTGAATGACACGGCTAAAAGCAAGGATAAACGGGTCTGTAGCCCAGAAAAAAGCTGCTAATGCTGCTACATTTGGTGTAAACACTCGCCGCAACAGTTTATAGCCTAGCAACACCCCAAGTGCATTGACCAGCGCAATGGGCAAGCGATTCAACGCTAATGCAAGAGGGTAGGTCTCAACATGCAATATGCCTAGCTCAAACAGAGTACGATGCAGAACGACGCCGGCACTCCCAAGCCACATGGTGGTGATAGCCGGGTGCCCCATAAATGGCGTGGCGGCATAGTCGCCGGATTGCAACACACGCAAAAAGCGGTAGGAATTTGGTACCCACGTTGTTGCTTCGTCAACGGTGAGGAAGCCCCCCAAGTCGGCTACACGTAGCCACACTGCTGTTAGCGCAAGCACAAAGGGAAAGAGGAAGGTAGAAAAGAATCGTTCCCACAGCGCTAAACCTGTTGTATGTTCTTTGTACTCTCTCATTCAATCAAAACCGGCCCTATAGAATGCGGGTCCTGTAATTGGAGGGCGGAAATCAGTTTCTACGGCATGGGGTATAATATTATGTGGCAAGCCCCTCCGTTTAAGCCTAGGCTCTTAAAAGAACACACGGACTCCCCTAGGAAAAACGGATAACCACAGACCCATCGAGACAAATCCATGAATATCCGCACATACCTACGAAAATCCGCGTGCGGTTCTAGCACCCTCTAAGCCTGAACGCTCACTATCGTAGCACACTTGCCAAGAGTGTGCAATTAGATTACAGTAAGCAAATATGATCTGGTTTCTTTTTGCGTTCTTGACGGCTTTCTTTGAATCACTCAAAGATATAGCCAGCAAAAAAACGCTTGCAACCAGCAATGAATATATCGTCGCTTGGTCGTGGATGTTTTTCCCCGCCTTCTTTTTGTTGCCCGTGTTGCTTGTTCAGGGCATTCCACCTATACAGCCCAACTTTTGGATGGCTGTCATTGCCGGTGGTATCACCAACACTATCGCGTTCAACCTCTATACCAAAGCCCTTAAAGCATCGGACCTATCCATAACAGTCCCGATGATAGCGTTTACGCCCATCTTCTTGCTTGTTACATCGCCGCTCATCGTGGATGAATTTCCCGAACCGCTTGGTATTGTGGGCATTATGCTTATTGTGGCTGGCTCATACATTCTCAACCTGAAAGAAAAACACAAAGGCTTTCTGGCACCATACAAGGCGCTGATACGAGAACGAGGCCCCAAGCTCATGCTAGGGGTTGCGTTCTTGTGGAGCCTGGGAGCCAACATAGATAAGGTGGGCATTCAAAACTCTTCGGCTATTTGCTGGATTGTCGCAATTACCGCTTGTATGACGCTTTTCATGACGCCCATTATGCTATGGCATACGAAAGACAAACGCATGATCGTCCGTCATGCTCCCGGCATGACGCTTATAGGCATATGCAGTACCCTTGTATCGCTTTGCCAGATGACCGCACTGATGATGACGCTTGTAGCCTATGTCATAGCTGTCAAGCGCACCAGTATCCTGATGAGCGTGGTATCTGGCTACCTTATTTTCCATGAAAAAGGCATCCGAGAGAGGCTGCCCGGCACACTCATTATGATAGCCGGTATCCTTTGCATCACGCTCTCCTAGCGGAACATGATGCAAGATAGTGTTTTGAAGATGCCGCAGACTGTGGTTTATGAAAAAAGAAAAGAGCTGATGATACATTCCCCATTCGTTGCCAGTATGTAGGCACCATGCTACAATAGTGTTGATGTGAAAATCATTTTACCCACACTATTATGCGAAGCATAAAAGGTTTTTACTGTAGCGTGTAGAGAGTAGAGAAGAACACCGAAGGAAGCAGTGTGCGTTCTGTGTGTCTTTGGGTGAGATTTTTTGGTATTTGTTAAAGAAGGAACAACAGTATGAGTAATGATACCATTGCAAGTCTCAAAGCAGACAATACTGCTTTGCAGGATGAGATACAGGCACTCAAGCAACGCCTAACCGATGTAGAAACAGAGCGCGACCAAGCCCTATCCGAAAAACAGTGGATGCATAGCGTATTGATGCAAGCCCACAATGCAATCTTTCTTCTACGTGGCCCAAACCACATCTACGAAATGGCCAACCCTGCTTACTTACGCCTAGTCAACAAATCGGATGTTATCGGGAAACCCGTGCGCGAAGTTTTCCCCGAACTAGAAGGACAAAACTACTTTGAAACCCTTGATCACATCTACACCAGTGGCGAACCACTCATACAAACCGAATTTCCGGCACAGATAGACCGCCAAGGCACAGGTGAACTCGAGCAGGGGTGGTTTAATATCGTCTATCAACCAGTGTGCAATGCCGACGGAGCAGTTGATGGCATTTTACATCTTGTCACCGAAGTAACCGACCAAGTCTTGGCACGCCAAGACCTTGAACGCCTAAACACCGAGTATCAACTTATGGCAGAGCATGTCAACGACATGATTTCGCGCCATGCCCCCGATGGATTATATCGCTATGCATCTCCTGCTTGTTATGCTTTATTTGGCTATACACCAGAAGAATTGGTCGGATCGCAATCATTTGACTATATGCATCCAGATGATGTTGCTGCTGTGCAAGACAGCCTCTCAACCATCCTCGAAAAGCCCGTTGCGTTTTTGGTGTCGTACCGACTACGGCGCAAGAATGGTACGTATGTGTGGGTAGAAACAACCAGCAAAGTCATCCGCGATGCGGAAACCCAAGAAATCAGCGAAATCATCTCCGTCACCTGCGACATCACCGCCCGCAAACAAGCCGAAGAAGAGACACGCATGTTCAAGTCGCTCATTGATAATTCCCCCCAGAGTATCGGGATAGCCAACCTTGAAGGTGTCATGACCTATGCCAATGAAGCCTTTGGCACAATGTCTGGCTATGGTGATGATTTGGTAGGTATGTCGTTCATGCAATGCTACCCCGAAGAGGATTTGCCGGCTGTGCAAGCTGCGGCGCAGCAAGCGATGCAGCAAGGGGTATGGCAAGGGCACCTGCGCCTCAAACGCAAAAATGGCGAGTTGTTCCCGGTGCAAGTACTTTCATTCCTCATTTACGATAGCGAAGGCAACCCAGTCGCCTTGAGTGGTATGTTTCAAGACCTTACGTCCCAACAACAGGCCGAACAAGAGCGTTTGGCATTGCAACAACAAGTTATTGACACACAGCGTAGCTTTATCCGAGAGCTTTCTACCCCGCTTATTCCCCTTTCGCACAACGTCGTACTTATGCCGCTCATCGGCACCATAGATAGTAGCCGCTCCCAAATGATCATAGAAGTATTACTTGAAGGAGTGGCTTCCTACCAAGCAGATAAAGCTATTGTAGATATTACCGGCGTATCAGTAGTAGATACGCAAGTAGCCAATGCAATCATTCAAGCGGCCCAAGCTGTCAAGCTACTCGGTGCGCAGGTTATCTTGACTGGCATCGGGCCGGCTATGGCCCAGACGCTTGTGCATCTAGGTGCCGATTTAAGCGGCATTGCGACGCGGGGTAGCCTGCAACGTGCCATTGTAGATGCCCTATTGCATGCGTGATGATCGCCCCGTTAGCGCATCCATCACTGCACGCTGTAAACTACCCCGCGTCGCAATGCCGCTCAGGTCTGTGCCAAGGTGTACAAATGTTTGTGCTGTTGCGGGACCAATGCCCGTAAGGATAATCTGTGCGCCAAGTAAGCGCACGGCTTGTGCGGCTTGCACGAGGGCTTGCGCTATTTGTGTATCTACCACCGACACGCCCGTAATATCTACAATGACTATATCGGCTTGATGGTAGGCAACGCCCTCAAGCAACGTCTCTATGATCATTTGGGCGCGGCCACTATCTATATTGCCAATGAGCGGCATCAACACCACATGGTTGGCAATCGGAATGAGCGGCGTAGAAAGCTCGCGTATCGCATCCTTTTGCGCATCAATGATTTGTTGCTGCAATGTCTCACGTTCTTGCTCAGCCCGCTGCAAGTCCGTCAAGTCGCGGATAATGCGGACGAGGGCTACCGGTGCGCCGCTTTCATCCTGAATGACGAAGAGCGTCAAATAGCCCGGAAAGGTTGTCCCATCCTTGCGTTTACACGTCAACACACGATAGTGCGAGCCTTGCTCAATAGCTTCTTGGGTGAGGCCTTTGAGCGTATGAGAATCATCGGTATAAAAATCATACGCATGTTTGCCTATGGCTTCATCGCCATAGCCTGTGAGGTGCTTGAAGGCCGCATTGGCATAGGTGACAATGCAATCCATAGAAGATACAGCAATGGCATCGGGGGCATGCTCAACAACTGCTTGCAATGTACGCACCTCAGCTTCGGCTTGTTTGCGCGTGGTAATATCGGTGATAATCCCACCCGTTGCATACAATGTTTTCTGCTTATTGTACATAGGGAAAAGAAGCTTCAAGAATACCCGTGTACCATCAGGTGTTTGCTCTGTCTTTTCATATTCTATTGGCGCTCCAGCATTGATAACGTGTTGGTCTTCTGCATGAAAGCTGTCTGCTATTTCTTTTGGCAAAAGGTCATAATCTGTCTTACCAATCACCTCATCCCATCCCTTGCCCGATAGCGCAGCAGCTTTTCCATTGGCAAATGTATAGCGCCCCTCTATGTCCTTCACATACACAATGGCCGGCACATTCTCAACAATATCACGCAGCAGTGCCTCGTTACGGTAGAGTGATTCTTCTATGTGCTTCTGTTCGGTAATGTCTTCGTAGGTGCCAAGTAGCCCAATGACGTTGCCTTGCTCATCGTGAAGGGGTATCTTGTTGGTGAGCAACCACGCTTGCTTGCCGTCGGACTGAAGTTGTGGCTCAACAATACCACTCTGTGGCATATCGTTTTGCATCATTTCGCCATCAACTTGGCGGAAAAACTCTGCCTCTTCAGGCTTCCATGCGAGGTCATAATCACTTTTGCCAATAATATTCGCTGGCTCCCCAACGCCCGCATCTATGGCAAAACTGGCATTGCACCCTTGGTAAATCAAGTTGGTATCCTTCCAAAACACGGCTTCTGGAAGGTTATCTATAATAAGTTGTAGCAACGTGTTGGTTGAGTCGAGTGTTTTGCCTGTGCGTGTGCTTTGTGCTACCTGCTCTTGCAATGCAGCAACCTCATCCCGCAATGTGGCAACCTCATCCCGCAATGTGGCATTCTCTGCCTCCAACATCTGTGTATATTTAGCATCATTGCCCATATCTATTCACTCCTAATTTTCAGATTACCACTCGGTTATTGTCGTGGCTCGCAAGCTAGTACCCTTTGCGTTCTTTGCATCTTTGCGCGAGTACTCTTCATTCAAAAAGAAGTTGGTACAGCACGCAGAATAAGCCGCTGCGTGTATTTTTCCTTCCCTTCTGGGGGCCAGCATGTTATCAGCGTGACAACTTCTTCATCTGTCGGGTCTGCATATCGTGCATTCTCCGCTTGTTGTTCTGGTGAAACGCCCACTTCATCGAGCAACAAACGCTCTTGCACCACATAGGTATAGAGCTGCTCATTGCTATGTAGGCGCACAGTATCACCTTGTTGCACAGCGTACAAATCTTGAAACACACGACTATATCCACCAACATGTCCCGTCAACACAATATTGCTCCCATTGCCCGGGTTGGCCGTGCCGGCTAGATGCCCGACGACATAGTTTGGAACATGCCAGTATGAGACTATTTCACCATCTACCTCTTCCTCTATCTTGGGTATTGTAATAACCTTAGAATCTACGTCAATAGCCGAGATAACAATACGGTTAATCTTAGAACGTTGCGTAGGTGGTTTTTGCACAGACGGAGATGTGACTTGCGCATCTAACGTATCGGTCACCGTGGCTGAAGGGATCTGGAATGCAATTGGCGTACACAAAGGACTTGTGCAAGACGTATGCTCTGCTTGTTTTCCATGTAGGCCGTGCTCATACACCGGCAAGGCACTATCACCCCGTGCGGCAAGGCGATTGTAGGATGCAAACAGGTACACGATAGCAAAATAGAGCATCATTGCAACGCCAAGCACGAGCAAGCCATTGCCAAGCCACCACGGTATACCTCTGCGATGGTGCATAGCTCATTCCCTCCGACCTGATAGGTCCTTAACCGGACACAATGAGCCACTACAATACCGTTTCATCATAAGAACCATCCTACCATTTATTGGTTATGTGTCTGTGTATTATACACGAGCTGACTTTCACCAGTCCGACGGCCCGCTAGACCCAGTCGTAGCGCTCTATGGTCCAGACGATATGCTGTATGGGACCAGCACAGGGAGCTATATGCTACGCTTAGACTACGGGCAAGACAGTCCGCCCCCCTGTAGCGTACCAGCAAAGCATTGCATGGTACTTTTTTTATATCTTGGCGTCTTGGCGTCTTGGCGGTTCTTTTTTTTTATTAAAAAAGACAGTTCGTAAAAAGCAACTACAGCATCAATATATCGCCAAAATCACTTGGTTGCAACTTGTCAAACTCGGTTTGCAACACCTTGTGGTAGAGCCACTCATTGCCCGTCAAGAGCGAGGCATTTTCACACCACAGTTGCGCGGCATGGTCCTTGTGCTGCACGTCTATATCTTCACGCCCCTTTGTCTCTATCAGGTGATATGTGCCATCGTCTGTGACGGCCACAAAGTCGGGTTCATAGTAGCGCAGGTTGGCCTTTGAATCGGTGTAGGGAATGGTGAAATTGAACTGTTGTGGAAACTTGGCAAAGCGTTGAACATCGGGGGCCTTTTCGAGAAACCGCGCAAACGTCTTTTCAAACTCGTTATCAACAGGCACACGGTTGAACACCGTTTTATCAGCATCATACGTAGCGCGTGACCATGGGAAGCCGGGGCATGTCGAGAGCAAACGGTCTGCGCGTTCCAACGTAGGCGTTTGCTCCTCAACAATCTTATCGCGCAGGGCCTTGGTAAATTCTCGTTTGGTGACATACTGCGCTGCATTCTGCGAAATAGCTTTGATGATAACCGGGTCGTCCAAATCTACCGATTGCCCAAACGCCACAGCTTGCAAAAACTGGCGCACCTTGGGCACCAACAACGCAAATTGCGATGGCAGTTTGAGGTCGGCGGCGATGAGCTTGGCATAGTACGATATAACTTCTTGCGCCGTTTGCACCGTGGGGATGGTATACTCGCGTTCAATCATTTTTTCGAGTGAAATGATGTCGTAGCCCTCATAGGTAAACGTCTTTGCCTCGGCGTCGCTCTGCTTTTTGGGCAGGGGGGGTTTGAGTTTCAGGGTAGCCACATCAAGGTTATCTACTTCCTGTTGGAAGGTTTGTTTGCGCGTGAAGATGGGGCTAAGCATAGGTATGGCAATGTCGTAATTCATTTTTTCGTCATCGGGGTATATCGTCTCAATAACGACGCGGTCTTTTTCGGGGTCAAAGGTTTCAAGCTCTAGGTCCTCATCTTTTTCGAGTTGCTCAACAAACTTGATGAAGGAATCGTTGCCGATAATGTCTACCCGCTCCTTGTAGCTTGATGTCCCCCGGAACATAAGCCGCAAGCCACGCCCTATGGTCTGCTCTGGCAAAATGTTGGCTTTGCTGCTATAGGGGCGCAAACCTACCACAACGGTGACGCTTTGCACATCCCACCCTTCGCGCAGCATGAGCACGCTGACAATGCAGTTGATGGGGCTTGTGCCTTCGTCTATGTCGCGGGCTGCTTTGCGGGCCGTTCCCAAATCCTTTTTGCTAATGTCGCCGCTTTGGTTAGTGTGAATGGTGAGCAGTTTTTCGCCTGCAA
Organism: uncultured Chloroflexaceae bacterium; assembly: GCA_964626155.1. Lineage (GTDB taxonomy): Bacteria > Chloroflexota > Chloroflexia > Chloroflexales > Chloroflexaceae > JAAUSY01. Next base: position 4,428 of record CAZVEN010000011.1, on the reverse strand, counting down.
AGTGGTCAGGGTATTTGTCGCGCAGATAACCGGCTACATCATCGGCATCCTTGGTGCTATTCATCATCACAAAGAGCACGGGCTTTTTGTTGAGTTTGGATTTGGTGAAGATGTCGCAGTATTCGCGCCAGCGTTGTACACCCGCTGTGAGGTAGCTTTCGTAGCGCACGCTGGCCACGTCCGATGGCACTTCGCGTATGCCACTGGTGATGCCTTTGATGGGGTGCTTGACGATGTTATCTATGATGGCTTGTTTTAGCGGGTAATCAAAGACGGTCCAGGTGAAGAGTGCGCCTTTGGTGTAGCGCGGTGTGGCCGATACATCCAGTTGGATGACGCTGCTGCGCTCATCACGTTGGGTAGCCGCATGCAGGCGGCGGATGCTCCTATTCCACTCGCTCTCCTCGTCGTGCGTGTGGTGTGCCTCATCGTTGGCAACAAAAACGGGCCCGCCACGGGCTATGATGCGCTCGCTGAAGCGGTCTTCTTGGTGCAAGTCCGGCGGCGGCACGGGGCCGAGTATGGCGCTCATGGCGTCTGGTTCGTTGGCTTCTGCGGCATTTGTCTTTTGCTCATACAGTTGTTGGATGTTGGTGAGGTACAAAGCGCCATGTGAGCTGTGCCGCTCGGTTTCGCCGCGCATGTAAAAATCCATATCCCAGTGGATTTTGAGCGTTGGCGGGATGATAGGGTCAGTGCGAAAGATGCGCCCGCCGGCAAAATCGGTGGCTAGGCGTTCAAGCACGATGACGTTGGGCGCTATGATGAGGCTTGTTTTGGCGTAGTGTTGGTCATCTTCAAGCACGGCGTTGAAATAGTGCCATGCAATGGCGAGGGCTATGACCTTGGTCTTGCCACTACCCGTGGCCATTTTGATGCAGTAGCGCGGGAAAAAGTCATACTGCAACAGTCGCAAAGGGGCATCCTGTTCGATAGTTTTGGGGACATAGCTCTCTACCAATGCTTTGTGGCTACGCTGTTGGGCCACTTCGTAGAGGTAGATGAGCGTTTCAATGGCTCCTTTTTGGAAGTGGTGATAGCGAAAGACTGTGTTGTTGGTATGTTGGCGGTGCCCCTCTGGGTGAAACCAGTGCTTGAGTAGCGTCTTTGTCGTTTCAGTTGCGCCGGGGTAGCCACTATCTACCCATGTGCGCACGGCGTCGCGTATGCCAGGTACGGCAGGCGCAGTTTTGAGTGATAGCTCGAGTAAACTCGGTTGGTTTGGGTCATATGTTGGTTTCTTCTTCTTTGGCATGGTAGCACCTGCTTTCTTTCACTTTTCGGTAAGACCTCGCGCAAAGCCGCAAAGAACGCAAAGGGTTGCAGTTTTTAATTACTTGGTAGCCCTTTGCATTTCCTATAGATGATGTCGTTTTTGTTCAAAAGATTATTCATACCATTATACTATATTATGACACATGTTTGCTACACGACGAGGTCTAGTCTTGGTACTAAGGCTAGTTCTTTCTAACACAATGGTAGCAAACTCACCACTAGGATATTACTCTCCAACCTCGTTCAGTATCCTCTGATACAACGGCTGACCGATCCAGAAACCAGCTATCTGTATTAGGTCATCCATTATTGGTTTGACAGCAGGTAACACGCTTCGGTGTTTGGCAACAACCAGTATCCCGAGCAATCCGGTGTAGACTACCCCATATTGAGCTGCAACCTTACGTCCTTTGTACTCATCAATCAAGAGCAGATCTGCCTGTTGCTCATCAGCTAGAACAATTGCTTCCGATTCGCCGATGTCTAGGTATTCTTGCAGTTGTGATGCACGAGCAACATGTATAATGGGTTGTATGTGAATCCAGTTTGCCATCGTGACATTCCTCGCTCCTGGTTTTCCCGATCCTGCCACCACAATTTCATTGTATACTGCCGAGGGTATGAGAATGGTGTCGTACAACTGGTGTAGTACATCTAGCTGATTAATGGCAGCCAGATTGAGAATGGGTGATGTGTTACTCACCACAATCATAGTTGCCCCAGATTGCGTAGCGTGGTCAGGTCTTCCTCAAAGTCATCTATGTCATAGTGAACATGAATATCACGACTAGCCAACAATTGCTGAAATGCAATGCGGTCTAGCCCTGCCAAACGACTGGCTTGTGCAAGCGTGAGCCGATTTTGTTGAAAGAGCAAGAGTGCCAGTTCCTTCAATAAATCACTTTCTGATAGATTGGCTGCTCGCAACACACCATCTGATATAACAACACTCATCGTTTCCCTCCTGCCTTGCACTCAGACCACTCAATCCACCACTACGCGCAGCACCTTGGTCGTGTCGTTGCCCAAAATGTCTATCACCTTGACCATGATGGTATACTCGCCCGGCTGCGCATATTCGTGGCCGGCGCGTAGCCCGATGCTTTTCTTCTTGCGTGTGCGATATTCCTGCCACATGTTGTGGAAGGTATCATCGCGGTTATCCCAATCCACGGCCCAATAGTCAATCCATTGGCTCCAATGCGCAATCGCCTGTTGCACATCGGCCGGTACATCGTCAAGCGGGATGATGAAATCGGCCAGCTCAAGGTTTACGGCTTGCCCTGTTTGATGCACATTCACGTCGAGCGCGGCGAGTTCAAAGAACTTGATGTCGCCCTGCTCAACGGCGCGTTTTTCGAGCACCTCGCGGGGGATGCGCACGAAGCGGATGCGAATACCGGCATCATGCGCCTGTTGCTTGATCACCTCGTTGGTTTCAAGCGCAAAGTCCCACCCCAAAATGTCTATACTCGTTTGGCTTGGCGCATCGGGGCCCGTGCCGGTCGCTTTGCGAAATTCGGTGGCAATTTGCTTGACATCCCATTGTGTCACGGGGGCATCTACCGCGCCCACATGCACCATGCGCCCATTCTTGTTGCCGTGTAGCCACATATAACCCATGATGGGCGTGGCTTGGTAGAGCGCTAAGATGAACTGGCGATAGTTCATGATAGCTTGCTTGGCTTTTTCGGGGTCGCCAAACTGGGCTACTTGCCATGCCTGCCGCTCATACTTGCCGAGGTTTTGCATCACAAAGGGGCGCACTTGGTCTATGCTCAGGAGGCGCTTGCGCGTGGTGTTGATGGCGAAGCGCCCAAGGTCGCACGTAATCCAGCGGCGGCCCAACTTTTCGGCTACAGCGGCCGTGGTGCCGCTGCCGCAAAAACAATCCAACACCAAGCCCCCCTCATTCGACGAAGCTTTGATGATGCGTTCGAGGAGCGCTTCATTCTTCTCGGTCGGGTAGTCAAACTTAAAAGAATAGGCATTGAAATCATCCCAAAGATTATTGACAAGTTCTTGGTCACTTGCCGGTATCAAATATTCGGGTTTTCCAGTTTTGGGATTAGGACGTAGCCTTTTTTCTGCTATAGCCTGTTCAGCTTTTTCTTTTGTCCAACGCCAACAACAACCAGTAGGAGGCATTTTACCAAAAAGCTCATATACCAAATTAGGTCTACCACCAGACCAATTTGGAGCATCAAATGAGTGCCATCGTTCTTCACGGGCTACTTTTACATAGACCGGATTCATGGTATGTTTCTCTTTGGCATAAACATAAATAGCATCATAAGCAACATTTAATGATTTGAACTTTCCTGTTTCAATAAAATTTTTTCGGGTACGTTTGACTACAATCTCATTTCTGAAATTATCATAGCCAAACACCTCATCCAAAATAGCCTTGACGTAATGCCCTACATGATAATCCAAATGGACATAGATGCTCCCCGTCTCACTGAGCAACTCACGCAAAAGGATGATGGTTTCATAGAACCATTGTAGGTAGCCATCGAGTCCCTTGCCCCATGTATCACGGTAGGCTTTCTCCTCAATGATGCTGGCTTGCTTGGTGAATTGCTCACCGTCAACCGTCACTTGGTAGGAGAAGTCCGAGCCAGTGGCAAAAGGTGGGTCTATGTAGATGAGGTCTACCTGGCCGGTAAACTCATCAAGCAGGGAGGGGAGGACGTATTTCTTGTCGCCCCAGATGAGGCGGTTGCGCCACTCGGTAGAGCGGCCGGAGAGCAGCGCTTCAAAGCTGGCTTGGCGTTGTTGGGCGCTTTCGTTCACCGTTTCTATCGTTTGGAAGGGCAGGGCTATCCTGATAGGCCCTATGCGCTTGCCGTCTTTGTACTTGCCATCCCATGAGAGTTCGGCCATGGGGCGTGGGTTCCTTTCTTATGGTGACCGGAGACGGGCGACCGGGGACGGGAGATGGTGTGGTGTTGTCGGTCGTCAGTCAACAAGTTTTTCTATCGCATCTATCCGAGACTTGAGGTCATTGCAATGATGAAATCGTATTTTTTCTTCATGTTGCAATCTTCCAACAACAATAGTTCAATGAATTTCTATAAACCAGAGCAACGACATCAATACCAGATAGATTTCCCTTCAACTCATGGCAACGTCCTGGTAGTACTCGCATAT
>CAZVEN010000010.1:97732-132059 GCA_964626155.1 uncultured Chloroflexaceae bacterium | reverse complement strand
GGCAGTGGCGGACAGCAACGTAGCGGCAGTGGCGGACAGCAACGTAGCGGCAGTGGCGGACAGCAACGTAGCAGCAGTGGCGGACAGCAACGTAGCAGCGTCGGCAATGCAGGACAACGTGGACGCAAGCGCCCTGGCGAAGGAAACGCCGAGAACCAACGTAACAGCGTATCTGCCCGTGGCAATCGCAGTGGTGGCACCCGTGGTGGCTTTACACGTAACGATGACAATGGACATGGACGACAGGGCAATAGATTTGGGCGCTCAGCCAATCGTGGAACTACCAAACAGTCCCCTGCTCCACGTGTACCTCCACCACGTCAACGGGGCCCTGTTGAATTGCCAAGCGTTATGACCGTCCGTGAATTTTCTGAGGCTATAGGTATTGGCGCAGCCGACATTTTAAAGGCTTTATTGAAAGGTGGTGTGATAGCCAATATCAATCAACAAATTGACTTTGAAACAGCAGCATTAATCGCAACAGACTTCAACCTAGAAGTGACTGAAAAAGTACCCGAAAAGCTTGCGCATGTAGTGGAGAGTATTGAAGAAGTATTAAAGGCCCAAGAACCAAAAGATATGGTTACGCGCCCACCAGTTGTGACTATTATGGGGCATGTTGACCATGGAAAAACAAAACTCCTTGACGCAATCCGTTCAACACGTGTTGCAGAAGGAGAAGCTGGCGGCATTACCCAACATATCGGCGCATATCAAATTGAAGTCCATGGACGCAAAATAACATTCCTTGATACGCCCGGTCACGAAGCTTTCACAGCTATGCGTGCCCGTGGAGCACAAGTAACAGATATTGTCGTTCTTGTGGTAGCAGCAGATGATGGGGTTATGCCCCAAACAGTTGAAGCTATTTCGCATGTCAAAGCATCTGGCGACCCAATGATTGTAGCCGTGAATAAAATAGACTTACCCGGCGCAAACCCAGACCGTGTCAAGCAACATCTAACCACCAATGGCATTATTGTTGAAGAATACGGTGGAACTGTGCCATGTGTCGAAGTTTCTGCACGCCAAAAACTCAATATAGATGCGCTCCTCGAAATGATCTTGCTCGTATCCGACCTAGAAGACTTACGCGCCAACCCGAAGGTGCCGGCTGTGGGTACTATCATTGAAGCCGAAATGGATAAAAACCGTGGCTCTGTTGCAACAGCACTCATCCAAAACGGAACATTACGCGCTGAAGATAATGTCTTAGTAGGTAGTGTAGCAGGCAAAGTAAAAATCATGTTTGGCGATAATGGCCGCCGACTACGCTATGCAGAACCTTCTACCCCAGTTGAGATACTAGGGTTGGAAGATGTACCGCAAGCAGGTGATATTCTGCAAGTGGTAGATGATTTGCAAATAGCGCGTGAAATTGCCTTGCAGCGCCAGCGCCAAATGCGCATGGAAATGATAAGCACGCCACAAGGATTGAGCTTAGACGACATATTTAGCAAAATACAGCAAGGGCAGGTAAAAGAACTCAACCTCATTATTAAAGCAGATGTGCAGGGTTCTATTGGTGCTATTGAACATCAGATTAAACAGTTGAACGACAACCTTAGTGAGGTACAACTCAAAGTCACGCATAAAGGCACAGGGGCAATAACCGAAAGCGATGTCAACTTAGCCGTCGTAAGCAAAGCTATTATCATAGGGTTCAATACTCGCCCGCACCCCATAGCACGCAAAGCAGCCGAACAGCGCGGCGTTGATATTCGCTTCTACAACGTTATCTACCAACTAACCGAAGACATCAAGAAAGCTATGGTTGGCTTGCTAGACCCTGAGTATCAAGAAATTGTCGAAGGGTTTGCAGAAGTGCGCGACACGTTCCGTCTCCCATCGCGTGAAACTGTCGCTGGAATCAATGTGACAGATGGCAAAATTACCCGCTCTTTGAGTGTGCGTGTTTTGCGCAATGGTGTGGTTATTCACGATGGGCGCATCTCAAGCCTTAAACGCTTCAAAGACGACGTGCGCGAAGTATCCGCAGGCTATGAATGTGGCCTTATTGTAGACGGTTTCAATGATGTTCAGGTGAGTGACACCATGGAGTTTTACCGCAAAGAACAGGTAGAACGTACAGCATGAGTATGACAAGAATCTCATACCAATGAGCAAAAGCCTATGTCTAAACGTACACGACAAGTAGCCGATACTATACAGCGTATCCTCAGCGAGGTCATTCAGTATGACTTGAAGGATCCGCGAGTAGGATTCGCCACCATTGTCGGTGTGGATGTGAGCGCCGACCTACAACATGCGTGGATACGTATTTCTATCATGGGCGACGATGTGCAGCGTGATGAAACTATGGAAGGATTACAAAGTGCCAAAGGGTTTCTGCGCAAGCGCCTAGCCGAAGAAATGAAACACTTGCGCCTTGTGCCAACCTTGCATCTCGAAATGGATACGTCGCTCGATTACAGTATGCATATTGATGACTTATTGCGCCAGGTAAAACAAGAACGTGAAGAGCATGAACATGAAGAATAGCAAGACAGGTCGCACCCTTGGAGCGTACCAGCAAAGCATGTTTACCACAGGGTACAGGGTATCACAGAGTATGTGCGTATTCCTCTGTGTTCCTCTGTGCCCTCTTTGGTTCATTAAAAAAGAGAACATACATCTCTGGGAAACCGGCCATCGAATGCCACACGCTCGTAAGCTATATACCACCGAGCCATGGCCGGATTCCCACGTATCCTCGCTTTTCATGCCACCTGTAACCCATGGAACACGACCACTACTTTAAAAAGCGTCTTTCCTATGTCTTTAAGGGACAATCGTTTGCGTTTGATATAGCCCATACCCTCTTCTCCTCATTTGAAATAGATACTGGTACCGACTTACTGTTGCGCACATTGCACATACCATCACCCCCTGCTACCATCCTTGACTTGGGGTGTGGGTACGGCGTATTAGGTATCGTTATGGCCCACCAATTTCCCAATGCCCATGTTATGATGGTAGATAAGGACATGCTAGCAGTACGCTATGCACAACAGAATTGTATCCTCAATACCATCCACAACGCCCATGTCATCGGCAGTGTTGGGTTGGAACATATACCTGATACCTCATTCGACTTGATTGTTTCCAACATACCTGCGAAAATAGGTGATACTGCTATTGAGCAGGATTTCATACTGGCCCCCTTGGCACGCCTACACCATGGCGGAGCATTTTGGTTTGTCGTTGTCAGTGGGCTAAATCATCTCGTACCACGTGTTGGTACGAGAAATGGACTGAAACTCAAAGAAATAAAAAAACGTTCTGGTCATACTGTCTATCGTCTACTATGTTGAGGAGTACTCTTATGCTATATACTGACCCTGCTGCTGCAGCACCTGCACTTGCAGATACATTTGCCCATGCAAAACACATCCTGCTCTTAGCACACATCAATCCCGATGGTGACGCAATTGGCTCTATGCTTGGCATGTGGCACATGCTACGTAGTCAAGGAAAAACCGTCACCGCCCTAGCCTCGTCTGCACTTCCAACCTATACCTCTCTATTGCCCGGCATCGAACACGTACACGTCTACGAGCGTGGCATGCCTCTACCAAACGCAGACCTGATTTGCTTGGTAGATGCCAACACCCTTGAACGCACCGGCCCAATATACGAAGACCACCCCGAAGAACTGACGGATTATCCTTTGGTCATCGTAGACCACCATATTACACACGTTGGTGAAGGAATGCTCAATCTCATCGTACCAGAATCAGCATCCTGCGCCGACCTCGTGTATCGGCTGTTCCTAGAACTCGACCAGCCAATAACACCAGCCATAGCAACATGTCTCTACTTGGGCATCATCACCGACACCCAAAGCTTCCAAACCAACAGCACCAACGCCCAAGCACTCCAAGCCGCTGCTGACCTCATGCATGCAGGAGCAAACCATCACGACATCGTGCAAGCAATCTACTACACGATACCTTTTCAAACCCTTCAGTTAATGGGGATAATCTTTAGCGACATACAGCGCGATGGCGAACTCGTTTGGGCTACCTTTTCTCAAAACATGATGCGCCAAAGTAACGCACCCGACAATGCGCCCGATGACATTATCAATCTCATGCAACGCATTGAAGGTGTACGTGCCTGCGTTCTCTTCAAAGAGCGCCAAAATGGAGAAACAAAAATAGGGCTACGCTCAAAGCCAGATTTCGATGTAGGAGCCATAGCGCGGCATCTTGGCGGTGGAGGGCATGCGCAAGCAGCCGGAGCAACGCTGAGCATGTCACCAGAAGATGCAAAACATAAAGTATTGCCACTCATACGTGAAAAGCTCACATAGGTAGAAGGTGATAGGATTTCTCAATATCAACAAACCAACTGGTATCACATCGCACACGGTGGTAGCACGCATACGGCGACTGGTTGGGCGTAAAACCAAAGTTGGGCATGCGGGTACTCTCGACCCGATGGCGACCGGCGTATTGCCCATCGCTATTGGGTCTGCTACCCGTCTCATTGAGTACCTCGTTGATGCCCACAAAGGCTACCGTGCCACCGTGTGCTTAGGTATCGCTACAACAACCGATGATGCTGAAGGCGACATCCTTGCCCAACGCCCAGTGCCGCACCTAGACCCGGCAACACTTGAAACCGTCCTCGCACCGCTGCGTGGCACGAGCATGCAAGTACCACCAATGTACTCTGCCATCCATCACCAAGGGAAACGCCTATATGAACTTGCCCGCGCCAACCAAACCGTAGAACGTACCCCGCGCCAAATTACCATTACCCGCCTAGAGCTTGTGGGTGATTCGCCATTCCCTATCTCTTCCACAGAAACTACCATTTCACTCACATTTGATGTAGAATGCAGTAAGGGTACCTATATCCGTGCATTGGCACGCGATATAGGCGAGGCACTTGGTTGTGGTGCGCACCTATCGGTACTCGAACGCACGTTTGTCGGCCCATTTACAAACGAACAGGCTACCCACCTTGCAGCACTAGAGCAGCATCCCGACATGCTCCCCACTAGGCTGCTACCACCGGAGATAGCGGTAGCAACATGGCCCAAAGCAACCCTCGATGCTGCCCAAAGTCAACGGGTCCGCAACGGCATGGGTGTGCAACTACGCCACATATCTGGCGAACGCGTGCGTGTCCATGCTCCCGATGATACCCTGTTGGCTTTGCTCAAACGAACTGGCGCAAGCTGGAACCCTGAAAAGGTCCTGGCACAGTAAAAAGATTGGATGAGGTCCCTATGCAAAGAGTTATTGATGCATTTGCCGAACATTTCGATCACATTGTTGATACCTCCATTGACCGTTTGATTGAACTGGGGGCAAGCATGTACGCTACCATGCCACGCGAACAATCGCGGGCGCTCATAGCGGCTTCTATCATCCCATTTCAAAAAGACCTCAACGAAGGTACAACCACCACCTTTCCCGGCTTTTGGCGCGAGCTTGGTCCCAAACGGGCCGAGCAAGGCGCTGTCATGGATGTGTTGCATGGCACATATATCATCATAACGACAATCACCCACCATTTCAAAACCGTAGTCTTCCCCGACGACACGGAAGCAGTTGCGTGGTGGTTGGAACGCATGTATACCATTATTTTTCCGGCTATGCAAGAACTCGTCCGCAGTTATGTGCATGCCCGTGACAAAGTTGTCTACGCACAAGCATCGCAAATACGCACTCTCTCTTCCCCCATCATACCCATCCACAATAGTATACTCGTTCTGCCACTCGTTGGCACAATAGACTCAACCCGCGCCGGGCAAATAATGGAAGCGCTCCTCGAAGGCATTAGCACCCATCAAGCAGATGAGGTTATCATTGACATTACCGGTGTATCTACCGTAGACAGCGATGTGGCAAACTATTTGTTGCAAGCCGCTCGTGCTGCTTGCTTGCTTGGCTCACACGTCATACTGTCCGGCATCAGTCCCCACATTGCACAAACCATGGTCTACCTCGATGTAGATATGAGCGACATGATGACTTGCGCCAACCTACAAGCAAGCATATCATATGCACTTGGGCGTCAAGGGTTAGCTATTACTCCAATAGCCACACGCCAAAGCCTTGGGCAGCAAAACCATGGCTCTATCATAGGAGAACTATGAAACCTGCACTCTACAACACAACCTTACCAGAACTCGAAACACTCATGCACACATGGGGGCAACCTGCATTTCGTGCTCGGCAGCTCTATCGCCAAGCGTATATCAAGCTCAACACCGATATAGCCACAATGACAGACCTGCCCCTAGCGCTCCGTACACAGTTGGTAACCAACATGCATATCACCCAGCTACGCCTGCTCCATGAACGTAGCACCGACAATGGAGAGACACGCAAAGCGCTCTTTGACATTTCTGATGATGCCGATGATACGAATGATACTGCTGCAACAACGATTGAGACCGTGCTCATGACCTACGCCGACCGCACAACCGTATGTGTCTCCACACAATCTGGATGTGCCATGGGATGTAGCTTTTGTGCAACGGGCAAAATGGGGCTTGTGCGCAACTTGAGCAGTGGCGAAATCGTTGAGCAAGTGCTTTGGGCTGCACGCCAGAGCCAACACCACCACAATGGAACCGAAACCGAAAGCAAAAAACCAGAACGCCAACATCTCAATGTCGTTTTTATGGGCATGGGCGAACCGTTTGCCAACTACGATGCGTGGTGGGCAGCCGTTGAACGGCTTCACGACCCACACGGCTTCAACCTTGGTGCGCGGCGCATGACTGTCTCAACCGTTGGGCTTGTGCCCGGCATCCAGCGCCTAGCCGAGGAGCGTATCCCCATCAACCTAGCTATTTCCCTGCATGCGCCCAACGACACGCTGCGCAACGAGCTTGTGCCTATCAACCAGCGCTACCCGCTTGCCGACGTACTCAAGGCAGCACGTGCCTATGTTGAACGCACTGGTAGGCGTGTCTCATTCGAGTATGTGTTGCTGCAAGGATACAACGACACTCCGCAACATGCGCAGATGCTCGGCGACACCCTGCGCCGCTTTGCCAACCCGAAGCAACCATTTTTATACCATGTCAATCTCATACCGTGGAACCCCGTGCCGGGCATACCCCTAGACCGTTCTCGGCGCGAGCATGCTGTAGCATTTCAAGATGCATTACAAGAGCGTTCCATTGCCAGCACCGTGCGTGTCGAACGTGGCTTAGAAATAGCAGCGGCATGCGGGCAACTGGCCGGAACCCATACAACAAAAAAGGAGCCTAGAGTATGAAACAGTCCCTAGCTCATATCCTATTGCTCATCACACTTTTCTCACTCCTAGCAGGTTGTGGAGCATCGCAGCGAGCACCTACAGCACCCACACCGGCCTTCCAACCACTATCGGTAGCACCGACAACAACCGGTGCCACCCCATCGGCCCTCTATGGCGGCAATCTCATCATGACCCTTGGCGCACACGACCCGACAACCCTCGACCCGGCCCTTATCAGCGATTCGACAAGTGCCTTTGTTGTTTTCCAACTCTTCAGTGGACTCGTGCGTCTCGACAATGAGCTAGAAGTACAACCCGACTTGGCTGAAACATGGGAAATATCGGAAGACGGGCGCACATATACCTTCACCCTGCGCGACGATGCACGCTTTGCAGATGGTACGCCCATCACCAGTGAAGATGTGCGCTACTCGCTTGAACGCGCCAGCGACCCAAGACTAGCCCCATCACTTCCCATCCAAACCTACCTGAGTGATGTCGTTGGCATGAATGAAAAATTGATGGGGGAAGCCGATCACATTAGCGGGCTACGTGTTATAGATGAGCACACGCTTTCGCTCACCATAGACGAACCAAGGAGCTACTTCCTCTCCAAACTCGTTCACCCCACCACCTACATTGTTGACCAACAAACGGTGGAAAAAGGAGGCAACCGATGGACAGAACGCCCCAACGGAAGCGGCCCATTTGAAATTGAAGCATGGCAACACGACCAGCAACTGGTTATCAAGCGCAATGTCAACTATCACCACGATGTTGCACGCCTCGACCGCGTAACATTTCTCATGGGAGCGCTAGCGAGCAATTCCATGGTGCAGTATGAGCAAGGCAAAATAGACATTACACGGGTGAGTTCTTTTACCTTGGCGCGTGTTCAAGACAGCGACAATCCCCTTTCAAAAGAGTTAGTAGAAACACCGCAGCTATCGCTCAGCTACATTGGTATGAACGTAGAGGCTCCACCATTTGATGACAAAAACATACGCCAAGCATGTGCCCTCTTGATAGACCGCTCACGCCTTGCAGAAGTAACACTGAACGATAGTGTTGCACCAGCACGCGGCATTTTGCCACCCGGCATGCCCGGCTACAACCCCAACCTAGCCGAGCCAACCGTAGACATAGAACGCGCCAAACAACTCATGAGGGAATCGAAATATGGAAGCATTGAAGGGCTACCGCCAATTGTTGCCTATGGTGGTGGATGGACCACCGTCATCCAAGATATAGCCGAGGAAGAGCTTGCCTTGCCGGTTGAGATCCGCGACTTTGAGCAGTTTGGCGACTATATTCAGCTTCTCCAGCAAAAGGAAATCCCTATGTATAGCATTTCATGGCTAGCAGATTACCCTGACCCGGAGAACTTTCTCGATGTACTGTTTCGCAGTGGGAGCCTTGAGAATTACTCAAACTATAGCAACCCAGACGTAGATGCACTGCTCGATGAAGCAGCAACAGAAACAGATGAACAGAAGCGATGGAAACTCTATCAAGAGGCCGAGCAGATCATTCTTGACGATGCCCCTATCATTCCACTCTATCATGATGTAGAGTATATTTTGGTAAAACCGTATGTCAAAGGTTTGCATATGACACCAATGGGCATACTTGACTTATCAACGGTAGAACTATTGAGATAAAAGCAAAGGAATAATACTATGCAAAAACCACAGAATATCAAAGGAATGCGTGACCACCTGCCCCAAGAAATGCTTCTGCGGCAGTATATCATCAACACCCTGATAGAGGTTTTTGAACGTCATGGGTTTGAGCCACTGTCAACTCCAGTGCTTGAGTATGCAGAAACATTAGAAGGCAAACTCGGTGACGATGAAAAATTGATTTATCGCTTTGAGGACCACGGCGGGCGCAAGTTGGCCATGCGCTATGACCAAACCGTGCCACTAGCGCGAGTAGTTGCCCAGTATGCCCACCACATAAAACTGCCTTGGCGACGCTATGCTATTGGTCCAAGCTATCGCGGCGAACGGCCAGCGCGTGGGCGCTACCGCGAGTTTTGGCAAGCCGATGTTGATATTGTGGGAAGCAGTTCTCCCCTTGCAGATGCTGAAATTATAGCCATATTGACCGATGGACTGGATGCCCTAGGCTTTTCTGATTTCACTACCCTGCTCAACCATCGTCAGGTGCTTGGTGGCATCGCACGAGTAAGCGGACTTGGCGAAGAAGCTGCTGCGCACATCTATCGTGCCATTGATAAGCTTGATAAGATAGGCCCCGACGGAGTGCGTCAAGAGTTACTCAACAGTGGAGTGACGCCAGAGGCTACAGACAGCATATTGCATATGGTATTGCTTGAAGGCTCCCCCGACGACGTATTGCAACAGTTGCGCCAACAGTTGCAGGGCGATGAGCGTGCTCTGTCTGCAATAGAAAATCTCCATGCTATTGTGGAAGCATTAGATGGTATGGGCGTATCGCAGGAGTGCTATCGCCTATCGCCACGGTTGGCACGCGGGCTTTCCTACTACACAGGTGCCGTCTTTGAGACCATCACCGCGCACTGGCCCCAAGGTTCCCTGCTTGGTGGCGGGCGCTACGATGACTTGATTGGTATGTTTGCCGGCCGCCCTATCCCCACAACGGGGTTAGCCTTTGGCATAGACCGCCTGCACGATGTTATGGAGGAACTCGGTATAGGACCACGCACACATACGACAGCACACGTATTTGTAACTATTTTCGATGCTGCCCATACGACAGCCAGTTTGTCTCTAGCCCAAGATTTGCGTTCACAAGGCATAAGCGTTATTACCTCATTGGATACGAGCACCAGCCTAGGCAAACAACTCAAAGAAGCCGACCGCAAAGGTGTGCATTATGCGCTTGTGCTCGGCCCAGATGAGCTGGCAAACGATGTCGTGGTAGTAAAAGACCTGACCAGTGGCGAACAACGCCATGTGGCACGCAAGTCTGTGGCCGCTGAGGTCGTGCGCCAACAATAAGCTCTTTGTATCAGGCAGGACAGGCTTCTAGCCTAATCTCCTAAGAAACGGTACGCACACTTGACGAGGTACGTCAGTCTATACGCATAACAATGAGGTGATAGGTGACAGATGACAGATGATAGGGATTAGGGACTTGTAGAGACATTGCGTGCAACGTCTCATACGAAAGATATTGCACGCAATGACTAAACTGACAGTATGCTTTCCACTGTTGCACTCGCTCCATTGCCCACATTGCGTCTTCAGCAGATAGGGGCGGCTCTGGTGGGGGGGCATCATAGGCAATAGTCAGGTCATAGCGAGCTTCATCATAAGACGACTGATTTGGGATGCAAGTCGTTGATGAACGTCGGGCCACTGATGCCCTTCAAGGTACGGGTCCATGCCGGGAAATGGTGATACCATGTGTAGTTTCATACTGACAGGTCATCTTGTAGTATCATGAGAGGAGAAGAAATGTATGACCGGTTTGATCATTACATGGTTGGTGACAGCCGCAAGTCTGATGATTATTTCGCGGCTTGATGTTGGCATTTACGTAGCCGATTTTGGGCGTGCCCTAGTCGCAGCTCTGGTCATCGGGTTGATGAACGCATTCATAGCGCCTTGGGCAGAGCAGGTTGCCATGTCATTGACCTTTGCAAACAGTGAGATTGTCCGGATTATCATACTGCTCATCGTCAATGGATTGCTATTCTGGTTGGCTGTCTACATCGTCAAAGGATTCTCACTCAAACACAAGCTCTGGAGTGCCATACTTGGCTCGGTGCTACTAACGCTTATACATGCGCTCTTGTTTTGGCTATTGGGCATAGTCGGCATTACGTAAATGCGTATTATATTCATATGGAAGTAACAATCAAATGACACAAACATACGAAGAGTTGCAAGACATGATAGCCCATGTAGACGACCGTGTAAGCACAGTTATCGTACAGAACGCTTTCTACTTTGGTGCAAACGAAAGATACCTATACTATTGATAGACACGCAAAACTTGGTTATAATATGGGCATCTACTCTTTATCAACCAAACGAGGAGTACCATGTCCAATCAAAAACCTATCCGCGTTATGTTTGTCTGCGCAGGCAACATTTGTCGCTCCCCTATGGCCGAGGCAGTGTTTGCTCACCTTTTGGACGAATCAGGGTTGTCCGACCACTTTGAGATAGCCTCATCTGGCACAGGCGCTTGGCATGTAGGAGAACGGCCCCATCGTGGCACCCAAGAAGTGTTGCGCAAACATGGTGTGCCATTGAGAAGCAACAAGTTTGCACAGCAACTATCTAAGCGTGATTTGGAAACGTATGACTACATCATACCAATGGACCAGGAGAATATAGACAACATCATGTATATGCACCAACCCACGAACACTGCCAAAATACGACGTTTGCTGGAATATGCCCCACCCGGCAATCCATTGGATGTTGTTGACCCGTATTACAATGGTGGTTTCGACTATGTCTATGACATTGTGACGGCCGGCAATCAAGGATTGCTAGAACATATCCGAAAGCGTGAGGGGTTATAACCGTGCTACCTGATTCACTCGTGCAACCTATCCACAAAGCACTTGGTGCTACTGGTGATACCACATCTGTACGTCGGGCACGTATTGTTGCGGGAGGGTGTATCAGCAATGTCTCTTGTTTGGAAACAGACCACAACAAGTATCTGCTGAAATGGAATACGCACCCTCTCCCACGCATGTTTCTCGTGGAAGCATGGGGATTAGAACGTATAGGTTCTACGGAAACGGTGCGTGTGCCGGCTGTGTTCGGAGCAGCAGAAGCATCCCCGGAGCACCCGCCCTATATTCTTACCGAATGGTTGGAACCTACCCAAGGGGCAGCACCATACATTGACCAAACCGTGCTCGGTTCGCAACTTGCCCAGATGCATCGCATTGGCGTATCTCCAAACATGCCCCCATCCTATGGCTTAGAATACGACAACTACATCGGTCGCCTGCCACAACCAAATACATGGAATGAGGATTGGATCGCATTCTACCGCACACAACGCCTAGTGCCCCAAATGAAACTAGCGATGCAAAATGGCTTGCTGCCAACCAAAAGACACAAACGCTTAGAAGCATTGATGGATCGACTCGATGAATGGTTCGGCGGCGTCAAACGCCAACCATCATTGTTGCATGGCGACTTGTGGGGGGGCAATGTCATCGCTGGGACGGATGGTGCGCCTGCCTTGATAGACCCGGCGGTGTACTATGGCGACCGCGAGGCTGAGATTGCCTATACCGAGCTATTTGGTGGGTTTAGCACCCAATTCTACCAAGCTTACCGTGCGGCTTGGCCGCTTGAAGCAGGCTATGAGGAGCGTCGAGACGTGTACAACCTCTACCATCTGCTCAACCACTTGAACCATTTTGGCGAAAGCTATGGTGCGCAAATTGACCATGTTTTGAGCCGGTTTGTGGGGTGATACCACATCCTTACAAGACAGCTCGCTCCCCTGTGGCGTACCAGCAAAGAATTACATGTTCTTTTTTTTTATCTTGGCGTCTTGGCGTCTTGGCGGTTCTTTTTTTTATTAAAAAAGGGTAGGTATCGTTCGTTACGTTATGAACTGCAACGCCTGTGCTTCAATGTCCGCTTGGTCTACCATAGCACCGAGCGCCTCTTCGCTATACTGTCCCTCAAACGCTTCCAGCGAAGCATGTGCTAAGGCAAGCGGGTAGGCATCATGGATTGTCTCGCGCATCGTTTCCGCATCCAAGAAAGTCCCTTTTGCCTTGCGTCGCTTATTGGTTCTGACAATTTGGCTGACCGCATTGCGAATAGAGAGGTCCCATGAGCGAGTAGTGCGCTTTTCGGCAGCTTGCTTGATGAGATGCAATAACAGCACAATAGTGAAGCTAAAAATCTTATTTATCTTGTCGTCTCGGCTCATTTCTTCCATCTCCCCAAGCAACTCCATAGCTTCAGCATAGCGTTGGTGCTCCAGATGGTCACGCAATTGTAGTAGCTCTTCCATTCGTGTTCCTCCAGTGCAGGTACAACTTCCTCTGCGTTCTCTCTGTGGTTCGATATATGCTAACCACAAAGGCACGAAGAGCACCAAGATACTGCTTGACTCTGTGATGCCTTGTGTCCTCTGTGGTTCGTGTTACAACTAACTTTTAGGGGTATGGGTATGGGTAAGCAGGAAGGTGCTCATCGGCACGCTTGACATGGCTTATGGGCACGAAGCCGGCCCCATGTGCTATCCACACCCATTGCGGGTTATTCTCCACCACAACAGCCCTGAAGCGTTCGCCAACCAACACCTTGCCAGAGCCACCAAGTGCAATTGGCGCTTGCTCACCTGGAGACTCGTAGATGGCTACATCACTGATAGCTTCAAACTCTTCATAGGGAGCGACCGTGAACATAGGCACAAAGCCTA
Source organism: uncultured Chloroflexaceae bacterium (assembly GCA_964626155.1). Lineage (GTDB taxonomy): Bacteria > Chloroflexota > Chloroflexia > Chloroflexales > Chloroflexaceae > JAAUSY01. Next base: position 118,430 of record CAZVEN010000010.1, on the reverse strand, counting down.
GCCCATGTGCTATCCACACATGGTTATTTTCAACCTGCTTGCCAATAAACGTGTCGCCAACATGCAAAAAAGCGCGACCGTTATCGGCAATAACGTTGTGGTTCCAAGGGCTTTGATAGATGGGCGTATCCATAATGGGGGCATAGCCCTTGAGGTGATAGGACACAACCTGCCCATGCGCCGAACGCAACGATGCATCGGGAGCAACAGCTATATACCCTACACCAATGAAACCCACGATGATCACAAAGACAACCCACCAGTGCATACGACCTGTGGGTAATCCGGTGTCTTTCCTTGTAGTAGGTTGTGTTTCTACTCTCATAGTCCTTCTCCTGTTGTGCATACACGACACATAGTCATACACCAACAAGCGTGCCTACACAGACACTATGGGCTTCGTACACCTCAGGAGCAGGAGCAAATACGATAGAGCCTAATGTCGTAGGCGCAATCGTTCTACCACTGAGCGATAGCGTTGTTTGTCTTTGCTATGGAGATATGCCAAAAGACGACGGCGACGCCCAACCAGTTTCAACAACCCTCGTCGTGAATGGTAATCGTGAATGTGATACTTGAGATGCTGAATAAGTTGATTGATGCGCTCAGTGAGCAATGCAACCTGCACTTCTGGTGAACCAGTGTCTGACGAGTGAACCCGATAATCTGTAATTAAAGTATCTTTTTCCGCTTTATCCAATGCCACTGCGGATGCCTCCTCAAAATGGTTTTTTCTTCCCTTGCTCGGCGAGTCAAGGAACACCTCTGGAAACGTAGTTCACTGAGGAACCGCTTCCAAAAAAATACGACTACTGTTTTTCTAAAAAAGGTTTGTATTGCAATGCAGATACCGATAGGTGCAAGGTGTAAAACTAGTATGGTTGCTTCTGCGCTGCAAACCTCGCTTATTATAGCATACCGACGTAGAATATGCCAGATGGTGTCTTTTTTTGACAAATTGCCTGGACCATGATAAATTTACTTGGCGGTAGATTTAGATAGGTTTAGATAGTTTTGCTAAGATTTAACCACTGAGGGAGTCGCTGTCATGAAACTGTTGCTGGTCGGTCTTGACCATACCTCTGCGTCAGTTGAAGTAAGGGAGTGTCTCGCTTTTAGCCCAACAGACTTGCCCAACGCCCTATCGCAATTCACCATCCGAAACAATGGTACACCGCCACTGCTCGCAGAGGCGGTTATTCTTTCAACTTGCAACCGAGTGGAAATTTATGGCGTTACACCAAATGTAGCAGGGGTAGAAGAACGCATCGTTGATTTTTTAGCCAGATACCATAACATTACAGATGAAACATTCGCAGCATCTCTATTTCACTACTCTGGCGAAGATGTCATAACTCACCTGTTTGAAACGGCTGCCGGTCTTCGCTCTCTCGTTTTGGGAGAAGCGCAAATCCAAGGGCAAGTGCGTTCAGCATACGACATTGCCCAACGAGTTCGTAGTGCAGGCCCGATATTGACGCGACTCTTCCGTAGTGCTATTACCACGGGTAAGCGTGTGCGTCATGAAACGACGCTCGGATCAGGCGCTGCTAGTGTTTCGCAGGCCGGTGTCGAACTCGCACGCCAACGCTTGGGCAACCTTGAAGATAGGTGTGTTTTGCTCATAGGGAGTGGTGCCGTGAGCGAGTTGGCAGCACAAAATCTGCTAGCCAACGGCGCTGGTGAATTGTTGGTAGCTAATCGTACATATGAACGTGGACTCGAACTTGCTTCACGCTATGGTGCAGAAGCATACAAGTTTGAGGATTTGATTCCGGCTATGGCCCGAGCTGACATTGTCATCAGCTCTACTGCAGCTCCGGTGACAGTTATTCACCGGACCCATGTCGAAAGAGCTATGCAGCTCAAAGCTGCCGAGGGACGTTACCCTGAAATGCTCTTGATTGACCTTGCCGTGCCCCGTGATATTGATTCCGATGTTGTTGAAGCAGCGGGCGCACACCTTTTTACCGTTGATGACTTGCATGAAGTTGTCAACAAAACCCTTGAAAAGCGCAGTGCATCCATTGCATTTGCCCAAAACATCGTCCGCGATGAAGTGCAAGCATTCATCACATGGCTGCGCAGTTACGATGCATTGCCCGTCTTATCAACATGGCGACAAGAGGCCGATAGGTTGCGCCACGCCGAGCTCCAACGTGCAATGCGACGGTTGACATCATTGACGCCCGAAGACCAATACGTGCTTGAAGCGTTTAGCCGCAGCCTCGTCAACAAAATACTCCATATGCCTACGTTGCGTACAAAGGATGCTGCAGCCCAAGGAGATGGCCAACGCTATGCCGCCATGCTCCGTGACCTCTGGGGGTTGCAGGAAATTGGAAATCTCAAATCGGAATTTGAACCGCCAATCAGCAAGCAGCACTAGGAGGAATAGAGTTTTCAATGCGTGAACATATCGTAATCGGTACACGTGGTAGTAAATTGGCTCTCGTCCAAGCCGAGTATGTAGCCGCTACCTTGCGGCACCTCTACCCCGACTTGGAAGTCGAGTTGCGCATCATCAGTACCAAAGGTGATCGTATCCTCGATGTAGCCCTTTCTGCCGTAGGTGACAAAGGCCTCTTCGTTAAAGAAATCGAAGTTGCCCTTATGAACGGCGAAATAGACCTAGCTGTACATAGTGGCAAAGACCTGCCGTCAGTTACCCCCGATGGCCTCAAACTGGCCGCATTTCCCAAGCGGGTAGACCCGCGAGACGTTTTGATACTTCCACAACCCACTGCCAACGCATCACAGCCTTCTACTGATACCCCACAACCACCACCAACATCGCTTGACGATATACCCAAAGGCGCAAAAATTGGCACCAGTAGCCTACGCCGTGCATGCCAATTGCGTAGTATACGACCTGACTTAGAACTGCTAGACGTTCGTGGCAATGTAGACACACGCCTAAGTAAGCTCGACATGGGCCAGTATGATGCCCTTGTTCTAGCTGCCGCTGGCCTTGAACGTCTTGGATTGAGCAACCGTATCAGTTACCAACTGCCACCCGACGTATTGCTCCCTGCCGTGGCCCAAGGCGCTCTGATTATTGAAGCTCGTGCTGATGATACAGAAACCCTCAATCTACTCAAGGCCCTAGATGATATGCACACACGTGCGGCAGTCTTAGCCGAACGCGCCTTTTTGCACCGGCTAGAAGGTGGGTGCCAAGTACCCATTGCAGCCTATGCAGAAATGGGTGACAATGACTATTTGTACCTGCGGGGGTTAGTTGGGTCTCTTGATGGGAAGACCATCATACGTGGTGAAAAAACAGGGAGTAGCAGCGATGCAGCTATCGTAGGCAAAACGTTGGCCGAAGAACTTATCAGTAAAGGAGCCGAGCCTATTCTAGCTGAACTTCGCACAGCACAAGCAGAGTAAAAAAGGAGAACCATACGCGTATGAGTACCGCGCCTGTTGCAACACAACCCGTCAGTGAGCACAGTACCACTGCCCTGCAAGGTTGGCGTATCGTGATTACCCGTTCTGAGGAGCAAGCTGACAGCCTTGCAGAGAAGTTGCGTTTGCTTGGGGCCGAACCAATAGCCTACCCGACTATTACCTTTGCTCCACCGGAAGACATACAGCTTGTAGATGAGTCCCTCCAGCGCTTGCTCGCCGGAGAGTACCATTGGCTCATGCTCACCAGTGTCAATACCATCAAAGCAGTCCAGGCACGTCTCACCCATATTCAAGGGGGGGATATGTTCCCGTCGTCCTGTCCATTTCGTGTAGCAGCAGTTGGTCCAACCACCACTGCTGCATGTCGTGACCAGTTGGGGGTACAACCATCTGTTGTACCCAAAAAATTTGTTGCTGAAGCCCTCGCCGAAGCCATGGGAGATATGCACGGGCAGCGTGTGCTTCTGACTAACGCCGACATAGCTCGCCCTGTCCTTGAAGAAAAATTGCAGCAAGCTGGGGCTATTGTAGATCGTGTTATTGCCTACCGAACAGTACCGGCTACTGGCGGAGCAGACTTGCCCGGCATGCTTGCGGCAGGGTCCATTGATGCGATTACCTTTACCAGTGGTTCAACAGCACGCTACTTTGTAGACCGTATTGGTGCCGAGGCATTGGAGTATGCCCGGCGTGCTGTCATCGCATGTATCGGGCCGATTGCAGCCAAGGGAGCCGAAGAAGTTGGTCTGCCACCAACCATTGTCGCCAATACCTACACCGAAGATGGGTTGGTTGAAGCACTTGTAACGCATGCGACGAGTCATCTTGGTGCCGGTGCCTGAGCGTGTCGAAGGCACAATAGGGAAGCAAGTCTATCGTGAGAAGCCATGACTGAAACACACACAACATCATGGAAGCCTATCGAAGACCTCCCCGCAGACTGGGAGCGTTTCGCATCCAAAGAACTGGAGTCTTTGGCAACCTCATGGAATCAGATGCTCCAGGAAATGAGGGATGCCAAGACATTGCAAACGTTCCATGAGCGTCTCTGTCGTGAGTGGGCCATTGAAACGGGCATCTTAGAACGGCTCTACACCATAGACCGGGGCACAACGCAATTGCTCATTGAGCAAGGCATAGACTCAATACTCATAACCCATGGGGCTACCAACCGGCCTGTTGATGAAGTTATCGCCATCATCCAAGATCAACGCGAAGCCCTAGAGGGCCTTTTTGCCTATGTATCGCAACAGCTAGAGGGGTTATCAGTCCATTATATCCGTTCGTTGCATCAAGTGCTGGTACGTAGCCAAGCGTATACGGAAGCGATAGACCAGTTTTGCAAAATGGGGCGTGCTCCCTTGGTAAAAGGGAGTTGGAAAACCCAATCCAACAATCCATTGCGTCCAGATGGCAGCATCCATACCTACTGCCCACCAGAGCATGTACAATCTGAAATGGAGCGCTTGATAGATATGCACAACCAACATACTGAGCAACACGTTGCGCCGGTGGTCGAGGCAGCATGGCTCCATCATCGCTTCACCCAAATACACCCGTTTCAAGATGGCAATGGACGGGTGGCGCGTGCGCTGGCTACCTTGGTCTTTATTCGTGGCGGCTATGTTCCGCTTGTCATCAACCGCGATGACCGTGCAGCCTACATTGCAGCTTTAGAACAGGCTGACGCGGGCGACTTACAGCCTCTAGTCAAACTGTTTTACACCATTCAGAAACGTGCGTATCTCAACGGGTTGAGTATTCGTACACCTGTTTTGCATGTCGTAGACCCATTGGAAACGCTGATTGACAAGATAGCCGTGAAGTATCAAGAACGCCTAGCTACACGCACTGATTATGTGTTCCAGATTGCACACATATTTCAGCACCTCGCCTATGAAACCATGCACTACTATGCTGACCGTATGAAACAACAATTTAACCAACGAGAGATACCTGTAACCATTGGAGTACAGCAAAACAATGAAAGAACAGCAATGTGGTATACTTCTAGCATCGTTGCAACTGCAAAACAGTTGGGATTCTTTGCCGATATTGCAAGCCCACAGCTTTGGGTTAGGTTGAGTATACACGATAGAACCGACATTGCTTCAGATAGAGAAATCGTTGTTTCGCTGCACTACCTAGGAAGCAAAATGTCTGGTATTATGAACGCGGTAGCTTTCTTGAATAGCACTCCTATTGCTCTTGAATCAACACAAGAAGGTGTTGTTAAACAAGCTCGTTCTTGGAGTACCCATGTCATAGTCACAGAAAGTTTCACATTTACCCACAACGATGATCCAGAAGATACACAACGGCATGCAGATTTCAAGGAGTGGCTCACACAGGCCCTTGCAGTGGGTTTGGCAACCTGGCAAAGACAGCTATAACAACGTGACCTAAAGCTAATGACATGTTTACCAAAACCAAGTAAGAAAAGAACGCATATGGCAACTGATACACCTGCTATTGCAGAACTCTATAAGAAGATAACTACCTACCTTGAGCAGGCAAGCATAAGCTTTGTTGTTGATGCAGATGGGAGTTTTGCCATCAGGCAAGGCACTGCTGCCATCTTCATTCATATTGTGCAATGGAATGCGCACACCTTTGTACAACTCGCATCGCCAATAGCACTCGACATTACCAACACATCGCCTGAGTTGGCTTTCTTCTTAGCAAGCCAAAACAACAAACTCTTGTTTGGTAAATTTTCGCTTGATATACCTGCCAAAACTGTTTGGTTTGAGCAAACCCTGCTCGGTGATTTTCTGCAACCTGAAGAATTGACCGTAGCACTTGAGATTATTGCCGTCACTGCCGATGGCTACGATGAGCAAGTAGCTCTAGCTGCCGGCGGCAAACGTGCAATAGATTTTGCAAATAAGCTTGTAACACGTGAGGAGGAAGATGTATGAGTACGTTCCCGGCTCTGCGTCCGCGTAGAATACGCCGAAATCCGGCCATTCGTCGCATGGTACGCGAAACCACATTGAGCGTTGACAACCTGATTGCTGGTATGTTTATTCGTCATGGAGAGGGTATCGAAAAACCTATTGTTTCCATGCCCGGCCATGCACAATTATCGGTAGACAAAGCAGCCCGCGAAGCTGAAACATTGCGAGAACTGGGAATACCCGCAGTATTATTGTTTGGCATTCCCGAAAAGAAAGATGACACCGGCACCGAAAACTATGACCCACAAGGCATCATCCCCCAAGCCATTCGTGCCATCAAAGCCGCCGTGCCTGAACTTGTCGTCATTTCGGATATGTGCTGCTGCGAGTATACCCACCATGGACATTGTGGCATCATCAACGCCCCCGACGCACCATGCTACGACCCACACTTGCCCGAAGGCTACCTGCTCAACGATGCCACGCTCGACATTTTGCAGCAGGCGTCTGTCGTCCATGCAGAAGCCGGCGCAGACATCATCGCCCCATCTGGCATGATAGATGGTATGGTTGGGGCCATTCGGATGGCCCTTGACGAAAACAACTTTGCCCACATTCCCATCATGAGTTATGCGGCCAAGTTTTCGAGTAGTTTCTATGGTCCGTTCCGCGATGCGGCCGAAAGCCCACCAAGCTTTGGCGACCGTAGCGAATATCAAATGGACCCTGCCAACGCACGCGAAGCGCTCAAAGAAGTTGACTTGGATGTTATTGAGGGAGCCGACATCCTCATGGTCAAGCCTGCTATGCCCTACCTCGACATCATACGGCTTGTCAAAGACCGCCATGACCTCCCACTGGCTGCCTATCAGGTAAGCGGCGAATATAGCATGATCAAAGCCGCAGCCGCCAACGGTTGGATAGATGAACGCCGTGTCGCACTCGAAAGCGTCTACGCTATACGTCGTGCGGGTGCCGATATGGTGATAACCTATTTTGCAAAGGATATTGCTCGCTGGCTCAAAGAAGGATAAACGGAATTTGTCGGTGCCTGAGCCTGTCGAAGGCACCACCCAAATGGAAGAGATAGTAAGGATGCAAGGATACAAGGATGAATGATGCTTTGCTCAAGGCCTGCCGACGCGAACCGGCAGATCACACCCCCGTCTGGCTTATGCGTCAGGCCGGGCGTTACATGTCTGAATACCGCGCCATTCGTGAGCGCTACAGCTTTTTGGAAATGGTCAAAACACCCGACGTAGCGGCTGAAGTGACCATGCAACCCATCAATGCATTTGACCTAGACGCAGCTATCATCTTTGCCGATATTTTGCCACCACTTGAGGGTATGGGGTTGCACCTCACCTTTGAAAAAGGCGAGGGGCCAGTATTGCACAACCCATTGCGCTCACCCGCCGATATTGAGGCTCTCAAACAACCCGACCCACGGGAGACGGTATCATATACGATTGAAGCTGTGCGGCTTGTCAAGCAAGAGTTGGACGACCGCATACCGCTCATTGGCTTTAGTGGTGCCCCCTTCACCTTAGCAAGCTATGCCATTGAGGGTGGCTCATCGCGTGACTACCGCCGTGCCAAGGGGTTGATGCTTGGTGAGCCAAAAGCATGGCACATGCTCATGGAAAAACTTACCACGCTGATAAGCGACTACCTGTTGGCTCAAGTTGAAGCTGGTGCCGACTTGGTGCAGATTTTCGATAGTTGGGCCGGTGCCCTGTCGCCTTTCGACTATGCCGAGTATGTGTTGCCCTATGTACAGCGCTGTGTTGCCAATGTGAAGGAAAAGAGCACTGTACCGGTTATTTACTTTGGCACCGATATGAATGGCTTGATAACGCTGTTGAAACAAACAGGTGCCGATGTGCTCGGAGCAGACTGGCGCGTACACCTCGATGACTTCTGGAGCCATATCGGACCAGATTTCGGTGTGCAGGGCAACCTAGACCCGGCTACGTTGTTTGCACCCTGGCCCGAAATAGAACGCCGCACAGCCGACATCTTGCGTCGTGCCGCTGGCAAGCCCGGCCACATCTTCAACCTTGGGCACGGCATCTTGACGGAGACGCCTGTTGACCATGTGAAACAGTTGGTGGAATTTGTCCATTCCTATAAGCACGAAGCGTAGAAAGCTCATGTACAAACGTTAGTATTTAAAGCATGTAAAAAGTACGTCGGGTGCCACGCACTCTACCGGACAGTGTGTGGCACCTGTAGCACCGTCATCCTGACGGAGTCCGGCTAGAAGCCGGTGCTACTGTGGTACACAGAACGGCGTAGCACCGTCATCCTGACGGAGTCCGGCTAGAAGCCGGTGCTACTGTGGTTCATGAAGAGAAAAGAGAGGAAAAAGAAACGTATGACGACTAATCGCTACTCCCGTTCAGAAGAGCTTTTTGTAGCCGCGCAGCGCGTTATGCCGGGTGGTGTAAACTCACCTGTCCGTGCATTTCGTGGTGTGGGCGGTACCCCGCTTTTCATAGAGCGGGCAGAAGGCCCACATGTGTGGGATGTTGACGGCAACCGCTATATTGATTATGTGCTCTCGTGGGGACCACTCATTTTGGGACATGCCTACCCCGCCGTGGTAGAAGCATTGGCAAAACAGGCAGCCCTAGGGACGAGCTATGGCGCTCCAACAACACTCGAAACTGAGCTAGCCGAGCAGGTTATCACCATGGTGCCGAGCATTGAGCAAGTGCGTTTTGTCAATAGCGGCACTGAGGCGACGATGAGTGCTTTGCGTCTGGCACGTGCCTACACTGGGCGCACCAAAATTGTGAAGTTTAGTGGGTGCTACCATGGCCATGCCGATATGCTGCTGGTGCAAGCTGGTAGCGGTGTCGCAACGCTTGGTCTGCCCGACACACCCGGCGTGCCCGAAGGCTCCACGGCACACACCCTAGTCGCCGAGTACAACGATTTAGATGCTGTGAAAGCACTGTTCAAGGACCATGGGAATGATATAGCGGCTATTATTGTGGAGCCAGTTGCTGGCAATATGGGGTTTGTGTTGCCTGAAGAGGGCTTTTTGCAGGGCTTGCGTGATGTGACCCGCGAAGCTGGTGCCCTGTTGATTTTTGATGAGGTGATGACGGGCTTCCGTGTGGCTCCCGGTTGTGCGCAGAGTGTATGGAGTGTAGCCCCGGACTTGACATGTTTGGGCAAGGTTATTGGTGGCGGTCTACCGGTGGGTGCCTATGGTGGCAAGCGCGTTATTATGGAGAAGGTTGCGCCAGCGGGCCCGATGTATCAGGCTGGTACGCTTTCTGGCAACCCGTTGGCGATGATTGCGGGCTTGGTGACGCTGCGCGAGATTAGCCGCGAGGGTATGTTTGATAAGATTGCGGCCCAGGCGCAAAAGCTTGCTGATGGGCTGAAAGCTGCTGCTGCTGAGGCTGGTGTGCCACTCCAAGTGGGCAACAAGGGCACGATGATGGGCGCTTACTTCCTGAAAGAGGAAGGTCAGCGTATTATAGACTATAGCACGGCCCGCCAATTTGCCCTTCCAGAACGCTATGGCAAGTATTTCTGGGCTATGCTAGAGCGTGGGGTGTATTTTGCGCCGTCGCAATTTGAGGCGGCGTTTATGAGCGCTGTCCACGGCGATAATGAAATTGAGCAGACGCTGGCGGCAGCCCGCGAGGTGTTTGCGACGCTGTAGGCGACGTGCAACCAACCCTCTATGATTTGGAGAGGTTTTAACGCAGAGGCGCAAAGGCGCAAAAACGCAGAGAGATGGTTGTTGTGTAGCACCGGCATCCTGCCGGAGTTTGGCTTACCAGCCGGTGCTACATCTCCTCGCAGGTTGCCCTAACCCTTGTGCTCGCTTATGCACCCTCTTTTTTAATGAAGACCTCGCGCAAAGACGCAAAGAACGCAAAGCTATAAAAAAGGACCATGCAATTCTTTGCTGGTACGCTGCAATGCTGCGAGCTGTCTTGCAGTTGGCTCTGTCGTGTGCTACAATAGAATACGTCTGCTCGTAGAGTTGTTCTATGATAGTAATAGAATTGAAAAATGTGGTCGAGATGATTATGGACTATCATCTTGAGCAGATAAATGAAGAGAGAATTATCAAAAACCAACTAATCTCAATGGTAGAAAAGTATGCCGTTCAAGTATAGAGAGATAGAAAATAAATGAACAAAAATTGGATACAGATGGTATATCCTCCCCTATCTGTTTTTGCATTTTTTCTCTATTCAGCACTCATTATACCACTACCCAGTTTGGCATGCTTGCGAGCAACAGTTATGCATTGGTACGTACCCAGAAGCGCCATGGAGCTAGGCGGTCTTCATCCTCTGCATAGTGAATGCCAATACGAGCACCAGATTGCACATTTGCATCATCTATAGCCGTACCCTGCTCAACCCACAACGCGTCATGCTGCACCATATCTACCTCATTCAAGCTTTTATCAATGGATAGCGCCTTGGTAAGTTTTGCTGGCCCATTTGTCAGCATAGCAACCTTGTCGGGTTGCCCCTTGCTGCCACGCATCTGCTGCATTGCTGCCACACCTTCAAGCGGCTCTATGGCACGTATGAGCACAGCAGCCGCATAGCCATCTGCCTCGGCGACAATATTCAACATATGATGCATGCCATAGACAAAATAGATATAGGCATGCCCGGCTGGACCAAACATCACCGCATTGCGCTTAGTTTTGCGACGGTGTGCATGGCAAGCCGTATCATCTTGGCGGTATGCCTCAGTTTCAACAATAATGCCGCTCAAGCGCCCATAGGTTGCATGGTAGTGGACTAGGTGCCGACCGAGCAAATCACGTGCTACTTGCACGACATTGCGTTCATAAAAAGGTCTTTGTAATCGCATAGAGACAAAAATAGAGAAGGACAGGCTTCGCGCCTGCCCTCGTCAACGTTACCGTTACACCGATGCGTTTACACATATTCACGGTTGTACATAAGCGTCAACTTACGGTCTTCCACCTGCTGCTCACGTTGCCAAGCTATGACATCTGTCGCATGATGCTCAAGCCACATACGCAAAGCAGATGCTTCTTTGCCCGTGAAATGCTCGAAATCTTGTTCCCCGCGTTCTTCACAATTCGGGTTTGTAGCCGCATAATAGACAATAACATTCCAACCATTCAGTTCATAACTGTGAATTTCTGTCACATTATCAAGATTGATGAACTTGTTATCTACTTTAATGAGCGTTGCCATGTGCTTTTCCTTTCTATGTTTTCAAGAGATAATACAACAATTTCAGGAAAGCCCGCTTTGCTACTCCATTGGCTCTTCCTGTATATTTTCCTTCTTACCTCTTGTTCAGCCCTATTTTGTATCCTTGTGCAAATGGAGAGACGTTAGCACCTCTTCATTTCTCTGTATTGATAGTGTAGAACACATCGTTACGAGTGAGTAACAGCAATCATGACTGCACCTCATGCCCACTGCATCAAGAATGCCCCGGCAGTAATGCCCGGACCAAGGGCAACGAGCACGCCCAAATCACCGGGTTGCGGGTGCTGTGTGCGTATCAGCCGGTCCAGCGAAAAGAGCACCGATGCTGACAACATATTCCCGTGTTGCAGCATGGTGGCATAGCTTGGTTTCATCTGATAATCAGAAAGTCCTAGGCACGCTTGGCACTCATCCAAAATCTTCTTGCCACCGGTATGAAAAGCCCAATGGGGTATTTGGTCTATCACAAGCCCATGTCTCCCAAGCAACCGATGGATAATACCTGGTACGACCTTGCCCACCAAATCGGGGACGGATTTATCAGTAATGCTTTCCCAAAACCCATTTTGGCGTATTGTCACAGCATTGAGCGAATCGGGTGCTATGCCCTGCTGCGAATCGATGAGCGATGGGTAGCGACTAGGAGCAAACGTATGTTCACCCAATATCAATGCTGCTCCTCCCTCACCAAAAATGAGATGCTGCACGATAGACATTTTGCTGCGGGAATGCGGATTGAAAAGCGCAGCCACGGCCTCGGTGCAAACAACAGCCACATAGCGGGCCTGCCCAGAAAGCACCAAGCTTTGCGCTATCTGAATAGCCGGAATAGTTCCTGAACATCCATGCCCTACCAAGTTGTAGCGACATGTTTCGGGGCGACCAATGTGATAGGTGTCAAAAAGCACTTCGGCTATACCCGGCGACATGTAGCCGGTTGAGGTTGTTGTGACAATAGCATCCAAGTCGTTGAGGTCGAAATGACTCCCGGCAGCATCACGAAGCGCCTCGGCACCCAACATTGGAGCACATTGACGATGATATGCAGCAAGGTCGGCCGCCGTCACATCAGCACCAAAATCTACAATAGTCTTATAGAAACTGCGTGTTTCAATAGCCGCATTTTGTACTATCAAATGTACAATTTTGTTGCCTCTGTAGCCAAGTATATCTATAATTTCTGCTTGTGAATATGCACGGGGAGAATGCGTCCCTATGCCTAGGAGCTGGATATTGCGATATGGTTCGGTCATGAGCGATGACATATTCAAACGTTCAGCAGTGATTATCTTCATCAAAAATTTTTCCTCTTTGCAGCTATCGTCAAATCCTCATAGAACTGCACTAAACCATCCGATTCCAAGTATACCCATTGCAGCAGCGACACAACGCCATGTCAATTGCCATGCTGCCAACCCGGGCCGTTGGTAGCAATGCCATGCTGCTACCCCAACAAGTACAACGGCAATGCTTGCAGCAACAAGCAGCACAATAAAGCGACTCGACTCGGCAGCGGTCATCAATGCCAGCGCAGCGGTCAAGCCACAGCATGCCCACATCAAAAGCAAGGCTTGATTTCTGCCTAATCGTTCAGCGATGCCACCAATACCAAGCGTCCGGTCATCTTCAATATCAGCGAGTGATTGGGCAATGTTGAGCACAATGCTGGTTGGCACAATAAGCCCCCATATCCATGCAAGTGTCGGGTTCCAATTTTCAAGGGCCACAAAGGGCCAGATAGGGAGCAGCGAGAACGATATAGCATAGGGCAACCAGCTAAGCAAAGTCCCTTTGAGCCAAAAATTGTAGAGCAACCCTGCCCCGGTGCCCAACAACGAAAAGAGAACCCCCACCCACCCAAATGTTGCACCGAGCACAAGAGAGCCTATACCCACACACCACGCAAGGAGGCGGGCGATGGCTGGGTTGACGCGGCCATTGACGAGTGGCCGATGCGGCTTTACTAGGCGGTCTTGGGGCATGTCGCGTAACTCGTTGGTGATGCCTACACATGCCTGCCCAAGCGCTACGACCCCCACGACACGCAAGAGGGTGATAGGTTCAGGTATGCCACCACTCGCTAGCAAACTACATACCACGGTGGTGACAAATATTGTTCCCGCTGCATAGGGATGTGTTAATTCTATGTAGGACCACATCTGCGTGCGCATTATACGGTTCATAAAATAGTCAAAAGAAACCTTTGCACTAGCTCATGATATGTTTCTGGGTGTTCAATCATAGGCATATGACCACATTCATCAATCCACACAAGACGGCAATTGGGGATATGTTCTGCTACAACCGTCGCGCCCGATGGTGGCATTATCATATCTTGGCGTGCCGCTATCAGCAACGTTGGCACAGTAATAGATTGGAGGGCTGCGGTGATAGTTGGGCTGACGGAACTGGTGATACTATCGAGTGATGTGCGCTGGTTCATCCGTAAAAAATCACTGAAACTTTCTCGTAGCAAGGCTTCATCGTCAGGCACGTTGTAGAAAAATCGCCATGCAATAGTTTGGTAGATAGAAGGAGTTTTACCGGGTATAGGTGGCATCCACAGTGTCATCCAAGATTGCCATAGCCCCATCCATGGGTGCCACAGCGCCATCCAAGGTTGCCACATAGCGAGAGACATACCCATTTGTCGCAACATATTGTCTACCAAACGACGCTCGGACTCATTACGGTAGGTGCTGAAACATGTCAACACCAAGCGTCGGACACGCTCGGGCCAACGTGCAGCAAGATGCGCAACAATACTTCCCCCAAAAGAGTGTGCCACAAGGTCAAACTGTTCTATTCCTAGCGTATCGGCAAACTCGATCACTGTTTCTGCGAGACGCTCGCTAGAGGATTCTCCCTCAATTGGTGGCGATTGCCCATAGCCCGGAATATCGGGAGCATACACATGCCGCATAGACGCAAAATGCTCCATCGTATACTGCCAATAGCGTGATGACCCACCCCACCCATGTATCAGCATCAGTGGTGGGCCTTCTCCTGCATGCCGATAGGAAATGGGGCCATGCGAAAGCATGACCGATTGCATTGATTCAGTTGGTTCTGCTGTTTTTTTATGCATAATGACCGCTATTATAGCATAGCTCATGACATGCTACACTTAGGGGAAGGCACAAGAGGAGAATAATTGAGGATTTCTATTGGAAAAGAAGACGGTTTTGCCTGTCTGCAATGAGACATGCCACGTGTGCAGACAGGCAATGTATCTCACTTCTTTTTTTGGTTATGCTGAAAAATTCCCCATACGCTTTTGCGCGGCTATAGCATACGTTATGCCTTCTTGCAACGTGCTATGGGTTACAATGCCACTTAAATCTACGCCCAGATGAATCAGCATTTGGGCAACGGTTGAGTTGATACCCGTGAGAATAACTTGAGAACCAAGTAACCGCACAGCCTGTGCAGATTGTATCAGCATATTGGCCACTTGGGTATCTATCACCTTCACGCCAGTGACATCAAGAATGGCAATGCGGGCTTGATGCTCATACACACCACGCAAAAGCATATCCATAATCTGTTGCCCACGGTTGCTGTCAATGGTGCCAATAAGAGGCATAATGACCACTCTATCAGCAACGGGAATAAGTGGCGACGAAAGTTCACGGATAGATACTTCTTGGGCTTCGATGACTTGTTTTTGCAATGCTTGGCGCTCTTCCAATTCTTGGCGTTCTTGCTCGGCGTTTTGGCGCAGGTTGTAGACCATTTGATTAAATGTTTTTGCGAGGATACCCGTTTCATCACTGGTTTTCACGTCGGCTCGCACATCCAAATTGCCGCTGGCAACCGATTGCGCCGCAGTGGTCAGCTTGCGTATGGGAATAGCTATTTGTCTCGCCACAATCCATAGCAATAGCAAAGCAGCAATGGTGAGCAGGGCCCCTATTTGCACCAAGCGCCCCACAAACAGGTTGGCTTCAGCCGTCATTGTCTTATGTGGAATGGTAATATTCAGGGTCCACGGGGTTTCCGTATCTCCAAAGAAGATAGGCGTGAACATGTTCACCGCTTCTTCCTCATGTAAAACCACAACACGCTCGCCACCCTGGATACGAGACACAATGGTGCTTATGTCTGGATAAAGAGTAGTAGCACTCTGCCCAATCAGGTTTGGTTGCCCTGTTACTGCTGCCAACGTGCCTTTGTTGGTTATCAGGGTGAGCTCGCTAGAGCGGTCATAGATGTTGAGCGAATCGGCAATCATTTGCAGAAAATCAAGGCGGATGTCGGTGCCAACAATACCGTAGAACTGCCCATCGGCTATAATGGGCACCACCAACGATGTCATCCATATCTCTTCACCCTGTACGGGGTATTGCAATGGCTCTATAATACATTCACGCTTGGTTTGGAAGGCACAGCCATAGTAGTTATCGCTATCGTTGGGGTCAAAATCTACCAAAGGGTCGAGGTGGATTGTGCCTTGAGCATCACGGCTCCAGTAGGGCATAAATTGCCCGGTTTGGTCGTGCCCCGGCTTGTCGGCAAACATTGCATCTTTGCCGTCGAATGCATCGGGTTCCCACAGGGTGCTAATGCCAACAAAGTTGGGGTTGTGCTCTAGCACATGCTTGAGCATGGTGATAATGTGCTCACGGTCTAGTTCGACGGGGTTTTCGGGGGCTTTGACGGCTACAAGTGTTTGGGCAAGTGTTTGTGATACGCCAAGGGCATCTTCAATGGTGGCTTGGATGCGCAAGGACTCTATTTGGGCCAGTGCAGTGACATGCCCTTCGGCTCCTTCGTTTATTCTTTGTCCTAGAGATAGGGCAGCATAGCCAATGATAACGGCTGCTGCTATGAAGAGGCACAACCCAGTCCATACCGTTATGCGTGCTTGTATTGACTTGGGTTGAATAGCCTGCCACAAGCTCGGTTTGTCTTGTGGCTCATGCGGCATAGGAACATTGCCGGTATGTGGTGTTTCTATTGTCATCTCCATTTTGTTTCTCTCCTCTGTTTGGAATCAGTGTATACATACGCATTCATTGCGGCCATGATATAGGATACACTAAGTTTGTTTGATTGAGAAGCGCATGCTATGGGATTTGAGTAGAGATTTTGGGAGAGAAAAAAGGTCCATTTCTCTACTGTTGTGTGGCGCGGTGTTGTTTGTACGATGTTTGGGTACATATGTTGTCTTTCTCTCACGCTTGTATGTGTTATAATGATGATACACAATAGACCTGTACCACTCATGAAAGAAAGGAGTACGAAAATATGCCTACACAATCGTTACCAGCACCTGTTGAAACGACCCAACAGGATAAGACACAGAACGATAGTGCCCCCTTCCTGCAACCCGTATACTCTCCCAATGGCGGCTATTCTCCTGCCCGCAATGGAGTAAGACCGTTTGCCCAATCACTCGATTGGGATGCGCTCGAAGTGCTTGAAGCAGACCTAGTAGAGGAGGATGACGAACCCGTGGACGGGATTTTCTCGGAAAAACAACAGCGCATATCTACGCACACGTTGTATGAATCGTGGCCCGGGCCGGGCGACGGTCGCCCGTTTGTGGCGATGGCAAATGTCGGGTTGTTCTACGACATTTTGGAGCCGCCTATTGTACCAGATGCGTTGCTCAGCGTGGGCATTTCGCTATTGGCAAATATCCATTTGCCGGGGCATCGTTCCTACACCTATTGGCGCTACAATAAACCCCCGGAAGTAGCCATAGAGCTTGTGTCAAACCGTAAAGGCAATGAAAAAGATAAAAAGGATATCTATGCCAAGGCAAAGGTGTTGTACTATCTTATCTTTGACCGCTACCAAGAGTTGGGTGGGCCGATGATGTATGTGTATAGGCGCAATGAGGATGGGGAATACGATGAGTATGCGGCCCAAGGTGCTGTGTGGTGGTTTCCCGAAATCAACCTAGGGGTACGACTGTGGGAAGGGGAGTATGAACACATGTTTGATACATGGCTACGCTGGTGCTATGAGGATGGGCGAGTTGTGCCTACGGGTGAAGAAATGGCCCACTATGAACGTAGCGAAAAAGAACGCGAACGTAGCGAAAAAGAACGCGCTCTCCAAAAAGCTGAGCGTCTTGCGGCGAAGCTGCGGGAACTGGGCATAGACCCAGATGCGTAGCGAGGGGGGCGAGGGGTGAGGGGCGAGGTGCGAGGGTAGGTATTGAACCGCCAAGCCGCCAAGAGCGCCAAGGTTTAAACGAGAGTATGGGCAAAAACGTGCTTACGATGTACGGAAATGATAGAAACCTACCCTTGAAAGTGAGGGGCGAGGGGGTGTCATGCATTTTTGGGAGAGAGCAATTCAGAAAGGTTTGGCTTGTCTCGTTTGAACTCGGGCATAGCGCTTCTTTCTCTCCAAAATAACGTTTTTAGCTTGCATCTATGATACCACACAGTACACAGAGATACACAGAGGAGAAAAAGCAAGCGCAAATATATGCTATACTAGTGCTATGCAACAAAACCTTTGTGTACGTAGCAAAAACAGTTACAGAAAGAATGGACCCATGTTATGGTAGCCAATCGCATACCAACACAAACCGCAGGCCAACGTCTCTATCGCTTTCCCGACCATACGCAATTGCCAGATGAGGACGGTACGTTTGTGAAAAATTTTCAGGAGCATCCCCAGAGTATCCTCTTGACCGACAGCATAGAGCCGGTGCTGAGCCAACTCCACCCCGATGGGCACTACTGTATAGGACAAGATAGTGGTATCTATTGGAACATTGAAGCGGTCCAAACAACATACGAAGAATCTGCGCGTGGAGCCGTCTCACCCGATTGGTTCTATGTCCCTGATGTGCCGCCGTTGCTGAATGGCAAAGTCCGACGTTCGTATGTGCTATGGCACGAACCTACTCGCCCGCTTATCGTGTGTGAATTTGTATCAGGTGACGGATCAGAAGAGTGTGATACGACACCCAAAAGCGGCAAGTTTTGGGTCTATGAGCATGTCATCCGACCACAGTTCTATGCTATCTACTACGTCAATCCGGGCAAGGTAGATGTCTATGTGCTTGAGAACGGGAAGTTCAAGCTCGTTTTGCCCAATGCGCATGGACATTACCCTATCCCTCCACTTGGGGTGGCATTAGGCATTTGGCGTGGCTATTACAAACATATGCTGTTACCGTGGCTACGCTGGTTTACGATGCAGGGCGTACCCCTTCCTACAAGCAATGAACGCGAAGAACACGAACGCAAAGAAAAGGAACGCGAACGCAAAGAAAAGGAACGCCTCATAGCACAGTTGCGAGCTATGGGCATTGAGCCAGAGCTATAGTTCTCAACTTTGAACTGTGTACGATGCTTGTAGTTGTAGGATAGGAACCTCTAGCCTGTCCCTTTGCAAAGCCATCGAAGGGGACACACAGCAGAGACGTTGCGTGCAACGTCTCTACAAGATGTAGGATAGGCTTATCGTTTGTCCCTTTGCAAAGCCCATCAAGGGTGCCACGCACTCCCAAAAGTGCGTGGCACCAGACCTACACTCGCCCCTACGTTTTATGGTTCCTGCAATTCGGTTGCCACGTTCAGCATATCAGTCTCGCTTATGCCAATGCCAATAAGGGTATACCATACATCATCTTCCTTCCAGCGCAGGTAGATGGTATTTGCTCCGGCTATGGTCATGGTTGCATCCTGCCCGCGCACGGTTTGGGTGGACGATATGCCGGGTATCTTGGTATGCACATACACTGCGCCGTTGAAGGCTTGCAGTGAAAGGGCATGCGTTTCTGGCAACATGCCCGGTGCATTCGCTTGCGTAGATACACTGTAGCTTTGGCTGATATACGTTCCATGCGATGTTTCCCGTAGCCGTATGGTGGCCGACTCGCCCAATAGCTCATGTGGCAGGTAGGTTGGCACAAGGGGTGTAAAATCTGCCTGTGTAGCGGCTTCATCTATAGTGGCTGCCACGGTTGTTTGCCCACGCTCATCGCTATGTATTGTGACGACACCAGATGGCGGTATGAAGGTGAACTGGTCTTCATCTAGTTGTGTGGTTTCCAACCGATGTACTATCCACGACATGTGCATATCGTCTTGCGTATAGGCAAAACGCACAGGTAGATGGGTGGCGGTGTCAATCCACACTGTGCCTTTAGCTCCGTTGGCGAGCAGTCTATCGGCTGTATCGGCTTTGGGCACCAGCTCTATGCCAATGGCGGTGAACGGCCCGATTGTCTCGTCGCCGATTAGTTTGGGGGCTGCGACGTTGGGTGAGCACAGTGCATACATGCGCAGTTGGCTACCGAGAAAGAGGTCGTAGAGTGCAGAGGTGAGCGCTTGTTGTTCGCTTGTGACGACTACGTTTTGGAGCGGGTCGTAGACGTAGCTTGTTGGTCCATGGATAGCTAAACTTCCGGGCGGCACCGATGGTAGGGTTGATTGGGTTACTTCGCCTTTGAAAAAGGCTTGGTTTGGGTTTTGGTTTTGGCTTGACGGTCCATTGACGGGTGAACCGCGCAAAATCACGTCCATGCTCACTTCGCCTTCTTGTGCGCCGGTGAAACGCATGTCTATGCTGGCTTGATAGGAGGTCAGTTCATTCATGGCGTTGATGGACTCTTGAATGATGGCTGCGGGGTCGTTGCTGTCCTCTGTGGTTGCATCGGCATCGCTACCGGCCCCGGACATGGCGTCGTCGCTAGATTCGCTGGGAGGTGGCGACGCTGTGGCGGGCACGGGCGTAGGTTGCGACATATCGGCCGGGGGCGTGGGGGTGTTGTTGCTGCACCCAACAAGCAGTAGTGCGATAAGGAGCGCTATACTGAGAGATGTTTGTGTCATCACTTTGTTCATGTGGCGATTTCCTCACTCTCCTGAATAGATTTCAAATGGTATTTCTTCTGTCACTTCGGTGTATTGTGCTTCTATGACGATGGTCCAAACGCCGGGTATGGGTTCGGTGGGCACTTTCCATGTCCAGTCGGCTCGCCCTTCGGGGGTGGTTCCGGTTTTGAAATCGTCATCGCTGTGAATGTTGCCACTTGGGTCAATGAGATGGTAGCGAAGGGTATCGTGCGCTCGCAAGCCAGAGATGAAGAAGGCTACTTTTTCATCTGGTCCGGCTAGGCCCGGCGCGACTCCGACATTGATGGGCATTTCTTCGCTTGGAGGTGCTGTTGGTTCGATG
>CAZVEN010000010.1:58053-97632 GCA_964626155.1 uncultured Chloroflexaceae bacterium | reverse complement strand
ATGGGCGCTTCCGTTGGTTCGATGATGGGCGCTTCCGTTGGTTCGATGATGGGCGCTTCCGTTGGTTCGATGATGGGCGTTTCCGTTGGTTCGATGATGGGCGTTTCCGTTGGTTCGATGACTGTTGGCTCAGTTGTTGGTTGTTGTGTGAGTATGACTATTGGCGTTACGGTTGGTTCTACGGCTGTGGGTGGTGCTGTTGGTTCAACAGATTCGACAGACGCTGTTGTTGGTGAATCAGTCGGTGGCGCAGATGGTGTTTCTGTTGGTCTGTCGGTTGGCGTTGTTGTTTCTAGGGCGGTTGGCGTTGCTGTTTCTGCTGTTTCTGCTGTTTCTGTCGTCTCTGTTGTTTCTGTCGTCTGTTGCGCAGTGGGTGTTGTTTGGGCTTCGGGTGTGCTGTCCGGTTGGTTTTCGGGCGTGTCTTGAGCGGTGCATACATGCCAATGCCAGATGCTTCCGTCGGTATGGTCAAAAGACCATTGCCGAGGTTGTATGGTGAGGTTGACAAGGCTATCTGGGTTGAAGAAGGTATATTGCACTTCTTGGGCACGCCAGTCAATGGAAGGATTGTAGAATACGATGCGGTATTCTGCGCCATGGGGTTGTATTAGCCCTACCATTTCACGTCTACCGTAGAGTTGCAAGGGTGTGGTATTCCATTGGGCAATACCACCAAAAGCGCCAATATCGAGACCATAAAAACGGATTTCTACGACGGTGTCATGTTGCAAGAGATGATCACAATCTTGCAACACGAGGGAGAGAGATGATACATTGGCAGGCATGCCTTTTGTGTCTTGTGCATAGGCTTGCAGGTGCGTGGGTATGTGATGAGCCAACCCAACGATGCTACAAAGGATGAGCACGACGAACACGATACCTGTACGCATTTGCATGCTCTGTTTGCTTTGCCATATGGAGGTTCTGTGCATGGTTTCTATACAATCCTTTCTATATTCAATGACCAACCGGTGGTTTCAAGGAAGGTGTGTTGTGCTGTTGCGAGGGTTGCCTCATCAAGTGTGCCACGATAGCGTACCAATACTTCTCGCTTTTCACGATAGATTGCGGGAGAGCCAACTATGTCTACACTCTCTGGCAAAGCCTGCTGTGCTTCGGCGATGAGTTTGCCTTGATGCACTTCGGAGTGTATGGTAACGTTCCAGCCGGTTTGTTCAGATAGGTTGGCTATATGGTCGGCGTATCGTTCTTTGATGACATCGGGAAAGGGAAATCGCAATATCAATGTGCGCTCTTCCTGATTAGCGCTGACTTTGATGATGCCTCCCAGCTCATCCATTTTAGATCGGACGAAGGCTATGGCGTGATGTAGGGGTAATGGCTTGGGTGTATCAAGTTGGCCGGGCACGAGATGGGGTTCTGTTGATTCGAGTTCCAATGACCAACCGGTGCGGTTGTGAAACATGTCTTGGGCAGTTTGTATGGCTTCTTGCGACATGCTTCCTTTGTAACGGATGCGTACTGTTTGTTGCTCATGATGTATGCTGGCTTTGACAGGTTTTATGCCTGTAGGGAGGGCTGCATGGGCTGCACCTATCATTTGACTTTGATGTGGATAGGGCGATATGGAAATAGGTACATTGGCTTCGGCAGATGCGGTAGCTACGGCTTCGCTATAGCGTTCGATAGCTATGGCTGGAAAGAAAAATGAAAGCCGCATTTCACCAGTTTCTGAGTTGAAACTCCGTTTATAGAGATCAGGGGGACTACCTAGGTGATAGGCGAGTGCTGCCAATGCTTTGGATTGGTTGGTATCGAGGGGCGATATGCGAGCATGTGCTGATGAAGGTTGTTGTTTGGGTAGTCGCTTACGTGGACGCACTTTTTGCACGGGCGGTGGTGGAGAAGAAGGTGTTGGTTCTTGTTGCTTGGGTTGCTTGGGTTGCTGCGGGAGTCTTGGCGGGAAGATAGTATGAAGTTCTGCATGGCGTCCTTGTTGGTGCAGGCGTTGACGGGTCAGGTAGAAGAATACGCCACCGGGGGTGCGTCGTCGGCTCCCATCTTGGATGAGCATGCCACCTTGCGACTCGATGCGTTGCGTTTCGGCGAGTATCTCACGGGCAAACGCAATGCCGAGATGTTGTACAATACGGCCAATTTGTGCAAGTGCTGCCGGTTGGGTTTCATCTACCATTTCGGCTATGGCAGTGATGGCTGCTTCAATATCGTGTGGTGCTTTTGGGGCTTCTTGGGTTACTTGTGATAGCAATTGCATAATGATGGTATCCGCTCATTTCAAATACAAGACTATACGTTTTGTATATTCTAGCACACCTGTGGCTCTATGACTAGTCTGGGTAGAATACTTGAAATTTGTAGCATGACATGTGCATAATAGTGGTAACATGTTAATAGGGATAGATACATTGATACATGAACGGGCAGAAGAGAGAGAGGAAGCGACTTGGAGGATAAGGACCATGCAAGATGAGGAGAAACCATACATTTTGCTGATAGAAGATAGCCCTAGTCAGGCGCTGCAATTGAAGCTCTACATCCAACGCTATACGGGATATGAGGTTCAGATTGCTCACGATGGAGCCAAGGGGTGGAAATGGGCATGTACTGTTCCATCACCACGGCTTATTTTCCTCGATGTCAATCTTCCAGTTTTCAATGGGTTCCAGGTGTTAAGTCGGCTGAAGCGGAACCGTGCAACGGCACATATTCCTGTTATTATGATGACGACAAGCGATACGATTTGCGATGTGGAGCGTGCGCTTTCTCTTGGTGCCGATGATTATTTGTTCAAGAACGACTGGATGCACAGTGCAGAGGCGGCATTTCAACAACTTCAGGCAACCATCGAATCATTTTTGGTATAGTACTCTATGGCACAACTGGCATTGTTCTGGTATACTCCAATGGTAGTGTATCTTACACCATTGCATATGAGGTCCATAGAGTACACACACACCATACCTACATCAGAATGGAATGAATGATGATAAAAACAATCAACGAACCGCTAAATGTGGAAGCGCTTGTAGAGCAGTTCATGCATGATTATTTTGCATTCTACCCAACCTCTGCGAGTATGTTGGGGCTACATGACTATGATGGGCGCATTATAGATTTTCGGCCGGCTGCTATTGAGGCTCGCATAGAAACACTGCATAGGTATAGGCGACAATTAGAAGAGATTGATACGCGTTTTATGGATAAGCTGACGCTTTTCGATTATGAACTGCTGTGCTGGCAAACCAATGCCGAGTTGTGGCATTTAACAGAAGCATGTGCTCATACGCGCAACCCACTGTTTTATACTGAAAATATTATTGTTGATGACTATATGAAGCGTGCCTATGCACCACTTAAGGTTCGGGCTTCTGCGCTTGCGCGTCATTTGCGACAGTTGCCAGACGCAATGGTGGTAGCCCGTGAAAACCTCGATGCGCATGTGCCACGCATTTTTGTCGAGGAATCAATCCAAGTATTTGAAGGCTTCATCGCGTTCCTTACCGACAATCTTACTGATGCGTTCAGCACATTGGAAGATGCGGCTCTTGCAGATGAGCTATGGGCAGCACGCGATGATGCTGTTGCTTCCCTAGAGGTATTTTGCACGTTTCTGCGTGACGAACTACTCCCATTATCGCATGCAGACTTTGCGCTTGGGGAAGACCTATTTGCTAAGATGTTGTATTATGATGAACTCGTTGATGTGCCCATTGAAACCCTTTTGGCTGTTGGCGAGGCTGACCTAGCTCGCAACCAAGCAAAGCTTGTCGCTCTAGCATGTGAACGTGACCCTACCAAGCCAATACACGAACAGTTGCAAGAGTTGCAACGTCATCATCCTGATGCCACTATGTTGCTTCAAGAGACGAAGAAAATCTTAGATTCTATTCGTGATTTTGTACAAACACAAGACCTTGTGACCCTGCCAGAACATGCGCATTGTTACGTGGAAGAAACTCCTCCCTACGACCGGTGGGCTTTTGCTATGATGGATGCTGACGGTCCATTTGAAGAGGTAGCTACCGGTTCTTTTTTCTATATCACGCTACCAGAGCCAGATTGGACATCGGAGCAAGTTGAAAGCTGGATGACTAAATTTGACTATGCAACGCTCACTGATACGTCCATTCATGAAACGTACCCGGGCCATCATGTTCATTTTGCTTCTATACGATCTGCTCCATCACGGTTGGCCAAGGTATTTCGAGCGTATACACACTATGAGGGATGGGCACACTATGTTGAGCAAATGATGTTTGATCAGGGATATGGCAACGATGCGCCGCATCTGCGCATGGGGCAACTCACTGAGGCATTGGTACGAAACTGCCGCTACATCTGTGCAATCAAAATGCATACACAAGGTATGAGCGTCGAGGAGGCAACACGCTTTTTTATGGAACATGCTTATATGGATGCGGTCACGGCAACGGTAGAAGCGCGGCGTGGAACGCATGATCCGGGGTATATCAACTATACGTTGGGGAAGTTGTTGTTACACAAGTTGTTAGAACAATATAAAGCAGCCCATGGCTCCGCTTTTTCGCTTAAGCGCTTCCATGATGCATGTATCGGGTATGGTTCACCACCTATCCCTATTTTACGTAAACTCATGTTACCAGAAGACGATGGTGTATTGTTATGATTATACCGTGAAAGGTTCAATGATGACGGTACCGGATTTTGAGCAGGCACGTGCGTATGCATTGGAACGATTAGCAAAGGAGTTGTCGCCTCTTCTTACCTATCACAACCTAGAGCATACGCGGGATGACGTGGTACCTGCATCTGAACGATTGGCGAGGCTTTCAGGTATTGATGATGAGGAGATAGTACTGTTGCTCACGGCGGCCTTCTACCACGATATTGGTTTTGTCATACAGCGGGATGACCATGAAACGGTGGGTGTCACTATTGCGCAGGAAGTACTACCACACTTTGGCTATTCCACCGAGGCTATTGAGCGGGTGAGTGGTATTATTATGGCTACGAAGCTGCCGCAATCGCCAGAAAGCTTTTTGGGGGAAATTCTTGCCGATGCAGATTTAGATGTGTTAGGACGAGACGACTTTATGGTTATCAATCAGGCATTACAGACGGAGCGAGCTACATTCGATGGTCCTCTCAGCGATGTAGCTTGGTATGAGGGGCAGTATCGTTTTATGCAAAAGCATCGTTATTTTACGGCGGTTGCCCACAATTTGCGCGATGCCAAGAAGCAAGAAAATAGTGCTTTGTTGTATGCCTTATTGGAGCAAGCACGCGCTGAGCAGCCACCACAATGATAGCCTATGCATAGGTAAGGTATACCACATAGGCTCACATGTTATCCGCCGCCTATCAAGGTATGAAGAAGGGTGATACACACATATCTATGACCAAAATAGTATCTTGGAATGTGAATGGCTTACGCGCTTTATACAAGAAGGGTGCTTTTGATAGGGTTATGCAAGAGGATCCGGATATGTTGTGTCTTCAGGAGACGAAGGCAACCGAGGAGCAGCTCCCATCTGTGCTACGCTCTGTTGATGGCTACCAAGCCTATTTCGTATCAGCAGAGCATAAGAAGGGCTATAGCGGGGTGGCTCTCTATACGAAGGTTGCTCCTGAACAGGTACTTACGGGCTTTGGTGTGCCAGCATACGATGCTGAGGGACGTATCATCATTGCTGAGTTTACCACATGCACGCTGTTCAATATCTACTTTCCAAATGGCAAGGCGTCGAAAGAACGACTACAGTATAAAATGGATTTCTATGATGCTTTTTTGCACACCGTTGATACATACCAACAACAGGGTAAGCATATCATTGTCTGCGGCGATGTGAATACTGCACATCAGGAACGAGACCTTGCTCGCCCCAAGGAAAATGAAAAGGTGTCTGGCTTTCTGCCACAAGAACGTGCATGGATTGATACGTTCCTAAGCCATGGCTATGTTGATACGTTTAGGCTGTTTTGCCAAGAAGCCGGGCACTATACATGGTGGGATATGAAGTCGAAAGCACGTGAACGGAATGTGGGATGGCGGATAGATTATTTCTTTGTGAGTATATCATGTGTACCCTATGTGCAACATTCCCCTATTCGAGCCGACATTGAAGGATCGGACCATTGTCCCGTTGGCCTTGATATTGCTATTGCGCTGTAGGGCGTACACGCACTTGCCAAAATACGCCGAATCGGGTAAAATAACATGTAGCAAAACCTTACACCTAGCGTGAAGGAGGAATATATCATGTCTGCATTCTCATATACATCATCTGCAACAGTCGCACCACCTATAGATACAAAACGGGAAAAAAAAGACCCCCTGTTTCTCACAGAAAAACAACCTGCGTATACAACAGAAGACGAAACCTTAGGGTGGCGCTATTCCACACGGGTACTCCCCGATGGAACACGCATACGTGAACGCCACCCATTAACTATTCTCGATATACTATTCCCAGAAGAGGGAGATGAAGTGTCTATCCGCAATCGCCATGCCATTATACAAACGTCTGCCTACAATGCAATGAGCATGTCCTGTCGGAATAATCCTTCAATGGTCGCATTCAAAGAGATGCGCATAGATTTCGGACTGCCTAACCTGCGACCACTTACTCCTGATGCTGCTTTGGTATCTGGCATAACAAAACCCAAAGACTACGACTGGAGTACCTTTTATGTCAAAGAAGAAGGGGCTACGGTAGAATTGGTGCTGGAAGTAACCTCACCTGCAACTCGCCATATAGATGTAGAACCTTCTCTGCTCACACCGAGAGAACAAAAAATGTTTCAGCGCCAGATAGTAGATTACCCAACGTTGCGCTCTAAATGGGAAATCTATGCCGAAGCCGGTGTGCTTGTGTATATCGTGATAGATAATCCCGAAGACAAAGAAGATGGCGTACCACTCCTGTATGTCTATCATCTGAATGCTTTGAGAAAAATGTACACACGGTGCTACCCCGATTCACAAGGACGCTTCTGGATACATCCATTGCGTATGTATATTGCACGTGGTACCCGTACCATAGATTGGTTTGATGACACTGAACATGAGGTTGTGGATTATGCAAGGCTGACCGATGCCTACCAAGAAACAAAACAAGCTCGTAAAATTGCTGAAGAACGAGCTACCTACGCTGTCAAGCGTTTAGACCAGGCAATGGAAGCACAGCACCAAACTGTGCGGAATATGGTTGCCAAAGGCTTTGAGCTATCGTTCATTGCAGAACTTACTGGCCTTTCGCTCGATGATATAGCCGCTTTGGTTGACTTGCAAGACTGATATGCAAAGAGCACTGAATGGTAAGCTACTATGCTACCTACCACACCCGACACACACCTAAGCGTGTGTTTACCCATTCGTAGGCATAGTCGCATACGGCTATGCCTCTCATCCCTACCGCTTGCTATACTTCTCTAGCCAAAAGACGGTGGCCGTTTCACCAGCCATGTGTTGCTCTTCGATCATCCTGTGCCACTGTGTGGGTGTGAGTGTACCATCGAGCGACTGCACTTTATGCCGCAAGAGTTTTTTCTTCTCTGTGATGCGGACACGTAGGTGGTCTATTTGGCGCTGCATGGCGGAAATGTCGTTTGCTAGCTCGGTGATAGGTTCTATGTGTGCAAGCCAATCGCTGTCGGCTGTTATTTCGTCTTCGCTTTGCATAGGCTCTATGCTATCGGCGAATCCTTGGCATGCTGGGCATAGGGTAAAGAGCACTGTCTCCACGGCGCTAGTGGGTGTGCGCTGTATACGGATTTCGTATGGTGTGGCTCCTTCAGCACCACATCGTTCGCAGAGCATAAGCGACTGTTTAAGTGACTGTTTATGCATGGGTATTGGTATGGGTTTCTTTCAGCAAGGAATCGAGGAGATTGGTAGCTAACTCAGGCGTGACACCATCTGTCGTTGTTTCTGGCTCTTGTTCTGCTAGGGCGGCTTCCGGTTCTGCTGTGGTATGTGGCACATGATTGGAACCATGGGCGCTATTGGGGTGGGTGAAGCGGCGCATATTGATGGTAGGGTTCCAGGTTGTTCCATCAGGCAAGATGGTGTGTTCATCAAAGCGGGCATCGTCGAGGTCTGCGCCGGTGAGAAAGGCCCCACGCATATTCGCCCCACACAGGTTGGCTCCCTGTGCTTGGATGCTGCGTAGGTTGGCTTGTTGCAAGTTGGTGCCTTGGAGGTTGGATCCACTGAGAAAGGCATTGCTCAGCCGTGCCATATGGAGGTTGGCATGATGCATATTGACCATAATGAGTTCGGTTGACTGCAAATCGGCTTCGCGCATGTCGGCTTCGCTTAGGTGCGCGGAGACGAAGCTGGCACGCTGCGCATTGGACTCTCGCATGTAGGCTTGCTGGAGGTTGGCTCCATCTAGGTGAGCTTCGCGCAGGTTGACGCATGCAAGGTCGGCTTGCTGCAAGTTGGCATGGCACAGGTTTGCCCCGGTGAGTTGGGCATGCGCTAGGTTGACACCTTGTAAATTGGCGGCTAGGAGTGCTGCGCCATGCAACGAGTCATCGGTAAGCCAGCCATAACGTCGCAGGTCTTCGGCGGCGGCGAGGGCAAAACGTTGCACGCTGCTGCCCAAACGGGCTATGAGGTCGCTTTTTGAAATAGCTTTGGCTTGCTGTTCTTCTTCATGCTTTTGGCGCAAGGAGAGTATCTGGTCAATGAAATAGAAGGTTATGGCGGCTCCGGTCAATTCTGTGCCAAGGTTGAGGAGCAAGCTTGCTCCTTCTGGCTGAAAGAGCATACTCAGGAGCGTAGCCATTAAACCAGCTCCAACCAAGCCTGCTAAAATAGTGATGCGCAGGCGTGATAGGCTATCGCGTTGATACCACCAATCGTGGATTTGTTGTATAAGCGTTTTCATACGTAGGAGCAAGTATACCATAGAAATGCACTATCTGGTATAATGCGCTAAAATGGTTGAAAGATCTACAAATACTATACCAAGGACGCTTTTGAAGTGGGTTGGCACAACGGTTGACAGTCTCGCTTTTAGTCCAGATGGGCATATGTTAGCAACTGGTGGGTTTGATACCCATGTACGGTTGTGGGATGTTGCGAGTGGGCGTGAGATACAACGGTTGAAGGCTGATGATTGGATACACAGTGTGGCTTTTAGCCCCGATGGGAGGGTTCTTGTTTCGGGCAATGCTGACGACGTAGTACACATGTGGGATATTGCCACTGGGCATGAACTCCGGCGGCTCACTGGGCATCGTGTTGTTTTTAGCATGGACGGGTGTCTACTCGCTTCCGGCGGATTGAACCGCATGCTGCGGCTCTGGGATACGATCCATGAGCAGACGCTGTGGATGAAAGAAGCACACAAACGCGAGGTACACAGTTTAGCGTTCAGCCCAGATGGACAGTGGGTGGCTACAGGTGGGGGCGACAAAATGGTGCGTCTGTGGAATGTGGCGAATGGGTTGGAGGAGCAACGTATGGTTGGGCATACCTACTCGGTTGAGAGCCTAGCCTTCAGCCCTGATGGGCGCTTGCTGGCTTCTGGCAGCCTTGATAAGATAGTGCGCTTGTGGGATGTGGCGAGTGGGAAAGAGTTGGCGCAATTGCTCGGACATGTGCATGCGATACAAGATGTAGCGTTTAGCCCTGATGGTCGCACATTGGCATCGGCTAGTTGGGATAAGACGGTACGCCTATGGAATGTGTCGAATGGCCAAGAGGTAGATATTCAGGAGCAGCATGAGGATGGGGTGACAAGTGTAGCATTCAGCCCCGATGGGTGTTTGCTGGCGTCGGGGAGCATGGATAATACAGTGCGCTTGTGGCAATTGGAGATGACGGATAAGGTTTGGAAAAATCTGCGCAAAGCATGGCGCGAGCGTGATGAATACGAGGCTGAAAATAGCGAACTTCGTGAGACGCGCAAGCGGCAGCAGGATGCATGGCGGGCTGCTGGAAGGTGCGAAATGTGCGGGTTTAGGCTGACGATGTGGGAGCGATTGCGTGGCATTACGCGCTGTCGTGAATGTAGATAGATGCTACCACTTCTCTGCGTCTCTGCGTTCATACGGCGAAGGAATACTGTTACCCCCGAATGGTTGCATTCATTTCCCGTTCCAATAACTTCACTATTTTGGTGCGTAGTTTGGCTACAGCTTCATCATTGAGTGTACGGTCTGATGCCCGGAAGGTGAGGCGGTAGGCCAGACTTCGTTTGCCTTCACCTATCTGGGGACCGCTGTAGACATCAAATAGGCTCAATGATTCGAGTATATCGCCTGCGCCACGTTGGATGGTTGCGGCTATCTTTTCGGCGGGTATATGCGTATCTGCTACAACGGCTATATCTTGTACAGAAGCGGGA
Source organism: uncultured Chloroflexaceae bacterium (assembly GCA_964626155.1). Taxonomy (GTDB): domain Bacteria; phylum Chloroflexota; class Chloroflexia; order Chloroflexales; family Chloroflexaceae; genus JAAUSY01. The sequence goes on along the minus strand of CAZVEN010000010.1, from coordinate 87,313 downwards.
TAGCGTGAAATGGTTTTGAAGGTTGGTTGTTGGATGCAAGCGAAGATCGCATCAAGGTTGATTTCGGCAGCGACGACACGCGGAGTTTCTATCTCCAACCGTTCACATGCATCGGGATGGATTTCGCCCAGAACCCCGACACGGGTGCTGATGATTTCAGCTTTCCCACGTTTCTTCTTGGATGATGGTTTGCCAACAGCATCGGTGATGTCGGCCGGTTGTTCAAGTATGAGCGCGGCTGCGCGTCCGGGGTGAAAGCGTTCGTCGTCGGTCAGGGGCATGAACGATGCTTGCGCAGTCAAGCCAAGTTGGGACAGCAAGGTTTCGATGATACCTTTCATATCAAAGAAATCAAGGACAGCACTAGCGCCAGCTCCGTTGCCTTGCAACCCCTTCCATGTTGGGCGCATGCGTGGGCCTGCAATGGCAATGGCAAGATGGAGCAGTTCATCGGGAAGCCATTTTTCATGCTGGTTGGTGTTTGCTTCTTCGGGTTGCTCGCCGGTAGCCAATGGAGTAGATGCTGGGGCAGAAGCATCCTTGGAGTAGGCGAGGTAATATTTGGAAGGCAAGAAGACATTGCCTATTTCAAATACCATGACACGGGGACGCTCACGCAGGTTTGTGGCGAGTGCTTCGAGCAAGGTGGGCAAAAGGCTCCGTTGCAGGTATTCACGCTCAGGCGAAATGGCGTTGCTCAGGCGCAGATACGTGCTGGCGATGGCTTCGGAAGGGTTCAAACGCGCAACACTTTCCATGCTGGTGAGTGAGTAGGTGATGAGGTCATGCAACCCACAACTGACCATGGTTGTGCGTACACGCCGCTCTAGGTCTAGCTCTGGGTGCGTATCGGCTTTGGGGAGTTTGTCGGACATGCGGGTGAAGGGGATTTTGTCGTAGCCGTAGATGCGGGCTACTTCTTCGCACAAGTCGGCCAGCATGGTGATATCTTGGCGCGAGGATGGCACCTGCACTTTGACGACTGCCGGGTCTAGCCCCATACCAACGGCATAGCCGGACAAGTCGCCCATGCCAGTGCTATGGAATACGTCGCATTGAAAGCCGAGTGGTCGCAGCAAGTCGGCGGTGTCGTAGGCAGTCAGTTGAATGCCAATGATGCGTGTTATTTCGCTCGGTGGAAGTTCAAGTGTGCGTGTTTGCCATGGGCGCGGGTATTTGTCCAGAAAGCCTTGGGCGACGGTGCCACCAGCATATGTGCGTATCAATTCCAAAGCGCGACGTTGAGCTACTAGGGGTATTTCGTAATCTACCCCACGCTCAAAGCGCCGCGATGCTTCGCTTGGTATTTTGAAGTTGCGGGCAGTACGGCGGATTTGCTGTGGCTGCCAGATGGCGGCTTCAAGCAAGATGTTGGTTGTTGTGTGACGCACTTCGCTCTCTTCGCCGCCCATCACGCCGGCAATGGCCAGTGGTCCGTTGGAGTCGCAGACGAGCAGGGGGGGCTGGTCGGCAGTATGTTCTGCGTTTAAGTCGTGTTTTTTGCCGTCAAGGGTGACGAGTGTTTCGCCGGGGCGGGCTAGACGCGCAATGAGGTGACGATCATGCACGTTATCGGCGTCAAAGGCATGGGTCGGTTCGCCCCATTCGAGCATGACGTAGTTGGAGATGTCAACGATATTGTTGATGGGACGCATGCCGGCATTGGTAAGACGCCGCTGCATCCAAGGCGGCGATGGACGAATGGTGATACCCTCTATCAAGCCAACGGTGAAGCGGGGGCAAAGGTCTGGCTCTTCGATGGTGACGTTGGCACGTCCTGCAATAGGGGGCCCTTCCATGACGATGTGCGGGTCTGGTAGGTGGAGCTTGGAGCCGGTGATGGCTGCTACTTCACGTGCTACGCCAACAATGGAGAGACAATGGGCTTTGTCGGGGGTAATATCTATGTGGAAGACGATATCACCCATGAAGTCGCGCAGAGGCATGCCAATGGGTGCATCTTCCTCAAGAAAGATGATGCCTTCATGCTCATCGCTTATACCCAGTTCTTTTTCGCTACACAGCATGGCATCGCTCATAATACCACGTACTGGTCGCCCTTTGAGTGTGGTAAGCACGTTGCCGGGTTTATGTCCATCGTAGAGTTTGGCTCCTTCGTGTGCTAAGACAGCTTTGAGCGGGTGCGATAGTGGTCCCTGTCCTTTGTATGGGAAGAGGTTGGGGGCACCGGTGACGACAACATGTGGCTGTGGAGCGCCATACTCTACATCGGCAAGTACGAGCATATCGGCGTTGGGGTGTGGGCGCACCTCGAGAATATTGGCGATGCGTATTTTGTCGGGGTCCCAAGCAAGTTCGGCTCCTTCATAGCCAATATAGTGGATTTCAGACACTTCTAGCCCGGCCATCGTTATTCGGTGTGCCAGTTCTTCAGCAGAGATAGGTATGTCAACAAATTCTTTTAGCCAACTTAGTGGCACTTTCATATATCACCTTTGTTTCGTCAAATCAAACCAATTGCCCACGTTGCGGAGCAAGTATACTATTCTTTAACGGCCCAGAAGTTGAGCCGTAGGAGATTATAGCATAGCTTTGGAGCATGTGCGGTATGCTATCGTTCTCTTCTTTTTTCATGACGACCTCGCGCAAAGACACACAGAACGCAAAGCTATAAAGAACACAAAGGAAACACAACGTGGGGATGAGTCAACTCTAATTCACCACATGCTAATAGTGGCTGGTTTGTCTCTTCTGCATCCAAGAGAGGTGACAGCGAAAGTTCAATTGTTGTTGCGAGAATATCGGAAATGCTTTGTCCTGTCATGTTTGCTACATGTTGAACTTGTCCATACACGGTGTCAGGGAGCTTTATCATTACGTGTGTACGCATATCAACCCTCCTGTTATAAATACATCTTTGCCCTCATTATACATGCTTTCAGGCTGATGGTCACTGCTCAACCGGGGCGAAGACGCGGATAAATGTGCCTTTGCCAATTTTGGAGTGGAGCTCGGCGGATCCACCAGCCAACCGCGCACGTTCACCAATGTTGAAGAGGCCAAAAGAGCCACGTTGCTGCGCACGTTTTTTGCCCTCTTCGACATCAAACCCTTTGCCGTCATCCAAAATGGTCATGGTGAGTTGTTTTGTGTCGGCTTTGCAGCGCACCCAAATATGTTTTGCCTCGGCATATTTTAGGGCATTGTTGACGGATTCTTGCACAATGTTGTAGAGCATGTTTTCTACTTCATAGTTAAGTTTCAGGTCTTTGATGCCTTCAGCTTCTAGGATAATTTCTGTATCGGTGTAGCTAGAGCGTTTGCGGTCGAGAAAGTTGTTCAAGACGATATACAGCCCTTGCCCCAATGGGAGGGGACTGAGAGCAGTGAGTACTTCGCGTACTTCAAAGTGGTAGCGCTTGAATTGCTGATGCAGGTTGTCGAGTTCTTTCATGGCTTCGTCTGGGTTTTCGGCAACCATGCGTTTGATGAAATCGGCGTTCATGACGATTTGGGCCATGGTTTGGGCTAAGCCGTCGTGAACATAGCGGGTAAGCTCTTCGCGGGCTTGCTTCTCAGTTCTGAGTTGGTTTTTGCGGTATGGCTCTAGTTCGGCTAGCAGTGCGCCATTGTGCAGAGCTACAGTGCTGAATTGGGCAAGCATGTGCAAGACATTGCGTTGCTCTTTGTTGAAACTCTCCGCTTGTTCGCTGCCCATGATGAGTACGCCATAGACAATGGCACTAAATTGCAGGGGAACAACCCAAGCAACGGTACATGATTTGATGGTTGCAATGGGCTGGAGGTCGGGGTCTTGGGCAATGTCCTTGAGCAAGGTTGGCGGTGTGCCGGGTTGCAAGAGGGAAGCAAGCGTGCTATCACGGTCGGTCATGGTGATGGTTTTGTCGGGGTCTCCGGGGTTCATAGCAAAGCCAGTTTCAACGTGTAGCTCGTTGGGCTTGTCGGGGTCATTGCTCTTGAGCAAAATAATAGCATGGGTGTAGGGTACAAGTTGCTGGCTATGTTTGAGCATGGCATCGAGAACGGCAGTTTGCTTGGGAGAGGAGTCGGACATACGCGCAAAACTTGACGCGACATGATAGAGCAACTGCTCGCGTTCGTGAGACATGTGTACTTCATGCTGTACGTGCTCACTTTGCTGGCGTGCTTTTTTCCATGCTGCGTTGATGCTCTGTTGATTGATAGCACTCCATTGCTCAACAATGCTGCCGGTGAGGACGGGCAAGAGTGCCAACACGAATGCTGTCAACCCAATGAGTGCATAATGTGGGGATGTGCTCGACTGCCCTATAATGTAGTGCCCAATGAGTGCGGCACCCACAAAAGCTATTGCCGTTGTGCCACCAGTGATGACGTTGGCTATGCGCTTTTGGCGAACGGCAAATCCTATGAGGGGAAAAACAAAAACGGGGTAAAAGAGTGTTCCTTTTTGCCCACTAAAGAGGATAAAAAGTGCCAAAAAGGTTATGTCTATCATCATGGCGGCTTTGAGAAGGTTGTACATGAATGGAACGAAAACCGCAACAGTGAGGATGATACTAGCTACTACGTATGTGCCCAAGACAAGTACGGGGATGTTTTCGAGAGGAGCTACCCACAGCGGGGTCTGGCTTATAACGCTGGTGATGCCAAGCAGTACGATGAGTATAACCCAGCGATAGATGGCGAAAAGCTTTTCGCCGGCGAGTGTCTGTAGGCGAGAACGCTGTTTACTTGACGACAGATTTTCTGTTGTGGTTCCAAGGAAATCCACTTGTGCTGTCATAGAACGAACCTTAACCCTATCTCTTATCTTACCATGAAATTACATTTTGATAAACGACATGTGAGCGCAAAATTAAACCATGAGTAGGGTATAGATTTTTGGATACAGCACTATCCTTGCACAAGTAGTGATGCTTTGGGATTGGCACGAGTAGATTTGTGACAGGCAGGATACCTGCCCACGGTGCCTGACGTGGCGCAGGATGCCTGTCCTACGTGCCTGACGTGACAGGCAGGATGCCTGTCCTACGTGCCTGACGTGACAGGCAGGATGCCTAGAGTACAATGTTGCACGTACATGTAAATTGACGGCGGGCATCATCTATGACACCAGCGCCGTCAACAAGGACTGTATGTACCTACACTATGGGAATATTACCTGTAGCAATTAATACCGGTCCCGTCGCCCATAGCCTCCACCACCTCGACTGCCACCGGAGCTGCGCCGGTTGCCACCAGAGCCACCCCGACCACCTGATTTCTCCTCGGCCTCGTTGACGCGAATAGCACGCCCTTCCACTTCTTGACCATCGGTATTACGGATAACTGCGGCCAGATCGTTGGTTTCAATTTCGACAAACCCAAAGCCCCGTGAACGACCAGTCTCCCGGTCGGTTATCACACGTGCGCTTTGCACTGTTCCATATTCACTAAACAGTGCCTCCAGGTCGCTATCTCCGATACTCCACGGCAGGCTCCCCACGAACAATTTCTTAAGCATATTCACATTCTCCTCTGCGTTCCACGCAGGTATTGACAAACGGTCATGACATTCCTACGCCATAACCAAAAACAATGTTCGCATACACACACACAGCCGATTGTTTGAAGGATACCCGTTACAAGCGAAGTCACCTTATTACACACGACCTGGGGACAGAAACTACTTCTGCTTCAAGGTCATACCGGGGTATGTTAGCGTACTTGTAAAGTATAGCACAGATACCAACTTATGCAAGTGGGAAAACAGAGAAAAATGGGAACGAGCAACGAGGGCTAGTTCTTTCTAATACGATGCTAACACGATGAAGCATAAACACCCTGTGCTATCCTGTGTCCTCTGTGGTGAAAACAATTCATCTTGAGCTACCAAATGAAGACCCTTGCAGTTTTATGTTAAAATCACCCGCGACTTCCTACTAAAATCCGGTGCTACGTCGCCTCGCGCAAAGACGCAACAGCGCAAAGAAGAAGGGTGGAACCTAAGACGATTCTCCGTCTGTTGAAGCATATAGTTGCTGCTCAGGGTGTACCTACCGTCCACGAATATGTCACACGAATACACGAATGCGAATATCACATCCCGCACCCCATTCATGTATGCACCCCATTCGTGAACGGCAAGCATGCAACGGGGACAGACAGGATGCCTATCCTACGTTTCCACACCAACTTCCCGCACAACAGCCTCCGCTAGAACTTCTACCTTGGCACTGATGACAGGCGAAAGCTCTAACCCCGTCTCAACAACAGCCGGCTGCACACCAATCAGCACAACCTTTGCCGGCATCATATCGCGCAACCGTGCCACGCTCAAAATATCCGACAAGCCCAACTGATGCGGCGAAATCTTCTGCCCCAAAAACGCGGGTATCTCATCGTCTACAAGGCGTATTATCGTCCCCGGTGGCTGTTTGCAGTCAACGGCATCAACGACAAGCAAAAAACCTACATTCTCAATATAGCTCAGCAGGTCTAGCCCAAGCGTGCCGCCATCGAGCACCTGCACATGCTCTGGCAATGTGTAGTGTGCTTGTACATGCTCGATGACGCGCACGCCAACGCCCTCATCCTGCAAGAGGATGTTGCCAATGCCCAATATCAAACACCTATCACCTATCACCTATCACCTATCACCTATTCTTTCTTCTTTGTATCCCAGCGGTCTGGCTTGTGGGAACGCGGTTCCCAATGATCAGCAGATTCCATAGCAGACTTGCGCTTGGTGTCGGGCTTCGATGCGTGGCTGCTGCGTTCGGCGGTATGCGGGCATTGAAATTTCCACCCACTAAAGATGCTGGTCATGAGTCCATTGGCTTCTTCGGAGTCCACTAAGAAAGCGCTATAGACGTGGTGAATAGCAAAAGCTATCAACCACCACATAATAAAGTTGTGGATGAGGCGTATGTGCTGTGCATCTACATAGGGAAAAATCCAACTCGTCATATTCCACCAGAATCCGCCCGGATTGCCCATGCCATAGAGCGCGAAGCCAGTGAACACCTGCAAAAAGTAGAGCATGACGATGATACCGTAGGTAAAGCCTGCTAATGCGTTGTGGCCAAGCACGGTGGGTGGCTCACGACGGAAGAAGAAATAGTATTTGACAGACTCGACCATCTTCCCGCGGCCTTCAGGCGTGAAGAACGGTACAAGCGCCCGCCAACTGGCCCACTGGTTGCCGCCCCAAAAAGCCCAATATGTGCGCAATAGCAGGCTGGATACAAAGATGAATGCAAACAGCATGTGTGCATCACGCATATGGCTCATAAAAGCCTGCCCATAGGCTTCGCGGGCACTTACCTGCACGTAGGGGTTATGAATGTAGTAGCCGGTAAAGCACAAGACAACAATACAGAAGAAATTCACCCAATGCGTCAGCCGCACCGGTATCTCCCATACATAGAGAGGTCCTAGCCTTCTTCTCGCTTCTGTTGCCATATCTCACCTACTTCCTTATTACAAACGCGCACATCTAACGCACTTTGACTGACGCTACTTCTTCTCCGGTCGCATCAACAAGATGTGCCGCACATGCCATACACGGGTCGAATGAGTGAATCGTGCGCAAAATTTCTAATGGGCGCTCTTCGTCGGCTATGGGTGTATCAATCAATGCCTCTTCGTAGGGGCCACGTTGCCCTTTGGCGTCGCGTGGGCCGGCATTCCATGTACTTGGGACGATACATTGGTAATTCTGTATCTTGCCATTGTTTATTTGCACCCAATGCCCAAGTGCGCCACGGGGCGCGTCGGTCATGCCAAAGCCTTGCGCTTGTGCGGGCCAGTCTTTTTGCTCCCAACGGTAGCCATTATGCACACGCAAGTCTCCAGCTTTGATATTGGCAATAAGGTCATTGAGCCATTGCATAGCCGTCTCTGCAATCACCCATGTTTCAACACCACGCGCTGCTGTACGCCCAAGCGTTGAGAAGAGCGCTTCGGGGCCAACATCCAAGTGCTTGAGCACGGCATCAACCTTTTCCTTAACCGAGGCATGGATAGGCGCATCGGGCGATGCATACGCCACCAGCATACGCGCCAGTGGACCAACTTCCATAGGCACTGGGTCGCCCTCTGGGTCGTAGCGTGGCGATTTTAGCCAGCTATATTTGCCTTGTTCGCCGGGGTCAAGAAATTCATATGGTGGTTGCGGGCCCGTATAGTTTGGCTGTGTCTCACCAGACCATGGGTGTAGCGCTTGGTCATCACCACCGGCATAGTTGAACCAAGAATGGGCAACAAACTCCGCTATTTTTTCCTGCTCTACTGGGTAGACTTTGGTCAAATCCTTATTGAGAATAATGCCACGTGGTTGGTAGAGAATATCTGGGCGCATACTGGGGTCACCAACCGCTTGTGGATAGTCGCCATAGGTGAGGAAATTACCATGTCCGCCACCAATAGCCGCCCAATCTTTGTAGAAACCGGCTACCGCCAGTAAGTCGGGGATATAGACTTGCTCAACAAACTTCAACCCTTTCTTCAATAGTTCCTGAATCAGTGCAATGCGTTCAGCGTTGAGCACCGAAACCCCACTTGGGTCTATAGCCATGGCAGAACCACCTACGACATAGGTTTGTAGATGCGGGTTTTTGCTGCCTAGCACAGCATGGATGCGGATGAAGTCACGCTGAAAATCTAGCGCCTCAAGGTAGTGGGAGACGGCCATGAGGTTGGCTTCAGGTGGAAGCTTCTGCGCTGGGTGACCCCAGTAGCCATTGGCAAAAATGCCCAATTGACCACTATCAACAAACGTTTGCAGCCTATTTTTGACAGCGGCAAAGTTTGCTTCGCCATTGTTGGGCCAGTCTGAAAGCGACATGGCTAACTTGGCTGTTTCGGCCGGGTCGGCTTCGAGCGCACTCACCACATCCACCCAATCGAGCGCATGCAAATGATAGAAGTGGATGACATGGTCTTGGATATATTGCGTCGCCTCAATGAGATTGCGCATGAGCACAGCGTTGAGTGGTATTTCAATAGCCAAGGCATTTTCAACTGCACGGACGGAGCAGAGCGCATGGACGGTGGTGCATACGCCACAGATGCGTTGGGTGAAATACCATGCTTCGCGTGGGTCACGGTTTTGCAAAATAAGCTCAATGCCACGCCACATTGTGCCAGAACTCCACGCATCGGTTATTTTGCCACCTTCCACCTGCGCCTCAATACGCAAATGCCCCTCAATACGGGTGAGTGGGTCTACTGCTATTTTTGCCATAGCTTATTCTTCCTCCACTTCGGCTGTTTTTCTTTCTAAAGGTTGCATCTTGGCTCGCACGGCACTCAATATACCATGCGCTGCGAAGACACCAGTAACACCAGCAACGACACCAACGCCAACTTTATCCACAGGCATGCCAACAACTGGGACGGTAGGGAGACGCTCATACAAGGGCATCATACTATCCCAAAAATTCGGCTCTGAGCAACCGGCACACCCATGCCCGGCCCCAACGGGCCAGCTTGTACCTTCATTCCAACGCACAATAGGGCAGTTGTTAAAGGTTTGCGGTCCCTTACAGCCCATTTTGTAGAGACACCAACCCTTGCGATGCCCTTCATCGCCCCATTCCTCGACAAACTGCCCTGCATCGAAGTGGGCGCGTCGTTCACAGTCGTCGTGGATACGGGAGCCATAGGCAAAGAGTGGTCGCCCAAACTGGTCTGTTGCAGGCAGAGTTTCAAAGGTAAGATAGTGGACGACAACAGCGGTGAGCGTTTCGACATTGACAGGACATGCTGGCAGGTTGATGATGGGAACACCACGTACTACTTGGCTTACTGCACGTGCGCCAGTGGGGTTGGGAGCTGCAAAAGGCAACCCACCAAATGAGGAGCATGTGCCGGCTGCTATGACCGCAGCAGCACCACTACAGACTTCTTGCACCAAATCAACGGCTGAATGCCCTGCTATGCAGCAATAGACGCCATTATCTTTCGTGGGAATGGAGCCTTCTACCACGACGAGATATTGGCCGGGGTACTTCTCCATGGTTGCTTCACGGGCCGCTTCTGCTTGATGCCCGGCGGCAGCCATAATGGTTTCGTGATAGTCAACCGAAAGCGTATCCAACACCAAATCGGCTACCGTAGGTTTGCTGGCGCGTAATAGCGACTCGGTGTTGCCGGCACAATCCTGATATTCGAGCCAGATAAGTGGTGGGCGCGGCTTAGTTTCAAGTGCGTGGGCAATTTTGGGCGAGTAGCGTTGCGGTAGTGCGAGCGTGACGGCCATAGCAGAGCAAAACTTGAGGAAGTCGCGGCGTGTTACTCCCCGTTGAGTGAGAGCCTCCGAAAGGCTACCTGTTTCTCCTGACACTGACATAGTATCCTCTTTTACCTTCACTTTAGAGTACCATAGCCCCCTATTATACGCACTTTTTGTATGTTTGCAAGGTTTAGGGTATATTTCTTATAGCTAAAAGGAATAAAACAATACAACGGTGCCACACACTCCCAAAAGTGTGTGGCACCGATAATTAGAAACAAGAATGTAATCTATGCACATCTTCTGCCATCTCACAACATGGTGTAGAATAGAAGAGAGAGAAAAGAACAAAGGAGGGGAGTACTCGCATGCACAACCTGATACACAAGGTGAAGCACATGATGGGACAAACGGAATTTCACCTTTTTCTTTCTTTGCTGTGTCTATTAGTCTTTAGCTGGCCGTTTCTCGCAACCCTAGAGCAACAACGCCCAGAAGATATGTTTCGTTATTTGTTTGCTCCATGGGCTATCGTCATTGTATTGCTCTTTCTGATAGATAGGTTCCATGCGCTCACGTCAGAAGACGATACCAAACAAGAATAGGACATAAGGAAGCTGTTCATATTCAGCTCCTACGCTTACAGTTGCCACCAAATCTGAACAGATAGGCAATGAAGGAGTATCTATGTTTAGCCCCCTAACCATTATAGCCATAGTGTTAAGCTATATGGGGTTGCTGTTTGCCATTGCATTGTGGGTTGAACGCAAATCGCACGCTGGCATCAACCTAGCCAATAACCCCTTGGTCTATGCACTTGCAATGACCATCTATTGCACATCGTGGACATTTTACGGTAGCGTTGGCAACGCAGCCAATTCTGGCATGCTCTACACCGCACTCTATCTTGGCCCAACAATAACCATACCGCTATGGTGGGTGCTGTTGCGCAAAATGGTACGTATCAAAAACAACCACCGCATTACCAGTATTGCTGATTTTATCTCTGCACGCTATGGCAAGTCGCAGCGCGTTGCCGTGCTTGTCACGGTCATAGCCGTGCTTGGCATCGTGCCCTACATCGCTCTCCAACTGAAGGCCGTCACAACGACATTCAACATCCTCACCCATACCTCTACCGATACCATCCCCTACAACATAGACGTAAGCTTAATAATTGCTATACTTATGATGGTATTTACCATTGTCTTTGGCGTGCGCCGGCTCGACCCAACAGAGCGACATCAAGGCATCGTCATTGTGCTGGCCATTGAATCGCTCATGAAGCTAGGGGCTTTCTTGGCGGCCGGTATCTTCGTTACCTATGGTCTCTACAACGGCTTGGGAGACATTTTTAACGGGCTAACAGAACGCCTAGCACAGATACAACCCGATAAAGATTTGCCCTATGTGCCAACACCACGCTGGTTCACCTACTTGCTCTTATCTATGTCGGCATTTCTGTTTCTGCCACGTCAATTCCATGTGGCAGTAGTTGAGAATTTTGATGAGAAGCATATTCGCTCGGCTATGTGGCTCGTGCCACTGTATATGTTCCTTATCACCTTTTTTGTGCTACCTATTGCCATGGGAGGTCTCCTGATGGGCTACCCACCAGAGAAAGCCGATACATTCGTGCTGCAAATACCACTCGACGCGGGGCAGATTCCTTTGTCGGTCTTTGCATTCATTGGTGGCTTTTCTGCATCCACAAGTATGATTATTGTAAGCACGATGACGCTTTCGACGATGGTGACGAATCACTTGCTCATCCCCATGATAAGCATGGTCAAGCGGCTCCAATTTCTGCGGCGCTATCTCTTGCAGTGCCGTTGGATTGTGGTGGTGGTTGTTTTGCTCATGGGCTACTGGTTCAAGGAACATGTTGGCGGCTCCTATATGCTCATGAATATGGGGCTTATTGCGTTTGCAGCGATTTTTCAACTGGTGCCTGCTCTGCTCGGTGGACTATTTTGGAAACGTGGCAATAAAACTGGCGCATTGCTCGGTCTCTCGGCCGGTTTTATCGTCTGGTTTTATACTCTGTTGCTGCCTTCGTTTGTCAAAAGTGGCTGGCTACCAACAAGCCTGCTTGAACAGGGACCAGCCGGTATCGCATTCCTACGCCCTGAGTGCCTGTTTGGGTTGACTGGCTTCGACAACTTGACACATGCGGTGATATGGAGCACACTTGTGAATGTCAGCCTCTATGTGATAGGCTCACTCTTTTTTGAGCAAACGGAAGATGAGCAAAAGCTCGCTGATGAGTTTGTAGATGCGTTGCAATCATCTGATACCGACTTGACAAACGCAGATTCTGGTGAAGCATTCATTGAGGTAGCACCCAAACAGACAGAAATCGAGCATCTCTTGAACTATTACTTTACTCCTTCCAAAGCAACGAATATCACAGAACATTGCCTGCGGTCATCTGGTATAGAAACGTCGCAAGACCATATTTCCATCGTCACCTTGATGCGTCTGCATAGTGAAGTAGAAAAATTCCTCGCCGGCTCCATTGGCAATGCGGCTGCACACAATGCTGTGCGTGATAGTCTTACTCTCACCACACGAGAATCGGAAGAGCTATCACATGTCTATAGGGCTATTCTGTCCGAGTTGCGTTTGACGCCGGAGGAAATGCGTAAAAGAATTGACTACTACCAAGAACGCGAAACTCTGCTCACCCACCATGCCGATGAGCTACAATACGAAGTTGCTCAGCGCACACGCGAGTTGTTGCAAGCCAAAGAAGCGGCCGAGGAAGCAAACCGCGCCAAAAGTACATTCTTGGCCAACATGAGCCATGAACTACGCACACCACTCAATGCTATCATTGGCTATAGCGAAATGCTTTCGGAAGAGGCTGAGGAATCGGGATCAGAAGATTTTGTTCCCGACTTGAAAAAGATTCGCTCAGCCGGCGAGCACCTCTTGTCGCTCATCAATGACGTGTTGGATATTTCTAAGATTGAGGCTGGTCGTATGGAACTGTACTTGGAAACATTTCAGATTGATGAGTTGATTGAGAATGTTTTGAACACCATCTACCCCCTCATTGAGAAGAAAAACAACCGCATTGTAGTAGAAATAGGCGAAACCGTGGGAAACATGCATGCCGACTTGACAAAAGTGCGCCAAAGCATCTTTAATTTGCTCAGTAATGCCAACAAGTTCACAGACCAAGGCACCATTACACTCAGTGTTATGCGTGTGCCAGCATCTGCCGATACACCACCAATGCCGGCATCCACCAATGGGGATAGGAAGGATTGGATTGTGTTCAAGGTCAGCGATACGGGTATTGGGGTGAATGAAGAGCAACTACAACGTATCTTTGAGGCCTTTACGCAAGCCGATGTGTCAACAACGCGCAAGTATGGCGGCACGGGGCTTGGGCTTGCTATCACGAAACGGTTTTGCGATATGATGGGTGGTGATATTGTCGTTGAAAGTGTCGTTGAGCAAGGCACAACGTTTACCGTCTATTTGCCATGCAGGGTGTGTGAAAACAAAGATACGGATAAAGACACAAATACAGACACCGAACAGAACACCACTATTGCTGATACCACAACGCTGCTTGTATCGTATGAAGCCCTACAACCTGAACAACCCACGGTGCTTGTCATTGATGATGACCCGAATGTGCGCGAACTGATGCAGCGATTCTTACATAAAGAGGGGTTTCAGGTTGTCACTGTTGCCGATGGCCCAACAGCCTTGCAATTGGCCAAAGACATGTTGCCCGATGTCATTACATTGGATGTGATGATGCCTGGCATGGATGGTTGGTCTGTGCTAAGTTCATTGAAAGCTACCCCTGAACTGGCCGACATTCCAGTTATTATGATTACCATGCTCAGCGATAAAAATATGGGTTATGCGCTTGGTGTTTCCGATTATATGGTGAAGCCTGTTGAGCGTGAACGCCTTATTGCATTGCTCAACAAGTATAGTTACTATCAAAATACTGGTCGAGTGTTAGTGGTAGAAGATGATACTGATATTCGCCTGATGCTTGTGCGCATGTTGCAAAAACAAGGCTGGGTGGTGGATGAGGCAGAGCATGGGCTTGCAGCACTTGATGTGCTAGAGCAACAACAACCCGACCTCATTCTCCTTGACTTGATGATGCCTGAGATGGACGGGTTTACGTTTATCAACGAGGTGCGCCTTGTTCCAGCTTGGCAGCATATCCCCGTCATTGTTGTAACGGCAATGGAGTTGACACAAGAAGACCGTCAGCGACTAAACGGACAGGTGGCACGCATATTGCAAAAGGGAGCTTCTAGCAGTGATGAGTTGCTCAACGAGGTACGCGACCTTGTCGTAGCCAGTATCCAAGTAACCACTCATAAGCAGATAGCTGATGATTTCGTTGAAAATGATTGAAAAAACAGCGGTGTAATAAACGGCCGTTTGATAAATGACCGTGTGCTTTTCGTTGTACCTAGTAAAGCAACTTGCTGGTTGTGCCATCCTAGGAGATTCTGTGAATGGATTCAATCCAAAATACTGTCCTTGTTGTTGATGACAACGAGATAAATCGCTTCTTGCTGTCGCGTTTGCTCAAACAGTTGGGGTATGTAGTGCTGATTGCCGAAAACGGGAAGCAAGCTCTCGACATGATGCATACAAATGAGCTAGACCTTGTGCTACTCGATATTATGATGCCAGAAATGGACGGCTATCAAGTCTTAGAATGGTTGCGTAACAATAGCACGTTTCGCCACATTCCTGTGGTGATGATTTCGGCTGTAGATGATATTGATAGTGTGATCAAGTGTATTGAACTGGGGGCGGAAGATTATTTGTTCAAGCCATTCAACCCGGTGCTGCTGCGTGCCCGGATTGACGCGAGCCTAGAAAAAAAGCGCCTGCGTGACCAAGAACAGGCGTACCTCAAACAAATAAAAGAAGAGCGTGATAAATCAGACCGTCTGCTCTTGAATATTCTCCCACAACCAATAGCGGAACGCTTGAAACAAGGACAAAATATTATTGCAGATAGTTTTGCAGATGTAACCGTTCTCTTTGCCGATATTGTTGGGTTTACGCAACTTGCCAACCACCTTTCGCCGGCCGATTTGGTACAATTGTTGAGCGACATCTTTTCTGCTTTTGATCACCTTGTGGAAAAGTATGACCTTGAGAAAATTAAAACCATTGGCGACTCGTATATGGTAGCTGGTGGTTTGCCAGTGCCATGCCCCAATCATGTAGAACTGGTTGCAGATATGGCCCTCGACATGCAACAAGAAATAGGCAAATTTAACCTAGACCATGAAAGAACCTTCCGCATGCGTATTGGTATGCACACAGGGCCAGTTATTGCTGGTATCATAGGGCAGAAAAAGTTTATTTATGATATGTGGGGCGATACGGTCAATACAGCAAGCCGTATGGAACTACACGGCATTGCAGGTTGCATTCAAGTTTCAGAAACAACCTATAGGCGATTGGAAAAAACATATGAGTTTGAACAACGTGGCAACATTGAAGTGAAGGGTAAGGGCACTATGATGACGTATTTGCTCAAAAACAAGTGCTCACTGAGGTGAACAACGACCTGCAAAGACTATAGCGCAAAAAATTTGTGGTATATGCATGTGCATGCGAGTGCATTTTGCTGTTATAATAGAGAAACCTGTAGTATACTGATGTCACCTTTCTCGGATATCAGAAGTGACAGAGGAACTAGATGGCTAAGATCCTGCTCATCGAAGACAACGAAATGAATCGGGATATGCTCTCCCGTCGCCTAGAGCGCAAGAAGCATCAGGTGTTGATAGCAGTTGATGGTGCTCAAGGTGTTTCTATGGCCCAATCGGAGCAACCCGATTTGATACTTATGGATATGAGCCTGCCCGTGCTCGACGGCTGGCAAGCAACACGACAGATAAAGGCAACCCCCGAAACGCAGGGTATTCCTGTCATCGCTCTTACGGCCCATGCATTGGCAGGAGACCGAGATAGGAGTTTGGAAGCTGGTTGTGATGAATATGAAACAAAGCCAGTGGATTTTCCCCGGTTGCTGGCAAAGATTGAAGCATTGTTGAAGGAAGGTATTGTATGAAACCGGAGCAGGGCTTTGTGCTAGTCGTTGACGATAACGAGGCCAATCGTGATGTACTCTCCCGCCGACTCAAACGGCAGGGACATAGTATTGCTGTTGCTGAAAACGGTCGTCAGGCTCTTGAAATGGTGCGCTCGCAATCATTCGACCTTATTCTGCTTGACATTATGATGCCTGAAATGAACGGGTATCAAGTGCTTGAAGAATTGAAGTCGGATGTGTCGCTGCGCCATATTCCCGTTATTATGATTTCGGCATTGGATGATATTGATAGTGTTGTGCGCTGTGTTGAACTCGGTGCAGAAGATTACCTCAGCAAACCGTTCAACCCTATCTTGCTCAAGGCCCGTGTCAATGCGAGCATAGAGAAAAAATGGCTCCGTGATCAAGAACAAGCCTACATCCAAGCTATGAAGCGCGAACTTGAACTCGGGCAACGTATACAAGCCGACTTCTTGCCTGGCAGCCTACCAAACCTGCCCGGATGGGATATTGCTGCTGTCTTTCACCCAGCCCGTGAAGTAGCTGGCGATTTTTACGATGTCTTTTTGCTACCCGATAATCATATTGGTGTGGTGATCGCCGATGTGTGTGATAAGGGCGTTGGTGCTGCGCTCTTTATGGCCTTGATTCGGAGCCTGATACGGGCCTTTTCTGAACAAGACCCTACCATGACAATAGAAGCCCTCAATGCCGTCCCTATGACCAACAATTATATTGTGCGCCATCACCACCGCAACCGAACCCACATGTTTGCAACACTCTTTTTTGGGGTATTGAAACCAACCACTGGAGATTTCACCTATGTCAATGGAGGTCATGAGCCTCCCATTCTGTTCAGCGCATCTGGTGTGAAAGCCCTCTTAGAACCAACCGGCCCAGCCGTTGGCTTTATGGCCGATTCGCGCTTTGAACGTGCGCATACCCGTATTGAACCTGGTGACATGTTTTTTTCATACACCGATGGCGTTACCGAAGCACGTAATACAACCGGCGAGCTGTTTAGTGAAGAACGACTGATGTCGCTGCTTGAACAATCCCCCACTTCGCCATCGGCTATCATAGAACGCATCGAGGCACATGTCCGTCAACATATTGGTGATAGTACGCCATCAGATGACATAACCATGCTCATACTGCAGCGTACTGCCTAAAAAATAGTATAGTGACGCTATCAGTAGAAACCTACTGTATCGTCACTTGAAAAGTATCGGGAGCAAAAGCTATGTCCAAAATCATCTCTGTTCATTCCTATCGAGGAGGAACCGGTAAGTCGAATACAACAGCCAACCTTACGGCCCTTTTGGCTGCCAGA
The DNA here is from genome assembly GCA_964626155.1 of uncultured Chloroflexaceae bacterium. Taxonomy (GTDB): domain Bacteria; phylum Chloroflexota; class Chloroflexia; order Chloroflexales; family Chloroflexaceae; genus JAAUSY01. The sequence goes on along the minus strand of CAZVEN010000010.1, from coordinate 69,739 downwards.
GGTTTACGTGTTGCGGTGATAGATACTGATATACCATCCCCAGGTATCCATGTTTTGTTTGGTCTTGATGAAAACAATATGGGGCTGTGTCTCAACGATTACTTGTGGGGAAAGTGCGAAATAAAAGATGCAGCTATGGATATGACCAAAAACCTGCAAGCGCAAGACCCTAATTTTTCCGGTGAGGTATACTTGGTGCCATCGAGCATCAAAGCAAGTGAAATAGCACGTGTCTTGCGTGAAGGCTACGATGTGGGGCTACTCAACGATGGTTTTCAGCGCTTGCTAACAGACCTCGACCTAGATGTGCTGATGATTGATACTCACCCCGGCTTAAATGAAGAAACCTTGCTTTCCATTGCCATCTCAGACTCGCTGGCTCTCATCTTGCGCCCCGACCAGCAAGATTTCCAAGGCACAAGCGTGACAGTAGAAGTGGCACGTAAGCTTGATGTACCCAACCTTGTGCTGATTGTCAACAAAGCCCCACAGTCTTTTGACCCAGATGATATTCAACGGCAAGTTGAAAAAACATATGAGTGTAACGTAGCCGCAGTGTTGCCGCACTCCGATGAAATGATGACGCTTGCTAGTTCTGGGATTTTTGTGTTACGCTACCCAAACCACCCCATAACGGCAAAGTTGCAGCAAGTGGCCAATAGGCTTATGGCCTAGCAAAACGCTTGCTTCGTTCACCAATGGCGGGTAGGTACATTGCCCAATGCTATGAAGAAATCGTGCGAAAGGCCTAGGATAGGCTTCTCGCCTGTTCCCTGTAGCACCGACATCCTATCACTTGGCTTGCCAGCCTACCAACCGGTGCTACGGGCGCATTCGTGGATGGCAGCTAGCGAACATTGACAGGCAGGATGCCTGTCCTACGATTTCTTAGGAGCATTACATTGCCTGCCTTCTTTTTAATATAATGCACCTATTACGAAGGTTGCAAGATAGCCGAATTGGCCCTATGTATCAGGAGTTGTTGTGTTATGTGTTTCAGCATATCTGTCGCCGGGTGCTGTGGTTGACGCAACACAAAAAGAGCGGTAGCGCTCATGCTCATCATATCACTGGCATAGGGAACAACTCCTGCGACATTGCATTGATAGGTTTTCTCGAGTTGTTCCTTCACATCGTCTGCTTGGAAAATAGCACTCACTTGGTTAATTATCAGCATCACTTCAGGCACTTCTAGGCGTCTTGACACTTCAAGTGCAACACTCACATGCTGGTAGTCTTTTTGGTCAAGGCACATCACAATGGCTAAGGTATCGCAAATGGCCATGCCGAGGATAGAAAGCAAGGTTTCATCATTCAAGAGCGCACTGGTATCAATAAGCAGCTCATCCAGTTCCAACTGGTCTGCAAGTTGCCATAGTCCTTCGGTTATCAATTCAATGTTATACCCTTCACGCAGAACACGTGCCGTCTTGTTGAAATCTGAGCTTGCTGGTATGAGCAATACACAGCCTGGTGTTGAGATGGCCTGCCGGGGGGTAACATCATAAACTACCTGCCGACCACCGCATCGGTTAAAAAGGTAATCGTTAAACGTATAGGTAATATCTTTTTCTGGAAGGTTAAAATGGAGGTGCAGACTTTCGGATTGTAAGTCGGCATCTATTACGCCAACCCGTAACCCTTCGCTTGCCATCAGTGTGGCAATATTGGCGACCAACGTGGATGTTCCCGCACCCTCGCGGGAGGATTGTACAACAGTTGTATGGGCCATACTTCTCCCTTCGTTTTCATTTTTTTAACTGGTACATGCTCCTCAAAACGTCATAGCCCACGCCTTTGTTTGATTGTACGTCAGATAGCATAATGCTGTCAAGACTGCTCGCACTATTGCAGCCTACCGGCAAAGAAGTTTCCACTATCCAGACTTCCGACGTCTTTAAGACTTCGGAAGTCGCACCGGTAGATAAAACAAAATGGGGAGACGCAGTATACTGCATCTCCCCGCTCATTATACCCCTACCTATGCCATGGCACAAACCATGTTGTGTTTTAGCGCATAACTAACGGCATATACACTGTACTAAACCCACCTGTTGTTGCTTCTGGATAGAACAAAGCAAACTCACCAAACGATTGCCCTGCTGCCAAGCGTGCCTGCCCACCCGCTATGACAATAGTCACAGTGTCGTTATCCGGGTCATACGTGATAGTGCCCACCTCAACCCATGTGCCATTATCCAAGAAGTACAACTGAATTGTGCGCTCTTTTTCGCCCGGTACATCCTTGTATTGCAGTGTTATGGTAAAAGACTCCGTGAGCACGAAATCGGGTACCTCTACCCCATTTTGATAGGCTATCAGCTTAAATGCGTGCTTGGCAAACGTGTGCTTCGTCAAGCCCTTGGTCGGCGTCGGCAACTTCGTATACACAATCTTGGTAGGCTGATCAACGGACCCGGCCGGGATTTGCATATGGAACGTGAGACCGTCATCGTTCGTTGTTTCTAGGGTACCGCCAGTATCCGGCTCTATGTCTACGTCTGGTACATCGGTGACGCTGATAGTCAATTGCTGCATATAGGTTAGCCCGCACGCCCCTACAAAACCGTCCTACGTGGGCGTGCAGCCGCACGCCCATGCAAACCCAACCGGCAGGATGCCGGTGCTACGGGAGACGTTGCGTGCTTACGGGAGACGTTGCGTGCTTACGGGAGACGTTGCGTGCAACGTCTCTACGCTCGCACCTGGCACCTGACACCTAGCACCTCACACCTCGCACCTCGCACCTGTCACCTGAAACCTAGCACCTGTCACCTGAAACCTGTCACCTCATCTACCGCATGACGAGCGGCAGGTAGACCATGCCTTCACCTTCGCCTTGGGTAGATGCGGGCCGATAGAACACTGCAAACTCGCCGGTTTGCGTAATACCGTCTACGACAATGCGATGGTTCTCGGTATCAACATCCGTGCTTGCCGCCGCCAGTTGTGTTGTTGGGTCAATCGCAACCCATTCGCCTTGGCTGTTCTTGTAATACAACGCGATACTCGCCGCTTCCGCAACTGAAATGTCGGAGTTGTAGGAAACGGTCAGCTTGATACCTTTTGCAAAGGTTATGCCGTCTGGTGCAAGCTTGAAGGCATTGCCCGCAAACTGCATGCCTGTGGTTGGCACTGTGGTGGGTGCATCCATCTCTGTCAACGAAATCTTCTGTGTGGTTGCGCCGGCCGGTAGGTACACTTCGACGGTGAGCACACCGGTGCCAGTGATGTAGAGCGTTTGGTCTACGTCAATAGGTGCTACCACTTCTTCTGTGAAAAGCACCTCGGTTGTAGCACTGATGCTGGCTGTTTGAGCCGTGACGGTGGCCGTTGTGGGCGTGTTGGCGGCAGTGAGCGTTGCGTGTGCTACGCCGTGTGCATCTGTGGTGCTTTGCGCTGGTGCAACTGTGCCGGCTGTCGTTGTGAATTGCACGGCGATGTTGGGCAGACGATTGGCATGCGCATCTTCAACAGTAGCCGTAAGGGTGGTTGTGCTACTGCCATCGGCCGGCAGGCTCTCATTCTGTGCTACCACATGTAGCACAGCCGGCGGTCCCGCCTCAACGGTTATATGGGTGGTATCTGAAACGACTGCGCCCCCATACACATCAGATAGAAACGTTGCTGTGACGGTGTAGGTTCCGGTATCCATGTATGTATGCGTGGCAGTGAATATGCCCGTGCCAGCCAGCGGCGTTGCGCCCGTTGCGTGGCTGCTTCCATCACCATAGGCAAACAATACCTCATTGTAGGGCATGAGCAAGGGGTCTACGGTTGCGGTGAAGACGACCTGACTATCAACTTGGGCATGCTCCATGCTGGCCACAACGTCAAACGATGGGGGCGTAAGCGCAACGGTCAGGGTATCCGTGACGCGGCCAGCGGTGTTGTGGACGCTCAGTTGCACATCGTGTGGGCTGGGCGGCGTAGTCCACACAAACACGGCTTCGTCGGTGCCCTGCCCCTGCAACGGCTCCGGCGACCATGTATACACCGGGTTGGTCACATCCACTGGCTTGAGCATTGCCGTGTAGGTGATGGGCATGCCTAGTGTGCCGGTGCGCGGGCCGTCGAGTGCCACGTGGGTAGGCGCAACATCGCCTAGCACCGTTCGCACTGGCACTGTACCATCAGCATAATCACCATCCTCAGACTCCACTGCATAATCACGATTAACAACCGATAGCTTGGTTTCTTCAATCCACGGATAAAACGACGAAACGCGAGTATATACATCATACAAGCCTGGTACTTCCGAACAAGGCACAGCAGCAAAGGCGACCACACCAACTTGGGTATACCCTGTCTGTGTGGCATTGGGAACGATGAGCGGCCCGCCACTATCGCCACGACACACACCTTTTCCTGCTTCAGCATAGCCAGTACAAAGCATGGCATCGGTAATAGTAACATCTTTACTTGCCAAAACCTGTTGGCAAATAGCATTGGAGACAACCGGTATGTCTACTTCCTGAAGGTCTGCTGGATAGTCATAATTGTCTTCAGCAAGTTGTCCCCACCCCGTCGCGGTTGCCAACGCCCCCGGTGCTGCAAGGTGGGCATCGGTTTCACCTGAAGGAGACAAGGCAATGGGCATTTGGGAAGCAGGGTGAGCAAGCCTGATGAGCGCAATATCATTGTAGATATTTATTGGATCATTGTAAGAATAATGGGGGTGAGGAATGATGTCAACCACAGCAATACGCGCACCTTCATCGGTGGTCAAGTCGGTGCGCCCAAGTACCACTTCAACATTTGCGGGCATTTTGACATCGCCCCAAAAATCCTGCACACAATGGGCAGCGGTAAGCACCCATTCGGGAGCAATGAGCGACCCGCCACAAAACTGTCCTTCATAGGCATCGGGTTCATCGGCATATACCAAGGCAGCTTGCCATGGGTAGGTACCCGGCGCGGCTGGAGCACCCCCCACAATACGTTGTTGTGTACCGGCAGGTGGGAGAGCATCGGGAGCTTTGACGGTCAACGTGACGGAGGTGCTGGTGCCCGCATCGAGCGTGTCTATATGCCACTCAACCGTATCATCGGCTTCCTCAGAGCGTGTACCTCCACTGATATAGGTGGTATCTACGGGCAGTTTGTCGCTGATGACAAGCCCGGTTGCTTCAGCATAGCCGCTATTGGTGATAGTTAGCGTATAGGTAATCGGGTGCCCCCATGGACGAAACGCTGGACCGACTTTCCCTATGTCGAGTTCAACAGCCAGTATGTACACATGTGCAAAATCTGTCATAGGGTATGAACCCGGCACATTGGCTTGATAGGTAAAATCAGTCAACACCCATGAATCTTCCAACGCTTGGTATCGCTCTGCTTGAAAGGGTATCTCGTACCATTCTTCACCTATAACTAGGTTATTCCAAACCAATTCATTGCCATTCACCGTAGGTGCAGGTGTTGCAGAGCCTTCCACATAGCGCAACCCATCCGGAATGGTGACTGTCACGGTATAGGTGAGTTCCAGGTTTTCTCCTGCCCCGCATGTGTGTTGTACAGGTTTCAACGCCAAGGTGTAATCAACAACAGTATTATCTACAGTTGTCCCTTCCAATAACACACCGCTCAACTTTATCAAATCTACATCTACCAATCCCACGATGTCTGATGGCTCTTCAGTGCTACTCAAGACAATAGCTCCATACCATCCGTCACCCTTTGCTATCGTGGGTATATCCCATGTCACGCATACTGAGAACGGTTCTCCCGCTGCCACCTTTTCTGGTCCGGCCACGGTGAGCGGATCGTTTGGAGCACTGCGTGGCATACTCGCTGTCTTTATGTAAAAATATTGTTCCGAATCTGGTTCTTCATCATCATTGTGGAGCATGACCCAATACGTTCCTGCACTAGGCAAGTGGAGATAACACCGGAAAGCATCTTGACAGAGCTGTTCGTTCTCTTGCGGTTTGCCATCTCCATTGCTATCCAATCCTACATAGATAGTGCTTACCCAAGTTCTTCCCTCGGCCAAAAAACGCAGCGTATCGGTGAGCACGTGTGTCGTGGTATAAACAACCCCATCCGTGAGGTCATCATAGGGCGTAGTTACATTGGTATCTGGAGAAATAACATCTCTCCAAAAGGTAGACTTTGCAAGTGTTGCTGTTATGTTCACGTCCGTCGTTTCCGTTACCACGAGGCCGGCTATCAACTCAGACCCTTTGTGATGATTAACGTACATTTCTTCGTTACCTAAGACGCGGGGGGCTTGTTGGGTGTCTTGTTGAGCTACTGCCAATCTGTTGTTTATTCCCAGTACCCACACACCAAGGGCTATGCCTAGCCCTGCCAATATAGTTATCGCATATGTTATGCGAATGGACATACTAAAAACCTCTTTCGTATCGTAACAAGGGAGCATGCTCCCTTACTTTATGGGCATGTGGGCGTGCGGCCGCACGCCCATGCAAACCCAACCGGCAGGATGCCGGTGCTACGGGGGACAGGCAGGATGCCTGTCCTACGCCTACCTACGGGGGACAGGCATCCTGCCTGTCCTACGCCTTCCAGTCCATAGTTCCATAGCAAGGGAGCATGCTCCCTTGCTCATACCTTGCGTAGGGGCGTGCGGCCGCACGCCCCTACGCAAACCCAACCGGCAGGATGCCGGTGCTACGGGAGACGTTGCGTGCTTACGGGAGACGTTGCGTGCAACGTCTCTACGCTAGCACCTCACACCTCGCACCTCGCACCTCGCACCTCGCACCTAGGCACCTCGCACCTCGCACCTCGCACCTCGCACCTTGCACCTCGCACCTGTCACCTGTCACCTAGCACCTCATCTACCGCATGACGAGCGGCAGGTAGACCATGCCTTGGGTAGATGCGGGTTGATAGAATGTTGCAAAGGTGCCTGTTTGCATGATACCGTCTACGATAATGCGCTGGTTCTCGGTATCAACTTCTGTACTTGCCGCCGCCAGCGTAGGCCACATATCCTCAACTGCTAGCCATGTGTCGCCGTTCTCGAAATACAGCTTCATTGTTTGCGCTTCTGCATCGGAAATATCTGGGCTATACGAGACTTTTATCGTGATGCCTTCTTCCAATGAAAGCGCAAGTGGTTCGAGTTTGAAGAGACTGCCCCCAAACTTCATACCTGTGGTTGGCACATTGGTCGGCTCTGCGTCTATTGGGAGAAGGAAAATCTCTTGACCAGCAGCGAGAGCTTCGGCCGGTATGAAAACCTCTATCGTGAGCTTACCAGTCTGCGTGAAGGTGAGCGTGATGTCTTCGCCCGTCGTCCCGCCGTCGTCGCTTGTATCGTTGGTCACGGTGATGACAAAGTCCTTCTCATACGTCAAGCCGTTTGCGTCTTCTACCTGCACCGTGATGGTATAGGCTTGTGTCGTCTCATAGTCGAGCGCAACCTTAGTGACAAGCTTGTTGCCATCGGTTATATCAAATTCGTTGCTCTCTGAGGCCAAAGTGAAGGTGTAGGGAGATGTACCACCAATAGCATCGAGTGTACCAACTTCTGTACCGACATCCTTATTTTCTGCCACCTTATCGTTGCTCAAGGTGATGTCTTCGGGCGGTGATGCTGTTTCCACAGTTGTTTCCTCATCGGCCCCAATGTCGCTGTTCGTGCCTTCTGGTTGTGGGCGTGGTTGATACTGTATGTCCATGAACACATCGGATGCGACGGCTTTGCCAATGGCAGCCGACTCAGGTCCAATGAGGTAGTTGCCTGCAGCAGCATTGAGGAAACCTGGATCGCCGATATAGTCTTGGTTACTCTCAACAGATGCGACGACTGGATCAGTGCCGTTTTCATACCACAGCGTAGCCGTAAGCATGGCATAGCTATTGTCGTCTACCGCAACACCGGTTGTATTGCCCGCCAAAATGGTGTTCGTTATGACAGCATGGGTTTCAATGGGTTCAGAAACATCTACATGGGTGCTATCAAGCTCAATGCCGCTCCCGCTATTGTTGGCAATGGTGTTGTGGTTGAGGCTTGCGTTGCTGCCTATGACAACCATGCCGGCACCACTATCCGTTGCGGTGTTGCTGGCCACAATGTTGTTGACGACATTGGCATTGCTGCGCGAGAGGGTGAAACCACTCCCGTAAAGGCTCTTGTTCCCAATAATGACATTGTTGGCTACGTTGGCACTGATAGGATTGAACGCATCTGGATTACCAGCACCATCTATCACAGCGCCACCACCTTGACCATACTCAACGTCTGGGTCTTCTGTTAAGCTGGCGCTCTCCGTGCGGGCAGTGTTGTTGTAGATGATGTTGCCAATCACGTCAATACTCGGATTGGTTGCGGTGGAGTCTGTTGGGAACAAGATGCCGCCAGCATTGTTGTCGGCTATGTTGTCGCAGACGAGGTTATCTTGGAATGTGGCATCCGAAGCTACCCAAGCTGTCAAGCCACCGCCATAGCCAGAGTATGTAGCACCATCTATCATGACACTATGGTTGTCTAGTATAGCATTTTGACTAAACGTCAGGTTTGGTGAGGCAAAGGCATACACCCCTCCGCCATCGTTGGAACTGTTGCCCACAATGGCACTGTTGCGTAACATAAGCGTCGTGTTTACCACACCTATACCACCGCCTAGGCCGATAGCGCCGCCATTAGCTACGCTTGTGCCGTGAGCCAATACGCTGTTATTCACAAGTTGTGTATGGATGACACTAAGTGTGGCATTGTTAGAGTAGATACCAGCGCCTACGCCATAGGGGTTGTCAAGACCAAATCCCACCAAATGCGAATCGCCACTCAAGCCATCGGCCGTGCTGTTGTGAATAGTCAAGCCAGTGAGGATAACCTTGGGTGCCGTGCCGTCATTGCCAATGTGAATACCGCGCCGCTTACCCTGCCCGTCAATGAAGGTCGTTGTATTGATGGGGGCTGGCACGGCCCAACTGCGCATATGATAGCCGCCACGCACGATGATGTCTTTGTTGATAGCTACTACTTCGCTCCCTTCGCCTGTGTAGGTGCCCGTGGCCACTTTTATCATGTCGCCCGCTTCGGCAGCGTCTACTGCTGCTTGGATAGAGTTGTAGTTGCAGCCGACATCGCAAACGGTAAGCACAGGCAGGTCGCCGGTGCGCTGTGTTTTCCCTTCGCTTGTATCTAAATCCGACACGATTTGACAGCCATAGTCGTGGTACGTAATCGTCACTTTGCCCGAGTCAATCTGGCCATCTTCGGTGACGGTGAGTGTAAGCACTTCTGATTCGTGCAGATAGTCGGCTGCCACAACAGCCTTATCACCCTTGAATGTGCCGGGCAACTCAATGGCATAGCCGGGGGGCAGGTTGGGGCTATCGGGGACGGTCCAGTCGCCATAGCCTGTGGTGAAGAGTTCAATATCGTCGCCGCTCTGGGATACGTAGGCTTGCACTTTGACTTCAAAACCAACTGGAGCCATTTCTGATGGGCATGTGGTCTCATCGCTTACCTTCCAGCGCAGGTCCCACACACCTTCAATGTTGGTTGTCTTCTCATCGGCCCCAAGGTCTATGTCATCACCTATTTCGCGGGCATTGCCGTCTATGTCAACGACTGGCAGGAATGCACTCACGTCTGTACCTGCATCAATGGCGGCTGAGCCGGTGCCAAGGTGGTAGTTGCCCTTTAATGGGGCTATGAAGTTCGGGTCGCCTTCTACGTCGTTCGTGGTGGGAATACTTTCTCCTGTTGGCGTCATCGTCTCAAGAGGAATAATGGCGGTATTCCCCATCTTATTCTCAGAGAACAACGTGTTTTCTATCGTAACGTTGTGTTTAGTGCTGGTAGCAGCAACACCCACAGTGTGCCCAGAAATAATGTTGTTGGCTAGGTGTACGGTGGTGTTATAGTATGTCTTTTGTCCTGTGAAGGGGTTTGTGTTTTCTAAACCACTCACCCCAACCCCAGCGCTCAACAGGATGCCTTGGTTATTGGCTATCGTATTGTTATAGGCTAATGCATCTTCACACCCTGCAAACACCAATCCCATACCGGGTGCTGAGGGGTTGGTATTCTCGACAACCATATTGTTGGCAACGATATAATGCCCATTTCCAAAAGCAAAACCATCGCCACCACTGCTGCTCTGATTGGCAGTGATGACATTTTCGCCAAAGTAGGTTGTGCTCCCTAGACTGTCTATGCCGCCTCCGCCACCCAAACCCCCAGATATATTACCAGAAATAGTATTGCCCGTTATTGTGGTGGGGGTAGCTTCGACTTCATACGCCACATTGGCCCACGTACTACCAATGGCTATACCACCACCGTCGTCGTCAGCCATGTTCTGCGAGATGACATTCTCTTGAATAGTGACTTGCTCGTTATTTTCAGTCGCAATACCGCCACCGCGACCATAGAGAGTATTGGATATGGTTTGTGTGTCAGAAGCCCAGTCTACCGCCATGTTGTGCGAAACGATATTGCGGTCCATCTTGAGGGTTGAGCTATAGGTATAGGTACCGCCACCAGCTTGGGCCGTGTTGCTGATAATCATGCTGTCACGTATGGTAAGGGTGCTATATGATGCAGCAATGCCACCACCCATACCAGGTTGGTATTGTTGCAACGGAATTGATGCCGCCAATGCTGTATTGTTGCGGATAGCGTTGCGGATGAAGGTCGCGGTGGAGTTTTCGATATAGACACCACCACCCAAGCCATCGGGTTTGGGCAAATCTGTCCTATACGCTCCACCCTGCCCTGCAGCTTTGCCGTGCTCAATGTGGAAACCGGAGACGATAGCATCCGAGTCCTTGATAGCGATGCCACGCCGCGCATCCTCACCGTTGATGATGGTGGGGTATACAATGGGGTCGGACACGGTCCAGTTGGTGGGGCTATATCCGCCGCGCAGGATGACATCTTTGCCCGCAATCGTCACGACTGCATCATCCCCAGCTTCGCCAGTGTATTCACCCTTGGCAACCTTGATCATGGTCCCGTCGGATGCGGCATCTACAGCCGTTTGAATGTCGGTGTAATCGCATATATCAGCATCGTCGCACACGGTAGCAATATCGGCACTACCAATGCGCTTGGTCTTTTCGCTGCCAGAGATGACCATGGTAGATTGAATACTACAACCGAGCGAGCCATCAGCGTTGGTCAAATCCCCATAGTCAATCCACACAGTCGCTTCGTCTATTGTGCCATCTTCCGACATGAACAAATCCAATTTTTCTGTTGTGCGCCCATAGGATGCACCTACCACTGCACGCCCATCGAGCATGCTATAGTGCCCTTTCAATGGCACAACCGGGGCATCAATTGGGAACTCTATCGTTGGTCCAATGCGCCCGACGTTGTCGTAGCCGGGGGAGAAGAGTTCAATATTGTAGCCCTGTTGCGAGACGATAATGCCCGGCATGGTCAGTTCAAGCCCTTGGGGTATGTCTGAACATGTTGAGTCTTCGACGTTCCAGACAAATTCCCACTCACCGGATATATCTGGCGCTACCTGCACGGCATCTGATTCTGCCGCTGTTTGTGCTTCGGCCGCGAGGGCCACAGATGTGCCAGAGCCAACACCACCAACAAAGGCGCTGAATGTGGGCATAGCCAACATTGCTATAAGCGCCAGCCGTACAACGATTGAGATGGTGGAAACCATCTGCTTGGTCTTGTTTGTACTTTCCATGTAAAAAAAGTCCTTCTTTCTTTGTTTGCAAGACAGGCAAGATGCCT
>CAZVEN010000010.1:0-57953 GCA_964626155.1 uncultured Chloroflexaceae bacterium | reverse complement strand
GTCCTACGCCTACCTACGGGAACAGGCAGGATGCCTGTCCTACGCCTACCTACGGGAACAGGCAAGATGCCTGTCCTACGCCTACCTACGGGAACAGGCAGGATGCCTGTCCTACGCCTACCTACGGTGACAGGCAGGATGCCTGTCCTACGCCTACATGTAAGAGAATCTGGGTATAGCAAAGAGTAACAGAGTGAAAGATAATCCCCTCTGCTCACCTAGTCACACCAAATCGGTCTTTGCGCCCTGTGCGCCCTGTGCGCCTTGGAGCGATGCAACGTGCTCGCCCGAATTTGGTATCACCTAGCCTATACACATCCAGAAAGAGAGTTATGGTTTGGCAAACAACTCGGCAAATGGTGCAAAGGGTCCGAGTGGAATGATGTCGAAGTCTACCAACCCCTGCTGAACAAGCGGCAATGTGTTGATATGTTCGCGTGCTTCTTGTATGTCGGCGCATTCCAGTATCAACACAACGCCTGGGTGGTCTTGGCGAAAATAGATTTCGCGCAATACACCAGCCATGTAGAGTTCCCATGCTTTTGCCGCTTCATCACGCATAAGCGGATGTATCTTCTCCGGGTTTGCACCCGGTACCAGCTTATCCATAGCGAGAAGTTTCATACAAAGTCTCCTTCAACTCCATCGTTTCACAAGCATATACCCAAATGACTCCTTACTACAAGTAACGAAGAGATGTAGTACTTGTTACAAAAAAAGTATACGCTTTTCTACAAAATAGTACAAATTTTGGCAATATTCTGTTTGGGTGCCACGCACTGTCCGGTAGCGTGTGTAGCATCCATAGTGACCATAGTAGCACTGGTTGGTAAGCCAGACTCCGGCAGGCTTGTTCGTAGCACCGGGGTCCTGATGATTTGTTTGTAGGGGCGTGCGGCTACACACCCCATATGCATTAAGCTAAGGCTGATAATGCTTTGTGAAGCCATATATAAAGGATATACGTGTTGGGTCAACACGTATACTATCCTATGTGTATGAAACGATGGAAACAACCGGGGAACAATCCTTTGGTATAATGAGAAAATTATCGTATCTTTAGATATGGGACTACCCATACCTAAATACAATGGAACTAAAGAATAGTCCCGAGGATTATTCCTTACTTCCTGTAAATTTTCTGTATCAACTCCAGTGTTGCATATATAAAATTGCGTGATATTATGGTATCTATATCAGAAAATAAACTTACTACATCGTTATTAGGCACAAAGACACAAACCGATGCAAATATTGGTGGTTGATAATTGTCTGCATCATTCAAAAGTTTGTGAAGGTTGATATATATCATCGTTTATTTGTTCATTGTATGATAATGACCGTAAACGTGGAAAACAAGAACAACACCGTAGCAACTTTTTTGTACATCATGCAACTACAAACAATTGTAGCATGCCAATTCCCTGTTGTCTATACCATGAGTGTGAAGAAAAGTGTGGAGAAAAATGCACGTTCTGCACGATTTTCTCCACACTTATTATGTCTACAATACACATTTAGCTTGTGTATGGTGTTTTGTATGTGGCGTTCCAAGATGCTACATCACGATGGAGCGCTTGCTCGCACTACATCCAAAACATGCCCCAACTGGCCGCTGATGAATGCGTGTACATCCAAGTGCAAGCCTAGCAAAGACACCACTGCACAAAAGCCCATTCGCATCTGGTTGCAGCATGATATAGGTTCCTTGCTGCAATTGATACCACCTTGGTGACGAATACTCCCGACGAACGGCTATCATGGCGAGAGGCATTGGTATTGGCACGGACGCGGTGGCAGATCGAATTGTTGTTCAAATTATGGAAAAGCTGTGGGCAGGTGGATAAGTTGCATAGCGAGAAACCATGGGCGGTGTTGTGTGAAGTGTATGCAAAACTGTTGGGAATGGTGCTAGCACATTGGATATTGCTGACCAGTATGTGGGCATACCCAGATCGCAGTTTGGTGAAAGCAGATGGGGTCATACGGGACCATGTGATGAATCTGGCAACCACAATACGATCCGTCGCACGGCTAAAAGAGGCGCTCACGGCTATCCAACGCGGTGTGCAGGGAGGCTGTCGCATGAACCGGCGGAAGAAACACCCGAACACCTATCAATTATTACTGGAAACACCAGGAGCGGAGGCTGAAATGGAGATAATCGTGTTCCCAGAAAGGCAAAAAAATGCTTTCTCTAGGCAAACAGCGGCTTAGCTTAATGCATATGGGGCAATACATGATCTAGCCCCTTGGTTTTTCAAGAATCGCATCGTCATAATGCGAAAATGTCAAACATGCATTGAGATAGTGCATTGAGATGACGTAGAGATAGTTTGATTATGCCACGCTAAGATGCTAGTTCTTCCACTTGCGCTCTCCTCACTGCCAGCATGGTAATATCATCAAACTGGACAGCAGAGGCAATATGCATCTGCAAGTGATATTCAAAGCGGTCGAGCAACTCAGTTGCCGATGCAGCAGGCTTTTGGATGAGCTCTTGGACACGCTGCTTACCAAAAAACTCTTTTTGGGGCGAGCGGGCATCGGTGACGCCATCGGTATAGCAATAGAGAATGTCGCCGGGGTCAAGATGAGCTTCTGCTAGGCCATAGTCTATGCCGGGCATCATACCCACAACAGGCCCTGTTGTGTCCAATCTAGCCTTTACTTCACCTGTAGGGCCGATAATGATAGGTGGCTCATGCCCACCATTGGCATAGAGCAGAGCACCTGTTGCTGGGTCTAACACACCAAAGAAAAGTGTTACAAACATATTCATGTCAATATGATTGTTGGTGATATACTCATTGGTGAGGACCATAGCGTTTTTGAGTGCTGCGGCCCCAATAGAGGGCATAGTCTTTCTGCCTCCACGAGAGCGCGATGTTTTGCCGCTACTGGTTAAAATGTCAGTCCAGTCACTCAAGGTGTAATGTTGTTGTGCAAAGGCGCGGAGCAAACTACGCGATAGCGACATGAAGAGGGCAGCACCGACGCCTTTGTCGCATACATCGGCTATGACGAGTCCGATCCGTCGCCCTTGGGTCATCATGAATGAGTCGTAGAAATCGCCGGCCACTTCACGCGCTGGATGAAAGCGGGCTGCTATTTCCCACCCCTCGGGCTGGGGCAAGGTGTCGGGCAAGAAGCCTTCTTGTATCTGGCGTGCAATCTGCACATCGCGCTCTATCTTGAGGAGTTCCTCTTGGTCTATACCACTGGTTTCTTGGGTCTTCAATTGGGCTTGGGCTAAGCAAGCCTGTACTCGTGCTTTCACTGTGAGCACACTCAATGGCTCGGTCAGGTAGTCCATTGCACCTAGGTTGAGAAATTGCTCAATGTCTGTTTGCTCACCACTACAATACATAATGACTGGAATAGAACGCAATGCCATGTCAGATTGGATACTCTCTACTATCTGATAGCTGTTCATGCCCCACAAGCCAGTGGCTAGAAAGATGAGTTTGTATTGTTGTGTGCGAACCATGCTCAGGGCTTGACGGCCACTTGTGGCCGCAGACACTGTATAACCAAGCTGTTCAAGGTGGACAGTAAGAACATTGGTTTTTGATTGGTTGTTATCAATAATTATTACGTTTTCAGATTGAGATGTCATCATTCAAACCTCAAGGCCGATTCATCACAAAGATGTTCCGGTTATGGTTATTTACATACTCATACAGAAATTCGTCCACACCATTCAGGGCTAAAAAGACACCTAGACCACCCTCGTCGCGTTCTTCCAACGGGAGGTCGAAGTCGTCTGGTGTGCTTTGCAGACGTGGGTCAAACGGTTCCGCTGTATCTTCAACAGTTATGGTCAATTTATTTTCATGTATCTCAGCATGCACGTCTACCTGACCCTCTATCTGGGCTTCCTGATAGCCATGGATGATAATATTTGTCACCACCTCATCTACCGCCAAACGCAAACGATAGGCTGCCTTCTTGTCTATACCAGCTTCTTCTGCGGCTTCGAGCACATATTTGCCTATTGCCGAGAGAGAATCGAGATTATCACCAAGTACAACTAACGGTTGCATATGCATTTACCTGTTGCATGCTCTGTAGTACGCTCTCCGTATCACACAACATACAGCTACGTAAAACCGAGAACCATTTAATCGCGTTCTATCTCAGCGGCATCATATTCATCCATTAAGGTGACGCTGTGATGAAAGCCCGTCATGATAATGGTTTCTTTTACCGTTTCCTGCACACCGACCATGTAGATGTCTACATCAGCACCCATTTTTTGGCGGGCGAAGGCGAGCACACGTAAGCCAGCACTCGCCATGTAGCTGAGGTCTTGCATGAATAAGACAAGGCGCTTGACGTGTTCTTGGGCTGCTTTTTCCACATCAGCCCGCATCTTGGGTGCGGATGCTGCATCCAACTCACCTGTCAAGGTAATACGAGCGATAGCATTGGTTATCTCAAGGCTTGATTCAAAAGCCATTCCATAGCTCCTTTCAGAAGTTTATTTTCCTACCAAAATAACTATCGAACGTCCGGCAAGGAAGATATGCTGCTGGTCTTCCAATACCGGTTCGGTACCTGGCGCACAAATATCGCTGGGATGTGGTGCGCCAGTATTGGCAAAGCAATGCCAGCGCATACGTTCTGGCAAAGCCGGGATTTCAAACGGTAGTCCTTCCCAATACATGTTGATGGCCATGTACATCATATTGTCTTCAACGGTGCCACCTTTGGCATGTTTGCCACAGAGCATAAAGGCAATAGTACGGCTATACTCGCCCCAATCGGCATTCCATGCCTTGACTCCATGCCATGTAATATCGGCATAGCCACTGCCCACATAATCAGCATTGCGATAGTGCCCTGCATTACGAAGCACTGGGTGGGCCTGGCGGAAGGCAATACACTGCTTGACAAACTCAAGTAGACCAGCATGTTTTTCGGCGAGGGACCAATCGAGCCAATTGAGTTCATTATCGTGGCAATAGGTGTTGTTGTTGCCATTCTGCGTGCGCCCAACTTCGTCGCCCATGAGGATCATAGGTACGCCTTGGCTCATTAGGAGCAGCGCAAAGGCATTTTTCATTTGGCGCATGCGTAGGTCGTTTATTTCTGGATTAGTTGTTGCCATTCTGCGTGCGCCCAACTTCATCGCCCATGAGGATCATAGGTACGCCTTGGCTCATAAGGAATCTCAACCATGGGCTGAGATTCCCCCTTTTCAAAAAGCACCAGTGTGCAAGCTGTGGCATGACGCGAAAAGATAGAAAAGTTGACACCACCAGGCACCAGCATAGCCCCAAATGGCAGTGGCTTACCGGGGCGCAACTGGTAATCGCCATGGGTATGCGTTGGATGGATGTCTACCCGCAAACTTGTGGTCTCTATCATAACGCTCCCTTTCATTCCTTACCTTTGCTGAAGAGTTGCTATTCCTTCTTCAGGTGTGCTACATATGGTGAAATAATCAAGAAACCCTGTCGCAGACATGGTATCCTTGAGTTCATCCGAAAGCCCAACCAACGCCAACTTTGCTTGGGCAGCGGAGGCTTGACGATAGAGCGAGAGTAACAAGCGCAAACCTGCACTAGACATATATGTGACACCACTCATATCTAAGATAACGTTGCCACCATCTTGGCACAACGGCACAATCTGTTTTTGGGCCACGGGAGCGGTCTTGCCATCGAGTTCGCCATTCACCTCTGCGACAGTCACATCATTGACTTTTCTGGTTTGTATTTCCATAGAATCCTCGTTTCATTCAATTAAAACCGTGCCTCTATCTTTGCGATGTAGTATCTTCACTGGCATACATTGTAACAGGATTTGACAGCATTTATGTTGGAACAATACGCACTTTCACCCGCAATGCAGTGTCACTTGCTGGTAGTTTTACAGTGAGTGCATTGGCATCGAAATCGGTATATGGCTTGCGCTTACGATTGCGCAATCATATCCAAAATCTTGCGTGCAAAAAGATGGCAATGGCCACCTGAACGCCCGGTGACGAGGTCGCCATCTACCACAACATCTTCATCGGTGAAGACAGCGCCCATATTGCGTGCATCGCCAAGCAGGTTGTTGTGTACGACGACGTTGCGCCCACGGACGAGCTCTGGAGCTGGGGCGACAAGCCACATGCCGTGGCAGATGATGCCTTTGATGATGTGTTTTTCTGCAAAGGCACGTTTGAGAAATTCGGTTGCTGGCGGCAGTTTCTGTATATCTTCCGTGTATCGCAACCTATCTGAAACCATACCAGAAGGAACAATAATGGCCGCATAGCTCTTGAGTGTTGCATCATCCATACCCTCAAAGGTTTCGTTGCATTAAATGGTGGCTTGATATTCGTGCCCGGTGAAGGTAAGTGATGCTTGCCCCCACAACCGGGTGAGGAGATGCAAGTCTATGTCCTCTTCCCAAAAGCGTCGCTGATAGTAGAAGATTTCTGGTTCATAGAAATCGCTTTCCATCAAGATGGCGATTTTTTTGCCCTGAAGACTCATGTATCTACTCCTTTTCTGCATTATTGACCACATTTACAAATCTTTGTACCCGGCACATGGGTGGTTTTTGGCAATTTCATAGGCATCCAAGTCAATATGGACAATGTTGGCTCTGGGTGCAAAGGCTCCCGATAGAGCGGGAAAAACGTCGGGGAAGACATAGGTGCCACAAATAAGCACTGCATCGGCACGCGATGAGATGGAGCTACTGTGCGTGCCAAACATGTGTCCCATAGAGCCTTGGTAGAGGGGGTGGGTTGCGCTGATGTTTACTTCGGAATGGTCGGCACCCCATACTTCGGCCCCTAGCGCTTCTGCCACGCGGGTCAGTTCTTCTTGGGCTCCGGAAGCGGTGATACCGTCGCCCATGATAATCATTGGTGTTTGGGCCGGATCCAGAAGTTCAGCGGCTTCTTTGACCAGCGATACTTCTGGCGAAACTCGCGTAGATGGTATGACGGTAGGGTAAATCTCCTCTTCAATGGGTGCATCAAGCACATCCATGGGCAGACAAACAAATACTGGGCCCATAGGTGGCGTGGCGGCCATTTTTATTGCGCGGCGTAGCACACGCAACAGCGAAGAACTGTGTACTACTCGCGTTGACCATTTCGTCACTGGTTTTGCCATTGCAACTAAATCGGCGGCCATTTGTGAGTCGAGTGCATCGTAGCGGATGCCGGCTTCGCTTGCAATGACGACGAGTGGAGCATGCCCACGCATGGCTTGATACATCATGCCAATGCCATTGCCCAAGCCCACACCACTATGCAATTGCACCACGGTGGGCTTTTTGGTTGCACGCGCCATTTTGTTTCAGCAATAAAGCTTTACCAGCCGTACCGTTTCAACCCATTTTCGAGCGCTTCAACCATGATTTCACCGACAAGGCGTGAGTCTTGGGTTGAGCGCCCACAGAGGAAGGGGTAGTCAAGGATGGTTGAGATCGTATGTCCTACACCTCCATGGAATTGTCCATCGGGACCAACTGCGTCACGCAGGATAAATTCGAGTGGGTAGGGAGGGGGGCCAATATTAATATCGGCTCCGAGGAATCCTGTACCGTCTTTATAGTCATATTCGAGTGCGTGTCCTGTGACGTGCTTGCCCCAGATGATGCTCTTGCGTTCGGTCCAGTCGCGGGCGAAGGCGAGGCATGTCACGGCGTAGCACTCGGCGGTTATCACTTTGTCTTGGGCACAGAAGCCCAAAATAACATCGTGTAGGTGCTGATTATTAACCATATCAATAATTGGGGTGCCACGCATGCTGGGGTGTACGTGGCACTATGGGTTGTTTTGCACGTTGCGAGGGTTTGTATCATTCCTGCGCTTGGACAGGGTCTACCAACATATACGAACCATAATTATTGGCAATATACGTATGCCCAAGCTTTTTGCGCAAGTTGCGAACATGCGACCGCAGCAACGTTTGCGCTTCTGTGTAGGATACTTCCTACTATATGCGCTCTATGTGTTTGTAGGATGTGTATGTCATTGGGGTGGATGAGGGGGTCCCACGACACATGGTGCAATGCGTCTTCGGGTTCGAAGCCAGTTGTGCGCACGAATGCATCGGTTATCCATTCTAGGGTAAAGCTTGTATCTGGTTCAACACGTGCTGCATAGGCAAAATCTGAACTGAGTTCAGATATAACACGGTAGCGGACTTTGCTATCAAGCAATGCTTCTTCCATGTAGGTGTGCTCGGTTATATCACGCGATACGGCAAACAATACATTTTGATTATTCCAGCGGCCACGTGCGCCACGGGTTTCAACCATGATACATTGGCTATTTTTGGTGACAATAGGGATGGGGCACAATGTTGCATGGCCTGCTACCATAGCTTGAATGATAACGTGGGCTTCTTTGCGTTGTTCGTGTGGGAAGAGGGCTATGAAGTGTTTGCGATGTAATTCTTCTGTGGTATAGCCGAGACGTTTCTCTACGACTGGGTTGTGATGCAACAGGTAGCCTTGCATGTCTATGACAAACAAGAAATCTTGTAGCGTATCAAAGAGCATTTGCAAGTTGTGCGAGCTTTCTTGCAATGCGTGATAAAGCTGCTTTTGACAGGAGTCTCCTGTATGCACACCTGCAGGAGATGTAGATGGTACACATGTTGTTTCTTGTTGCTTACGGAATACTTCTAGCTCTTGCTGCTGCGAAGCAATGGTTCGTTCCAAGTCTGCTACCTGCATACGCAAGATTTCCATTTGCGCATGCAGGTCATCGGTATCTGTCGCATGATGAGTAGCAGGCATAACATATCTCCTGCACAAGGAGCATTCTAGCGCACTATGGCGATAGACATGCCATCGTATCCTTTCACACCTACAGTTTGCACAATGGTTGCCGTACACCGTGGGTTTGATGCTAGTTCAGCATTATAGTGACGTATACCTTCTATACCACTATCTGTATTGTTGTGGTCAATGACCTGACCATGACGGATGGCATTATCGGCAACAATCAATCCACCGGGGCGCACTAAGCGCAAAGACGATTGCAGAAAATCGGGGTAGGGTTCTTTTTCGGCATCAATAAAAACCATGTCAAATGAGGCACTGTGCTCAACCTCCAAGTGAGACATAGATTCAAGGGCATCACCTACTCGTACCTCTACCATGTTGGATAGGCCGGCTTGAGCTAAGATACTGCGTGCTATCTCAGCATGATGCTCTTCGCGCTCTAGTGTTATCAAACGCCCATCGGGTGGGAGTGCTCGCGCTAACCAAATGGCACTGTAGCCGACAAATGTGCCAATTTCGAGGATACGCCGTGCTCTACATAGGAGCGCCAGTATATGCAAGAATTTGCCTTGATTGGGAGATATGACAATGCGTCGTTGTCCCATCTCTTGAGCTTTTTGCAAAGCAGCTTCTAGTGCTTCGTCATGTGGTATGTACAAGTCATCAATGTAGCTATCCACTGCTGTGAAAAGGTTCTGATTCATATTTTCTCCTAGACATGCATTTTGATGTGTGTGTATTATAGCAGATACTTGGTTTTTGGTGGGCAGGTGGATAGGGCAATTGCATCTTGACAGGTCTTCACAAGGGTAGCTATTGAACCGTCAAGATATGAACCAAGAATGAATAGCTTGTATACATTATTCACCCATGCATGGTATCATACCAATTATGAGTAATCCATGTGGGTGGAAGGATAGACTATGATAAAATTCCCTTACGGCATAGCCGATTTTCACAAGCTTATCACTGAAGAATATCTCTACATAGACCGCACAGATAGAATACGCTTCTTGGAAGATACGGGGTCCACGCTGCTTTTTCTGCGCCCACGTCGTTTTGGCAAGAGCCTGCTCCTATCTACGCTGGAAAACTACTACGATGTCGCCAAAGCCAACGAGTTCGAGCGCCTGTTTGGGCATCTCGCCATTGGTAAAGACCCAACGCCAAAGCACAATCAATACTTCATCCTCAAGTGGGATTTCTCATCTGTCATCATTGGCGAAGATGAGGATACATTTCAGAGCGCCTTGTATGACCATATCAACGGGTCTATTGAAAGGTTTCAGTCCCACTATAAAGGCATCCTTGACTATAACATCACCTTTTCTCCAAATGCTCTTCGTACCTTTCAATCGCTGTTGGCGGCCATCGAAACGACACCCTACAAGCTCTATCTGCTCATAGATGAATACGACAATTTTGCCAATAGCGTCTTGATGACCGACCGTACAACAGGAGCAGCCCGCTATCGGGCATTGCTCCAAAGCGAAGGGATACTCAAAACCGTCTTCAAAGCCGTCAAGTCCGCCCTTGGAGGGCTTGGACTCGACCGTGTGTTCCTCACAGGTGTTGCTCCGGTGGTGTTGAGTGATGCGGGCAGTAGTTTCAACATGGTTGAAGATATTTCTCTCTATCCAGAAGTGTATGACTTGTGTGGCTTTCGTGAAGACGAACTGTACCATCTTGCCCAACAGGTAGGCAATACATGCAACCTCTCCCAAGCCGACGTAGACCATGCCATGACCACGATGCGCACCTATTACAATGGCTATAGCTTCACCTATAACACCCCACCAAACATCTACAATTCTACCCTCGCCGTATACTTTTTGAAATACTGGCAACGTTCTTGCGAATACCCGATAGAGATGTTAGATGAAAATTTGTCCTTAGACCAAGAGAAATTTGTCTACATCGCCAGCATCGTGGGCAGCAAAGAAGTCCTCGTCCAAGCCCTAAATGGCACAGAACCTGTGGAAGCAACACGGCTTTCTAAGCGTTTTGGCGTCAGTGATATGCTCAAGGAGACCCAAGATACGGACACCATCATCCGCCTACTCTACTACTTTGGCATCCTCACTCTCACCGGCACACATACCGATATGGGCGATATCGTCTTGACCATTCCCAACCTCGTCATCAAACAATTGTATATCGAACGTATCCGTGCAGCCTTGTTCCCCACTGAACCAGAAAGCAAAGCTGCCCACAAAGTTGCGCGAGATTTTTACCGGACCGGCGACGTTGGTGCAGCGTGTCGTTTTATTGAGCAAACCTATTTTCCCTTGTTTGACAACCGCGATTACTGCTGGACAAATGAATTGACCTTTAAAACGATGTTTATGGTTTTGCTCGCCAATGACACCTTCTATACCCTCGACTCGGAGACAGCGTTGCAACGGGAGTATAGCGACTTGATTATGATCGTGCGCTCAAACCAACGCCATCTGCCCCTCTTGGATTTCGTGCTGGAATTTAAGTATGTGTCGTTGCAAAATGTCAAGTTGAGTGGTGAGCAGGTACGGGCATTGAGCGATGCGGAAGTGACCGCTCTGCCCAAGGTGCAAACGCTCCTCGCCGAGGCGCAGCGCAAGCTCGCAGGCTATCGCCAAACATTGCTCGCAACCTCGCCCGTTGGCGAACAGATGCGGCTCCGCTGCTATAGTGTGCTGGCGGTGGGCTATGAGCGTTTTGTGTGGCAGGAGGGGGATGAGGGATAGAGAAATCAGATTCTTACTCTTCGCGCAGCGCGGGGGTTGCTACCTCTGTCAAGCCTAAGATGCGCTCATCGAATAGGCTAGTGAGCAACAAGCCTTCTTCTAGGGTAATGGCTACAAGGTTGCGGTATCTATCTGAACGCTGAAATGTTTTGATAGACAATGCTACATCGTTCAAGATAGGAGTCCATGTGCCATCTGCAAAGAGCAGTATGTGTTCATCTGTCTCAACAATGAGACCCGAATCAACGGCATAGGCATTCAAAATGCGTGTATAGCCACTCTTGTACGTATCTTTCATGCGTATAAATGGTGCTCCAGATTCAGCAATACCCATTTGGAACACATAGAAGTAGCCTTCAAAGGTATGGATAAAGAGTTGCTTGTCGTCATTGTACATATACTGAATGTCTTCTGGCGGGATGACATACTTTTCTTGCACCTCCATAATGAGTTGTTGCAATTCCCATCGTGTCACCCCAATTTGTGTAAGCACTGTTCGTTCACGCTCAGGGGCAATTTCACGCTGCAATTTTTCGTGTTGATTGCGTAACAGGAATGGGGTATCAAACGTGCGATAATTCATAAGGTCATACGCTGCCCATGCAGTTCCAGCAGATTGTTCATCTTGTGCTACCATATCGGGATAACCGTGATTACGTCCATGAAGCCAACCAAATTCGTCAATAGACGAAAAGAGTCCATCATCACCACAGGAAACATTGACTGCTCCATACCCTGCTGTAGTTCGTATGCAATATGCATCAAGTCGTTTTGTGGGTTTCTCTCGCATACGCGCAGTTCCTGAATCCCAATCGAGATCAACATGATAAAAACCATCAGTTCCTGCTAGGTACAATCTGCGACTATACAGCAACATATCGAGGATAACTTCATCTGATACTTCAACACGTTCCTCATATTCAAAAGATGTTTGCCCATTCAAAACAATAGGAGATTGCGCCACTCTATCGCATGCAAGTAGCATGTTCTGTGCAATATCGCGGTTTCGTATAGATGCCTTGAACTGCTGCCCCATGAGCCAATCGTTGTTGGTAAACATCATGGAAAGAATAGGCGCATATGCAGGATATTGCCCTTCCAAAGAAGTTATGAGCCGCTTGAGATTGCACACAAGCAACGTCCGCTCTTCTGTGAGTATCACAAGTCGCCCCATGTATACATAGGCATTTTCAAAGCGACCTAGAAAGAAAAGTTGTAGCATTCTCATATATCCCCCTTTTGAATACGTCTGATAATTTTCTTAGGCACAACATTACGATCAGCCCATATCTTTATTACTTCTTTTGGTAGTTTAACTCTGCTCTTTTTAGGCTCTTTATCATCGTCATTTGCCCGCAAAGAAACTGGAAATCCATGCCAAGAATCGGTTTCATTAGACGTGCATGGAAATTTGCAGAGTCGTTCGCCCTTTTTTTTTTCTCCCGAGGACAAAATGACTCGTGTTTCATATATCTCACCTTTCAAAATATTCAATACAAAAACTTGCTTTTTTTCTATTTTTTAACTATAATATTAGTTGCATCGAATAACTGATCAGGCCGGAATATGTTACGGTCGGGGATGTCCTTACGTATGCGCCGTTCCTCCATACGCAAGAAACATCCCCCACCTATTTTGTATCATTATACCGCATGAAAGAAATAGAGAAGGAAATCGTCATGTTTGTACAGATTAACCGTGAAGAATGCATCGGGTGTGGAGCATGCATGAGCGTGTGCCCAACAGCAGCCATACGCATGGTCGAGGGCAAAGCTTTCATTGAACAGGACCTATGCCGTGGGTGTGGCGCATGCATGCGTGAATGCCCTGCTGAGGCAATAGGAGTGAGCGAAGGACTACCAACTTCATTGTCTGCAACTGCTGCAACAATAGCACCAGTAGCGCCAACGGCACCAATAGCATCTGCCCATCCCATAGCTGCTGCCGCACAAGCATACAGCCCAGAACCATTATCGTCCCCTGTGTCTCCTGTGTCCCCTGTGTCCCCTTCGACAAGCTCAGGGAACGTATCAGGGAACGCATCAGCCAACACACAAGGGAACACCTCTATGCAACAAGAAGACCAACAACCCCGTATCACTGTTCCAGTTGTATTGCCATTGCACGAACGCTCCGGGGTAGTGCAAGATATGTCACTAGCTCTGATAGCCTTCATAGACAAGTGGAGTTGCCCTGCGCACTCCTCAGTGGCGGGATCATTGCGCCGCCACCGACGACAGCGACGGCAGTATCCGCAAGGCAATCAGCACGGGCAGCACGGGCAACACGGGCAACACGGGCAACACGGGCAACACCGCAGACGCGGTAGATTTCGTTCATAGAAAGAAAAAGGATTGTTTACCAATATGAAAGTTATTGTAACAACAACAGGTACAACTCTCGACTCAGCGATTGACTCACGATTTGGGAGGGGAGCCTACTTTCTCCTCGTAGATACCGATAGCCTTGAAACGCACGCATTCCCCAACCCGGCCGCATCCGCCGGCGGTGGGGCTGGCACAAAAGCAGCCCAGTTTGTCGCCAAGCAAGGCGCACAAGCCGTCATTAGTGGCGATTTTGGGCCCAACGCGCAACAAGTGCTCAATGCTGCCAATATCGCCATGTATCTGCATGGCTCTAGCCACACAGCCCAAGAAGCTATACAACAATTCAAGGATAGGCAGCTATCATCAGTAGAGGCAGCATAAGCATGAAAATAACCGTTGCCAGTGGCAAAGGTGGCACAGGGAAAACCACTATCGCAACCAGCTTAGCGGTAAGCCTTGCAACTACCGATATAGCCACACACCCACCACTCTTCATGGATTTTGACGTAGAAGCGCCCAACGCGCACCTCTTCCTCCAACCCACCGTTGACACCCGGCAAGAGGTACACATGTTGATACCGCACATTGACCAAGAGATGTGTAATCATTGTGGCACATGTGCTGATGTGTGCCAATACAACGCCATTGCCGTCGTCGGCAATCAAACCTTGGTATTTGCACATCTCTGCCACGCCTGCGGCAGTTGCGCCTTGATGTGTCCCGAAAAGGCTATTTCTGAAAAACCATCGGTCTTGGGCGTCTTAGAGCGTGGAATTGCCCGAGAAGGCATGCACTTTGCGCAAGGGGTGCTACAAACCGGCGAGTCGAACCCGGTACCCATCATCAAAAACCTGAAAAAGTGGGTAGCGCCACACCCCGACCAAGTAGTCATCATTGACGCCGCGCCCGGCACATCGTGCCCAGTGGTAGAAGCGATGCATGGCTCCGACATGTTGCTGCTCGTCACTGAGCCAACGCCTTTTGGCTTGCACGATTTGCAACTAGCCGTGCAAGTGGCACGTGAAATTGCCATACCCGTTGGCGTCATCATCAACCGCGACGGCATAGGCAATGATGAGGTGGATGCTTTCTGCGAGAGAGAGGGCTTGCCCATTCTAATGCGCGTGCCCTTTGACCGTAGCTTAGCAGAAGGCCTAGCACGTGGCAACACGCTTGTAGATATACGCCCCGCATTCGTTGAGTCGCTGCACAATCTCTACCATCAGGCTGTGCAACTTGCAGCAACACAAGCGCCCCATGCACCCCATGCACAACAGCATGGAGCACAAGAAGGAGAACGTACATGAAACAATTGGTTATCCTGAGCGGCAAAGGTGGCACCGGCAAAACCAGCATCACCGCCGCATTTGCCCATCTTGCCCAAGAACGTGTACCCGTCAAAACCATATTGACAGATGCCGATGTGGATGCGGCTAACCTAGAGCTTGTGCTCAAACCCAATGTTTTGGAAGAGCAAGAGTTTATTGGCAGTTCAGTCGCTACTATCAACGCCGATATGTGCTCCGGGTGCGGGATTTGTCAGAATGTGTGCCGCTTTGATGCTATCTTCATGCGTGAGCAACAAGGCAACAAACGTGTCTATTACGTAGACAACGTAGCGTGCGAAGGGTGTGCGGCATGCTTCTACCAATGCCCAAGCAAAGCCATTCAAATGGAACCACAGGTAGAAGGGCGTTGGTTCCGTTCGCATAGTCGCTACGGTCCCCTGCTGCATGCTGCCCTACGCCCAGCAAAGGAAAACTCCGGCAAACTGGTGACGCTCATTAAGCAAAAAGCCAACACCTATGGGCAACGCGACCCCACCTATCGCTTGCTCTTGATAGACGGTCCCCCTGGCATTGGTTGCCCCGTCATTGCCGCTTCCACCGGGGCCGATTTGGCGCTCATCGTCACTGAGCCGACTACGTCTGGCATTCATGACCTAGAGCGCATTGTGAAGACGACCAAGCATTTTCGGTTGCCTACGCTGGTATGCATCAACAAAGCCGATATATACGAAGAAGGTGTGCGCCAATTGACAGTCTATTGCGAGAAAGAGCATATTGAAATAGTGGGGCATGTCCCATTCGATGCGAGTATAACGCAGGCGATGATGCAAGGTGAGCCAGTAACTGCGTGGCAACCCGAAGCACCGGTTAGCCAAGCCATAGAAGCCGTGTGGCGAAAGGTGCTTCAGCGGTTGGAGCTAGGCTAATTATCTGTTTGAAGCTGAAATAATAGAGACCTACCTTTGGAAGCAGTCCCCGCTAGGGTTTGTTCATGCTGATACTGCTCTCATAAGATACACCATAGGGTATGCAGAGGAGCACAGGGTGTTTGGTGTGTACTTCTGCGCTCTCTGTGATTAATTGGTTGCTTTGTGTTAGAATGCATTAGTCCTACAGTCCCTTTCACGGGTAGGTTTTTACCACAGAGAGGATATAGAGGAAGTACAGAGAAGGAAACGAGAGCATGGGCTGAAGCCTGTTGACGATGTGCAGAAATGACCAATACCTACCCTTGACTGTGAGAAGATGCCCTACAGTCCTCCCTGCACGCTCTGTGGTTCCATATGTGCTCACCACAGAAGACACAGTGGATGCATAGAGCATGAAAACAAGAGGAAGGAGAAAAGGTATGGTATGTCATGCCATAGGAATGCGGCGTATTTCTTTTGGCTTACTCATGGTATGCGTTGCTTGTGTATTGGCAACGGCATGCGAGGGGCCGTTTTCGGCTGAACGTGCATATGTGCGTACTATGTTTGGGCATACGCGGCGCACGCTTAATGCACTCAATGAGTTACAAAAACTGTCTACTGACCCGCATATGGGCGATGATGATTGGGTGGAAGAGGTTGATATACAGATACAAATACTGCGCCAGTTGATAGATGAAGCGCAGAATATAACGCCACCGGCGCGGTTTGTAGATGTGCATGAGCGTTATCTTGAATCGCTGGAGACGGTTGACAGTATGATAACGGTGTATGAACAGGCGATAGAGATTCGCAATAACCAAGAGCTACAGCGAGCGATTGATACATTGAAGCAGGCACGCCGGTCCATTAATGATGTGCGCGAACGGCTTGAACCATTGCACAATGAATAGCTCCGGCGTTTTTACAAGGGGAATATGTACTCTGTATTCCGATTGCGTACGTTGAGGTTTGCCTATTGTACGTGTCATTACTCTGTGCATCTTCGGTGTTCTTGGTGGTTCGATATTTGCCAACCACAAAGGCACGAAGGGCACAAAGATGCTATGCAACTTTCTTTTATGTCCTTTGTGTCTTTGTGGTAAAAATGTCTCCTTGAAAGGGTCGTTTTGGTTAGCCATTTATTTCGGCCATCTTTTGGGCACGACTGATGTTTACCAATACTCCTCGGTGGTTGCCGATAGATGTGCCGTTGTGGGATACGTTGGGCATGATGCTGATAGTTGCGCCGGCTAGTTCTGGGGTATGCGCAACGTGGTCCATGACATATTGGAAGGTACCCGGGACTGGCCCGCTGGTTGCTATTTGCAAGCCTTGCAGTGCATCTTCGAGAGCTTGATAGATGTGTTTGGGTGCGCGTGAGCGGGGTATGCGCTGGTTGTAATCGCCCATGACGATGAGATTGCCCCGGTCTTTGTGGGCAGCAATAACATGACGCAGCCCTTGTAAGTAGACTAGGTGGTCTTCCCAAACTTGTTTTTCGCCTTTACCATCGCTCATGTGTGCAAATTTCCATGGTATGTTCACGCCAATGACGGCTAGTTCACCGATGGCGGTAGTCGTTTTGCCATGGACAAAGCGTCCTTCTGGCAGTGATGGCGCACCAATGGTATCAACTTCGCGCCACGGGTGCTTGCTCCACAGGATTACCTTGCGCTCATCTTCGACATGGGTGCATTTGAGGCTTGGAATAGAATAAATACTATAACCATTATCGGGAGCTACATCAACAGAACCTTCGTTTATACAGAGAATATCTGCCGTTAGGTCAGTGAGTATCTGTTTGATAATTTGTTTCTTCTCTTGTAATGAAGATGTAATGGTATGTCTTTCAGCATTCCATATACCAATACGGATAGTATCTTCAAATAGAGCTTCCTCAGTGTGTAGGGTTTGCATTATTATATCTCCTTTGTGCTTGCCAACATTCAGTATGTATGTTTATTCTTTTCTATAAAACGATTCATCTGTGTAGTATTCGTATAAGGAGATAGGAATAAAGCATGCGCTTAGGAGATAGAGCAACCATCCATGATTGGTACCATTTTTAACGCCTAGGCGCAGAGAAGCAAGGACGCAGAGAGATACAATGGTTTTTCGTTTATGGTTGCTGTATTATGTCATACACAATGCAATTGGGATTGCTCTATGCTGCACGACGTAGCATTGGGGAGGCGTTGCATATGCAGCGCCTCCCCATCTACATATCGCTCCCTGTTTTTGCAAAAACCCTACATGTGCATCTTCTGTATAGGTACAATTTAGGCAACGGCCATCTCTGTATCACTGCTAACCGGTGTTTCAGGCTCAGGACGCAGGAGTTTCTCATCAAGCCGCCCAGACAAAGATGGTATCGCTAAAGTGGGCTCCGCGTGCTGCGACTATCTGTGCTGCGCTTGCAAATGCCTCATCTGGGGTGTAGAAGAGGAACGACAAGCCACGTAGCATACGAATGATGGCGACTCCAATGACGGTAAGGATAGGTATTGGTATCCACAAACTTACGGCGCTCTCTTTGTTGATGCCGTGGGCGAGCATGCTGCGGAAGCCCATGAGAAACAGAATGAAACCAAGTACTAGCGCTATGCTCAAGAAGAAGACTGCGCCGACAATGCTGGCTACGACAGTTGCTTGGGTTGTACTCATTGCAGCGGGTGCTGAAAGACCAACACCGACCATGGCATATGAGCAGACGCACGTGACGAATGAAGAAGAATAAAATACCTGCCATTGCTGTCAATACCAACGCACGTATGGGCATAGATGCGCCATGCATGAATGCTGCCAATACGCCTGTGTTTGTTCCTTCGACAGGCTCTGGCTCCCATGTGTCCGATTGGATTGTGTTCCGTGTATCTGATACGGGCATTGGTATGTCGCAAGCGCAGATGGATGGTATTTTTGATGCGTTTGTGCAAGCTGATGATTCTACTACGCGCAAGTATGGCGGTACGGGCTTGGGGCTTGCTATTACAAAACAATTTTGCCTGATGATGGGCGGCGATGTTATGGTGGAGAGCGTGGTTGGGCAGGGGACTACGTTCACGATTCATCTCCCTTCGGATGTGCCGGAGGAGTAGAACCTGAAAGGGTGCCACGCACGCCCAAACGTGCGTGGCACCTCGCACCTAATCACCTCGCACCTCGCACCTCGCACCTACATCCCTCACTGCTCTAGCACAAATTCTTTCCACCCATTCTCTAGCAATTGCTGATAGGCAGGGGCTGCTTCGCGTGCCATTGAGTTGGCTAGGTCTTCAAAGGGTGTGGCGTATGGGTCGAGGCGCTGTTCGGCTTCATCGAGCAACTCTTTCTCCGACTCTGGCACGAGCGATGGGTCTATGCCATAGCCTAGCCCAAACCCATTTTCTGGTATAATCTGTGCGGCTTGAAATTGTGGCTCGAGCAAGAGGTTGGCAAGCACCATTGCTGCGGCTTTGTTGGGTGCGTTGGCGGGAATGGCTACGTAGTTGTAGTCACCAATCATGTAGGCGTCGAGTACAAACCCACGTGACGATTCGGGCAAGATGCCATCTACAATGAGTGGGCCTGGACCGGCTATCATTTGTTCAAAGCTGAAATCTACTTCGCCGTCATTGAAGAGGCTATGCAGTTCTTGGATGTTTTCTGGGTAGGTTTGCCCTTCGTTCCACAAACATGGCTCTAATTCGTTCAGGAAATCCCAGAGCTTAGGCGACCACTCATCCCATGTGGCTTGGTCAAACGTGGTCCACAGCGCCGGGTCGCCGCTAATTTCATACAATATGCCTTTGACCATGCGGGTGGCTTGAAAGTTGCCCGGGCCGGGTGCGGTGTAGGTAAATTTGCCGGGGTTGTCGCATGCCCATGTTTTCAACTCCTCAAAGGAACGTGGCAGGTCTTCTTCGCTCATGCGCTCTGAGTCGTAGAAAAATTGAAATTGGGCTGACGACCAAGGGCTTTCTAGCTGTTCTATGGGTTCACCAAAGTCAAATGTGAGGGCGGGGTTTTCCCAATTGACGTAGGCGCTATTGGGCATGGCTTTGGTCCAATCACTGTAGAACATATGGGCATCTTTGAGCGTGGCGAAATTTTCGCCGTTTAACCAGAGCAAATCAATTGTGCCGGGGTCGCGCCCCTCTTCCTTATCTTGCAAGAGCTGCTCAACGAAGATTGCGGCATCGTCTAAGGGCATGCGTTCGAGGGTAATGTTGTAACGCTTGTCAAGGGCTGTGCCATAAAATTTATCTATAAAGTTGTTGATTGGCTCAGAACCACCCCACATGGCCCAGACGATGGTTTGCCCACGGGCCGCTTCCTCTACGCTTTCCCAATCGGTTATGGTAAATGCTTGGTTGTCTCCATTTGTGCCTTCTGTGCCTTCTGTGCCTTCTGTGCCTTCTGTGCCTTCTGTGCCATCCGTTTGGTTTGTTGCACTGTCTGCATCTGTTTGTGCATCCGTTCCATTGGTTTGTTCATCTGCACCAGTTGGCGCATCAATAGGTATCTCCTTGACGCTTGAATTACACCCGGTTGCGAGAACCAGGGCCAGCATACATATGAATATGCATGTACGATACATGTACTTCTCCTCTGTTTTCTTTTTTTCCTAGACCGGCGACGGTAGACCGAAGACCGGGAACTGATCCTATGGTGTGGGTATGCCAGTGGCAGGACCCTACACTCTTTTATTGTACTACGATTTGCGACAGACATGTGATGCTTTTGGGGTCTTGGCGGTTGGCATGCATTCATTGTTTTGTGCGGCTAATCACGAGGTCGCGCACCTCACGCAGCAAAGAATCACGATGGTAGCCGCCTTTCTGGAGTATTTGCTCCACAGAGCTATGAAACCGTTGATGGTCTTCGTCGGTTAGTTCCTTGGCTGTAATGACAATGACGGGAATGTTCTGCCATGTAGCCGAAGAGCGCAACTGGTTGATAACTTGGAACCCATCCATTTCAGGCATCATGAGGTCAAGCAAAATGAGGTCTGGGGGAGTAGCAACAATATGCTCCATGGCTGTGTGGCCATTGTTGGCTTCGGCTACGCGCCAGCCTTCTTTTTCGAGCAAGCGCCGCAAGAGGCTGCGGATAGGTTCATCATCTTCTACTACGAGGACTAAGCCGGGCGGGTGGTCTTCTTGCAATGGGGCATGCTTACGTACAAGGTTCATTAAGCGCCCACGTTCAACTGGCTTGGTTACGTAATCGGTAGCGCCTAGAGCAAACCCCATGTTCTTTTCGTCTATAATTGTCACTACAATAACGGGAATGTCGGCCAGGAGGGGGTCTTTGTTTAGGGCGGCGAGCACTGCCCACCCATCCATTTTGGGCATAACCACATCGAGGGTGATGACATCGGGTTGGATTTGTTTAGCCATGTGTATGCCCACTTCGCCATCGGGGGCTGAGGCAACAGCAAAGCCTTCCTGCTTCAATAAATGGCATATTAAGTCACGCGATACGGGGTCATCATCAATGACAAGCACAGTGCCAACCCCATCGGGGTCGGGTTGTACGATATATGTGTCGCTACCTGTGCTTGGGGTCCTGTGATGGGGTTGGCTTGCTGGTGTTTGGTGTGCTTGGGATATTGATTGTACATCGGTGGGCAGGTATACCATAAATGCACTGCCTTCACCGTAGATGCTTTCAACGATAATATCACCTCCCATCATGGTGCAAAATGAACGCGAAATGGCTAAGCCAAGCCCGGTGCCGCCATACTTGCGTGTTGTGGATGAGTCGGCTTGGGTGAATGCTTGGAACAGGTGTGCCTTTTGTTCGGGTGTCATACCTATACCGGTATCGCGCACGGAAAATAGAATATATTCGCTATTGGGATACACATTCGGGGTTGTCAGCATGTGGTTGTGTTCGGACTCGTGCGTGGTATCTGTGTGGACATGCTGTGTGGTAAAACCTGGTAAGCTACACAGCAATGAGCTACAATCTTGGCCGATGCAGCGGCGAACAGTAAGGGTAATAGTGCCGTTTTCGGTAAACTTACTGGCGTTGCTTAAGAGGTTGAAGAGCACCTGTCGTGTTTTGGTTTCGTCGGCATGCATGTCTCCTACGTTATCGTGACTATCTATGATAAGGGTATTACCTTTTTGTTCTATCATGGGTTGAATGGTGGTTTGTACGTCGTCTATCATATCGGCTAACGCGAAGGTTTCTAGGTAGAGGTCCATTTTGCCAGCTTCTATCTTTGAAAAGTCGAGGATGTCGTTGATGAGGTTGAGCAAGTGTTTCCCGGCGCGGTTTATTTTCTCTAGGTCGGGTACAAAATCTTGTAGGTCAAGGTCTATTGCTTCTTCTTCTAACATTTCGCTGTAGCCAATGATGGCGTTGAGGGGTGTGCGCAGTTCATGGCTCATGTTGGCAAGGAAGCGGCTTTTGGCTAGGTTGGCTTCTTCGGCGGCAGTACGGGCTTCTTGTGCTTCAAAGGTTTGGAGACGCAGTTCCTTGTTGCGCTCTTCGAGCGAGTTCGCCAGTTCTTGCAAACGCCCTTCACGTTCTTGTACTGCGTGGGCCATATGGTTGAATGCTCCCGCTAATTGCCCAATTTCATCTTGTTTGGTCTGCTCAATGCGCCGATCATAATCGCCACCTGCAACACGTTCGACGGCAAACTGCAAGTTACGCAAGGGCACAGTGACACTATAGCGTATGAGCATGGCCATACACAAAAGGGCTATCAGTGCAAGCAATGAGAAAATAGTTGTCAAATTACCGGTGAGATGCATCAAAAATGCTTCCATCCAGTTCATGCCAACAAGCAACCCAATGACAGCATGAGTTTCGCCACGGACAGTGAGGGGAACGTAACACAAGGAATGGATGTTATTTTTGATACGCACTAGGTCATTAGGGACGATGATCTCATCTTGAATGACCGTTTGTTGCAGCATGTCTTTATCCATCAGGAGTGCTGTGCGGTAGGCGTTGAGTACATCGCTATGCTTCTCTATTGTTGTGGCGTTGTAGACCAACACCTCATCGTCGTAGATAAGCGCGATATGCACATCGGCGCTTGAAAAGATGATGTTGTCGAGAAATGCTTCGTCTATGATGCGACTGACCAAGAGGGTGCCAACAATGGTACTCGATGTGGCGGTGCGCAATGGCAGAGCAACTGCAAGACGCATTTGCTCTTCGGCACTATCAACAATAACCCCCCGGATAGGGAGCCCACGAGAGCCGGCATCTAGCAGTTTATCTTCACCAGTGGTATCATCTACTGGCAAGAGGTCTACAACGCGAACACCCTCATCGGTCACGATGTCTACATCATCAAAGTCGAAGGAGCTGGCACCAATGAGGATTGCATTTTCGGCACGTTCGGCGTCGCCGTTGATGACACTTTCGACGATGTCTTGTGAGTTGGCTAAGACACGGGCTAATGATTCCAGTTCTTGCTGCGTTTGGGCAAGGTGAAAGTGGACAAGTTCGCCGGATCTGCGCCCCTGCGCCTTTCCTGTTTGCACCATAAGCGTGGTGGTACTCTGATTCAAAAAGACAATTATGGCTATGAGTAGTAGGCCTAATACGACAAAGACAACGAGGTTAACCTTAAATCCTAGCCCTATACGTTCATAGGCACGCCAAATAGGTTTGAGTAGACGGCCTCGTTTGTGTAGGTTGGTTGTTTTTTGGTCACTAGGCGATAGTAAGTCTGTTGTATGCGACATGCGTAAATCCTTTTGTAGTAGACATGCTCCACGGTTTTGCTACATGCAAAGCTTTCTAGCGAGATCCGGCAGGATGCCAGTGCTACGTGGGACAGGCTAGAAGCCTACGCTAAGTCTGAACATGTACGACGATTCTATTTCATATTGTACCATGTCCTTTTACTTTGTGGTTCTTTGTGTTTGTTAGCAACCCCTTTTCTGTACGTTACCATAGGATAACAGGTCCGGCGGTAGAAGCTCCATACCAAGCGAGAGCGAGAGCCATAACGGTGTCATCATGTTGACCGGATGGAGCACTATAGCGCAGGAGACCACTTGGTAGGCGCTCTATCTCAAATGCCAGTAATTCACTTATGAGCACTGGGTTGTTGAGTATGCGTATATGTGCTTGCTCAAAGGCAAGGGCCAATGCATCAATGATGGCTTGTTTGGATGCGTTGGTGGTGCGGAATGCGACAATGGGGTATCCTTGATTGCCCAATTGCTCTACGAGCGGTAGCCCCATACTGTTTTCTTCAGCAATAATGGCGTTGGGTTGGAAGCGTTCATACAATCCACGCAGACGCATCATTTGCACGTCGAATGTAGTATCAGTAAATCTATCAAGGTAGACCATGTGGCTTGTTGTGGAATCAAGGACAACAAAACATGAATAGTCACCAGAGCGTGCCCAATCTACACCAATGATGTAGGAGTGGCCAGCGATGGCACCATCTTGCTCTTCAGCGATAGCTGCTTCCAGAATGCGCCGAAAGACGCTACCCGTGTCGTCAAGGAATTGAGCGAGTATCTCTTGCTGATAGGCACGTTGGGGTAGTTCTAGGCGCATGGCTTCGACTTCTTCAGGTGCTATGTGTGGGTTGGCGGAGGTGGGCATTTGCCAGGAGCACCAATCATGCTCTTGATGTTGCCCACGCATGAAGCATTCCCAAAAGAAGCCGCGTCCGCGTGGGGTTGAGAGCATCCATGCGCTACCGCACATATCCGTTAGCGTTGGGCGTATTACTTGTTGCCATGTAGTAGCTAAGTCTTTGACCATAGCGGCTTCGTCTATGACGGCTAGGGCATATTTTCGCCCGCGAATGGTGTCGGGGTTGTCGAGTGACCACATTTCGACAACCCCGCCGGTGAGCAGTTCAAGACGACGTTGCTGCGTTGACACCGAAGCAACGATGGGAGCCAGCCGCATACGTACATCGCGCCATATTTCGGTGAGCATTTTGTAGGTTGGTGAGAAAAAGGCGACTGGCTGCCCATACAATGCTGGTTGTATAAGCCTATCTATGCCAAGCACCGACTTCCCCCACCTACGCCCACAACAGACGATGTTCCAACGTTTTGCCTCTTCTACCACTCCGCGTTGCGCTTGATGCAGTGCAGGCAGGTGCAAAACGGTTGTTTTGGGGGCAACAAGTTCGCTTGTTGCCCTGTTTTTTGTTTTTGGGTTGCGTTTTTTGTCACTCATTACTTAGTGCTCATCATTCATCCCGGCATCGTTCCCATCAACATACTCGACCTGTATTTTGAGTTCGCTCTGGGTCAGCGTTTGGGTTTCTTCGATGGCTTCAGTGGCGGCTTGCTCTATGAGCTGCATGGCAAGGTTAAAATAGGTTGCAACATCGCGGGGCGTCCAGCGCAATTCATGCAGTGGCACAGCTAACATTTCGCGCACGCGGGCCAGCAAAAGCTGCGACATATGCCATTGCAGTTCGCGTTGCTCTTCTAGCCGTGCTGCCCATTTCTCCCCGGTGCCTGCGTGTATCGAAGACACCTCGCCTGTCAAGGGGCCCTCCCCGGTGCCTGAGCTTGTCGAAGGCACCTCACCCGTCAAGGGGCCCTCCCCGGTGCCTGCGTGTATCGAAGGCACTTCGCATATTGCATGGGCATCTTCACACGCACGCCGACGCATGCTGCTGATGAAGTTATCATATGCTTGCGCACGCCTTACCCATTGGTAGCGTGATGAATAGTTCTCAATGGTAGTTTTGGATACGCCAACCTGCTGTGCAACCAGTTTCAAAGACCGTTTTGCGCCTAGAGCAAAGTAGGTTTGGGCAGCATGATAGGCACGCATATGCTCATGTGGCAGTTGCTCACAATCCTCCGATAGGTCTAGCATTTGTCCGCTCTCTCGTGTTTGGTTCTTACTCATGCTCTTTTCTCCTTTCTTATCATACCTGTTGACCGGTGACCGCTTATCCCTTATCCCTATCACCTATCACCTCACTCACCTTCTGTCCTTTTGCGCGATGTGCGACCACGTGGTGTGAGTCGCTCTAGTACTAATGCCAACGTTTCACGCTCCTGCTCGACGCTTTGCTCTATAGCTGTTAGGTGCTGTTCGATGTTGGCAATGACGATACACAGTTCTTGCTTGCTAAAACGAGAGACCGGCGACCGAAGGCCGCCGGCTAGAGATGATTTTGGTTCCTCTATTCGTGTGTGTGTTGACCGATACAAAAGGAGTATGTGGGCTAGGATGAGCGCCAAGAGTATGATGATGAGTAGGATGTGTGTTGAGAAGATGATACGAGAGGTGAGGGGGGTGGCAGATACGGCATCAAACAGTATCTGTACTATGTTCTGAATGCTATCTATGTGGCTAACCATACAAAAACCTCCTTTTCTTTCCTCCTGTACGGATGAGACGTTGCGTGCAACATCTCTACGATATGATATGGCATGTGAACGACTTCAAAAAGAAATGGGTGCATGTCTATGTAAAAAAACCTCTGGGTGTCGTTTGTTTAGACAGAGCATGCACTATGGTCTCCCTACCATACGAACAATGTTCTACTCCAACCTTGAGTCTCACCTCCTTGATTGTGTCGAGCCGCTTTTAGGCTGTTGTTTGTGGGGTCATACAAGCCTAAAAGCGGCTCCACTATTGTACGGATATGCCCCGCTTGCTCTACACATGTTGTTTGCACGACTATCTTGAGCACAGGTACATTCTATGCATGTAGGGTAAACCGCGCAACAACAAAGCAACCCTCTTGTGCATTTTTCAACGCACAGGCGCACAGACGCACAAACGCACAAACGTACAGACGCAGAGTGATGCACAGATTCGTGGTTGTTGGTTGCTCGGTATCATTGACAACTCGTGCCGAAATGATAGAAACCTCCCCTTGAAAGTGGTTAGGGATGGGGTTGGACCATGATGCCCAAATATTCATAGTTACACCACAGTTACACTTGACATTTTGCAACGAGTGCTGTATACTTTGTGTAGAGTTTACACTTACCGTTGCAGAAGACCTTTTTTTATGCCGATACTTAGTGTTACTTCTACACCCTTCTGGCCGAAAGGCCGATTTTTTATATAAAAATATTTGGTGTTATTTTAACACTATCAAAAAGAGGTTATGAATTATGAGTCACATACCTATACCTGCTGAACCAACCCCCCCAGCCAAGACAGCTAAGCTGGTTGGAGAGATACAAACCCTGCGCCAAGAGCGTAACGCTGTTATCCTAGCTCACAACTATGAACATGGGGAAATACAAGATAGTGCTGATTTCGTTGGCGACTCGCTGGGCTTGTCGCAAACAGCCGCCACTACTCCGGCCGATGTTATTGTCTTCTGCGGGGTGCATTTTATGGCTGAAACGGCTGCCATTTTGTCGCCCAACAAAACGGTGCTGCTCCCCGACATGCGAGCCGGCTGTTCACTCGCAGACTCTATTACTGCCGAACAGGTACGCGCATGGAAAGCCAAGCACCCCGATGCCGTTGTCGTTTCCTATGTCAATACCACGGCTGAAATCAAAGCCGAAAGTGATTATTGCTGCACATCTGGCAATGCGGTAAAGGTCATCCAAGCTATTCCCTCCGACCGCCAAATTTTGTTTTTGCCCGACCAGTTCTTAGCAAGTTTTGTCGGTTTTGCAACGGGGCGCGAGGTGCTTGCTTGGAAGGGGTCATGTCATGTGCATGCTGCGATTACAAAGGATGTTGTCGTT
Source organism: uncultured Chloroflexaceae bacterium (assembly GCA_964626155.1). Lineage (GTDB taxonomy): Bacteria > Chloroflexota > Chloroflexia > Chloroflexales > Chloroflexaceae > JAAUSY01. Next base: position 30,298 of record CAZVEN010000010.1, on the reverse strand, counting down.
AGTACACAGGTTGATGACCCCAACGCTGAGCTCTTGGTACACCCCGAATGTTCCTATATGGGGGCATATATCCAATCCCAATCAGCAAACCAGAGCAATGGGAATAACAAGGTGCATGTGCTTTCTACCGAGGGCATGTTGCGCTATGTGCAAGAGAGCGATACTACTACATTCGTTGTTGCTACAGAAATGGGCATATTGCACCGTATGCGCAAAGCATGCCCACATAAGACATTTCACCCTATCACCCAAACGGCTGTTTGCGCGTATATGAAACTGACAACGCTTGAAAAGGTAGCCTATTCGCTACGGGAAATGGTCTATCCGGTAACGGTAGAGCCACATGTAGCCGAACGCGCACGCATCGCACTTGAACGCATGTTGCAATTGGCCTAGCACAATGCGGCATGGAACAAAAGGAGCACAAAGATGTATGAGACAAAGGCGTACTACAATACTCCGCGATATGTTTTGCCAACCATATCGCCGGAGGTACGCCGGCACCAAACTGATGTATTGGTTGTTGGTGGAGGTATCACTGGATTGATGGCCGCTTTACGAGCGGCAAAACACCATGCCCGGGTTACGCTTGTCACCCGTGAAGCACTTTTGTTAAGCAACTCGGCATGGGCTCAGGGGGGCATTGCGGCCGCCCTCGATATAGCTGATTCGCCTGCATCACACGTGGAAGATACGCTCATTGCTGGTGCCGGCCTTTCAGACCATGCTGCAGTGGAAAAAATGGTTTGGGAAGCACCGCGACTTATGCATGAGCTGGCCGACCTAGGTGTGCCGTTTGAGCGTGAGCATGGCAAGTTCGTTTTAGGCTTGGAAGGGAGCCATTCGCAACGGCGTATTTTGCATGTTGGTGATACTACTGGATGGGCTGTCACGAGTACCCTTGTTAAGCGTGTCCGTGCCGACTCGCGTATCCGTGTACTTGAGGGCTATCAAGCGATTGACCTCATCACTGCACAAAGCCATTGCACGGGGTTGCTGGCCCTTGATGGCAAAGGAGCCTTGCATCATTTTTCGGCTGATGCAACTATTCTAGCCACAGGGGGTGCTAGTGCATTGTATCGCCTTACGAGCAACCAACCTGGTGCTATTGGTGAGGGTATTGCGCTGGCGTATCGGGCTGGTGCCGAGGTATGCGATATGGAATTTGTGCAGTTTCACCCGACTGTCTTTAGAACGCATACTGGGCAGGGCTTTCTCATTAGCGAAGCTGTGCGGGGTGAAGGGGCTATCTTGCACACTGCCAGTGGCTACCGCTTTATGCCCGATTATGACCAGCGTGCGGAGCTTGCCCCGCGTGATGTTGTTACACGTGGCATTTTCGATGCTATGCGGCAAGAAGGCAGCGACTATGTCTTGCTCAATCTTACCCATTTGTCACGCACATACCTGCAAAAGCGTTTTCCGACCATCTATGCGCGTTGTTGCGAAGAGGGTATAGACCCTGCCGTAGAACCCATACCAGTTGCGCCCGCAGCACACTACCTTATGGGGGGCATACGCACTGATTTGCATGGGGCTACCCGTGTACATGGGCTATATGCGGCTGGTGAATGTGCATGCAATGGCTTCCATGGTGCAAACCGTTTGGCTAGTAACTCCTTGCTTGAGTGTTTGGTGACAGGTGAGCATGCCGCTACCGCCGCCGTCAATGGAAAAGGGGACTCTCTCATAGGGCACATGGCAGGTTGGACTACTACTACCCAGCCCATGGTAGGCATAGCCAGCATAGACCATATGCCAACCATGGGCAATGGCCTCTCATTGCCTTGTGGGATGCATATAACTGAACGAGGCGATGGGCATGTTTTGCATACCGATGTATGCACCTGGCAATCGCATGTATCGAGGATAATGTGTGCCTATGCTGGGCCATTGCGCTCTGCTGATGGCTTGCAACGTGGGTTGCACGAATTGGCTGCATTGCCAAAACAGGCTCCCGCGATAAACAGCGACTCTATCAAAGCGGCCAATGCAACCTTGGTAGCTGCTCTGGTGCTGCAACATGCGTTGCTGCGCCAAGAGAGTCGCGGCGCACACTTCCGGGTAGATTTTCCCTACCCTGTCGAAGATTGGCGAAGGCATATTGTGCTTGGCAATGGGCACATGCCATATACGGTGAATACGGTAGCCGAACATAGTGCGGTGCCTGACATGCAAGATGTATATACACCCGAATTTCTCCCAGTAGCTAGTGATTTGAGCATGTACCCATGTGCATTGCTCGATGAGGCGTCGCTGGTGCTTACTTCAAAAGCGGCTTGATACCTAGGTAGTAGTAAATTACAGAGCACACAGAGGGCACAGAGGAAAAAAGACCCTTTGTGCTCTTCGTGCGTTTGTGGTTCAAAAGAATCCCACAACAGAGACACAGAGGACACAGCGAATTGAACGGTAAACAGATATGGAGGTAATAGAGATATATGGACCTTTCACGTGAAACGATACAAGCGATTGTGCAGCATGCGCTGCACGAAGATATAGGGCAACATGACCTCACGACACAAGCCGTTATCCCAACTGAGGCGCAAGCAGAAGCCAATATTATCATCAAAGAAGCCGGTATGGTAGCGGGACTGCCAGTCTTAGCGGCCGTGTTTGAAACGCTAGACCCAACCTTGCTCGTCTCATTGAATGTTGCCGAGGGCGATTCGGTTGTTGCGGGCGATTGTCTTGCGCATATCACTGGCTACGCACGCCCTATATTGACAGGTGAGCGGGTTGCCCTCAATTTGTTGCAGCGCATGTGTGGCATTGCAACACTCACAGCGCAATACGTAGCCGCTATTGAAGGGCTTTCGGCCCGCATTTTAGACACGCGCAAAACAACCCCCGGTCTACGTGCGTTTGAGAAATATGCTGTGCATGTTGGGGGCGGGGTGAATCATCGCTTTGGCTTATATGACTCTATTATGCTGAAAGATAATCATTTGGCGTTGCTTGAGTCGGAAGGGTATGATATTGGGCAAGCGGTGCAACGTGCGAAAGCGGCAGTTGGACCAACGGTGTGCATTGAGGTAGAGGTAGAGACGGTGGAGCAAGCAGCATTGGCGGCTGAGGCAGGAGTGGATATGATCTTACTGGACAATATGCGCCCGACTATGCTCCGCAAGGCGGTCACTGTGGTTGCGGGGCGGGCAATTCTGGAGGCATCCGGTGGCATTACCCTCAACACTATCCGGGCTGTGGCGGAGACAGGGGTAGATTATATTTCGGTGGGTGCGCTTACGCACTCGGTTCGTGTACTTGATATTGGGTTGGATATGCAGGGTATGTTTGACCTATAGTAACCCTCTATGGGTTATAAAGATTGTAACGCAGAGGCGCAAAGGCGCAAAGACGCAACGCGATGCAAATGTGAGATAGGGGCAGCACCAAGGAATTAGGATAAAAACCCTATTGCGTTTCCTACGGCTAGTGATAGAATAAGAGGACGTGCTTGTGTTTGTGGTATACTACATGTATACGTAGCACGGGGACATTGCTATGTGTATGTAATAGGTACCGAATGGCAGTGTTCGGCTCTATGTAACGAACAATCTCGCTGTGGGAGAGAGGTGAGACTATGTCTGGTTATTATATTGAGCTATACCGACGGGCACGTGAGGGGCTTGAGGCAGATGCTGAGTCGCAGCTACAACGCCCACTTACTGTCCGTGAACGAAATATATTTCGTAGTTGCGGAACAATGACGATGCTGGAATCTCTTGGTATGTCGGTGTACTGTTGTGAAGATGCGGATGAGCTTGCTGCAAAACTTGCTGAAACGTCAATGGAGTCGCGCTTTTTGTTGGCACTCAAAGAGACGGTAGAGCGTTTAGAGCGGCTTTTGGGACGTGCGATCACACCGGCTGAGCATACATTGTTGCGGGCATTGGGCAATACTGAGGAGCTTTGGATGCTTGAGGAGCAGGTGCAAAAGGCTGCTCCGGCGGAGCGGGAGACGATTGTGCGTTCACTTGAGTCGCAGGTTCCGGCTGAAAGCGAGCGTGTAGTTGGTTGAGGGAAGCGGGCATAGATAACCCGTTTTTTCGTCCCTTGGTTTGGCTACGTTATTGGATTCTCATATCTTGTTGTATACTATCAGGTAATGCAAAAATCTGATAGTATAAACAAGGAGTTTGTGCATGAGTGAAGAACAGGCGAAAGGTGGCAGGAAACAGGCGAAAGGTGGAAAGAAACAGCAACCCAAAGCGAGTCAGTCTCAATCTCAACCTAAAACTGCCAATGAACAGGATATGGATGCCGAAGAACAGGATATAGGTTCTGCCAAGGTACACCTGAGCACGGAAGACGCTGAGGTGCCGTCAAGTACAGCAGACACTGAAGTGCCGTCAAGTACAGCAGACACTGAAGTGCCGTCAAGTACAGCAGACGCTGAGGTGCCGTCAAAGGCAACAACCGCGCCAAAAGCGCAGGCGACTGAGCAGGATGTGCGCCTTGTTGATGTAACACCAGTTACGAAGCAAGCGCCCCCTGCTGTTACGCAGGTTTCATCTGCTGTGGTACCCCACCCGGCTGAGGCTGGCGGGAGCCATGCTATTATCATTGGAGGGAGCATGGCGGGCATGCTGGCCGGGCGTGTCTTGGCGGATTATTTCGACCGTATCACTATCATAGAAAAGGACCATTACCCCGATACACCATCCTCACGTAAAAGTGTCCCGCAAGCCTTGCATCTGCACAATATGGTCAATCAGGGCTGGGAGATATTAGAGAAATTATTTCCCGACTTGGGGGGCGAGCTGGTAGAAAATGGGGCTACCGTCATAGAGTGGCCGGCGGATTTGCTCTGGCTTGGGCGCACAGGCTGGAGTCCACGCTTCTACGCTGGTATCCAAACCTATTCGTGTCAGCGCCACTTGATGGAATGGTGTATCCAACGCCGCATGGCTGGCAGTAAACGGGTGCAATTCATTGAAGGCTGCAAGGTGACGGATGTGCTGTGGAACGAATCGCGCACGGCCATTGTGGGTGTCAAATATACGGGAGCCGACCAAGAATCTGGCGACGAGACAGAACTCTATGGCGATGTGGTGGTAGATGCGAGTGGTCGTATGTCGCAAACGCCCAAGTGGTTCCAAGAAAGGGGCTTTGGTGTCCCCAGAGAAGAAATCATCAAGGCCTATGTAGGCTACTCAACGCGCTATTATACTGTGCCAGAGGAGCGTTTGCCCGATTGGAAGGTGTTGCTCGAGCAAAGCAGACCCCCATACCTAAACCGTGCAGCGGGACTGTTTCGGGTAGATGATGGGCAGTGGGTGCTCACCTTGGTGGGCATGGGCAACGACAATCACCCGCCCACAGAAGAAGCTGGCTTCATGGAGTTTATGCAGAATTTGCCAAGCCCCGTGCTCTACGATTTCATCAAAGAAGCCGAACCTGTTTCACCTATTTATGGCTACAAAGTGCCCAAAAATCGCCTATTGCATTACGAAGAGTTATCGCGCTGGCCAGAACGGTTTATGGTACTAGGCGATGCAGTGTGTCTGTTCAACCCAGTGTATGGGCATGGCATTTCGGTGGTTGCCCAAAGCGTGATGGCAATGGACCAGTGCCTGCGCGAACAACGCAAGCGCCGACCAGATGGCAACCTGAGCGGGTTGGGCAAACGATACCAGCAAAGCTTGGCCAAGGTGTTGACTATTCCGTGGATGTTTACCGCTGGTGAAGATTTGCGCTACCCCACCACCGAGGGTGGCAACCGCGACTTGTTTACGCAGATTATGCATTGGTATATAGATGGTGTGATGATGTATGCGTTGGAAAACCCAAGTGCGCATCGCACGCTCATTCAAGTGATGCACTTGATTGAGCAACCATCAGTCTTCTTGCGCCCAGATATAATGATTAATGCGGTGGCGTTGAACGTTGAGCAGTTTGTAAGAAATGCGTAATACCACGTTTTGGTAACGATTCGGAATCGCGCAAAGACGCAAAGAGTCTGTTTGAAAACGTAGGGGCGTGCGGCCGCACGCCCCTAGTAGATTTTCTAGCTTTGCATTCTTTGCGTCTTTGCGCGAGGTCTTAGTGACAAAAAGAAAGTCACCTACCTATGACTGTGATAAACTTATTTAACCAACACCATTACAACCGCCAACTGTTTTCCGATTACTACCTGAACACCATCCTGCCCCAACGTGCCGACTGGCAAGCCCTCGCCAACGACACCGACGTGCAGGCGCTCATGCAACAGATAACCGCCATCTGGCAGGGCTACATACCAAGCAAAAACGAACCTGAAGCCCAAACCGAACATGCTTTCATCCGCCCGGTGCTTGAAGCCCTCGTCCACACCTTTGACGTGCAACCCTCGCTCACCACGCCCGATGGCACCAAACGCCCAGACTATATCCTCTACCGTGACGATGCGGCACGCCAAGCCAACACCGGCAAGACACTCACCGAGGATATGCTGCACAGCGCCTGTGCCGTAGCCGACGCCAAACATTGGGATTGCCCACTGGACAAAACCCTGCAAAAAACCAAAACCTCATCGCGTGATTTCTTCAGCAACAAAAACCCGTCGTATCAAATTGATTTCTACATACGCCATAGCGGGTTGGAATGGGGTATCCTCACCAATGGGCGCAAGTGGCGGCTCTACCATAGCGACACCTCCAAAAAACTCGACTGCTTCTATGAAGTTGACCTGCAAGAAATCCTCAAAACCGTAGACCCACGCGCCTTTCTCTACTTCTACGCCTTCTTCCACCGCACAGCCTTCGATGACCACCCGCTCAGCATAGATGCTATACGCCGCGAAAGCATCATATCAGCACGGGGCATCAGTGATTCGATTAAGCAGCAAGTTTACATGGCATTGCGCAACCTGGCCCAAGGCTTTCTCGACTATCCCACAAAAACATTGAATTACAGCGCCGATAAACTCCAACAAATCTATGACCATGCACTGATTGTGCTCTATCGCTTGCTCTTCATTCTCTATGCCGAGGCACGCGAGTTGCTGCCATTGCGCACCAACAGGAGTTATCGTGAAATCTATAGTCTCTATGCGCTTGCCAATGAAATTACCCACTATATAGACGAAGACAAGGAACTAACGCCAATGAGCACAAAGCTGTGGGGCGACATCCAGGCATTATTTCGCATCATAGACCAAGGAAACCCGCCACTCAAGGTCGCCACTTTCAATGGCGGACTTTTCGACCCCAAACGCTATTCATTCTTAGAAGAAAACCCCATTGGCGATGCGCGTTTGCTCGATGCCATTGACTTGCTCACCCGTGTCGAGGGCGAGTTTGTAGACTATCGAGACCTCGCCGAGCAACATCTTGGCACCATCTATGAAGGGCTACTCGAATATCACCTAGAGCCGATAGAACGGGAAGGCTACTGGACCATTGACCTCTTCAACGACAAAGGCGAACGCAAAGTGACCGGTAGCTACTACACCCCCGACTTTGTGGTAGATTATATGGTTGAGCAAACCATCATCCCCGTGTTGCAAGAAGCAGTAGCGAATGTGCCAGAAGATGATGACGAGGCAAAAATACGCGCTGTGCTCAATACTAAGGTGCTTGACCCGAGCATGGGCAGCGGGCATTTCCTCGTCGCCGCCACCGATACCATCGCCCGCTTTTTGGTAGACTTGGGCGTGCGCGTGGGCGACGTGAATGGTGAGCCAGACCTTGCCTATTGGAAGCGCCGCGTCATCCAAACATGCATCTATGGCGTAGACGTGAACCCATTGGCGGTAGACCTTGCCAAGCTTTCACTATGGCTCAAAACCGTGACGAAAGGTAGACCTCTTTCGTTCCTTGACCACCATTTGCGCTGTGGCAATGCTCTCGTGGGGGCATGGCTTGACACGTTGAGCGTTGGCAGTGTACACCAAGACCAACAGGACCAAGAAGAAGAGGATAATGGGCAACTGTCAATGCTGGCCGATGAAGGGTTCCGCCGCTCGCTGAGCACTGCCGTTGACCTGATGTGGTTGATACAGCAGCATAGCGACAACACCATAGCCGATGTGCGCGAGCAAGAGTGTCTGCATGCTGAAATGCTAGAGCAACTGACCTACGTCTACCGTAAGCTGGCCGATGTATCTACGGCTACCTTTTTTGGACTGGAGTTTGACCCGCAGTATTGGTCAGCATTGCACGAGTATGCTATTGGCGGCGACAAAGAGGAAGTGCTGGAACCGATCATAAAGCAAACCCAAGAGCTGGTAGACATACAACGTTTCTTTCACTGGGAGCTTGAATTTCCAGAAGTGTTTTTTGACCAGCACGGGCAACCGCTTGATGCGCAAGCCGGGTTCCATGTCGTCATTGGCAACCCGCCCTATGTGCGGCAAGAACTGCTGTCCCTGTTCAAACCTTTCTTTGAACAGAGCTTTGCGGCAACCTATCATGGCATGTCCGACCTCTTTGTGTATTTCTATGAACAGGGGCTACGTCTGCTGCGCCAGAACGGGCACCTTGCCTACATCAGCAGCAATAAATGGTTCCGGGCGGGCTATGGAGTCAAGTTGCGCGAGTACCTAGCACATCACGCCACGCTTGAACGTATTATAGACTTTGGCGATGCACCCATTTTTGCTGAAGCCATTACCTACCCCGCCATAGTGATGCTACGCAAAAGTGCCGCGTCCGATACCCATACTTTCCCGTCCCTAGCGTGGGATACCGCAAGTGGAGATGTAAAAGACTTTGCAGTAAGTGTGCAGGACAAGAGTACCCACGTAGCACAGGCAAGCCTTACCGCGAGGGGGTGGTATCTTGTATCTACCGATAGCAGTGCATTGTTGGCAAAATTGCGAGCTAGTGGAAAATCGCTTGGTAGCTATGTACAAGGGCGTTTCTACTATGGCATCAAGACAGGATTAAATGCGGCGTTTGTGGTAGACCGTGCTACTCGTGATAGGCTCATTCAGGAGCACCCGTCGTCGGATGAGATCCTCAAGCCTTTCCTCCGTGGGCGCGATGTGAAGCGCTGGCGCGTAGAGTCGCAGGATAGGTGGCTTATTTTCAGCCATCGTGGAATTGACATCAATCAGTACCCGGCTGTGTATAAGCATCTACTCCAATACAAAAAGCAGTTGGAAAATCGCACACCTGGACATTACGCATGGTATGAACTACAAGCAAGTCCAGGTGATACAGAACGGTTTGAGCAACCCAAAATTGTCTATCCAGATATAGCACAATATGCAGAATTTACCTACGACACCAACAAGTATTTTGTAGGCGATACAATGTTCCTTATACCAACTGATAAGCTATGGCTTCTTGGTTTGCTCAATAGCAATGCTGTTTTCTGGTTTTATACTAAAATATGTTCACAACTTCGTGGTGGATTTGTACGCTACAAATCTCAATATGTTTCACAAATCCCCATCCCGGAAGCATCTGCCGACGCGCAACAGGCTATTGGCGACCTCGCCAAGCAACTAACCAACACTGCCAACACGCGCTATACCCTAGAGCAAGACGTGCGCCACCGCATCCTCAGCGACTTAGGCACGCCGGGCAACAAGCTCAACCAGAAGCTAGAGCATTGGTGGGAGTTGGATTTCCCTGCATTGCGGGCGCAGGTGAAAAAGGCTTTTCGCCAAGACATCCCCGTGAAAGAGCGCAAAAATTGGGAAGATTGGTTGGCTACCCAACGCGCTGCACATCAGCAATACACGGCGGACATTGTGCAATTGGAAACAGACCTCAATGCGCAGGTGTATGCGCTCTTTGACTTGACGCCAGCAGAGATACGGACAGTTGAGGAAAGTACGCAATATGCGTATGGCGCTGGTTGAGAGCTTGCATGGAAACGTAGGGGCGTGCGGCCGCATGCCCCTACCAGCGCACAGTTGTTCATACAGATACACATAACACATACGTTGTCTGATTTACAGGCCGGTGTGGTATACTGATGTTGGTAACTGAACCAATGGGAAGGAGCAAGATTGCTATATACAGAAAGGAGAAATGATATGCCAACCTATACACCTACGGCACCTACGACGAGCACACAAACAAAATCATATGAAGACAAAGGACAGACACATAGCAGAGGCTATGTGTACAATGGCGGTCCGACTACCCACAGTAATGGACGACCATTTGCCCAATCGCTCGGTTGGGATGAGCTCGAAGCCCTAGAAGTAGACCTAGTAGAGGAGGATGACGAACCTGTGGATGGGTTTTTTTCTGAAAAACAACAGCGGTTGTCTGCACACCCCTTGTATGATTCGTGGCCCGGACCGGGCGACGGTCGCCCATTTTTAGCGATGGCGAATGTTGGGTTGTTTTATGACATCTTGAAACCACCCATAGTGCCAGACGCGTTGCTCAGTGTGGGGGTTTCCTTGCTCCCGAACATTCATCTACCGGGGCATCGCTCTTATACCTATTGGCGCTACAACAAGCCCCCAGAAATAGCTATAGAGCTTGTCTCCAATCGCAAAGGCAATGAAGATGCCGACAAAAAGGACATTTATGCACGGGCAATGGTATTGTATTACCTTATTTTTGACCGCTACCAAGAGTTGGGTGGGCCGATGATGTATGTGTTTAAGCTCAATGAGGATGGCGGATATGATGAGTACGCGGCCCAAGGCGATGTATGGTGGTTTCCTGAAATCAACCTAGGGGTACGACTGTGGGAAGGGATATATGAGGAAATACCCGATACATGGCTACGCTGGTGCTATGAAGATGGGACAGTTATACCTACTGGAGCCGAACGTGCCAAACAAGCTGAAGAGCGCATTAAGCAACTGGAGGCTGAGTTGGCACTATTTCGTTCTGGTGGTAGCGGCAACGGCAAAATGAACCCTTAGTAAAAGGAAAAATGATTTGCCAACCCACTGTTAGGGAGTCATCGTAATGCTGATAGATATTCTCACATCCGCTCCAGAGTAGTTCTTTCGTAAGACTTTGCGCCAGTCACAAAATCATTTGGCAGCAGATTGTCTAAAGACATATGTATTGATGTCGTTGCTCTGGTTTATAGAAATTCATTGAACTATTTACACTACCTTTGTTACAAGAATGCCATTTGGGTCTTCTGCATCTTTAATTATTTCATCTAGTTCATCTAATGAGCGAGAAGCTCCCACCAGTCTACTCCTTCAATGCAGTCAAGAAAGGTGTCATGGTCTTGGGCATAGGCACTTCGTTCAAGCACGTCTAGCACGTCATCATTGATCACAGTATCATTGGCATCAACAGCACTGGACCCGTTGTGTTACTCATGTTCGTGTGGGGTATCAGCAACGAGTCCATCGTTTTCAGTTTGGTCATATGCTTGTACAACATCAACAGTATCTATTGACATAGCCGTGTATCCTTTCTTGTTCTTTGTCTATCTATAGAGGCATTCTATGCCGTTGGGGGTGTGAGGTAAAAGAAATGATACCCAGTGCTGCGTAGCCGGGGGTAGACTGATGTTTCAAAGAAGGATGATTTGTGGAAGTTGGCGAGAAAATCGTGTGTGGAATGTTCGCCCGCAGTGTTCGATAGGTTTGCGATTTCTTTGAAATGTGGGAGTGGGTTTATGCGCACATAGTCGGCTGAAATATACAAGTCGCCGAGGGCCAAGGTGAGGTCGCGGTGGTCAATGCGCTTATCTTCAATAGAGGCAGCCGCAAGCCCCATGCGTAACCATTGCACATCGCCGGTGTCTTGGAGCATTTCGGATGCGCGATAGATGTAGCCATACATGGCACTTAATACGTTGTGGTTGTGTTGTTCGTCAAACATGCTGCGTATGATGTTGCGCTGTTCGGGGGTTGATTTCAGGTAGAGATTACATACCTCGTCGAGCACGTCCCAGAGATCTTCATGGGGGTCTGCACCTGCTCTGGATAAAGCTACCATGACAAAGTCTTTATCTAGGAGTTTGTTGAGGTATTCATCATCGGGGTTGGTGGTATCTTTACCACAGAGTTTTTTTATTTCTTCGTCTACTTTGCGGTCCCATAGTGCAATTTGTATGCTCAGGTTGGAAATGCGCTCCATAAGTTCTGTTAAGTGTTTCATGTACAACCTCTTCCCTTTTCACTTTTGGTTTTCATTTCTCTATACACTCCACATCCCTTGGGCGAGGACAAACAATTCCCTGAATATGTTGCAGGGTACTTGCCTAGGACGTTGCACGCAACGTCTGCACTATATGGCCTGGGGATATTATGTGCTATCATAGGCCTATTATAGCATGGTCTGTGTGTAGATGTACAATAAACCATAAGAAAAGTATAAAAGATTCTGAGAACTGACACATCTATATGATACAATACACTTATACACACTATACCGTTGTGTGTCAAGAGAGTGTGGGAATAGCTATTCCTTTATGTTGAACGGAGATGCGCATGCTTGAACCGGGTACGCTTTTGCAGGGTCGCTATGAAATAGTACGTCATATTGGAAAAGGTGGTATGGGGGCTGTCTATGAAGCTGTTGACCAACGCCTCAAAAGTACGGTGGCGTTAAAGCAAACGCTTATTGATGATGAAAAGTTGAATAGGGCTTTTGAGCGCGAAGCTATCTTGCTTGCCAGTTTGCGCCATTCCTCGCTCGTGCGTGTCATAGACCGCTTTGCAGACCAGAACGGGCAATTTTTGGTGATGGAATTTATTCCCGGCAAAGACTTGTCTGGCATGCTGGAGGAGCAAAATGCTCCTTTTCCAGTAGATGATGTGCTCAACTGGGCCGATCAGTTGCTTGACGCGCTTGATTATTTGCATACGCAACAAATACCTGTTATTCATCGTGACATTAAGCCGCAGAACCTGAAGCTTACGCCACGCAAGGAAATTATTCTGCTCGATTTTGGTCTTGCCAAAGGTTCGTCATCTGGGCTACAATCGCGGGTGACAACAGAAGGGAGTATTTTTGGCTATACGCCCAAATATGCTCCGATAGAGCAGATACAAGGGAAGGGAACGGACCCACGTAGTGATTTATATGCGTTATCGGTGACGTTGTTCCATTTGCTCACGTATCAGATGCCGGTTGATGCATTGGCACGGGCTTCGGCGGTGGTGAATAATCAACCGGACCCACAACCCTTGGTGCATAACGTTAATCCTGCTGTTCCGCAGGCGGTGAGTGTGGTGTTGGCTAGGGCTATGGCGCTTGGGGCTGATGAGCGGTTTGCGACTGCTGCGGATATGCGGGCGGAGTTGCGCCGCGCACGGGAAATGCCCAAACAGCATCCACCTTCGTATGGGTCGGAATATACTGGCGCGACCGTATCTATGCCGGCAGCACAACAGGTGCAAACACAAGCACGAGAATTCTATGCTGGTGGGATGTTTGACATTGATGATGACCCTCACGAAGAAGCATCAGAAAGGCCGGACGCAGATGCACAACCCAAGCAGAAGCGGGGCAAGGCATGTATGTGGGTTGGTGTTGGAGCTGCTATTCCCATTGTGTTGATATGTGTAGCGTTTTTTGGGTTGGCAAAAATTGGTCAGGAAGCGCAGGAAAGGGATGCTGTGGCCACTATGATAGCACAGGAAGAAGACATGCTGGCTCCAGAAAACAATCTGAATGCCCCTGTTTGGCCGCTTGTCTTGTCGGATAGTTTTGACGACAATGCTCTTGGCTGGCCGGAGGGAGAGCAAGAAAGTGCCTTGTGGTTCGGAGAGAGGAGTATGACTTCGCGGGGCCGGTATCGCTGGGATATGGATGCGTATGATGATTTTGTGTCGGTTGCAACCCCAGATGATATGAGTTCGCTCACTGATTTCATGGTATCTGTTGAAGCCAATCTGGTAGCAGGTGATGAACTGACATGTTTTTATGGCATTGCGTTCCGCATACAGGAGGATGCAGAGAGCAGTAGTTACTATTTATTTGAGGTAGCCGAGGACCAAACATTTAAGTTGTCTTTGTCGCAAGGCAATGATTGGACAACGTTGATTGATTGGACGGAGGCAACTGCTATCCGGCCGGGGGAAATGAATACGTTGGCGATTGTTGCAGAAGGGTCACACTTTGTGTTTGTTATCAATGGCCAAGAGGTTGCCGAGCATACCGATAGTGCGTTGGCTAAGGGACGGATAGGGGTGGCGGTTGAGATCGAAGAGGACGAGGAAGCGATTATTGAGTTTGATAATTTTGCGTTGCATGTGCCGGATTGATACCACATTCGGGTAGACACTGAGCCTCGCGCAAAGACGCAAGGGCGCAAAGACCGACATATATTTGTCACCACACCTATTCACCTGTATGCGGTGTACAAGGTAGCGTAGGTACAAGAGCCGATTTTGTAGTGTAGAAATTGGAGCGTTGGGGTATGAGCGATCATCTGGCGAAACTTGAGGCCATGCGCACACATGCGTATCAAGGGGGGGGAGAAAAGCGTATTCAGCGGCAGCACGCTAGTGGCAAGCTCACTGCGCGTGAACGGTTGGCGCTGCTGGTAGACGATGGTGTGTTTCAGGAGATGGGTATGTTTGCCTTGCATACCGTCACCGACTTTGGCATGGAACAGCACCGCTACTATGGCGATGGAGTGGTGACTGGTTTTGGCAAAATACACAATCGCCGCGTGGCTGTTTTTGCGCAAGATTTTACCGTGTTGGGTGGGTCTTTTTCAGAAGTGCAATCGCAGAAAATTTGCCGCCTTTTGGATATGGCTTTAGAAAGTGGTATCCCGGTGATTGGTCTTATTGATTCGAGTGGGGCCCGTATTCAAGAAGGGGTACGTAGCCTCGCCGGTTATGGCGATATGTTTACCCACAATGTGCTTGCTTCTGGCGTGATACCACAAATTTCGGTCATGCTCGGTCCATGTGCCGGTGGCTCAGTCTATTCGCCTGCGCTCACAGATTTTGTCATAATGACCCGTGATACCAGCTTTATGTTTAGCACTGGGCCAGAGGTTGTCAAGACAGTGACGGGTATGGAAGTGACAGCACAGGAACTTGGGGGAGCAGTTGTCCACAATACGCGCAGCGGCGTGGCACATTTTCTGGCCGAGCAAGAAGTGGATGCGATTGAGCTCGTCAAAGTGTTGTTTAGCTATTTGCCGCAAAATAATACCGATGACCCGCCATGGGTTGCGCCCACTGATATACCGGGACGTATGGATGAGACGTTGAATACGTTTATACCGGCCAATGATGATGAGCCATATGATATGCGCTATGTGATTACGGCTGTGTTTGACAAGGAGAGTTTTCTGGAGGTGCATGCGGCTTACGCTATCAATGCCATTGTGGGCTTTGCGCGGTTGGATGGGTTTGTTGTTGGGGTCGTTGCCAATCAACCAGCATATTTGGCGGGTGTGCTTGATATAGATTCGAGTGATAAGATTTCGCGCTTTGTGCGTATTTGCGATGCGTATAATATCCCGGTGGTGACGTTTGTAGATAGTCCCGGCATTTTACCGGGCCTTGCCGCCGAACATCGCGGAGCCATCCGTCATGGCGCAAAAGTCATCTATGCCTATTGCGAGGCGACTGTGCCGAAGATTTCGGTGGTGACACGTAAGGCGATAGGGGGAGCCTATATTGCGATGAGTTCGCGTGCTATGCGTGGCGATTTGGCGCTGGCTTGGCCAACGGCGCAAATTGCCGTGCTTGGGCCGAGTGGGGCGGTACGCATTCTGCAACGCCATGCGCTTGCGCAATCTGATGCACCCGCAGAACTAGAGCAGCACTTTGTAGGAGAGTATCGAGAGAAATTCTACAACCCCTATAGTGCCGCCAGCTATGGCCAGATTGATGAGGTGATAGAACCACGCGAGACGCGCCCACGCTTGATATTGGCACTGGAGATTTTGCGCACGAAGATACAACAAAATCCACCTAAGAAGCACGGGTTGATGCCGGTATAGATATTTTCCTAGGGCATGGTTGTTGCAACGAGAAAGGCATATTGAATGAGTACACAGCAAAGGGGCAGAGTAACAAGGTGGAATGATGACAAAGGATTTGGGTTTATTTCACCTGAAGATGGTAGTGATGATGTCTTTTTTCATATCAGTAGTCTTACCAAAAAACGGCAGCGCCCAACAGGAAATCTCTTTGTCACGTATACGCTAACCCAAGACAGCTCGCAGCGTTGCAGCGTAACAGCAAAGAATTTGCATCCTTGCTTTCATAGCTTTGCGTTCTTTGCGTCTTTGCGCGAGGTCTTAATTAAAAAAGATGCCCAAGGTAGACCACGTGCAAACAATGTCACGTTCTATGATGGGGGAGTATCGACTCCGGGAGAACTAGATGTCAAGATGAGCACGCGAGAAAAGGGCAGAATAACAAGGTGGGATGATGACAAAGGATTTGGGTTTATTTTACCTGAAGATAGCGAAGAAGAAGTTTTTTTTCACAGAAGTAGTCTTACCAACAAGCGGCAACATCCAAGAGAAAATTTCTTTGTGACGTATATCCTAACCTATGATGACAAAGATAGACCACGTGCAAGCAATATT
The DNA here is from genome assembly GCA_964626155.1 of uncultured Chloroflexaceae bacterium. Lineage (GTDB taxonomy): Bacteria > Chloroflexota > Chloroflexia > Chloroflexales > Chloroflexaceae > JAAUSY01. The sequence continues at coordinate 13,873 of CAZVEN010000010.1, read as the reverse complement.
ATTATCTATGATGGGGTTATATCACGGAAACAGAAGCGGGGCAGAATATCAATGTGGGATAATGACAAAGGATTTGGGTTTATTTTACCTGAAGCTGGTGGTGAAGAAATCTTTTTTCACATTCGTGATCTTACAAACGAACGACACCGGCCATCAAAAAATACCCGTGTGACGTATACGCTAACCTATGATGACCAAAATAAACCTCGTGCAACCTATGTCACACTCAAAGGGTTTATACGGTCCACGTTAGATCGCATAGCTGTTGTGACTGGTTTTTTGGCCATTCTCGTTTTAGCAGTAGACATGGCATTAATGTGCAAAATATCGCTTTGGATGGTTGTTGCTTATTTTGGAATGAGTGTTATCACCTTCTTTGCGTACCGAAATGATAAGATTCGTGCGAAGCGAAAAAACTATCGCACTCCCGAAATATTCTTGCACAACCTAGAACTACTCGGTGGGTGGCCCGGGGCGTTTTTTGCGCAACACTATCTTCCGCACAAGAACAAAAAACAATCCTATCAGATTGTCTTTTGGCTTATTGTCGTTGTACATGTGTTGGCATGGGCTTTGTATTGCGATGTCTTCTGCAAGGGTTGTGGTCCCTTGTACGGTTATCCTTACAATGTAGCTCCCTTCAGGTGAGCCGTTCGCAATGAATACAATAAAGGTACGTATGCCTGTCGAGTCGGTTGTCAGGTTAGCTTTGTGTTGGAAGGCATTATCGTTCGGTCCCTTCAGTTCAATCACTGCGCTGGATGATGCTGGGAATGCAACCGCAGTGAAGACGAAGTAGCTACCGGGCGCACCACGTTTGTAGTTGCTATCAAGGGTTGGACCATCTGGCGTTGGCGTTGGTGTGGCATTGGGGTCTACCGTTGGGGTTGCAGGCGCATCTATGGGCGTGGCCGTTGCAGGCGCATCTATGGGCATGGCCGTTGCAGGCGCGTCTATGGGCGTGGCCGTTGCAGGCGCATCAATTTGGGTCTCTACCCATGCAAGCGCCTCGGTCCAGTTCAACCCTGAGCCACTATCATCTTGGGACCACATCAACCCAGTGGCATTATCGGTGATGGTACCATCGCCATTGTCGGTAAAATCATTGATGCCATAACTGGTATTGCCACGAACATAGCGTACAAATTTGTCAGATGCTGCGGGGTAGCCTTTGATGCGTCCATCGGCAAAGTTGACGCCGAAGGTTTTATCCTCAAAGTTTTCAGTTATGTATTGTACACTGGACCAATATTGTGCATCACCAATCTTGCCCTGCTATTGGGCATGTGATTTCAACGCCATTTTCATCGTAGCACCCATCTTGGCTTGTATCAACAATGACGTAGGGTTTGGTTTCGGCTTGTCCTTGTTGGGGTTGCAAGAAGAGTAGAGCAGCAATGAAAAGAATACAAAAGCTTCCCCACTGTGTCCACTTTGAAAAAAGAGACATCTTTTTTCCTCACTTTCATTTGAATAAACCTTGACTGGTTGCAGAACCTATCTGCACCTACTGTCAGTGTACCAAACTGATGCCGCCCTCTACCAGTGTCTTTTGTCACACTTTTTGTCCCAATAGGCATGACAATTGTCATGGGGGCATGACAATTGTCATGGGTACTGCTTATTTGTCTTGAGAAATACTATCTTATGTAACAATGTCATGTGAATTGCAGGGAGTCGCGGCTTCTGGTATACTGCATAAGGTTATAAGGGGTATATCTGCACTATTGGGTGTATGGATGACCACACGAGGACTATGCAAAATCAAAACAATATACGGAACTTCTCCATTATCGCTCATATTGACCACGGCAAGACAACGCTCTCAGACCGTTTGCTCGAGTTGACTGATACGATTAGTCTGCGCGAACGACGTGAACAACTCCTTGATGCAATGGACCTAGAGCGCGAAAAAGGCATTACCATCAAAGCCAAAGCTGTGCGCATGAAATACACAGCCCAAGATGGACAAGAATATATCCTCAACTTGATAGACTGCCCAGGCCATGTTGATTTTACCTATGAGGTGAGTCGTGCATTGGCGGCGTGTGAGGGCGCACTGTTGGTGGTTGATGCAGCACAGGGCATTGAGGCGCAGACATTGGCAAATGTCTACATGGCCAATGAGCATGACCTTGTTATTATTCCCGTTGTCAACAAGATAGATTTGCCTGGTGCGCATCCTGAGCATGTTGCGCAGGAAATTGAAGAGGTCATTGGCATTGAACGCGAGCATGTAATTTTGGCTTCGGCAAAAGAAGGCACAGGTGTGCCGGATATACTCGAAGCTATAGTGAAACGTGTTCCGCCACCGCAAGGGCATATGCAACAGTCTGTGCGGGCACTTATTTTCGATTCGCACTATGATGTTTATAAGGGTGTTATAGCATATGTGCGGGTTATGGATGGAACGATACCGAGTGGGGCACGGGTGAAGATGATTGGCACGGGTGCTGAAGCTGAAACGTTGGATTTGGGGGTTTTTCGTCCGGTGTTGACTCCGCTTGATTCCCTTTCGGCTGGCGATGTAGGGTATATTGCCACGGGGCTGAAGTCGGTAGATGAATGCCAAGTAGGGGATACTATCACGTTGGCAGGACAGCCTTCTACTGCGCCACTGCCGGGCTACCGTCCGGCGAAGCCAATGGTTTTTGCGGGGTTGTACCCGATAGATAACAATGCGTATACGGACCTGCGAGAGGCACTCGAAAAGCTCAAGCTAAACGACGCTGCGCTTTCATACCAACCTGAGAGTAGCACAGCGCTTGGGTTTGGCTTTCGGTGTGGTTTCCTTGGCTTGCTGCATATGGAAATTGTCCGCGAGCGTTTGGAGCGGGAGTATGACCTTGATTTGCTCGTTACTGCGCCAAGTGTCGAGTATGAGGTGCTTTGCACCGATGGGGAAATTATTGAAATAGACAATCCATCAGATATGCCCGACCCAAGTAAAATTGCGAGTATTGAAGAGCCTGTTATGCAGATTAATATTATAGCGCCTTCTCGCTATATTGGGGCTATTATGGAGTTGGTTACAAACAGGCGGGGCAGTTTTACGACAATGGATTATCTTGATACACAACGGGTGCTTTTGAAGTATACTATTCCGCTGGCTGAAATGGTGATAGATTTTTATGACCAACTCAAGAGTAAAACCCAAGGATATGCGTCGCTTGATTACCATATTGCGGGCTATCAACCGGGTGAATTGGTCAGGTTAGACATTTTGGTGAATGGTCAGCCTGTAGATGCGCTCTCGTTAATTGCTCACCGCGATATGGCGTATCATCGTGGGCGTGCATTGGTTGAGCGGTTACGTGAGCTGATTCCGCGCCAGATGTTTGAGGTTCCTATACAGGCTGCTATTGGCAGCAAGGTTATTGCACGCGAAACAGTACGCGCTATGCGTAAGGATGTGCTGAGTAAGTGTTATGGTGGCGATGTGACACGCAAGCGTAAATTGCTTGAGAAGCAGCGTGAGGGCAAGCGGCGTATGAAGATGGTTGGGAGTGTTGAAATACCGCAGGAGGCTTTTATGTCTCTCCTCTCGCTGGGCGAAAAGAAGGAACGTAGTCAAAAATAGGACTGATACGGTTGGAATGAATTTCAAGGAGTGTACTTGGTGAAACAGGGAACTATCGTTATTGCACTGTTTCTGGCATTGGTACTTATTGGTTGCCAGAGTACGTCGAATGGAATGCAACAAGCGGCTCCACAAGAAAGCCCGCTGGCTTTTCGTGTGAGTACAACAGAAGTGACAGTTGAAGATTTTACGCAACGTCTTGAAGAAGATATAGGCATAGCTATCGAGTCAGCTTTGGCGCAAGGCAGAAGCCGCGAAGAGATACAAGATATGGCCGATAGCCAAGATGTCAATCAATTGGTTTTTGACCAGATGATACAAGAGGAGTTGTTGCTCTTGTTGGCACGGCAGGAAGGTGTTGGTGTTGATACTGATGCTGTGGACAAGCAACTGGAGGAGCAAGAGGCTCTGTTGCAGGAGCTTTCTGAGGAAGAGCGTGCTGAGATGCGTACTCAATTGACTCGGCAAAATATTGTGATGCAGATGATAGCGACCCATACGGTGTCGGAATCGTTTAAGTCGCGGCATATTCTTGTGAAAGATGAGGAGACGGCCGCGGAAGTGCTCGATGCACTGGATGATGGTGAGTCGTTTGCAGATTTGGCCGAGGACTATTCTCAAGACCCCGGTTCAGCAGAAAAAGGTGGTGAACTTGGGTGGGTAGGTCGTGGGGTTTTTGTGCCAGAGTTTGAAACAGCGGCATTCAGCTCAACGACAGAACTCAATGAGCCTATCCTAGTCAAGAGCCAATTTGGGTATCATATCATTGAGGTGCAAGACCGTGCAAGTGAGACGTTTGAGAGTGTTGACCAGTTGATAAATAGCATGAACCCCGGAGCCAATGTAGATGCTACGTTTGTGCCTTGGTATGATGATTTTCGTGAAACAGCCATAGCGCGTGGTGATTTGGAAATAAACGAAGAGTTTGATCCAAGCGATATACCGTTGCCGTTCCCGGAAGAGGCACCGGCTCCGGCTGGGGATAATAATGAGGCACCGGCTCCCGCTGAGAATGCACCGGATGCACCGGATGCACCGGCTCCTGCTGAGGATGCTGAAGATGCACCGGATGCAGATGCTGAGGATGCTGAAGATGCTGAGGATCCTGCTGAGGATCCTGCTGAGGATGCTGAAGATACTGAAGATGCTGAGGATGCTGAAGATACTGAAGATGCTGAGGACACGGTTGAACCAGATAGCACTACAGAAGAGTAGCATTGAGCTACCAATGCTGTTGCTTATGACATGTTCAGTGAACAGCTTAATCTAAAAAGAGATAAGGCACAAAGGTTTTGCTATCCTTTGTGCCTTATCTCTTTTTGGCAGTTTCAGCATTGTAGGTATGCTGTGTGAATATGGTAAAATGAACCAATCTTACTGAATGGGTAACTTTATGTAATATAAAGAAAGGATAGACCGTTACAGTGACTAAGACAGCGATAGATGATAAACCTCTCTTGCATGAACCTAATCCACTGTGGTATAAGGATGCCATTATATATGAAATGCATGTGCGAGCATTTAATGATAGCGATGGAAATGGCATCGGCGATTTTCGTGGGTTGGTAGAGAAGTTAGATTATTTGCAGGACCTGGGCATAACGGCTATCTGGCTTCTGCCATTTTACCCATCGCCATTGCGCGATGATGGGTATGATATAGCAAACTATACGGACATCAACAATATCTATGGGTGTATGCGTGATTTTAAGCTTTTTGTGCGCGAGGCGCACAAGCGCGGACTCCGGGTGATTACCGAATTGGTGTGTAATCACACCTCAGACCAGCACCCTTGGTTTCAGCGGGCGCGGTTTGCGAAACCGGGCAGTGCGCACCGCAACTATTATGTGTGGAGCGATTCGCCGGATAGATATACAGATACACGCATTATTTTTAAGGACTTTGAAACATCAAACTGGACGTGGGACCCGGTCGCCAATGCCTATTATTGGCATCGCTTTTATCGGCACCAACCAGACCTCAACTTTGACAATCCTACTGTGCGCAAGGAAATAATTCGCATTATGGATTATTGGCTCAATATGGGTGTAGACGGTCTGCGCTTAGATGCTATTCCCTACCTCTATGAACGGGAGGGGACGAATTGCGAAAATCTATGGGAGACGCATTTGTTTCTCAAGGAGTTGCGCCACCATGTTGATGCAAAGTTTGAAGAGCGTATGTTGTTGGCTGAAGCCAATCAATGGCCGGAGGATGCGGTTTCCTACTTTGGAGAGGGCGATGAATGCCACATGTCCTTTCACTTCCCACTTATGCCACGTTTGTTTATGTCTATTTACATGGAAGACCGGTTTCCTATTATTGATATTCTTGCGCAGACTCCTGCTATTCCAGAGACGGCTCAATGGGCGTTGTTTTTGCGCAATCACGATGAGTTGACGTTGGAAATGGTCACGGATGAGGAGCGCGACTATATGTATCGCATCTATGCCAGCGACCCCAATGCACGTATTAATCTAGGCATACGCCGACGGCTGGCACCATTGCTGAGTAATAACCGACGACGCATTGAATTGATGAATGGGTTGCTCTTTTCTATGCCCGGCACCCCAGTTATTTATTATGGCGATGAAATTGGTATGGGCGACAATATCTACCTAGGCGACCGTGATGGTGTGCGTACTCCTATGCAATGGAGTCCCGACCGCAATGCGGGCTTTTCTAAGGCCAACCGCCAACAGTTGTATTTACCGGTTATCACAGACCCGGAATATCATTATGAGGCTGTTAATGTGGCTACCCAACAGAGCAATCCATCGTCGTTGTTGTGGTGGATGAAGCGTTTGATAGCGTTGCGCAAACGGTATAAGGCGTTTGGGCGTGGGAATATTCAATTTTTGCAACCTGAGAACCGTAAGGTACTGGCCTTTATTCGCCAATATGAAAGTGAACTTATCTTGGTGGTTGCAAACCTTTCGCGCTTTTCGCAGGGTGTGGAGTTAGACCTTGCACTCTACCGCGATATGGTGCCGGTAGAGATGTTTGGGCGCATTTCTTTTCCGCCTATTGGCGAACTTCCTTATTTTGTAACGCTTGGGCCACATAGTTTCTTTTTCTTTGCCCTAGAGCCGCATCGTATCCAGAGCATTCTTGCAACAAATGGCGATCAATCTACTGATTTGCCTGTGTTGGTGACACGGACGAATTGGAAATCGTTTTTCAAGGTGTCGAACCGTCCACAGTTGGCTGAGATATTGCCGGGTGTGCTGAAATCATTCCGGTGGTTTGGCGGCAAGGCACGCACTGTCCGGTCTGTCGAGTTTGTAGATGTTGTACCAATGGCCTATGAGCATTCAACAGCGTACATTACGTTGATACGGGTAAACTATTCTGAAGGAAGCTCTCAAACGTATGTGTTGCCAATTGCCTATGCCGAGGGTGAGCATGCTGCTCAGATTCGTGAAGATACACCGCAAGCACTCATTGCTACGGTGGTAACGAAGGATAATGACCACGACGGGGTATTTTATGATGTGATGTGGGAACCGTCGTTTTGTCGTGCATTGCTGATGCAGATTGAGAATCAGCGTCGCTTGGAAGGGGAGCAGGGCAATCTTGTAGCTGCACCCACACGGCCTTTCCGCCCATTGCGGCAAACGATTGCTTCGACACGGGCTAGGCTGGAGCCACGCATTTTACGCGGTGAGCAGAGTAATACGTCGGTGATGTTTGGTGATCAGCTTATTTTGAAGCTGTTCCGTCGCCTTGAAGAGGGCATTAATCCAGATTTGGAAATAGGGCAGTTTCTGACTGAGCGAACAACCTTTAAGCAAATTGCTCCAGTTGCCGGCAGTATTGAGTATCTCCGAAACACCAACACACACATGACGCTGGCTATTCTGCAGCAATATGTTGTGAATGAGGACGATGCGTGGTCATATACCTTGGATGTGCTGAGTAATTATTTTGTCGAAGGTGTGGCGCGGTATATGACGAATGATGTTGTTGTTCCGCAAGATTCACTGCTGATGCTTTCGCAGCATGATGTTCCTGCAGATGCGCATGAGATGATAGGCCCATATCTTGGGTCAGCATGGCTTTTGGGGCAACGCACGGCCGAGATGCATTTGGCATTGTGCTCAGATCCGGGCGATGCCAATTTTAGACCTGAGTCGTTCACTGCATTGCAACAGCGCTCGGTATACCAAAATATGCGTTCGCGTGCAACTGAAATTCTGTTGCTGTTACGCAAAAATCTAGATCGTGTGCCAGAGGCAGTGCGAGACGATGCCCGCGATTTGGTTGAGCAAGAGGAAACGCTCATGAAGCGCTTTCAGTCTATCTTAAACCGCAAGATTAATGTGATGCGCACGCGGTGTCACGGCGATTTCCATTTGGGGCAGGTACTCTACACGGGCAACGACTTTGTCATTATTGACTTTGAGGGTGAGCCAGCGCGTAGTTTAAGTGATCGCCGTATGAAACGTTCACCGTTGAACGATGTGGCTGGTATGGTGCGTTCATTCCAATATGCTGTCTACAATGCACTAAACCGACAAATTGATATTGGTGGCGTTCACCGTGAGGAAGATAAGATCCTCCTAGAGCGGTTGGCATTGTTCTGGCATAAGTGGGTTTCAGCAATTTTCTTGAAGGAGTATATCCGTGTTGCCGATGATTCGCCGTTTTTACCAACCGACCATGATGAATTGGCCGAGTTGCTAGATATTTTCATGCTCGATAAGGCGCTCTATGAATTGGGCTATGAGTTGAACAACCGCCCGGACTGGGTCTATATTCCGTTGCGTAGTGTGCGGGAGTTGGTGGGGTTGTAGCGGTAGTGGTGAAAACCATAGAGGTCACTATACCTGTTCATGTTGTATTCTTATGCTACATGTGGTATGTTTATCTATATGGTTTTCACCACTTGTCTATGAAAAACGATAGAGGAATCAAGAAAAGTATGCCCAATACCAAAAAGCCTTCGTCTGATGAGTTGACGCAATTGCGCCAACGTGTGAAAGAATTGGAACAACAAAACCAACAGTTGCACGCTGATTATCAGCATGTGCAAAATGAGTTGTGGCTCAAAAATAAGGCCATGGAAGCGGCCATTGATGGCATTTCAATAGCCGATGCGACGCAACCCGATAATCCTCTCATCTATGTGAACCCTGCTTTTGAGCACATAACAGGGTATGCGTCGCAGGATGTCATAGGGAAAAACTGCCGTTTTTTGCGTGGCCCAGATACCGACCCAGCTATGGTTGACGAAATACGTGCTGCTCTGCGTGAACAACGAAGTTGCCGTGTGACACTACTCAACTATCGCAAAGATGGCACACCCTTTTGGAACGAGTTTAGTATTGCTCCTGTACGTGATGAACGTGGCGATGTAACCCATTTTGTGGGTGTGCAATCTGATGTTAGCGGACGCAAGCAGGCCGAAAAAGCGTTGCAAGAGAGCGAAAATCGCCTATCTGGTATTATCTCTTCGGCTATGGATGCTATTGTAATTGTGGACTATGAGCAAAACATTGTGCTCTTCAATGCGATGGCACGGGAGATATTTGGCTATAGTGCCGATGAGATAATTGGACAGCCCCTTGAGCGTCTCATCCCTACGCGCTATCGACCAGACCATCATGGGTATGTCCAATCGTTTGGTGAAACCGGGGAGGCCAATCGTTATATGGCGCATCAACGTGTAGTGATGGGGCTACGTGCAGATGGCACGGATTTTCCGCTAGAGGCTTCTATTTCGCAAGTTGAGGTTGGTGGGCAAAAACTCTATACGGCCATTGTGCGTGATGTGACTGAGCGCATTCGCAATGAGGAAGAGCGTAACCGCCTGCAAGACGAAGTTATCAATATGCAGCATGCGCTGGTGCAGGAACTTTCTACGCCGCTCATTCCTATTACGGATGATGTGGTTATCATGCCGCTAGTGGGTTCTGTCGATTCGTTGCGAGCACAAAATGTGATGGAAACCTTGCTCGAAGGGGTTGAGAAAAATCGCTCACGTGTGACTATCCTCGATATCACTGGTGTGCCAGTGGTTGATACACAAGTGGCGAATACGCTGATACGTTCGGCGCAAGCTGTACGTTTGCTTGGTGCCAAGGTGGTGCTTACCGGCATTGGTCCTGAAATAGCGCAAACGCTTGTTGGTCTTGGGGTAGATTTGAGTGGCATAGCAACCCGTGGAACACTCCAAGATGGTATTACGTATGCGATGCAGTTGAAGCGGAAGCGGAAGCGTAGCTAGAAGCAGCGTAGATGACCCATATGCTAATGCCAAGTAATGTACTGTAGAGGATACTGTTAGCAAATATCCAATAGTGGTCGGTGAAGAATGGCCACACGAACAGATTGCACCCTTGCGCAAGCACCAAGAGCGCAAGGAGCACATGATGCTTTCTGACCGATGCTAGTGGTAGGAGTGTGAGAGCTAGCAGCAGGCTAACGCTGATAGATACTACATATTGTGGACTGAATATCCGGTTGAGGATGAGGAAGAGGGCCGGTGCGAGTGCTGCAAGAGCAAGTGTGCGCTTCATGTTGAGTGGGCGCAGCCAAGCGAATATGCCTAGCAGGGCAAGAGTCGCCAGTTGAACGGCAACCATAAGGTTGACCGGCAATATGCTGTCGCTCAGAGCACCCCAAGGCGCACCTACGTGGTGGTAGTATGCTGGTTTGAGCAACAATGCTATCAGGAACCAGAAGCTTTCACCATTCATACTGCGCCCACCTTGCAGATGATAGGGCATCAAAAATGTTTCTCGGTTTTGGAGCGCAAACGGCAATGAGCAGAGCGCAAGCACACCACCATGGAGCAGAATGAAGCGCCACAAGCCAGACCAGTGACGTTGCCGCAGCAAGTGGAGCACGAGAAATGGCGTTGCTAGGAGTGGTGTCCATTTGATGACAGCACCCAATGCTAATGCGATGCCGGACAAACCGGGGCGTTTGTATGCAAATAAAACTATTCCACTGGCTAACAATGCTGTGGGCAGAGCATCATACTTGGCAAAGATGAATGGTTCAAGGAGTGGCGACCATGCGTACCATGCTGCTAGGTGCAAGCCGATGCCTGTAGCATCTTTCAAACCTTGGTGTTCTTGGCGTCTTGGCGGTTCACTATCTCCCCCTGTGAGTCGTGTCGTATCCCCAAAAGGAATGGTAGCAAGCAAGGCTATTGCTGCGACAATGACCACATCGCACACGCTGTTGAGCAACGGCAACAAAAGGGCAAATGCTTCTCGACTGTCGCCACTGACCCAACTGAGTGCGCCCCATGTGAGTAATGCTCCGGTTGGATATTCCACCTCTGGTAGCCCAATGTCGCGCAGAGCCATGCCATAGGAGTAGAAAAGCTCTATATCTTTGTCGAGGAATGTTGTGCCGCTCAATAGGCGTGCGCCAAGCCACACAAGCCGCAGCACGGCAGCACTGGCAATGAGCACGGCAGGGCAAAAACGCGACGATAGGGCGGACACCAAAGCCAATGCCCCTGCGCTTGCGAGAAGCAAGACTCTTATCCACACATACGGTATGTCTATAAGTGTGGCACTGAGGTAAAGAGTGGTAGAGAGTGCTATGTAAATGAGTGTTGTAGGACGGACATCCTGTCGGTCTCGCGTAGCACCGGCATCCTGCCTGTCCCGCGTAGCACCGGCATCCTGCCGGATCCGGCTAGAAGCCGGTGCTACCAGACCTACTACACCTACCAACAGCGCCAACCATGGTATGTAGTGTATGCCGGTGGGAATGTAGCACAGTGCTAGGAGCATGCATGCAGCAATGACAACCCACGCTAGGTGTTGCTTGGAAAGGATAGATACGGCGAGGAGCAATGCGCACCAACTGGCAACTAGGAGCGGCCCGGGCCAGCGCAATCCGTTTGTTGGGTAGGCTTTTGCTTGCTGTACTATCAGCCCAAAGGTGCGTGAAATGGGGCTAGGTTTCCATGTGGTGCTGGTTATTTGTAGCCGTGCTAGGTCGCCCACAAGCGGGCGTGCTGGTAGGAGTAGGGCATAGCGTCGGTCCAAAAAGGGGATGGCTGTTTGAAGTAGAGGTCGTCCATATAGCCCAAACAGGGCTTGCACGGGTGGGGAGCCGGCTGGTCGTCCGCTGCGCAGGTTCAACACGACAATATGCGACGCGCCATAGCCGAGGTGGGGCATGTGTATTTCAGCGTAGTTGTCGCTCCAGCGAAAGGTTGAGCCGTTGGCTTGTTCGCGGGTTTCAAAGCCACGGGCGCAGGCAAGGTCATAGCCTGTGCCTATATCGCATAGGGAGAGTGGCGCGAGGTGTAGCGATAGGGTTGCAAAGAGAAGTGCCAATAGCACAACCCAGAAAACATGCATGGCATAACGCACTGTCACCTAGCCTCTATCACCTTTCCCCTATGCCCTATGCCCTACCCTATGCCCTGTAACCTAATCCCTAATCCCTCACACCTAACCTACTTGGGCGCTCAAAGTTCGTCAAAATGATGTGCGTGTAGATGCGCTTGCCGTCAACAACCTCATCGGTTTCGAGCGTATCGTCATCGGTATGTAACGCGCTAAACACTACATAGTACCCCTCGTCTAGCCCCTCCGATTGCAGGTATGCTGCCAGTTGCCCCTTGCCGCGCTCAAAGGCCGTTAGGCTTGAAAACACCTTGGTTTCAATCAGGTACGAATGTGTCCGATAGCGTATCAGAATGTCAATCCTCCCACGCCCAGAAGGTATCTCAATAAACGTTGTTCCGCCTACTTGTTGAATAAAGAAGATGATGAAGCCATCGAGGGAGTAGTGGCAGGCGGCTTCACGCAAGTTTTCCGTGTCGAATGCCTGATAGCCGCGCCGCCGCACGTAGGCACGATAGGCTTGCAACAATGCGTTGATGTTCAAGCGCCCATCGGGGTGTAGGTAGTCACTGAACGTGTCGTGGGCCGAAGTGAGGTAGTGTGCCGTTTCACCATTGATCAATGGGCGAAAGTTCGTCACCAACACCTTCTTGTAGAGCGGCACCACGACATCAACAACCCCTTCCACGTTATCTACCACCCCGTTGGCCGCAAGCCATGCAATATCGGTATCATAGCTCGAAAAGGGGATAGGTTCAGCTTGAAAGAGCACTTTGAGCATAAAGGCTTTGCGTTCGCTGGCTTTCTGCACAATATTGACAATGTTTTTGTGCATTCGTTTGGTGCAAAACGTGTTTAGGGTTTGGTAGAACGCATCCATCGTCACAGGTTGGCTCCTATCCGGCACGACCTCAGTCACCAAGTGGTGGCACAACGCACAGACTAAGCCGGGTTGCCCGTTGGTGTTGTGGATGATAGCCGCGATGACCTCCTCGTCAAAGGGTTGCTTCGACTCAGCAACATACTGCCCGATGAGGTCACGCACCTCCTCGTCTGTGAAGTAGGGCAATTGCAATTCTTCGGCTACATTGAAGGGCGATGCAGTAGAAAGCACCATCTCGGCAATCGTGCTCACCCCCACTAGGATGAGTGCATGCAAGCTGTAGTACTTCTTGCGATGGTATATTTTGCGAAAGGTATGCATCACTTCACTTAACACCTCACGCGGAATACCTTCAAATTCATCAATAAAGAGCACAATGGGTTTGTCTTGCGCTTCTCTGAGCCATGCTTCAAGGGTCGCTCTATTGGTAATAGGTTGCGAGATAGCAATCTGGTATTGGTTCCCTTCTTCAGCCAACTGCAAACCGAATTCTTCATAAAACTCTGTTGGGGTACTTTGCATGAGATTCTCGAAACTGACCCATAACGTCATGTACGAATGCTCAGAATCAAGTTCTCGAAGAAGTATTTGAAAATAGGTCGTCTTGCCAGACTGCCGGGGGGCGAACAGGGTGATATAGCGCCCTTTGTTGACCTTTTCTTTGCCCTTGGCGATGAGTGCCTCGCGCATGACGGTGTAGTGCAGGTCTGGGTTGCACGGGCCAGAGGTGTTAAATTCACGCATGGGTGTCCCTTTCTTTTTTCATGAAGACCTCGCGCAAAGACGCAAAGAACGCAAAGCTATGAAAGAAGGTTGCAATTCTTTGCTGGTACGCAGCAACGCTGCGAGCTGTCTTGGTTCCAGTTTATACATGCCATCATAGCACGGATGTAGGTAGGTATCAACTACCGGTGACGGGGGACAGGGGACACCGTGAGACTTCCGAAGTCTCTAAGACTTTGGAAGTCTGGAACGCAGCAACACCCATCCCCTATGCCCTATGCCCTACCCTATGCCCTGTAACCTAATCCCTAATCCCTCACACCTAACCTACTCGGGCGCTCAAAGTTCGTCAAAATGATGTGCGTGTAG
>CAZVEN010000009.1:0-156896 GCA_964626155.1 uncultured Chloroflexaceae bacterium | reverse complement strand
TACGTAGAGACGTTGCACGCAACGTCTCGCGTAGGATAGGCTTCTAGCCTGTCCCGCGAAGACAGGCAGGATGCCTGTCCTACGATTTCTTAGTAGGATAGGCTTCTAGCCTGTCCGCCTACGTAGAGACGTTGCACGCAACGTCTCGCGTAGGATAGGCTTCTAGCCTGTCTCCTGTAGCACCGGCATCCTGCCGGATCCGGCTGGCAAGCAGTACTGGCGGTGCCTATAGGCGCATTTAAGGTACCACGCACGTTTGGGAGTGCGTCAAGCAAGGAGAGGCGTTGCATACAACGTCTCTCCTTATTGTACCGTTTCGCCATTTCTCCATTTCTGCATCGTGACGAAGGTGCAAGCGTTTTGAATATTCATCCACAACGTTTTGCAATCGTATGCTAATTCTCGTGCTCATATACGTTCTTCGTAAAGGAACTATTAATAGGTACAAATCTTTAACTATTTCATCTGTATGTGAAAGGAGAAGAACTGCCATGTTTACCCAACATCTTCGACTAGTAGCTCTATTGATAGTGTATGTTCTTGTGCTTATGTGGGTCTCAAGAACCATTGTTTCAACCTCTCCTGTCTATTCTTCTCCGCTGCATATCAATCCCTCTCCGCTGCATATCAATCATACCCACACACCTGTTTTGGCAACACAAACTCCTCGGCCTGCACACGTGCAAGCTGACGCTGATGTGTATGAGTTAGACGATACATGTTCACGGGCGAAGGGGTTGCCCACTAATGGCACGCTCCAAACACATACCTTCCATGACGAGTTCGATAACGATTGGGTGACGTTTACCACTACACCCGGTGCTAGATATGTGATAGAGGCATTGGTGCCATTTGAGAAGACGGCTGGCATACAGATGGAATTATTCACTGATTGTGCCGATGTTATCTATGCCGGACAAGCCTATACATACACACACGATGTCCACTTGGAATTTAGGGCTCCTTCAGACAAAATATTGCTCAACCTCAAAACCGATACGTCGGTGCAAGATGCTACGACAACCTATGAGCTTAGCGTTCGGGCTGTGCGTGATGTCACTGGCGATGCAGCCATCATTGTGGGTGGCATTTTGGATGCAACGGACCCGCTGCAAGCGAATGTTGAGTACACAGTGCAACAGTCGCATGATTTCTTTGTGCAACAAGGGTATGCTGAAGACCAGTTATTCGTTATGGAAGCAGACCCGAATGTGTATGGGCGACAACTAGCCATAGTGTTCAAGGAAGCAATAACAAGCTGGGCCCCGCAGAAGTTGGCTGCAAATGGGATGTTGACGGTGTATATTGTCGGCGATGGGGGAGAGTCGTATGTATTCCTTGACAAGCCGCAGGCTGAAAAGCTGTTGTTTGACGATTTGCATGCTTGGTTGGGTGAGTTGGCGAAGCAACGCCTTGATGTACAGGTCAATGTTATTGTAGAAACACCATATGCAGGCAGTTTTCTTAGCGCTGCACAGGGTTCTCCCCATCAACTGGTGATTGCTGCGACAGGTCCCGATGCGCCGGCATGGATGACAAGTTCGGGGGCTTTTTTCTCCGATTATTTCTGGATTGCACTTGAAAAAGGGGGGAGTTTCTACAGTGCTTTTCGAGAGGTGCAATGGATTGTAGACTCCGTCTATACAGATTGGCAAATGCCCCTGCTCGACAGTGATGGAGATGGGCAACCCAATACAGATGCAGACTATGTGGCAGCAGCAAAGCGAGGTTTTGGAGATAGAGAGGAGCAACAGCAGGAAGATACGCTCACATTTCATTTTTCGAGTGTGCCAAGCGACATACACGCTGGACAACAAGATTGGATTGGTATATCAACCCAAGGTAGTGCTGTGGCAGAGAAGGTGTGGGCTGTTGTTTATCCGCCAACATTCAATCGGCATGTAGATAACTTGATAGATACGAGTAACCCCGATGTAGTGGGGGCACATATGCTGTCGCTGAGTGAACCGGGGTGGTTTCTCTATACCTTTGAGCAGTCGGGAACGTATCGTTTTGTGGTGCATGCAAAAACGGCAAGCGGGCAGGACGTGTTGCCTGTGAAAACAGACATACAGGTGGATGAAGCTCTTCCAACACCGACACCTATGCCGACACCGACACCTACGCCAGTGATAGAAGAACCCAACACCGTATTTTTGCCGTTGGTGCGGCGGTAAAAGTCATTCGCACAAACAAGAGGATACGGTAGCTCCATTTGTTTGCGCGAATGATGTATTGTGTTGTGTTGGTACTGATTATTTCCTATCTGTTGGCAGATAGACAGACTTACAGTGCCCCAGCTTCCTCGGCCGCAGGCATATACAGATCACGCATGTAGTCGGCTAGCATACGGCGGAAACTGAAGTTTGGTGCAACCGTTGCAATAGACTCTTTGCACGTGTTGACCCAATTGTGCGGCACGCCGTCTTGGTCACGTTGCTCATAATACATGGGGACGAGGATATGCTCCAACGCTTGGTAGAGCGAGTGGGCATCATTCCAATCTTGCTCTTCCTGATTGGCATACTCACGCTCTTCGCCAATAGACCAACCATTTTTCCCATTGTAGGCTTCGGGCCACCAACCATCGAGAATGCTCAGGTTGGGCGCACCGTTGAGCGCAGCCTTCTGCCCACTCGTACCACTGGCTTCTTGGGGGCGACGTGGGTTGTTAAGCCACACATCCACACCTTGCACCAAAGCTCGCCCTAGCGCAATATCATACTCTTCGACAAAGATAATGCGCCCGGCCAGGCCAGGTTGGTGTGAAAGATGATGAATATCCTGTATAAAGTGCTTGCCCGGATTGTCGGCCGGGTGTGCCTTGCCCGCAAAGATAATCTGAATAGGGCAACCGGGGCGATTCAGGATAGCTTTCAAACGGTCTACATCCTTAAACATCAGCGTAGCCCGCTTATAGGTCGCAAAACGTCGCGCAAAACCAATTGTCAACGCTTGGTCTTCAAAAAGCGGCCAGGCTGGTGGTTGTTGTTGCACACGCTGATAGCGTTGCATCGTGCGCTCACGAACCATCTCAAGCAATTGATACTTGAGTTTCAAGCGCACATCCCACAATACCTTATTGGGAACTTCATACAGCTTTTGCCATACATTCGGGTCATCGAGGTTAGCTTCCCATTCCTTGCCCAAATAAGCATCGAATATTTGGCGTAGCTCAGGCGCAAGCCAAGAAGCAGTATGCACCCCGTTTGTAATAGACATAATGGGTACCTCGTCGCGGCTTCTGCCGGGGTAGAGCCATTGCCACATACCACGCGCCACATCCCCATGGATTTTGCTGACGCCATTGTGTCGGTTGGATAGTTTCAACCCAAGCACCGTCATCGCAAACGTGGGGCCCCAGTGTTGCTCTTGCCGACCAAGGTTCATAAACTCGTCGTGACTGATGCCCAACTTAGGCCAATATTGGTAGAAGAATTTGTCTATCATGTCAACTGGGAATGCGTCATTGCCGGCGGGGACGGGAGTATGTGTCGTGAACACACTGCTCGCCTGTATTCGGCGTACTGCTTCTTGGAACGGCACACCTTGCTCAACCATTTCCCGCGCCAACTCAAGCACCAAAAATGCCGAGTGCCCTTCATTCATATGCCACACCGTTGGCTTAATGCCCAAAGCACGTAGCATGCGTACTCCACCAATGCCAAGGACAATTTCTTGCGCAACACGCATTTCACGGTCGCCACCATAGAGTCGTGCAGACAACTCGCGGTCTTGTGGGCTATTGGGATGAATGTCAGTATCCATCAGATACAGAGGTACACGGCCTACCTGAATACAATACACCTTGGCATAAATGGTACGTCCGGGCAACTCAACATCTATCACCACTTCATGCCCATCGGGGGTACGTGCCGGTGTAGCCGCAACATTGACAAAGTCAAGTTTGTGATACTCGGCAAATTGCCACCCGCTGTGGTCAAGCTGCTGACGAAAATATCCTTGAGGATAAAGAAACCCAACAGCTATCATTGGTAGCCCCATATCACTGGCTTCTTTGGTGTGGTCACCGGACAGAATACCCAAACCACCGGAGTAGATGGGGAGTGACTCATGAATACCAAACTCCGCACTAAAATAGGCAATGCACATATCTTGCGCATTCGGGTACTGTTTGGTAAACCACGTTTCCTTTGCCCCCATA
The DNA here is from genome assembly GCA_964626155.1 of uncultured Chloroflexaceae bacterium. Lineage (GTDB taxonomy): Bacteria > Chloroflexota > Chloroflexia > Chloroflexales > Chloroflexaceae > JAAUSY01. Next base: position 152,731 of record CAZVEN010000009.1, on the reverse strand, counting down.
TACGCATCGAAGTTTGCAAGTACCTCATCAAGGTGCGTCAGATACGCAGGATTATCCGTCACTTCTTCGAGCCGGCTTTGTCGTACTTCACGCAGAAAACGAACCGGGTTGTGATACGTCAGCTCCCACAGATCGGGGTCTATCTGGCGATAGAGGTCTTGAGCTTCTGGGTGCCACACCCACCATAAATTATAGGCCAGATCAAGCAACCGTTTCAGACGTTCAGGAATGGGGGTAAAAATGAGATCGCTCTCCAACTGTATCATACATTCTCCTTACTCTTCATGTACTTCACTTCTCGCCCCGACCGAAAGACCGGGTGCAATGTCTCACTGTAACAATTCATGATACAATACACTACATGCCCTATGATAGTTCAAATCTTATACAGGTGCAAGTTTTGGAGGGATGAGTGTGTGGGTAATCGTTGGTTTAGGTAATCCAGGAGCAAAATATGTACGCACGCGGCATAACATGGGTTTTCATTGCATCATACGGTTAGCACATCATCATGGGCTCGAATTTACCAAAAAACGTTCGCAAGCCCATGTAGCAGAAGGGCATATTGCCGGGCAGCGAGTGGCTTTGGTCAAGCCCATGACCTACATGAACCTGAGCGGGCAAGCTGTCTCTAGCTTGCGTTCATGGTATAACATAACCCCATCTGAACAACTTCTCGTAGTCTACGATGATGTAGACTTGCCATTCGGCAAATTGCGGCTACGGCAACGTGGTAGTGCGGGTTCGCACAACGGCATGAAATCCATTGTAGAGCAACTGGGTAGCCAAAACTTCCCTCGTCTCCGTGTGGGTATTGGTCAACCACCAGAAGGATGGGACATAGTCTCATATGTATTAGGGCGTTTTACGCAAAACGAAGAAAACGCACTGCTTGACATTTGTGACAACGTAGCTGATGCAATTGGTATCGTTCTGCGTGAAGGAATCGTAGCAGCAATGAATCGCTACAATGTGGGATGATGGGGTCAGGGGTCAGGGGGCAGGGCACCGAGGGAAATATAGCCTAGCCCTCAAAATCCTGCTATACTGCAATAAAGTACTATGTGTGCATGTCAAGCACCCGTGTGCAACATGGCACAGCCTCAAACTATAGAAACTATCAGTTGGATACTGTTTAATACAAAGCATAGGATGCGAAGACAGCAATGTATCGCAGAGCCTGTTGTACAGAGTGACAGTGAATGTTGACCTATACCCATTGGGGGAAATATAGTACGAGCAGTCATTATCTATGCAAACAGGCGCTAAGGAGCAAAAACATGATTGAAGCGAACCAGATAAACAAGCAATTCGGAACCTTTCAGGCCGTCAAAGACCTGTCGCTAAACGTACAGCCGGGCGAAGTTCTTGCATTGCTCGGCCCCAATGGTGCAGGCAAAACCACCACGGTGCGCATGCTCAGTGCCATTCTGAAACCGACTAGCGGGTGGGCTCGCATAGATGGACACGACGTCGTCCGCGAAGCCCGTGTAGTACGCAGCAAAGTTGGCTTACTCACAGAATACCCAGGTTTGTATGGTCGTATGCATGCACTCGATTACCTGCATTTTTTTGGCACACTCTTGGGCATGGATTCAACGACGTGCATAGAGCGCACCGAAAGCCTGCTCAAACAATTTGACCTGTGGGACGCACGCTACAAACGTCTTGATAGCTACTCAAAAGGGATGCGGCAGAAAATAGCCCTTGTGCGCTCACTTATCAACAACCCGCCCATCCTCTTTCTCGATGAACCCACCACCGCAATGGACCCACAGAGCGCTCGCATGGTACGCGATTCTATTGGAGAACTGCGTGCAGCAGACCGCACCATTTTGCTCACGACACACAACTTACCTGAAGCAGAACATCTTGCAGACCGCATTGCCATCATCCGCAAAGGGCAAATCATTGCAGAGGGTACCATGTCGCAACTCATCGTCCAACTCATGGGCGACCCTATTTGGGAAATACGTCTCGCAGAGCCAGACCAACGCTTCATTCCCCTACTCCACAACCTCGTCCCCATAGAAACAGTCGGGAATGACTTTGTGCGCTATCGTTGTGCTGAACCACATCATATCAACCCACAGATTATTGCCCGTTTTGCTGAGCACCATATGAAAGTAGCATCTATTGCCGAAGTGCAGCGTAGCCTAGAGCAAATCTACCTGCATATTGTTGGTGACAATCATCACAATACCGATGGAGCAACAGAAGACAACCTTGCGCAGATGCAAGACCATGTGCCACTTGCCATACAAACACAGAAAGGATAACGACCATATGAGCCAGAGTATTGCCAAAACCAAACACCGTTTTTCAACCTCCGGTCACGGAGGGTCTCCTTGGAACATTCCTACCCATATCCGTTCTATTATGACCATCACTAGGCGCGAAGTGCAGGAAATGCTCAGTGATTGGCGCATTATGGTACCAATCTTCCTGCTCACCTTCATCCTCCCCTTGCTGCTCGTAGGAGCTTCAAGCCAGATGGTGCGCTTTGTCGCATTGGAAGATGAGCCATTGACAGAACGCCTAGTCCCATTCGTCATATTGCTGGTAGGGTTTGTGCCCTCCAGCTTCTCCCTCATCACCGCACTCGAATCATTTGTTGGCGAACGTGAACGCAACAGTCTCGAAGCCTTGCTAGCCATGCCCATCTCAGATGAAGACCTCTACCTTGGTAAGCTATTCTCATCCTTCATACCACCATTGCTCTCAAGCTATATCGCTATGCTCATGTTTACATTTCTCCTCTATGCCATAGACCCAGCGCTCTACTTTGGCGGTATCACCGTTCCCCGCCTGTCCGCCATCTTTCTTATTGTAGGTTTAATGGCACTGACCATGGTCTCAGGTGCCGTCGTCATTTCGAGCCATATCAGTAGCATCCGTGCCGCCAACCTCATGTCAAGCTTCATTTTGGTTCCCATGGCATTGATTGTGCAAATGACCGCATTCTTTATGATAAACGACCGCTGGAACCTGATGTGGATAACAACATTCGCATTAGTTATTGTAGCCACATTGCTGGTGTCTATTGGGTTAAAAGCATTCAACCGTGAAGAAATCCTTTCCCGCGAACATCAGAACGAGTCCGAAATTGCATTTCTGAGCTTCTTCTCGCGTTTAGCAGGCAAACGCACCACCACAACGCGCTATTATGCCTATAAAAACCCTATTTTGGCTATTGCCAACCGAGAATTTCGAGAGTCTATAACCGATTGGCGCATCCTAGCCCCCGCTTTCGTACTATGCTTCATTATCCCACTTGCACTCGTAGCCGGCACCGACTTTGCCGTAGATTTTCTTGATGACCCCCGGCTTGTATCACGTATCGTACCGTTTGCCGTTTTGCTAACGGGGTTTGTGCCAGCTACCTTTTCGCTCATTGTAGCCCTCGACTCGTTTGTGGGTGAACGTGAGCGCAACAGTCTCGAAGCATTACTCTCGCTGCCGCTTACTGACACACACTTACATGCCAGCAAGATTGGCTCCTCGCTGATGCCGCCGCTCATCACCAGTGTCATAGCCATGTTGCTCTTTTCGCTTGCTATGGGGCTTTTCCATCCCGACTTGTTTTTTGCCGAAATGAATGCCCCCCGTCTTGTTTTGCTCATGGTCATGATAGGAGTCATGATTATTGTCATGGTAGCCGGATCCGTCATCATATCTAGCCACACAAGCAGCATCCGTGCCGCAAACCTCTTGGCAAGCTTTGTGCTTATACCCATGGCGGCCATTATTCAGATACAAGCACTGTTTATTATTGCCCGCCGCTGGGATGTCATGTGGATTATTGTCCTTGCCCTCATCGTTATAGCCATTGCCCTTGTGCGAGCCGGTATGAAAACATTCAACCGTGAAGAAATTCTTTCCCGCGAACATGAACAAATTAACTTTCATACAATCTCTATGACCTTGGGTGCTTTCTTCCGTGAATATCACCCTGCCGGCATTTCGCCCGACCAGTATCGTGGGAACAAACTGTCGCCAAGCCGCTTCTATCGCCAAGAACTACCAGCATTGCTGCATGAGCTACACATTCCCATTGTTGTCGCATGCATTGCAGCCATAGGTGGCCTATTTTTGGGCAACTACGTAGCCAACAACATCCGCTTTATTGGCGGCTTAGGGGAAGCCTCTCAACACTTATTGGATAGTGTGGGGCAAGTACCTCCACCATCGTTTAGGCTATCGCTTTTTGTATTTGCCAACAATATGCGTGTATCCATCCTATCAAATGTCATGTCGGCATTCAGTTTCGGCATCTTTGCATTCATGGTGCCCTTGGTAGCGTTTACGCAAATAGGGTTTGTCGCTGGGGTGCTTGAATTGCAGGGAGGAAGTTGGTTTGCCCTAGGACTACATAGCCCGCTGCAATTTGTTCTTGGCTATGTGCTGCCCCATGGTATAATAGAGTTGCCTACATTCATACTGAGCGCAGCATTGGGTCTACGCATTGGAGCATCCATATTGTGCCCACCACCAGGGTTCAGCGTTGTGCAAAACCTATTGTGGGCATTGGCGAACTTTCTCAAGGTGTGGCTCTTGGTGCTCCTCCCACTTGTTTTGTTGGCTTCTTTGATTGAAGGTTTGGTATCGCCATTGGTTATTCAAGCACTGTATCAATAATTGTGCATTTGCAAAAAAGGAGTTACCTGTGCCTACACCAAACATAGGCACAGGGTATCAAGTAAGAACATATGAAAACACATACTGTATGGTATCGAGCAGGGATAATGGGGTTGGTCATTATCCTGCTCACCGTTTTATTTATCGCTAAGTATGCCTATACACAGGCGCAAACACCAACCCACCAACCCACAAGCCCCACGCATGCCACAGAGCAACAGCACACAACACCTACGCCCAAAACCGCTCTCCCTGAAGGCAATGGACCGTGGGTCGTGCGAGCATATTACACCAACCGCCAAATGGTCAATGATTTGGCGACATGGCACGAACCATGGGAAGTTCATCACGATAAAGGCTACCTTGTACTCGACGTAACACGTTTAGAATATGCCCGATTGCTACAAGCCGGCTTTCAGCTTACTGTTGACACACGCCTAACCGCACAATTGCAAAAGCCGAACATACCCCTAGCGGACCAAACAGGTGGAATACCTAGCTTCCCATGCTATCGCACGGTCGAGGAAACCTTTGCGACGGCTGAACAGATAACTGCCACCTACCCAAACCTTGCCACATGGGTAGATGTGGGCGACAGTTGGAAAAAAACACAGTCGAGTGATGCCGGCTATGATATGATGGTGCTACGTTTGACAAACCGCAACACACCCGGACCGAAGCCCATATTATTTATCACCTCATCAATCCATGCGCGGGAGTATACGCCCGCCGAGTTGACAACGCGCTTTGCAGAACATCTCGTACAGCACTACAACCAAGACGCCGATGTGACGTGGTTGCTTGACTATCACGAAATACACCTCATGTTGATGGCAAACCCAGATGGTCGCAAGGTAGCCGAAGCAGGCTTTTACTGGCGCAAGAATAGGAACACCAGCTATGGCACAGCATGTGCCGACCCACCGACTATGTATGACCATTACGGCGTAGACCTCAACCGCAACTTTGCTTTTGGGTGGGATGCTGGAGATGGCAATGTATGCGACCCTACCTTTCCCGGACCTAGTCCGGCTTCAGAGCCGGAAACGCAGGTTGTTCAAAACTACATCCGTGAATTGTTTGTAGACGCAAATGCAGATGATCCATACACCTACAGTGCGCCTATCACCACAACAGGTATGTATATAGATATTCACAGCTACAGCAACTTGGTGCTGTGGCCATGGGGGAGCACGCCAGAGCATGCACCAAACCATGAGGCGTTGCAAACACTTGGGCGCAAATTTGCGTATTTCAATGACTACACCCCCCAACAAGCAATTGAATTGTACCCCACTCGTGGCACAACAGATAGTTTTGCCTATGGAGAAGTAGGCGTGGCAGCCTATACCTTTGAATTGGGGAATGCTTTTTTTGAGAGCTGCGGCACGTTTGAAAATATCATTTACCCCGATAACGTGCAAGCATTGCTCTATGCAGCCAAAGTATTGCGTACACCCTATGCCACCCCCGCCGGTCCAGATGTGAGCGACATCGTCGTACAACCTGTTGGTGCAACACCCAATGCTCCTATGACCATTACCGCGACGCTCGATGATACCCGCTCTAGTCATGCAATGGGAATAGAGCCAACCCAACCCATAACCACTGCCGAGTACTTCATTGATGTGCCACCATGGAACACAACAAGCAACCCTATCTCTGGCACACTATCGGCAACAGATGGTACGTTTGATGAGCACATCGAATCAGTGACTGTATCTCTTACCGATATGACTGATTTGCAGCAAGGGCGGCACACGCTCTTTGTGCGTGGGAAGGATGCAGATGGCAATTGGGGACCAGTCAGCGCAGCCTTCTTCTATGTACTTGACGTAGATACATCGCCCATTCTTGAAGGATATATCCGTGATGCCGACACCAATACCCCATTAGCAGCAACCATTACTGCCGGACCATTTCACACCACGACTGACCCGACAACTGGCTACTACCACATGCAGGTTGAGGAGGGCACGTATACGCTGACAATAGCATCCGCAGGCTATGCCACAACAACCATTGCAGGCATAGACACACAGAACAAGCAAACGTATCAGCAGGATACAACACTCTACCCCATGTGCAACGTATTCAACGACACAGTTGAAATGGGCAACCAAGGTTGGAGCGCTGAAGGCACATGGACCATAAGCACAGAAGAAAGCCATAGCGCATCACATGCTTGGACAGATAGCCCCGGCGGTAGCTACAACTCTCAAACAGATTATGCTTTGGTCTCTCCTATTTTTGACCTATCGCAGTATCAAAACATAACCCTTGATTTCTGGCACATCTACGAACTGGAAGAAGAATATGATTACGGCTATGTTGATTATTCGACTGATGGCGGTAGTACATGGTCTGAAGCAAGCTATTACAATGGCTATCAACAGACGGAGTGGACACAAGAGCAGCTATCTTTGCCGAACCTCGATGGGCAAGCACAAGCCCGCATTCGGTTCCGTTTACAAACAGATACCGAGGTAGTCAAAGATGGGTGGCATATTGATGATATTGTGCTCTCAGGTGGCGGACTAGGGTGTATTGCCCCTCAAGACATCTATGCGCCTGAAGCTATCACTATCAGTGGACCGACGGAGGGCAAAACGAGCAAGACCTATACCTTTGTTTCCACCGTCAACCCGGCTCATGCGACAGCGCCTTTTACATACACATGGCAAGCCAGCGACCAAGCGCAGGAGATTGTGCATACGGGTAAAGCCATCAGCGATACCGTTACCCTGCAATGGAATACACCTAGCACCAAGCTCATTACTGTGACTGCTACCAACGCTGCACAATCGGTATCTACCGCCAACACGTTCACGGTCGAAAATCATACGGTATACCTACCGCTTATCACTAAGCCCAAACCGATGACCCCATTTGGCTTTGAGGCGAATAACGGGAGGCTGAGTAATGCAACGGTCCTAAATAAGGCAAAGCAGCTTAACGCGACGTGGGTACGCTTGAATGCTGTGAGTTGGCGCGATGTTCAGGCGGAGCACAATGGCCCGTTGAACTGGGAAGCAATGGCCACATTCGAGAAGGACTTACTAGCTGCGGCTGAAGCTGGTCTCACACCAATGGTTATTGCAGACAATTACCCCGACTGGGCAACGAAATATGAAAAGCAATGCAGTGCGCTCAAAGAGGAACATTTCCAAAGTTTTGCAACCTTTATGCAAGCAGTGGTGCAGCGCTATAGCCAAGCACCCTACAACGTGCATTATTGGGAACTTGGCAACGAAGTAGATGTTGCCCCAGAGATAGCAGGGTATCCAGAACTGTTTGGTTGTTGGGGTGATGAAGATGCCCCCTACTATGGGGGGGAATACTATGGGGCTATGCTCAAAGTCGTCACACCGGCCATCAAACAAGTAGACCCTTCGGCCAAGGTGCTCATTGGTGGCTTGCTCTTAGATAGCCCCGAAACAGAAAACGCTAATGTAGGTAAGCCGGAAGACTTTTTAGAGGGCATCCTGAGAGCAGGGGCTGGACCCTACTTCGATATCCTCCCAATCCATGCCTACCCCCTCTACTCCAAGGTAAACCCTGATAATGATACGGACGATTCACGGTGGGTATCTCGTGGCGGCTTGACGAAGGGTAAAATAGCCTATGTGCGCGAAGTGTTGAACAAGTACGGCGAAGGCGACAAACCACTATCTCTCAATGAAGTAGCCTACCTATTCCCACACTGGTTTGGCGATGACCCAACCGGCACGGATTTCTTTGAGGCGCAGGCCAACCATGTTGTGCGTCAACTTTCACGGGCGCTTGCCGCCGACGTGCAATCATACTGCTGGTATACCATCCACGCATCGGGGTGGCTCTATTCTGGCTTGCTCAACAGCGACAATACACCGCGCCCAGTCTACACGGCATACCAAACGTTTATTGAGCAGACGGGGTATACGTTGAACGATGCGCCGCCTGTGCAAATCACAAGCTATGGCGATGTTACGAACGTGGAAGCGTACCGCTTTAGCAAAGGGAACACAGTGCTTGATGTGCTCTGGTCTACCGATGCAGCAACACACTACGTAGACGTGCCAGTAGAAGCGTTTGTAGCTGCCTACTCGCGTGATGGGGAGACAGTGGAGACGGACGAGTTCCCGACAACGCATAAGGTGCCCGTGGGTGTTAGCCCGGTGTATATTGTGCGTACTCCGTAGGCATCCGTAGACTTTCAAAGGTAGGTTTTTACCACAAAAGACACAAAAGACACAAAAGACACAAAGAAGACACAAAGAATGAACCGTAAAAATGGGCAAAACCCTAGAAGGGCACAGAGGAATACGCACATACCCTGTGTACCCCTATACCCTGTAGTAAAATTCTTTGCTAGCACGCTCTAAGGGTTGCGAGCTGTTGTTAGGGGTTAAACACCACCTCGCCCGGCACCGGGCGCATCTCAGCCAGAATGCGACGTAGCCACAGCAAGCTTGCCAAACCGGCCAGTATGTTGGCGACAACCGCTGATGCAAAAATGCCCGGCAGCCCAAAGAGGTATGAACCAGCGTAGGATAGCGGGATGAGCAAGACAAACATTTGCAGCGATGTCAAAGCGGCCGCATGCATAGGCTTATTCAACACATTAAACACCGCGTTAGAGAGCGCGAGAACACCTTGCAAACCATAGCCAAGCGGCACGATACTGAAATACAATGTCATCGTTGTTATCACCTCTGGGTTGTCGTTAAACACACCGGCAATGGATTTCCCGGACACGAACATCACCAAAAACACCACCAAGCCCCATACAATAGCAAAGCGATGGCTCAATGAGACAGCTTGCCACACCCGTTCATGATTACCAGCACCCGAATTTTGCCCCACAAAAGGTGCCAGCACTGCCGATAATGACATCACGAGTGAAAGCGACAGTAAATCTACCCGTGTAGATGCCCCAAAACCGGCCACGGCTGGCGGCCCATAGGCAGCAACAATGCTTGTCACAACCCCAATGGCAAGCGGTATTATCATATTGGTAGCGGCTGTTGGCAATCCAATAAAGAGGACTTGTTTCCACGAATGTAGCATTTCCTCTAGCGCTGGTGGTTTCAACGTAATCATCTTTTCGCGCTTGTAGAGCACCCAAGAGGAAACTAAAAAGGTCATTGCTCGTGCTACCACAGTTGTAATAGCGGCCCCTTGTAATTCTAAGCGCGGGAATGGACCTATACCAAAAATAAGCAACGGATCCAAAATGATATTGACCGTAATGGCTACGAGCATCACCATAGCCGGTGTTTTCGTATCGCCCGTTGCGCGAATGGCGTTGTTGCCCACCATCGGCACAGCCAAAAACACCACACCGATATACCAGATGAGCATATATTGCCTGACAAGCGGCACTATCTCTGGTGTTGCCCCCATGAGCTTGAAGACAGGGTTTATCGTGAGCACACCAATGAGCGCAAAGAACGCTGACACTGCCACAGCCAGCACAAGGCTATCGGTTGTTAGGCGCTTCACCTTGTCGTGATTGCCCTCACCAATGGCCCGCGAGATGACCGCCGACGCACCAATGCCAAGCCCCATGGCGACGCTACTAATAATCATCACGACTGGGAATGTAAACCCTATGGCGGCCAGTTCATTCGTTCCTAATTTTCCCACAAAGAAGGTATCTATGAGGTTGAATGCTATCATGCCAAGCATGGCAAACACCATAGGGATGGTGAGTTTGACAAGCGTCTTGGCAATCGGGCCCTCAGTCAATTTCGCTTTTGGCGTATTCTGCATGTATTATTCCAAATCTACGGCTAATTGCGCACCTTGTGGCATATGTGCAACGGATGTTTTGATGACATCGCGGGTCAATGGCAATTCCATACGCTTGTCTTGCTCTACGATTTCCTGCACCGTGACGATTTGTATGCGCTGGTAGGAGCGCCCCATCCATTCGTGATGATACATGCCTGCTGCCGCTGCCTCATCGCGCATGGGCTTAGTCGGCTCATCCAAAGTGATGAGGATGGCCATTTGGGCTTGCTCTCGTTGCATATCACCATGCAATGTAGCAATGGTGGCACGATTGACTTTACCCGACTTGACCTGAAACACGGCTTTTTCTGTTGTATCGGCCGATGTGTAAAAGTAGGCGGTGGCGTCAATGCCTTTATCTGCACCCTTTTTGGTGTTGATAACAGCGCGGTTGTTGGAATAGGTCAGCACAGCCCACTTCTCAAACTCCTTGCGCACACGGTCATCTTTTTTGTGTGCCAGAGCACGGGCCGATTCCATGTCGCGTGGCACACCATCAAGTGTCACCGTTGCCAGAACAGAATCATCAAATGTATCTTCGAGCCGCTTGAGAATAATGCTAATACTCTGGTAGGTTATATCTATGCCGATCCAACCACGCTTGAGACGTTCGGCTACTGCTACTGTCGTGCCACAACCACAGTAGGCATCCAAAACAACATCACCTTCGTTGCTGCTGGCTTTGATTATCTTCTCTAGCAACGCTTCGGGCTTTTGCGTTGGGTAGCCTAGGCGTTCTTTGGCCGAGGGTGCAATAGGTTGAATTTGCCACCAATCGTCCGGTTGTCGGCCCAAGGGGTTGAGTTTTTGCGTGCCAAAGTTATGAGCTCCGCGTACATTACCAATGTAATGCTTAAAGCGTTCCTTGGTAGCTTCAGCATATTCTTCGCGCACTTCGTCAAGGTTGAAGATGAAAACACCTGTTTTGGAATACCGAAAAATAGTATCATGACGACGCCCAAAATCCTTTTTGGGATAACCAGCACCACGATAGCACCATACAATCTCATTGCGAAACTCGCCACCTTGCGCACAAAAGAGTGCATCTAGCACCAGTTTGATGTAGTGGCTGGCAGTAGTATCACAGTGTAAGTAAAAGCTGCCGGTTGGTTTCAAAACACGATAGATTTCGGCAATGCGCAGGGTCATGCTAACAAGGTAGGCTAAGAGGCTCCCTTTACCCAAAACACTTTGCAACCCTTTGATCAACTCAATAGATTGTTTGGTAAACCGTTCTTGGTAATTGGAGAGGATTTGGTCATATCCCTCATTGGCCTCGTCGCCCCATTCCCATGTATCTACAAATGCTTGTGCCTGCGCATGGTCTTCGCGCCCAAGATTGTTATATATCTGGAAGTAGCTCCGTTTTGAGTTAAAGGGCGGGTCTATATAACAGAGGTCTACTGTTTCATCTTTGATCTTTCGACGTAAAATGTCGAGATTATCGCCATAGAATAATTGCTTCATAGGATGTACCCCTAGGTATGCTAGATACAACTTATCTAGGTAAATGGTAGCAGAAACCATGAGCAACTGCAAATGAAAGAACTAGCCCTAGATTGGTATATCCCTTTTTCTACCTTGACAGGATACTAAGGCACGTTTATACTCCAAACAAGGTATAGCCACATTTTTCCGAGGAAGGCAAACAGACCTATGATAACCTGGAATTATCGCGTATTCCACGAAGAAAATGGCGACTTTATCATTCGGGAAGTCTTCTATGATGATGACGGTGCCATTCTTGGCTGTACAGCAGATGCGGTCGAACCCTTTGGACAAACCTTTGAGGCATTAGGGAGAAGCATTGCCGACTTGCAAGCAGCCCTAGCACTCCCTGTATTAACCCTTGCAGATATTCCTCAACCATCTATGAAACGACCAACAACTCCGCGTGGGCGTACCTTTTCAAGTGCAGAAGTCCGTGCTCAACTCGGATTGTAAGCAGATTTCCCCTGCAAACTGATACTTGTATCACAGCGCCGGATAGAGTACAATATACTACCATGAATGGAGTTATTGATGCAGTGCGCGGAATGCGCGATGTTCTACCAAACGAACATAACGAAACAATGCAGGTACAAGCCCTGCTGCAACAATTGCTCGTGCGCCATGGGTATGCATTTTTAGATCTGCCTATTGTTGAGCATCGAGACTTGTACTTGCGCAAGATGGGCGAAGAACTGGTTGGCAAGGTATACGAATTTCCCTTTGGTGGGCGCGACCTAGCCCTACGACCCGAATGGACTGCATCGGTGCTACGTTCCTACGTAAGCACTATGCAAGACCAACCACTCCCGCTACGCCTAGCCTACACGGGTCCGGTGTTTCGCTATCAGCGCCCACAGCGCCTCACCTATCGCCAGTTTACGCATACTGGCGTTGAGGTGATAGGGGGCATGCCCCCACGTGCCGATGCAGAAGTGGTAGCCCTTGCCTGCAACGGTCTTGATGCAGTTGGTGTGAAAGACTATCGCATCGTCATCGGGCACATTGGACTGGTGCGTGATGCCCTGAGCCAGATAGGGCTTGCCGAACGTACACAAGGCTGGCTTATATGGAACTTGGAACGCATGCGTACCAAGGGCATAGAATCTATACGAACCCAACTCCATACCTTGATAGGCGATGTACCCATTGACCCATCGCTCATTACAGATTTAGATGATGAGCAAGTACGCACACTCTTTATGGGTCTTTTGCAAACAATAGGTATCAACCTCTCTTTCGGGAGCCGTTCGCCTGAAGAAATCGTTGACCGTATGGTGCGCAAACTACGCCGCGAAGACCCACTGCCACGCATAGACCAAGCCCTCGACTTGCTCTGGCAGCTCGGGCAAATCCATGGCGCACCCGACGACACACTCACACAAACAGCAGCATTGCTTGAAGCGGCCAATGTGCAAACCACAGCTCTTGATGAACTCCGCGCTATCCTCAAACTCCTCACGTGCCATGGTATACCACTCGACCGCATAGAGCTAGACCCAGGCCGTGGGCGGGGATTGTACTATTACACAGGGTTGATTTTTGAGATATACGACACTGAAAATGTGCAAGTGTGTGGTGGTGGGCGCTATGATGACCTTGTACACGTGCTTGGTGGGCGACAATCTGTGCCGGCCATAGGGTTTTCATATGGGCTAGAGCGTGTTGTCGCAGCAGCAAACCTAGACACTAAACAGGATGCGCAGCGGCAAGATGTGTTTGTGTCGCCAGTGACAGATGATGACTACCCCTACGCTCTTGAAGTGGCGCATAAACTACGTGCATGTGGTTTTGTGGCTACGACAGATGTGCGTGGGCGTACTGTGAGCAACAATTTGCGCGATGCTACCCGCCGTGGTGTACGTTATATGGCTATTGTTGGCTCCGATGAGCAGTCCTGTCAAGAAGTAGTATGGCGTGATTTAGACACGCGCCAAGAACAACGAGTCAGTATTCATGAATTGGGGTCGTTATACCGAGCTACATCCTAACGAATTAGATGCTATTCGTGTTGCAACCCCCATTGCCTACCTTCCATGGGGCGCACTCGAATGGCATGGGCCGCATTTGCCTTTGGGTGTAGATGGGCTTATTGCAGAAGCTATAGCCGAGCGTGTCATTGAACGCACCGGTGGTGTGCTGTTGCCTACCACGTGGTGGCCAGTGGCAGCCCTGCCCCACCCAGACTCGCTCTCTGTCAAGAGCGAAACGATGCTTGCCTTGTGGAATGATATTTTTGAGGGGCTGGCGCATGCTGGGTGGCATATTGTGGTGATCATTAGTGGCAATTATTCCCATGGGCATGAACTCATCCTGATGGACGCAGCCGAGGAAGCTATCACACAATATGGGTTGCTTGTATTGGCATTGCCTCCCATGGTGCTCATTGATGAAAGTATGCTTGACCATGCTGCATTGTGGGAAACATCGCTTATGCTCGCTCTCTACCCAGACATGGTGCATATGCATGCATTGGGGAATGGTCCTATCACGCCGGCGTCGAGCAGTGTTATGGGCATAGACCCACGTGGCACAGCAACGGCTTCTATGGGACGACAGGCAGTGAAAATGGCGGTAGAGCTTATTACCAAAGCAGTTCAGCATCTCCTTGCGGATGGCAAGCCAGCATCACTCTATTTGTTGTATGAGCGCCATCGTGCTAGTCATCGTACCTACATCGAACGCTATGGGCATGGTTCACTTGAACAAGCCAACAAAGCGTGGTGGCGCGAGGTATGCCAACGTGCCAAGCCACCCAAAAAAGCCGATCAGCCTGTCAAAAGCTGCCGCCCACTTGCGGAGAGTGATGAGTGATGAGTGATGAGTGATAGGTGTCAGGTGTCAGGTGTTAGAGGATAGATAATGCTCCATTTTGCTATTCCATCAAAAGGCGGTGCCTATGATGGCACGGTGCAATTGTTCAAAAATTGTGGGTTGCGCATTTCACGTACCAGCCCGCGCCAATATACGGCCCGTCTGCGTGGGTTGCCCGATACGGAACTCTTGTTGTATCGCCCCACCGATATTGTGAAGAAAGTCGCGGATGGCAGTATTGATATTGGCATCACCGGGCTTGACTTTGTGCGCGAGGATGGCGACGATAACGATAACTTGCTCATTCTGTGTGAAGATTTGGGCTTTTTGTATGCTGAGCTAGTGGTTGCCGTTCCACAAACATGGATTGATGTGCATTCGTGGCACGACCTTGCGGACCTCGCGGTAGAATTTCAACACAAGGGTCGGCCTTTGCGTATTGCCACGAAATACCCCAACTTGATACGCCGTTTTTGCTATAGCCAAGGCATCAATGTGTTCCAATTGGTATTTTCGGCTGGTTCTACTGAGGCAGCGCCCGGTTTGGGCTATGCCGACATCATTGTTGACATTACAGAAACCGGCAATACTATACGCGATAATAACCTCAAGATTATTGGTGATACTATCCTGCGCTCACAAGCGTGCCTAGTAGCGAGTAGGCAATCGTTGCTTGAGCACCCGCAGCATGTGGATATTGTGCGCCAGTTGCTCGATTTGCTAGAGGCCTACCAAAATGGCAAATCGCTCTATTCGTTGATTGCCAATGTGCAAGGGACATCACTAGAGACGATAGGGCGCTTGGTGACGGAGCACCCGCAACTAGCGGGGCTTCAGGGGCCAACGGTATCGCCTGTTTGGAATAAGTATACACCTATGCAAGAGGATTCTCCCGATGCTGCGTGGTATGCGGTGAATGTGATAGTGCCGCAGGCGAAGTTGCTGGCCGCCGTAGACCATCTGCGCACCATTGGCGCGAGTACGGTCACGGTGACGCCGGTGCAATATGCGTTCTACACCCAGAGTGAGGCCTATGGGCGCTTGTTGCACATGTTAGAAAAGGATGGTTAATATCTGGATATGCTCCTCTTTCTACAACGAAAAGCAGCTTTCATCGTGTCGAATATTGTTGTGATGTATTTTTTACACGGTAATTCAAAGCAGTTTTGGCCCAAGATACCCTACCTGAGTTTGCTTGATGAGAGCATACCCGAACATAGCCGGTTGCTCTTCAACACGTTGGCTATTGTCACGATTGGGCAAGTAGCCCTTGGTCGTATGCCGCGTTTGCGCCTGCCTGCACGCCTAGTGGCTATGGGGCTTTTGCCATTGTTGTTGCCGCTTATGATTGGCTTTGGGCAACGTGGGTTACAGTTGCGCGGGCATCGTGCAGAAATCTATAACCTCTCGCTCGTGCCTCTTTTACCTATCGTGGCTGCTAGCATAGAAGATGGGGTCGTCTCTATCATAGAAATGTCGGAATTGCGAAAGGAACAGGAGGTAGGAAGTGAATCAAAGCTCGCAAGCGGTGATTATGGAGCCTCTTCCATATCATCGCATACAGGAGGTGTTGACACTCCTTGAGCAGCATGTTGACTACCGGGGAAAGAACCTCACACCAGATGAATTGAAGGACTTACACAAGCGTCTCAAAATAGTGTTGATGAAGGTTGAGGAACTTACCAAAGATACCCATGGATATGAAACCGAGCATGTGCGGATTTTGTATGAGCATGGTAAGATAAGCGAACAGGAACTACGACGTAGCATAGGAAAGAACACTGTCACCCCAGCAAAGTTGCTGGAAGTTGCTCGGAAGGGGTATGAACAATCGGGACGGGGAATAGTGCTTATTACATCTGAACTTGACTTAACCTATCTCGCCTCTTCTCAAGCGATACAATTCTTTACGTCGTTGGACCATGTGAGCATAGCGTGGGTTGAACTTTCGGATGAAATACACCATCTCACCAAGACCTACAACCCGGAAACGCATTTTTTGGTCCTTCCATGGAATATGTCAAAAATTGCGCCATCAGTTATTACATTGGCACAAAACTGATTCTGAAAAAGAATAGGAACCTAAGCATGAAGAAAGATTTTACCATTATTGATATGTTTAATATAGCTGTGACAAGAGCAAGTGAGTTTATCACAAAAAAACAACAGAAACCTGCACGCAAAATTGCTACGATAGTAGATGATATTACAGAGGATACGAACCGCCGCGTATCAGCGTTGGGTGTAGATTTGGTTGCTTGGGCTGAGCGGCGCGAGTCGCGGGTGCGGGAGCGTATACGTGTGCGTGAAGGGCAAGTAGAACGCCGGCCACGCGGGCGTTGGCAACGCTAAACACAAACGCTTTACACCAAAGACCACACCGACAGCGACCCTACATTCCCAACCATCAATATCAAAAAGCTTGTGTCTGGCGCATAACTAGCGCAGCGTGTTGCTACTTTTTGTGCGAGCTCGCTCCATGTGGTGTGTATGTGGCACAGTGAGTTGCAAAATTCAACTGCCTGCTCAACCGAGAGGTACACTTGGTCTGTCTCTGGTGTGACGATAACGACCCCGCGCCCCCATTGCTGATAGCCCCAACGCGCTATGCTTGACAACCGTTCTGGCTGTATTGTGAGATTGACCCTCTGTTTTGGCTCCGGTATGGGTTGCCCATTTTCAGTTGTGTTGCTAGTTTGTGCTGATGAGTAAAAGTACACTATCTATTCCCCTTTCGTACTATTGATTATAGCGTGTTATCACTCGGCAAAAAAGTGCTGGTTACTCCCTGTTTGCCGAGAAGCTACCATGGTGGGTTACAGTGTGTGTGTACTTAGCATACTATAGATGATGCGCATTTGCAACGTTGTGATTTGGTTAATGCCATGTTTGTGGAACCACAGGCGACACAGAGGGGCACAGAGGAAATATGAAGTACGCAGGTGCCACGCACGTTTTGGGCGTGCGTGGCACCCTTTTTGTTGCCATTCCCCCCGTGTGCCCCTTCGACACGCTGCCGTGCCTTCGACACGCTCGGGCACCGGCGTACTCTACTGCTCCGTAACTATCGCGCCGAGGAAGTACGCATTGGTTTCTGATTCTAGTGGCTTCGTTGGTTTTACTGCAACACAGTACGTACCGGGCGATAGCTCCATTGATACCTTTTCGTCTAGGTTGCTGGGATTGTCCGATGTGTTCAGCGCATCCCCATTGCAACTTTCCCATAGCTCTATGTCATAGTTTGCACCTTCTGGGATGCCACGCAAGAAGACGGTGAGTGTGACTAGCTCGCTTGCTCCCGGGTTGGTTTCGTTTGTTGCGGGTATTGTCACTTTGTAGATAGATTCGCTCTCCTCACCGTCCCCAGCATCTTCTATCTCACCACGACACACAGTGTTGCGTAAGTCTACGTTCTCATCGCATGTATCAGTGATGAACTCAGCTTCGCTTGTTGCTTCCACACCATTCTTGGTGCTTGCTGTCACGGTAAATTTGCCCGCCCACAGCTCATCGTTGGGCAATGACAGCGTAGCAATCCCGTTGTTATTCGTAGTGGTCATCCCCACCGTTTGTTGTATGGATGGGTTGAGCGGCGGGTCCACCTTAAACGTGACTTGTTTGCCGGCTGTAACAGTATTGCCATTCGCCTCAAGTACCTTGGCAGTAAGGGTGATAGGGACACCCAAACGTGCCTCAGCGTTGACTGGCTCCATCTCGATAGCATTGGGGACAGCGTCCATACATGTAACATTGACCGTTTCTAGTATTGTTCCATCCTGTCCATCGCGTGTGCCTACCACAATCTCTGCTGTGCCACGGCTGAGGCAGGTGAGTTCATTACTTGCAACACCACCAGCCCCCGTCGTTGATTCTGGGACAGCAAATGCCACAATGTTTGGCGATTGGGTGCTAAAGGTGACAACCTCGCCGGGTAGTACCTTCCCTTCTTTATCGTTCACTGTTGCAGTAAGTTTTATCTTGCCGTTTTCGGTTGATACGACAATAGGATTGGGATTTATCGTGAGGGCAAAGGGAGCTACTGGGTTTTCTTGCGGTTCGGCCTCCTGCCCCCCAGCGATGAGCGGTAGGTATACCAAAGCAGGACAAACCTCGTTGCTTTCGTAGGTCAGTTCGGTGACGTCCTGCATCCCAAGTTCAACGCCACATTTATCGGACAACACTCCCACTATGTTAAGATTTATGCGCTTATTCTCCTTGTCGCATTTTATGTCGTTAGTTACAGGGATGTCTGCAATTGTCTCATTCGGTTTAAACGTATGTGTGTATGGTCCTTTCTCCTCGTCACCAATCTGTATCGTATAGGTTACAGTGACTGATTCTTCACATACTTCGGTCAGTTCAATGTTAGCAACAGCCCCACTCTCGCTCATCTGCATTCTTTCTTCCACGAATTTGGCGTAGGTCTTGTGTGGCTCATCATCGCCAATAGTGACAATGGCAAGATTGGGGTCGCCGAGTGGCACTTCCACATCTTCGTTGGTTTTCGCATTGCTCAACACCACATACAGCATTTCATCAGGCTCTTTTTCATAGAGGTCATCGTCGTGGATTGGGATGATGATGTTCTGCGTTGTGTCCGGGTTCTCATTGCCGCCTTTGAATGTCAGTTTGCCTGTAGCGGGTTTTGGTGCGCTAGGACTAAGACAGTCGTCGCTTGTATACACACCTGGTTGGAAGTAATCTTTGCACAGTTTAGCCGATGCATCATAAATGGTATAGTCTATCGTTACGTCACCTGTATAGCCATACACACGCTCAACTTCAACCGTCACCGACCTATCATCCTCTTCTGCTACATAGCTAGACTCAACGAACTGGAGCAAGCCTTGGCCTTGGGAGGGAAAGTCGTTGTCTTGAATGGTCAGGATGCCCTTGTGATCTTCTGGTACGGTAGCACCACCCTGCGGGTTGCGCAAATACATTTTGATGTTTTGGTCGCCTTCTATGAGAGTATCATCCTTGATAGGCACAACGAACGATTGCGTGCTAACCTTGTTCTCAAAGGTCAAGGTACCTTCGACAGGTTCATAGTTAGCTCCACTTCTTGCTAAGTCATCTTCAACCATGAAATCAACGGAGACTATTCCTTTGTTGTCACCATTACGCAGCACAACAATTTCTGCTTGTCCATCGCCTTCACCTACCTTGTACCCCCCCGGCACAAACTGGAATACGCCATATTCACTGTAGGTGCCATCAATAATATTGACGGTGGCATACTCATTGGTCAACGTTACGGTATCCGAAGGTTCGGGGTTACTCAGACGTACTTGGAACTGCTCATAGCCCTCGTGCTCATCATCGGCGTGCAAGGTGACGGTGATAGTAGCATATGATTCACCGGTCTCAAACGTCAACGTGGCTTCTTCTTCTATGCCTAGATAATCATCACCTGCTTTGGCTGTATCGTCAAAGGTTTCATAGTGTACCGTTGCCTGTGTCTTTTTACTTACATCGTTTACATCGCGCAACACGCTGAGCAAAGCAAATGACCCTTCGTTGGCGGTGTAGGTTGGCGCTCCAAATCGCACAACACTTTGACCAAACGGTATATCGTTATCCTCAATAACAATATATGCTGTGCCTCGTGTACCAATGGCTGCCTCACCGGTGGGGTTGCTCAATCTGAGGTCAATGAACTCGCTCCCTTCTAGGACATCATCATCCGTTATTTTGACGGTAAAGGTTAGTTCTGTTGTAGCCGGGTTGGTGTTGGAAAAGGTCAACGTTCCGGTAATTCCTTGATAGTCTGTGCCGGCATAGGCAGGGAAATCATCACCCTTGTATGTAGCGTAATCTACGCTGATGGTACTGCTGAAAAACCCTTCTCGCTTGACGGTGACATAGGCTACCCCATCAGCTTCACTAACTCTGAATTTTTCTTTTGCAAACGAGACAATGCCACCCGCGGGTATGTCGTCATCTTCGATGTTGACTTCAGTGGTTATTTGCGGCCCTATTATTGCGCTGTTGGTAGGGTTGCGCAAAACAACCACCACAAATTCCTTACCTTCATGGTCTTTATCATCCACGGCTGTCAAGGTAATTGTTTTCTCTTCTTCACCATCCTCAAGGCATATACGCCCTATGATGGTGTTGGTTTGTTTGTCGTTGTTGGTGATAGGTTGTATGGCTTGGTCTTGGTCATGCTCTTCCGTACCAGAAATAATATCGGTGCCGACCTGTCCTGAGCCGTTCATGATTTCGTAGTCTACACAAACTTTGCCCTTGGTCCCCTTGGTGCGGAGTATTTTGACACGTTCCGTGTGATTGCTTGCATCAGGGTCCTCAACAACATAGTAGCTGTGTTCGGCAAACTGCAATACTCCCTGCTCTAGCTCCGATTTGTCTACAATTTTGAGCGTGGCTGTGCGTTGAGTGCCAAGTTTCGCACCACCTGTGACATCGGTCAATTCAAGCCTAACAAGCCGGTCTATTTGAAACTCTGGTCTATCAATGACAACAACTGCGGTCAGGTAATGGGTGTCACCCGGCTTAAAGGTGATTATTCCATCCACTGCCTCATAATCAACACCCGCTTCAGGGTGTGGTACTACTGGAGCGCCAGATACGCTTGATTCCTGTGGCTCGTCAACTGTCCTGAAGCGTACCGATATGGGGTTGGTGATGGCTCCGGTGAGCAAGATGGGAATGAACGCTTCGCCTCGGTCTTCGCGGACGACGTATTCGGGCTCGCTGAAGGCCAGCACGGGCCCTTTGGGAACGTCTTGTATAGTGAGCACTGCGTCTTTTTGCCCTAGTATGATAGTGAGTTTATTTTCGCAGTCGTAGGCTATATTGTCGGTTTTGTCGTCGTTTTCACCATTGGGGCCGGGGCAGCTATACGGTCCACCTTCTGCAAAGAACAGTTGCAACCCAAGCCGTTCGCTTCCCTCATCTACCTCATCAGCAAAAATGTCTACTTCAAAGGTGTCGTTCGTTTGTTTCGCTGGAAATTGTAGCTGTTGACTGTCGTCGCGGTAGTCTGCACTGATGCTGTTATCGCCGGGGATTGCGGTGTCTTGTACCGTTTTCCAATGCATAAGCAACACGTCTTTATCCAAACTCCCCCGTCGTTCAACCGGAATGGTCACGTTCACATTACCTTCGACAACAGAGTATACTGGTTCGGAGAAGAAGACGAGCACCGTATCTTTGTCAAGAACCGTGCTATCTTCAATAAACAGGGTGGCTTCGCTCTGTGAACCAAGCACAACATGTTCGCGGCTGTCATCGGCATAACTCAGGCGTAGCAGCACGGTTTCTGGTCCTTCGGGGATTTCATCACCACAAAGCGAAATCTTGAATGTTTTTTCCGATTGGTTTGGCTCGAACTCAAGCGTATCACTATTTGCAGTATAGTCTTTCCCAAAACGTGCTGTGCCATCAAAGATTTCGTAGAATACTTTCACGTTGTTCTTGATGCCGCCCACACGGGTGAGCTTGATGATAGCTTCAGCACTGCATTGTTCGGTATTGGTGCCTTCACTAAAGCGATACTGTGCATCACTGAACTGCACAATACTGGTATCGGAATCGGGGTCTATATCATCGTCTAAAATCTTGAGCGTCATGGTTTTTTGAGCACCTAGCCGTGCAGTGTCTTCTTCCTCTGCGGCTTCTATGGCTAGGCTTACTTGCAGGGTCTCATCGCCCTCGGCAAGCTCATTATCAACGATAAGGACTTCACACATCTTTTCTGTGTCCTCATCACCGCTTGCAAAGGTGATAGTGTCTTTTGCACTTCCTCTATACACATAGTCATCGGCAAATGTGGCGGTTGCTTCACTTTTGGCAGCAGACGCACTTCCCCCAACGACGGTAGTACATCGCACGGTGACATCACCTTCGGTGCCACCAATGCGGCGCACCTTGAGTGCAATCTTACGTAGTTTGAAATCATCGTCTTCTGTGGCTGTGTCACCTTCATGTTCTGTGTGTATGTCGCCTTCATCTTCATTGATGTCAAGGCTAGCTATTTCAAACTCAATGAGCCCCTTCTTGAAGCGGTCTACGTCATTATCTTCAATGGTCACGGTAGCATTACGCTGCCCTATTTTCTTGCCTTCTGGGTCACTCAACACAAGATTGAATGTTTCATTGCCTTCCAAGTTCAAGTCAGGCTTGGTTTTGATAGTGCATGTTCTTTCCACTTCACCACCCAAAAACGTCACGTTGATACTGCGTGGGTCTTTGTCGGGAACATACTGACAGCCAGTACTTTGAACAATCTCAAAATCAGCATCGAGTGCAGCCGTGGCATCAAAGACCATTAAAGTGACTTCGCGGTTGTTGTCGGTATATCCTGTGCGTGTAATGGTGATATCAATGTTTTTCGCTGTGTCATCCTCATCTTCCATGACAGAGTAGGTTGATTGTGCAAATTGCACGGTGTCGTCTCGTGGGATGTCGAGGATAGTAAGGATGGACGTACCCTGTTCGCCTAACGTTGGAGCACATGCACCTTTATTGGTCGCACCACTTGGTATGCGTGGGTTGCTGAGCGCTAGGTTTACGGTTTCATCACCCTCGACATCGTAATCGAGCACTATATCCACAGTGAAGGTCATAATGTCTTGTGCCTCTGGGTTGGTGCGTACTGGGAATGTCACCGTACCCTGTGTTTTGGGTTTCTTGTAATCAATACCTGTGCGTGCGGTGCCATTACTCAACGTGTAATCTACTATAACCTCACCGCTCATGTCGCCGGTGCGCACAAGTTGAATCTCTGCTTTTTGTCCGTCTTCATTGACTTCATAGGACGGTTTAAGAAACTGGATCACAGGGCCGCCATCATTGTCTTCAATGGAAATAGTTGTGGGTATCCCTTGCAGTGTGGCCTGTTTTACGGTGTTTTCTCGGATGCTCACGGTGAATTGTTCAGGTTCGCCTGATGTATTGCTGTCACCACATATCCCTGAGCCTTCATCTAGGGGGTCATCTATGATGTCTATAGGAATGATTACAGTCTTCTCGCCGGCCGGGATACTATAGTTATGCTCTTTGGGTTGCTTGTAGTCCTCTTCGTTTGTAGCAGTTTCACCAGGTTTGCCTACCTTGATAGTGAACTCCACATCCTTTGTGCTGATTTCGCTGAGTTCGGCTACAACGTGTACCGTTCCATCACCCTCATTGACTTTCATGCTTGATTCTTTCAGCGACAAAGTTGGTGGGTCATCATCATTTGCTATGGTTAGGTTCATTGTCGGTACTGTCTTGTCTCCTTTGTTCTCTTTCACAGAGACATTGGTAGAGTGTTCATATTCGGGTAGGGCGAGGGTGAACACCTCATCTTCTTCGTATATGTTGTTGTTGGTAATGTCTATCTTACAGACCCCGATGGTTTCGCCCGGCGCAAAGGAGACGACTGCATCACTCGCTGAGATGGTATAGTCTTCGCCCTGCGTTGCCGGATACTCGCCTGGGCTAGGGTTCTCAAAATCATAGGCACGACAAGTGACGGTGACTGGCTCACTCACAGCACGATTAAGCTGCACCGGAACACACATGGTTCCCTTATCCTCACCAACTTTGTTGTTCGTGATGAGTGTGCCATATCGACACTTGTCTTCTGCTTGTTGTTTTGCGTCAGCTCGCATATTTTCGGGTCGGACAAGCTGTGCCCTAGGTGACTCACTATTCAGAATGTGTAACGACGCATCGTGTGGATAACCATAGGTAATGTAACTCCAGTCATTGTTTTCAGGACGGAGCAATTCAATGGTTATTTGTTCGGTAACTTCTTCTTCACCGTCATCTACGACGGTAATCGAAATGGGTTTCGTTGAGACTCCGGCAGGAAAACGCAAATCTCTTTTTACTGGTTCGTAGTCTTCATGGGCGGTGGCAGTATCAGCACTGCGTTTGTCTGTTCTATAGGGTATTCTGACTTCTTCATGACAGGCTGCGCTCAGTTGTACGGTGATGGTTGCGGTTATTTCGTCTTCATGCACGCTATAGAACAAACCGGGTTCAAAGTCGGCCAATGTTGCGACCGAGCGTGTTATGACTGTGGTTGTGTGCGTGACGCGGGTGGTGATCGTGATAGCCTCACCGCTTTGTGTGCGCGTGACGACATCACGATCACCACTGGTAGCAGTCACGGTGACAGTTTTAGTACTAGCATTGGGGTCATCCCAAGCAAAGCTGAATGTGTCGCTTTCGCTATCTTTGTTCTTGCGATGTGTTACAACATCCTGCCCTTCTACATACCATTGATAGGTAATGGGGCGTAGCGCATTGGTTGGGCTAATGCTGGCTGTCATTTCATACTCATCGCGTTCAGCACATCCTGCGGGTACCGAGGTAAACATGATCTTATCCAAGAGTACCACATCGTCGCATGGTTCTGGGTAACGATTTGGATCGTCGAGGTATTGATACTGAAAACACAGCGCCGGGTTATCTTTGAGCTTGGGTTGGTTGTAGGCATATTCTTTGTGTTGTAGCTCAGTACCGTCTTTGCGAATACCCACAGTGGCGCTTTTGCCATAGTTGATTTGTTTAGGGTCGTCATCGGCAAAAAAGGTTTCGTCATATTGAAACTTGATATTTTTGTTGTTTTCGTAGAGTATCATCTGAAACGTGATATATTCATCTTGGTTACTGTCGTGATGGCTTCGTTCATGCCATTCTAAAACAAGCTGGCGCTCAGGAGCTTCGCCTATTAACTTGTATATGACATACCCATTGTCGCTATCGAGATCATCCCAGAAGGGAGCTATGAGGTAATCAAGACAGTTGTCATTATCGGTGGTGTCGCATGACAACGCTTGGTTCTCTTTGGGGACATCATTTGGTTCTGCTCCGTCGGGACTGACGAGCACGGCACCATTGCTGCTGACATAGAGTGTGTCGAAGTTTTCATCATCATAAAACCCAAAGGTAAACCCACCCGGTAGGAATAGTTTAGCCATTGCATTATCGGCATCGGGGTTGGTATCTGGATCGTTGGTGAGCCAATCTATTTTGGTACCGTCGCGTATATCTACCCAATCATGGGTTGTTTCGTAGAGTCGGTAGGGGTCGTCCGGGCAGTTGATGGTGATAGCGTGTTCTTGGGTGACAGTAGCGTGTTCTTGGTAGGCTTCATGCATGGCTGTCACTTTCAGGTGCTTTTCGCCACATGTTTGGTTCCATTGCAGGCTGTGGCTAGCCGTGCGCCCCTAGCTTTTTACCGTTTTCGTAATAGGATTTCCTGCATCGTCTACCCATTCCCACTTGAAGGTAAGTGGCAGGGTGACATCTTTTGGAAAGACCTCGGCGAAGAAGGGGTAATCAGTGTTTTGGTCTCCAACAGTAGGCCCTTTAATGTCAATGCGCTCTGGAAACACTGGTTCGACATCAATGACACATGGAGCCTTGGTTGATACAGGATTTCCAAGACGCCCTTGCACTGTCACAGAAACCTCTTTTTTTCCGGTTGTATTCCACGTGAACGATTGGCTATTCTCGAGACTTTTGCTTTCGTTCTTGTCAGGGTCATAATCAGTTGCATTCCATGTATAGGTAAAATTGTCGCTCGTACCCTCTGGCAAAAATGCCGTAAATTCATATGATGTGTTTGTTTTGAAGGTTGTTACACCCTCGGGACAAACGATGTCAACACTATCGGGCGGGACAATGACTTCCACTTCGTGTGACGGCTTTAAACTTCTTGCGCCGGCCTGGTTTTGAGCAGTCACCTCAATCTTTTTCGAACCGGGAGTCTCCCACGCATAGATTTGCGTGTTGGCAAGACCACTTTGTTCGTTTTTGTCCTCTTGGTCTGTAACCTTCCACGTATACTCCAGAGGAGTGGACGTGTCATCCTCGATCACACGGGCCGTGAACATGCGTTCTTCGCCTGCTACTACGAGTGTTGGTGGGTCAACAAGCGTGATGTCTTCGGGCGACTTGTATATCTCTATGGAACATGTTGCCTCTTTTGGTTGACCAGCTTCATTAGAGACGTTGACGGTGATGTCTTTTGTGCCGGGCTTATCCCAGGTATAGGGGCCACACGTGTATTTACGGTCATATTCGATACTGGTTTGCTCATTTGTATCTTGCTCAGGTGTCGTACACGTGTAGGTTATAGGTAGGGTAACCTCGGCCGGACCAACCGTGACATCGCAATAATAGCCCGCACTACTGTTTGTCACACCATACTCATAGGGGCATTCGCATGAGACTTCTGTTATTGGTTGCGGTGGTTTAATGGTTATAGGGTACTCAAACTCAACTGGTTTTTCACAGGGACCTTTTGCTTGCACTTTGATGGTCTTTTCACCAGGTGTACTCCACGTGTAACATTGTTGGTCCGGGGAAATCCCCTGTCCATCTGGGCCTGGCTCGAGCGGACATTCTGCGCCATCTGGCTCTACCGACCACGTATAGTTTATGGATCCGTCGTCGGCATTTTTAGGATTAGGCTTGGCTTTGAAGATATAGTGCGTGTTCCGTTCATAGGATGTGTTCGGTTCAGCATTACTCTCAATTGTTACCCCTTCAAGGCATGTAATAGTGATATTGATAGTATGTGTAATGGAAGCTGTACCGGTGGTATTCTTGACGACAACTGTAACCTCTTTGTTGCCCACTTTTGTCCATGTAAAGGTGTGGTCGTCTGAATAGGCATCTTTGTTTTCAAACTCAGGAGAGGTATGGTCTGTTGCCGACCATTGGTAGGTAAGGGGCAGCTCGGCATTGGTAGGCTCTACCGATGCAATAAAACTGTGTTCCACGTTAGGTGCGCCTGTCGTTGGCCCGCTAATAGTAACGGTTAGGTTTTTGTCAGGAATGGTGAACTCTATGGTAGCATCAGGAGTTTTACCGGCAGCATTCTCGGCCCACACCTTAATGGTCTTTGGTCCACTCGTTTCCCACTCAAAGGTCTGGGTATCGCTCTGCGTAGCACTTTGTATTTTTGTATCATTCTCGGTCACTTCCCATGTATAGGTAATTGGTGCGGTTGCATTTTCTGGTGAAACCACAGTAGCGGTAAAATCATACGGTGTATTGATCTTGGTTGGTGTGCCATCATCTGCTGTAATCTCTACCTTTTCTGGGGCGATGACCGGGCCGGGGGGAATGATTGTCACCTCTTGTGAAAATTCTTTTTGTCCTAGTCCATTCTCAACAGCGACAGATACGATTATGGGGTCTTCGCCGGGGTATGCTTTGTCCCACTTGAACATGTACGTATCGCTGCGTGAAACAACGCTGTGGCTTTTTTTCTCTTCTCCGTTCACTGTCCATATATAGGTGAGCGGCAGGGTGACATCATGGGGAGACACATTGACAGTAAAGGGGTACTCTTTGCCTATCTCAACAGACTTGGGACCATCAAGGGTGGCGCTCTTTGGAGGAATTTGTTTCTTGACACATACCCCATAGCTTGTCTCTCCTAAGTCTTCGTTTATCTCAACCTGCCCCGTGTCAATATTGAACTTATATACATTCGATCCGGACTTAGCCCAAAAGGATTCCCCACTCGAGTCGACGGCCACAGAAGACCAATCATTTATATTGACAACATCATATGTTTTGACAACGATGCCACTGGCATTGATATACTTAATGTCTTTATAGTTCGCAACAATAAGCCCGCCGGTACCATCGCCTGGTTCGAGCAGTTCGAGTCCACTAAGTTTATTGTCTTGGCCATCTAACACAGCAAAGTCATCAAGTTGTTGCCCTTCTATCACATCATAGCGAAGTATTCTGTTGCCCTTGGATGTGTAGAAAATGGTGCGCTGGTCGGATGAGAGGGTAATCCAATCGGCACCTTGATTTTCAACTTCCACCGGGTATTTTTGCAACACTCCTTCGGAGCTAAATTTGCGAATATACCCAATCCCATCTTTAACATCACCGGCGTTGCCTACAAAGGTGTCGCCATTTTCGGCTACCGTGACCGATTCTGGCTTCGCACCAACATTAACGGTTTTAATATGACTTTGGTTCTCGGTGTCATATATAACTACTTCTTGTGTGCTATACTTGGTGCCGTAAAACTTGCTCCCATCGGGGCTGAAGGCACACCCTGTGAGAATTGACCCGCCTACATGGATGCTGTCGAACTCGACTCCATCGTTGGGTTTAAGAATTTTATACTTGCCATTAAGCCCAACAAATACGCCTCCATCCCACTCGCTACCCTCAGCGACTACGGTGGGGGGAACCGACCTCCCAAACGTGCTCAGTATGAGTATTACCATGATGAACATATGTATAAACTTGTGTGTTCGCATTTCAAACCTCCCTGCATGCATGCGAATAAAACCATTCATTACCGTTGTGACAACACTGTGTCGTGTCGTTTCCTGCTGTTTCCGTCATCTTCCGTTGTACTACCAACCGAGGTGTTCCCTTCGATATGCTCAGGGAATGTGGTGAGCTTATGAATGCACAAAAGAAAAAACCAGCATGCACCCATGCTGGTAATGCAAGCACAAACAACCTACAAGCCGTCTCTTGCTTAAGGGACAGCTTCCGCTTTTTCGTTCGGGTATTGGTTTGTCGTATCAACAAAGATAGCATGATGCTTCACCTTGTTTTACATGCAACTGTAATACTGTCTATTATCGTATGGGTAGGGATGTTTATTGTACCACACATTTCCGGGCATTGCAACGCAACATCCAAAGTATGGTACAATTGCTATAGTACGACATGTAGCGTGTAGTACACAGGTGATACAGAAGGAGGTATATGGTTATGCAGAATGATACACGTTTGGACTATTGGACAATGCCAGTGAACCGGGGTTGGGTGGTGGCTTTGCTCATCGGGTTGGTGCTCATGCTTGGAGCAGGCTGTAGCGATACGGCACAAGCTCCGGGAGCGCCCGACACACAGCCCACGCCAGAAGTGCCCGCCGATACGCAAAACCCAACGGCAGACTCATCAGACGCCGATGCTACAGAACAGGATGCAGACACCAACGCTGATGCAGTAGATAGCACCGATACGCTTACCGAAACCGGTATGGGTGATATGGAGCATACCGGTAGTATGGATGATACGGACCATATGACTGGCACAGATGATATGGGCGATATGGGGCATGGCTCCGGTGGTGCCAACAGCGCAGCATACATGACACTCATCAATGAAACCGATACGCCCGATGCCATCATCCGCGCCGACACGGATGTAGCAGAAACGGTTGAACTGCACACTGTAGAGCAAACCGATGAGGGCATCATGAAAATGCGCCCCGTTGAGCAGATAGATATACCTGCCAACGGTGAGCAGAACCTCAAGCCGGGCGGGTTTCATATTATGATCCTTGGTCTCAAGCACGACCTGAACGAGGGCGATACTGTCACGCTGACACTGACGCTTGAACAGGCAGGAGAGATTCAGGTAACGGCACCAGTGAGCATGATGAGTCCCTACGAGCAAGATTCAAGCGTTACTATGGGCACTATCGTGATTGCCAACCCGTGGGTGCGTGCAGCAGTTGCATTGCCTACCGAAAGCGATATGCCCGATGATGGTATGGGTACGAGTGATATGCAAGAGGGGGAGGGTATGCTCCAGTTTCGTGCCAATGGCGAGGATTTTGTGCGGCAGGGGTTTGTTTCCAAAGATGGGTGGTCACTCGCCTTTGACCATGTGTATGTGACGCTTTCTGATGTTATAGCATATCAGGCAGACCCGCCCTACGATGCACAGAGCGAGGGTGATATGCAAGCAGATGTGACGGCCAGCCTTGATGGAACGCATACCGTAGACTTGGCAGAGGGAGATGCTGATGCCGAGCCAGTGCTCATAGGCGAAGTGGCAGCCCCGGCTGGCCGCTACAATGCACTGTCTTGGAGCATAACGGAGGCAAGCGAGGGGCCGGCTAGCGGTGCAGTTATCATGATGCAGGGTGTGGCAGAGAAGGATGACCAACAGATTGATTTTACCATTGCGCTCAACAAAGAAGAGCATTTTATATGTGGCGATTATGTGGGCGATGAGCGCAAAGGCATTGTAGAAGCGGGTGGCACAGCCGATGTAGAGGCGACATTTCACTTTGACCACCTGTTTGGAGATGTTGAAACGCCACCAGACGATGCTTTGAACGCAGATGCTGTGGGCTTTGCGCCATTTGCGGCGTTGGCAACTGATGGAACCCTCGATGTGGATATGGAAATGTTGCTGGAATTTTTCCCGGCCGAAGAGTATGAAAAGCTTGTGGATGCTCACCTAGCCCATGTTGGTGAAGGACATTGTGCTCGTCACAATACATTGCATATGGAGCCAGCACCTGATGGGGAAAACGGCGAGAGCGATATGCTGCAAGAAGAGGACGATCAAGTGAAAGAATGAAGCGATGGTATTAAGGGTAGGTATTGAACCGCCAAGATGCCAAGAGCACCAAGGTTTAAACGAAATAACAGAGGATATACAGAGTATGAAACGTAGGAATTACGGCACGTTGTTGGCCGTTGTGTTGCTTGTATGCTGCACGTGGATATGGACATTCAGCAGCACGACGGCGTTTGCCCATGGTGCTATTGTAGAGTATATGACAACGCAGCAAACTATCACGGCAATCGTCATCCACGCAACTTATGATAATGGTACCCCAATGGGCAATGCGCAAGTGACCGTGTTTGCACCCGATGACCCAGCCACGCCTTGGCAGAAAGGTGTATGCGATGAGCAGGGCGCTTTTTCGTTCGTGCCTGACACATCACGCCCCGGCACATGGGAAGTGCAGGTACGTAAATCGGGGCATGGGGCAGTGGTTTATGTACCAGTGGAGCAGATGGGAGCTTCTGATGCTACATCGGATGTAGCCGATGCTTCCCCTCCTGCATCGGCTACTGCGCAGGTGCTGTCGGGTAGTTCCAAGAGCCATACACCATTGCAATATATACTGATGGGCAGTTGTGTGGTGTGGGGGTTTGTGGGTACGGCGCTGTACTTTTCAAGCAATACATATAAACGGAGTACATAATGCATATTCCCGATGGTATGCTACCGCTTGGTGTGTGTATTGGTGGCTATGCAACGACGGCTGCGCTTACAGGATACTCGCTACGTCATATCAACCAACACGACAACCCGCAAGAGCATATACCCAAGGCGTCATTGTTGGCAGTAGCGTTCTTTGTGGCGTCGTGGGTGCATATTCCCATTCATCCTACGAGCGTGCATTTGGTGCTCAATGGGCTGATGGGTGCTATCCTTGGCTACTATGCGTTCCCGGCTATTCTCGTTGCGCTCTTCTTTCAAGCGGTGATGTTTGGGCATGGTGGCTTAACA
Source organism: uncultured Chloroflexaceae bacterium (assembly GCA_964626155.1). Taxonomy (GTDB): domain Bacteria; phylum Chloroflexota; class Chloroflexia; order Chloroflexales; family Chloroflexaceae; genus JAAUSY01. Next base: position 120,748 of record CAZVEN010000009.1, on the reverse strand, counting down.
ACGTTGGGCGTGAATGCGACGATGATGGGGTTGCCGGCATTGGTGAGCTTTTTCATCTTTCGCTTGCGTATGGTAGCCGGCAACAACAATCAGATGGCTACCGGTGGGTTGGGCTTTGTTGCAGGGGCAGCCGGCGTCGGTTTGGCTACCTTGCTTTTCTATGCTATTCTCATTACCACTATTCCCGCCAACATAGACCCAGCTATAGAGCGGGTTGCTATTACAGCATTGGTTATAGCACATGTCCCGCTTATGCTGATTGAAGGTGCGTGTACAGCATTGGTTGTGCTCTTCCTCCAACGTGTCAAGCCGGAGCTATTGCTCCAATCGCGGGGCATATCGCATTTACTGCCGCATGTTCCGCATGGATAGTATTGATGCGTATGCTCACCTCGATTCGCCATTGCACCGCTGGGATGCACGCTACAAATTGATTGGCCTGATGACGCTGATGTTTACCTTTGCGTTTGTCAAGGACCTGCGGTTGCTCCCAGCTATGCTTGGGGTGACAGCATTGTTTGTGGTGCTCTCTCGGTTGCCAGTGGCTTTTGTGGTGCGCCGCCTTAGCTATCCGGGGCTATTTGTGCTGCTGATGGCACTTATGCTCCCGTTCATGGCAGGGGAGACGGTCATTTTGCGCTTGGGGCCGTTGGCAATGCGGCAGGAGGGTATACTGGCAGTACTTCTCATTAGTACACGGTTTATCGCTATTTTAACGATGGGCATTGTGCTCTTTAGCACGGGTAGGTTTATGGATAGTGTAGGCGCATTGCATGCACTTGGGTTGCCCACTATCTTGGCAGATATGATGACCTTTTTCTATCGCTACCTCCACGACATAGCTAGGAGTTCTTCAACCATGCAGGTAGCGATGCGGCTGCGCGGATTTCAGGTTGGCCGCCTACATTGGCGTACTATGGTAGCGTTGGCGTCGCTTGTGGGGAGCCTGTTGGTACGCAGCTACGAGCAGTCAGAGCGCGTCTATCGGGCTATGGTGTTGCGTGGCTATGGGCGTGCGCCACGCCGACGGCAGAGATTCCCGCTACGTTCGCGTGATGCGTTTGCTCTGTATGGGGTTATACTCGTTGCGTGTGCGTTTGTTGCCGCTGAGGTTTTGCTCTAGGCGTGGGATAGGCTAGAAGCCTATCCCGCGTAGCACCGGCATCCTGCCCGCGTAGCACCGGCATCCTGCCCGCGTAGCACCGGCATCCTGCCCGCGTAGCACCGGCATCCTGCCGGACTCTGGGCTGTCTATTCTTTTACGCCTGACACACTGAACTTGCGTGGCACGTGTGGCTACGGCGGTGCTACTCCTAACGATAGGATAAAGTGATAGAATGCATACACCGATACATGAGCCGGCTCTGGTAGTTTCGCACCTCTCTTTCTCCTACCCCGACAAGGAGAGGGTGCTTGAGGATGTCCATGTTACTGTGCGCGTAGGTGAACGGGTGGGTTTGATAGGCCCGAATGGTGGCGGCAAGACGACACTGTTTTTGCTTATCTGTGGCATACTCAAGCGTACACAAGGTGAGATAAAACTTTTCGATAGAGCGGTTTCCTATGGCACGTTTCACCCCGATGTTGGCATGGTATTCCAGCATGCAGATGATCAACTTTTTTGTACACGTGTGCGTGACGATGTTGCCTTTGGCCCAACGAATATGGGACTATCGCAAGACATGGTCGAGTCGCGTGTTATTGCAGCACTCACTACAACAGGGGTGGTGCATCTGGTAGACCGTGTGCCGCATCACCTTTCGAGTGGCGAAAAGCGTATGGTTGCTATTGCGGGTGTGTTGGCGATGCGTCCACGCCTCATTATTTACGATGAGCCAGATGCCAACCTCGACAGCCGTTCACGTCGCCGCCTAATTCGTTTTTTGCAAACATCAGATGAGACGTTGCTGCTTGCGTCGCATGACCTAGCGCTTATCTTAGATGTGTGCAGCCGGGTGTTGGTGCTCGATGAAGGGCACATTGTTGCCGATGGAAAGCCCCGCGATGTTATTGGCAATGAGGCGCTGATGGAAGCACATGGCTTAGAGAAGCCACGTTGGTTGCGGTAGTATGTAGTCCACGACTTTGCACGCTGCGAGATACCGTTGACAGATAGTATTTGACATAGAACTAGGGATAATGTATAATTCGCAGGTATGATACGTATGAACACAAGGTATTACTTAACATGTATGTTGACCATGTAACTAACGCAATCATCCTGCATCTAACACATAGGAAGCTTTTGATAGTAGTGTAAGACCCATTTGGAATACACGACACCCTTTGCCGGGAAATCAATGGGGATGACTGGGGATGTGGTCCAACCAACAATGAAGAGAGGATGCAGATGAAACACATACAGAATGATTTCATCAACAGAATGAACAAGTACGTTATCATCAGTTTTGTCGTTGTGTGCATGGTCTATATCTTGAGTGCATGCGGTAGTAGTTCTAAGGTGCCGAATGTGTCACATGTTCCTGCAGGGAGCGTAGGTGCCTCTGTCAGCGTCGCGGAGGCTCCTACACGTTTTCCCGCTAAGAAAACAACAATACCTACGGAAACACCTACGGATGTAGCAGCAGCAGATCCAGAACGAGAAGATGCCCAAGCGAAAGAACGCCCAACTTCCAACCGAGCTGCTGTATCGCAAGGCAGGGTGCAGCAAGCAACAGGTACCCCTTCGGACTCCCGCGCCTATATGTATACCGTCTATTCAGGTGAGGGTTTTGACATCATAGAAAGTGTCGTGCCTATGTGTACATCCTGTCATCGGATTAGTGATGAGGGCAAACGTAGTGGACCGGGCCCAAGTTTGAATGGGTTGAAGGATCGCGCCGGTTCGCGTGTGGAAGGGTTGAGTGCTAAGGAGTATGTCAGGCAATCCATTCTCGACCCACGAGCGTTTACGGTGGACCAATGTCCCCTTGGTCCATGTCAAGAAATTATGCCTGACACGTATCCAGAACAGATTAATGCTGATGATTTGGATACCCTAGTCAACTTTCTCCTAACGTTGGAGGAAGAGTAGTTCGCTCTGTTAGAGACTATAAACCGAGTTACAAACTCAATGGAAACGAGTTACAAACTCAAGGAAGAGGAGGGCCACAATGTCTGACAAATTGTTGAGAAACGTATTGGTGGTGTTGGTATTGACACTATCGGGAGTATTTACGGTAGTTGCTGCTGATCACATATTGCGTCGTTGGACCTATCGCTGATAATGAATGTATATCTGTAAAAGGTGTTCTGGGGGCCGCACACTCTACGGGAGAGTGTGCGGCCCCTTTTTGGATTCAACCCAATGCTACACATTGCTAACCCGGCAAAACTACGCTATACTCTCTAAAGATGCATTGTTGGTGAAAGATGCGTACCTTAGTGGAGCACATAACACGTCTTGAGCTATGGACTGGGCTATCAATCGAACAACCACTTGAGCCACGACGCGGGCCACGACAAGCTGTGCCACACCTCCATGGATGTGGCGCGGTTTGGTGTTTGGCGTGTACGTGTGCCTATGCTGTTCTTGCTTGGCATCTGTTTGTTTTGTGCGTCTAGTATGATATGGGCTAGTATACGCTCGCCTGTCCCCACGGCGTATGCTGATACACCTGAGCCATTCCTCATACCTTCGCGCTATTTTACCGAAAGTGGGCATAATGTTGGCGGTCCATTCCTCACATTCTATAGTGAGAATGGTGGGTATACCATTTTTGGTCTACCGATAACCGAGGCGATGCAAAAAGACAGCGTCTATGTGCAATACTTTGAAAATGCCCGTATGGAGATACACCCCAATAACCCTGAGATGGTACGGATGACGCCACTGGGAACGATACTTACCCGTACACGCATGCAGGAGCCGATGTTTATGCGGCAGGAGCCAGGACCACCAGAAACAAGCATCTTCTTCCCTAGTACAGGGCACAACCTGAGCTATGGCTTCCGCGACTTTTGGGAGCGCAACGGTCGTCACCTTGTGTTTGGTTCTCCTATTAGTGAGGCGTTTCTGGAGCGCAACCCGGAGAATGGGCAAATCTACACAGTGCAATATTTTGAGCAGGTGCGGCTAGAGTATCGCTTGGAGCATCCCGGAGGGGCTCAAAACGTGCGCGTGGGAGCCTTGGGCAATGACTATATGCGCCTGTATGATATGCTGGCGGATGAGATGAAACCTGCTCGCCCGTTTGTTGTCCTGAGTACCTCTACTATTACGTTCACACCTACGACCGGGTTTATGATCAACACTGCATTGGCTTCGCAGCAATTCAACTATTTGCGGGTGATGCCCGGCGAGGAAGTGTCATTCTTGGAAACCGTCGGGGAGCTTTCGGCTGCAACTGGCTATGTGAGTGGGGGCGGTATTGTTGGTGGCTCTGTTGGGCAGGTGCTGGCTGGTGGCATTTGCTATGTGTCTACAGGCATCTACCGTGTTGTCTTGCGTGCTGGCCTTGAAATTGTAGAGCGCCACCCACATACCTTGGCGTTGCCTGAGTTTAGTGACCCACCGGGTATGGATGCCGCAGTCTATACATTTGCATCGGGCGCAATGTCAAACGATGAACGAGAGCAGGCCCGGTTGTATGATATGGATTTGCGCTGGCGCAACGATACCCCAGATCCTCTTGTGATGGTGACAGATGTCGTTACAGGCAGCGTGACAGTTTCGCTTTGGGGTTATGACGATGGACGCGAAGTAGTGGTGCGCAATTCTGATGTGCATACGTCGGATTCGCGTTCGACTATTTGGCGTTATGACCCATCGCTAGCACCATGCGAGGTGCGCCCGGCGTTCGTTGGCAACCTTGGCATGCGTGTGACAGTTGAGCGCGATGTGCGCGATGAGCAAGGGGTTGTGCTGCACAATGACCAGTTTGCTTCACACTATGGGCGGGTGGATGATGTGTTTCTGTATGGCCCAGGTATTACTCCCCCTTCGGATATGACGGAGCACCCGTTTGAGGTAGCCCGCCAAATGTGCTTGCAATCTACGGGTACACAGCCGTAGATGTAAATATTGACATAACACTATGATTTTCTTTTGCTATGATGTTGACATATTTTTATAGCTTTGCGTTTTTTTTTGTACCTTTGCGTTCTTTGCGGCTTGGCGCGAGGTCTTCATGAAAAAAGATGTAAACGTAAGAATGCGCAAAGGACTATCCATAGTATCCCAAGTATCCCAAGCAACCGTGGAGATTTTGCCCATACCTATGTGCAACATATCGGATGCTATGTGTATCATAGCTATAAAAGCACCTTAGCCCCTCTCACCTAACCCCTAGCACCTGTTCCCTGTTTCCCATCATCCCCACACCTTGCGTCGTATCATCCGGACAGCTTGTAGCATCGGGCGTAGCAGTGGGTTGGTATAGACCACATGCATCATGATAGAGGATAGCAACACCAAAAAACGGTTCTTCAAACCAGAGATATGCACCACCTGACGATTGTTTAGCGCCCGCAGCGAATCTATCGCCACATCCTCCGACGTCATCCACAACCCCTTGGGAACACTAGCGCGGTCAAACTGCTCGAAGTGCGTCGTATCGTGAAACTCGCTGTAGGTGAAGCCGGGGCAAAGTACCTGCACCTTAATGCCAACATCTTGCACTTCTGTTTGCAATGCCTTGGAAAACGTGACCATGTAATTCTTGGTTGCGCTATATGTGACACCACCCGGACCGGGCAAAAAGGCTGCTATTGAGGCAACGTTAATGATAGTTCCACATCTTCGTTCAAGCATCCCCTGCAATGCAGCATGACACAGAGCAGTACATGCCGTCACATGAACTTGCACTATGTCAAGCTGACTTGAGCGTTCGTTTTCTGCAAACGGTCCCATGGTCGAAAAGCCAGCATTGTTGATGAGCATATCGAGGGTGTTGGTATCTTCAATGCGTTGTGCAACCTGTTCTATGTCCTCATCCTTGGCAAGGTCTGCCACAAGCACCTCAGCACTAATGTTGTGGCGCTGCATCAACTCAGTTGCAAGCGATTCGAGCCGCTCCCTACGTCGCGCTACGAGGACGAGGTTGTAGCCATCGGCTGCCAATTGCCGCGCAAACGCGGCACCAATACCACTGGATGCCCCGGTTATCAGAGCCGTTTTACCTGTTTTCATACCGTATATCCTTTCTCTTTTCATAAGCTTGCGCAGAAACGCAAAGAACGCAAAGGCTTTCGTTTTACCCCTTGTTGCACGACTCGGGAACATCGAATGCAAATAGGCGCGAGAGCCACGCTACCAACGTGTGCGCGTGGGGCGCGTCGGCATCAAGATAGCGTGCAGTGATAGCCCATCCCATAGGAAGGCCGGGACGTTCCTGCCATGCTAACCACGTGTGCATATGTGCTTTGCCTTCGTCTTTATCTTCAAAACGGCGTTCGGGTAATTGGCGTAATACATCGTGTGCATGTTGCCACAGCACATCACCTTCTGGCACCAAAGAGGTAACAAATGTTTCAAGATTGCCTGGCACCCGGTTGTCTGGCATAATCCAAATGCCTATCATTGGGCGACCTTCCTGTTCTATCACTGTGCCGTTTGAATGAGGGGTTTCGGGAACATCGGTGTATCCCCCAAATCTGACAAGAATTTCCCGCAATTCACGCCACCGTTTGTCAAGGTCTTTATCCGCATCTACGATGATACCAATGCGTTTTATGCCTTCTTCATCTTGCTTTTTGACGACAATACGAAGTTCTTTGAGGATGTCGCCAATACCGTTCTTTGGATCTATGTCGAACGTTTTTGGTTCCTTTTGTTCTCTACTGAGTAGGTTGTGCTGTTTCAGTAAAGCAATCACAACATGTTTATCATGAGTACCTTCTACCCAAAGCTCGCTCCCTTTACGTTGTTTTCCCATTACCGCACCTCGACTTGTTGCTCAACAATGGTTTCCAATTCATCTTCGTTGAACACAGTTGCAACAATATTGTCCTTGCTTCGCCCCAACCGAATGAGCAACCCGTCCTCTTGCTCTTCATCGTGCATGGCTTCCGCAAAAGATTGCACACAATCGTCGCTGTGCGTGGTGGCAAACACTTGCACATGCTGTTGCCGTGCTAGTGCAAAGATGAGCTGCCACATCTCATACTGCACTGAATAGTGCAACCCGCTTTCTATCTCATCCACAAGCAACAACCCGTCTTTCGCGTTCAGCAACGCCAACACTATACCCAACATGCGATACATGCTTTCACCCATGCTGTGCAACGGCACCGGCTCACTGTTGCCTCTTAGCCGCACAATCGGAATATGGACAACCTCCCCGTCGTTGTCACGAAGTTGAATGAATCGCAGAACATCTGTGGTTGGTTCGATAATGCGTAATGCATCGAGTACACGGTTTTCTACATCGGAGGCAGCAATGCGCCCCCACCATCGCGTTGCATTGTTCATGTCCAGCCCAGACGCAGGCACAAACAAGCATGGTATGTCTGGCTCTGCAAACCAACGCAGAGAACTCGTGTCCCCGAATGAGGTGATATACCGTTCCTGTTGGTGGAAACGCACAATCAACCCAGCGTAGACAATGGATGCTTCCGCGAATTGGTCACTACTGATAGGCACCGTCACTAGGTAGCTTGCACCGTTGTCTAGGATGCGTTGTTGGCTTGTAAACTGGGACCATGCGATGGTCAAGGTGTCGTCTTGTGCATTGTCTGCGCCATCGTGCTGTGGTATTGGTCCAATCTGGATGGGTGATGGTGCGTTCGTATAGTCTTGTCGCTGGTAAAACAGGTGCTTGTAGCGCACGGTTTCCGCGCCGGGCACATCGGGCGGATAGCGGTCTTCGTTGCGTGTTTGGATGTGGTCCAGCATGGTGCGGGGGTGTCCACGCGCCGCATACAGTTGCAAGGCTTCAAGCAAACATGTTTTGCCCCGATTGTTGCGCCCCACTAACAGATTCACGCGCTGAAGCTGTTCTATATGTAGGTCGTGGAATAAGCGAAAGTTGCGAATGTGGAATGAATCAAACAGCAATGTTCCCATAAAAACTCCTTTTGCACTCACCTTTTACGCATAACGAGAATGCGTTCGACGTGTGTGGTGCGCGTCTTTCGCCGCGAACGGCGCTCATCAGGTATGACATCATCGTAGATACCATCTGTTACGAGTTGATTGTGGGTTATTTCAGCAGCTAGATGCGACAACGCCTCAGCAGTACGATGTGTCTTACCATCCTCATTTACGTCCCCCAAAACCAACACACAATAACCACCTGGTTTGAGTACTCGATGCATTTCTTGCAAGCATGCAGACATTTGGGGCATGTAGACTTTCCTACTAGCCGTCAAGGAAGAATCTAGTTCTTTCCAATCAGCACACCCTAAAAACCAAAGTCTCAGACGATTATCACGCGCATAATCCAACGCACCAAAATAGGGCGGACTGGAAATGATGCTATCTACCTGTTGGTCTGCTATGGGCAAATGCATAGCGTTGGTTTGCCAGATTCGGTACTGACGATTTTCCCATCCCACCGGGAGCATATGGCGGTGATATGCCCGTTTGACCTTCGCCAACAACCTAGAATGAAGGTCACGATACACATACATTTCCGGGAACGATTCAGGCGGATATTTCGCTTTTCGCACATAGGGTACAAGGTGACTAGCCGGATATGATAGAAAGCCAGGGCGTACATGCTGCAATATTCCTAACAGACAAGCAGTTAAAAAATATTCTTCCTGCTGGAGCAGAATACGGAATGCTGCCAGTATCTCGCGTAGCGTGTCTGGATGAAAGAATGCACGTACCCAATCAGGAACAGCATCCAAGTCAACAATGGTCGCTTCTGTCTCTACTCTATCAATAAACTCACGTGCTTTCTGAATAGCTATATCCTCACAATCGGGCGTTTCCAGTTTCCCACGAGTTAGAGCATAGGCATAGGGACTCAAGTCATTTGCCCAAGCAGTTCGTCCAGTTAGCACTGCTTCTAGTGGAATAACTCCAGAGCCGGCGAAGGGGTCTAAAACGACATCGCCTCTTTTTGAAAATGAGGTAAGCAATATCCGTGCCATACCAGACTTCATTTTGCCCACATAGGGCGACAGTTGCTGCAATGTACTTTCACGCCCATTGAATGAGCCTTGCCACAACTGTGTATCAAGACAGGGAGTTATCTCGGCTTCATCAAACATATGGTGTTGTCGTGATTCTTTAGTATACATAGAAGCAAATTCACTGGCTTGGTTTCCACGGGCGCGAGATGCTTTCATCAACTATCTTGCTTTGGTGCCAGACCTCGGTCACACTTTGCAACCGATTGTCTGATAACGCGACAATTTTAACATGAACTTCCCAAACGTGTTTTTCCCAATCATCGGGGCTTACACCAAACAAGCCAAGAATCAATGCTGGCAACCTTAATGTTTTCAAACTATGTACAGAAGGATTATGAGCATTGGGCAAGGGAATGTGTTGAGGAAATAGAAAAATGTCTGGCGCAGTCTGGCTTGCTATCACATCTTCTTGTCCAAGATATTTGGGACATGGGCGTGCGCGTGTACCACACAAGATGTCTTTGAAAAATAATGCATCAACTTGCTTATGTCGTTTAACCAACTCATTAACGAGGCGATTGATTATTGAATGAGCACCATGTGCCGGTTGATTCTTAATTGCACCGTCAAGATAACACCACACACCAAACTCCTTTGCCCACAAAGGACGCTCAGAAATGTTGATGCTATTGCCTTCCCCTCCCTTGACTTCAAGAGCAACAAAGTAATCTGGGTTACGTTCAATAACAACGGTAAAGTCATAGCGGTTACTGCTCCTGCTCTGCCTGTAATCAGCAATGCAAGATTGTTGAAGCAAACTTTCTAAAACAGCCTTTACTAAACCTTCACGGCTTGTGGTGGAAGACGCTATAAACTTCCCATGAATGCTTTCAATTGCTGAGCGAAAAACCAAGCCACCTTTGTAATCAGACGGTTGGATAGCATGCTGAAGTAGCACATCAGGATGTAACGTATCCATATTGGTCAGCAAGTCAATGGTAGGCTGTACTTGCTCCACTACAGTGCTATTATGGTTGCATGGCAAGACATCACATCAGCTCCCACGTGCTGCCCCTCGGCGTCTTCGTTATCATAATTTGCGACGGGAAGCGGTCCTTCAAATCCTCAATGTGTGTAATCACCAGCACAAGCTTGAAATCCTGTTGCACACCCGAAATCGCCTCCACAAAACGCTCACGCCCCTCCGCGTCAAGCATCCCAAACCCCTCATCAATCACCAACGTCTCTAGGCTAGCCCCCGCACGGCGAGCCAACAAGCGCGAAAGTGCAACCCGGACAGCAAAGTTAATGCGCATCGCCTCACCACCACTAAATGCATTGTAGATGCGCGTACCAAGCGTATCTGATATTTTTATGTCGAGCGTCTCGGAAGTACCCCCCGACTTCTTATCGCGTTGCATATCAAAGCACACATGCATTTGATTGTCAGTCATACGCCCTAACAAACGGTTCGCTTCGCGCTCTATCTCCGGAATAGCCGTCTCAATCAACATTGCCTGCACGCCCTTCTTGCCACACGCCTCAGCCAACTCGTCAAACACCCCTTGACGCTCAGCCAATTGCTGGCGCTCCTCATCCTTCTCCGCCAACTGCACATGTGCCTTTTGCGCACTCCCATAGTGTGTCTGCTTCTCGGTCAGGTCACGCTTAGACACATCGAGCTCCTGACGATGCTGCACAACCTTCGCAGCACACGCCTCTGCGTGTTGCTTCGCGCCAGGGTAGGCACGCAATTCTTGCTCTAGGTGTGTATCTTCAGTGCGCAAGTCTGCATGCTCAAGCCGATACCGTTCTAGCAACTCTTGGGTACGTTCAAGCACCCGTCGGTCACGTTCCAAGGTGCTGGTAGCGACATCAAGCTTGTGCTGCTCCTCTGTCCAATGCAAAAGGTCCTTTACCTGGGCATGGGCCGCGTCATGCTCCTCGCGGGTATAGCCCAACTCAGCCATCTGCGCCTCAACAGCCCGTCCCTGTATGCGTATCTCATGCCCAAAATCGCCATCCTTAATAGTCGCATCTACAGTGGCATACTCATTTTCCACTTGGGGAAGCTTGGCAACAGCTTGCTCTATTGCTTCCAACTGATACTGCACTGTAGCTCTATCGCTCTCTACCTTGGTGCGCGACTCCAGTTGCTTCTCTAGCCGGGCTTGGCGTTGCTGCAAGTCCTTACGTTGTTGTTCAAGTGCCTGCACCGACCACCCACCTTCAACCCCATCGGCCCCTTTGCGCTTAGACCGTTGCGGTTTGTGTTCCTGCCACACTGCCCCCAACTCACCCAATTCAGCATTTACTGTCAACAACGCCTCATGCGACTCACGCTCATAATCCTCAGTCGCTAATTGTTGCTCAACCGTAGCTAGTGCAACACGGGTCTGCTCCAAATCAGCTTGCCACTCGGAAGCCTGTGCCAAACTATGCTGAAGCGACTCGACACGCGCAGCGCCTTTTTGCGCATCGGCAAGCTGCGACTCATGCGCTTGTATCCCCTTGCGTATATCGGTAAGTGTTACGTCAAGTTTCTTCGCTTCCTTCTTGCCGGTGCTATACTGCTCGAGCAATGCGTGTATTTCCTGTTCATAGTGTGACACAACCGTAGCTACCCCATCATCGCCCAAATCGCTACTACACAAGGGGCAAGTTGTCGTATCGGCATCGGCGAGCAACCCCTGACGCTTTTTCATATCGTCGGCTTGCTTCTTGTGTTGCGTGCTAAGTGCGCGTAGCTCACCCGCCTGTTCAGAGATAGTCTGCTCACGTGTGCGCAACGCCGCAAGGTCGGCAGACAGTGTTTGTACCTGCTGTTGCTGTTGCATCGCTGTCTCCAAGTCTGCTTCCCAACGCGGCACATCCTTCAGTTGGCGCTCTAGGCGAGTAACAGCTTCTTGTTGTGTCGTGCGCTCTTTCTCCAGCGTGCTACGGCAGTGCGCTATAGCATTCATTAGCTCACTATGCTGTAGCAGTAATGTATTGGCACGGCTTAAGCGAGTATCTCGCTCTGCCATCTGCTCGCGCACACTCTGCATCTCTTGCACAAGCGGCTCCAACGCTTCAAGGCGCTGATTGTGCTTTGCCAAGGCTGCTTCTAGCGTAGGACGTTGACCTATCTGCTCCTGCAAACGCTGTATTTCATCTTGCAAGCGGTCTATCTGGCTCTGGAGCTTATACTTTTCATCCTTGAGTGCTTCTTGCAGTTGGCGACGTTGCTCTTTCAACTCCTCGTAGCGCGGGCGCAACGTTTCTAGGTGGTCGAGTGTTTGCTGTGCCTGTTCTAGGGCTTGTACACCGGTTGCAATCTCATTGCGGCGTGCGAGGAGCGTCTCGGCCTGCTGAATTTCACCATGGAGCTTAGCAATCTCTTGCTCAGCCTCGTGTTGGTTTTTCTGCAATGCATCTAGTCGTTGTCGTATTTCCTTACGCCGTGTTTGCTTCGCTTCCAAAGCACGCACCTGCTCATCGGCGCTCTCACGTTCCTGCTCCGTCGTCTCCAAGCTTTCGCTCAGGGTTGCAACCCGTGCCTCGGCTTCTTGCACCAATTGCGCATAGAAGTCACTTTTTTCCGCTTGCTGCCGCAACCCGCTGATAACCCCATCGAGCGTCTTAACCTGCCCATCGAGCACCTTAGCTTTCTCTTTAGCCCGCTTCTCCAACATAGCATACTCGCCCAAGTCAAGGATATCTGCCAAAACCTCTTTACGTTTACTAGGTATTTTGCGGGTAAACTCATCGGCACGCCCCTGGAGCAAAAATGAGGCGTTGATGAAGGTGTCATACTTCATGCGTAGCAAGTCTTCAATCTTGCGTGCTGTATCAGTCATAGTAAGTTCACTGATAGTACGCCAAGAAAGGTCTTCTTGACGCACCTGCAAGTCTAGGGTATGCTTGATGTTTGCACTCCGCCCACCCTTATGTGTGCGTTGCCAGTGCCGAATAACACGATAGTATTGGTCATTGAGCACAAAGGTCATATCAACCCACATATCGCTTTCGCCCTGCGCCACAAGTTCCTCGTGACTCATGCGTGCTTCGCCCCACAGCACCCATGTGATGGCGTCGAGCAGAGCCGACTTGCCAGCGCCGTTTTCTCCGGAGAGGCAGGCTACGTGCAGACCGTCAAACTGAAGCGGGTGCTGCTCACCGCGATAACACATAAAATTACGCAGCACAAGTTCATGTGGAATCATAGAAATGTGTACCTCTCAAAAACTAGATTACGCTGTTAGCGCGACCGTTTGCCCTAACAAACGGGTGCATTCCTCCTCATCAAGGGCCATAGCAACAAATGCTATCAACGCTTGCAAGCGCAATGAGCCATTAATCTGTTCAATAGACTGTATCACCTCATCAGAGATAAATGGAAAGTGAGTCATCACAATATAGTGCAGCACTTGGCGCAATGCAAGTACTTTTTTGCGCTCCATTTCCTGCTCTTGAAACAGATACGATTGGAGGAGATGCACCAAATCTGTCGCTATCTTTTGTTGTTCTTCTAGCGTCAACTCGCGTTGCTCATCTGTCATACGTTCATCTTGTTCTGTCATGCTCAATCACTCCTTCCCATCTCCTAACCCACACTATGAAACAAAGAACAGGCACATTGTATCATACTCTTGCCTTGACGATTCAACACCCCAGCGACACAATGATACAACGACTCAAAACCCTAGCGATATTGACACCACCGGCTTTCGAGCGTACAATACAAGAAATGTGTGAAAAATTCACAAATTATACCGTTTAGCCAACGGTTTTAGTTAGAGTAAGGGTAATGGTATGCTGATTGAGTTTAGCGTAGAGAATTTTCGGTCATTCAAGGAAATGGTCACACTGAGCATGGAAACCGCCAAGATAACATCACAAGACGAGCGCGTGGATAAGAACAATGTGTTTACACCCAGCGCTCCCCCCAGTGTGCCCCTGTTGAAAAGTGCTATTATCTATGGGGCGAATGCAAGCGGCAAGAGCAACCTAGCACATGCTTTTCGTTTTATGAAACAGTTTGTCCATAGCTCAGTAAAAGATCGCCAAGCTATGGACCCCATTGATGTGGATGTATTCTTGCTTAGTGATGAGACTATCAATGAACCGGCATACTTTGAAATCGTGTTTATTACTGAAGGCATACAATACCGCTATGGGTTTGAGGTGACACAAGAGCGTGTTGTCTCTGAATGGCTATTCCATGTTCCAAATAAGCGCGAAAGTAAGCTTTTTGAACGCAATGAGGATGACTTTGAACTATCAGGAGTCTTCAGAGAAGGCAAGGGGCTTGAAAACAAAACCCGCCCCAATGCACTCTTTCTCACGGTGGTTGCCCAATTTAATGGGCCAATAGCCACAAAAATACTTGCATGGTTTCAGAATATGAATATCATTTCTGGTTTACAAGACTGGGGCTATTTAGGCAACACTATCCGCTACCTAGAGGAAGAGAAAAGTAACCACCGAAGAAAAATTATCACCCTTATTCAAAAACTTGATTTGGGCATTGATGATGTCCAAGTCCAAATGGAGGCATCGAGTATAGATGAAGAAAAAATAGACCTTGCAACATTTCACAAAAGGTACGACAATGAAGGTAAGCCTGCTTCGCGTGTAAAGTTTGATTTGGAAGAGCACGAATCAGAAGGCACCAAGAAAATCATCGCGCTATCAGGTCCGTTAATTGACACACTCTTGAATGGCCAAATCCTGTTAATAGATGAGTTTGAAGCAAGTCTACACCCGCTGATCAGTCGTGAAATTGTAAAACTCTTTCACTCATCGGAGAAAAACCCACACAATGCACAACTTATTGTTATGTCACACGATACCAACTTGCTCCAAAGGGATCTATTTCGTCGTGACCAAATCTGGTTCATCGAAAAGAGTATCCGTGGTATCAGTAGACTGTATCCTCTCGTGCGATACAAAGTACGCAATGATGCTGTATTTGAGAAAGATTATATCTTGGGCCGGTATGGTGCTATTCCATTCATTGGTAACTTAAACGAAGTATTTGAAGAGGTAACGAGTGATCTTGAAAACATGCAAACAATAGTTCAAGAACTTGCCTCTTTGCAAACAGAAGGTATTGACAAATCCGAAGACATATTCGAGCGATTCAAAACCAGTATTTTGCGCAACTTGAATGAAGAAGTTTCATGAAACAGCGCCTACCCTTCCTCATAATGCTCATCCTCTTCGCCCTCCTATTGCTCATACCCGTGCTTTTCCCGGTAGCGTCTGCCCCGCCGCCACCACCGCTTTCGCACTTCGGCGTGGAAGTAAACCGTGGGTATGTCGAACGCACTATACACCTAGCAGATGCCGCAAACGTTGCATGGGTCCGCTACAATGGCATCCTCTGGTCTGAAGTCGAAAGCACCCCCGGCGTGCGCGACTGGTCAACGCTCGCCAAGGTAGAAACTGAATTGCGCACCCTCTCGAACCATGGCATACAACCAGTCGTCATCGTGCGTGGCACACCAACGTGGGCGCAGCACATCCCCGGCAAAGAATGTGGACCCATCAAGCCCGACGCCCTCGACGCCTTTGCCGATTTTATGCATGACCTCGTTGCACGCTACAGTGTGCCACCCTACAACGTGCATTACTGGGAAATCTGGAATGAGCCAGACGTTGACCCGGCGCTCGTCCCTTCAAGCAACCCCTACGGATGTTGGGGCGATACTGAAGACCCTTTTTATGGTGGCGCATACTTCGCCACCATGCTCCAGCATGTCTACCCGGCTATCAAAGAAGCCAACCCACGAGTACACGTCATCCATGGCGGCTTGATGCTCGACTGCGACCCAACCAACCCCCTCGCAGAGAAAGACTGCTCGCCCGGTCGCTTCCTCGAAGGCGTATTGCGCAATGGTGGTGGCGAAGCTTTTGACATACTCGCCTTCCACAGCTACGCATTTTGGGACAATACAACCCACGACTGGGAGCTAGACCACCCCGATTGGTACTATCGTGGCGGAGCTATACGTGGACGCTTGAGCTACTTGCGTACCGTCATGCATGCCTATAACGTACAAAAACCCATTTTGCTCAATGAAGGGGGGTTGCTTTGTCACAGCTCAAACCCGGCTTGCTTCAAGGCGGATTTTTTAGATGCACAAGCGCATTATGCAATACGCTTCTATGTGCGGGCTTGGGCCAGCGGCATACAGGGCGCAGCATGGTATTCGCTAAACGATACGGGGTGGAATGAAAGCGGGCTTATGGGTGGGCGCACACCACGTCCATCATACTATGCCTTCCAATACATTGCCAATACGCTCACCAACGCCAGCTATATTGGCACCATTGCCATGGGTAATCTGGAAGGCTACACCTTTCGCAAGGGGGAAACGTGGTATGACATTTACTGGAGCAATGATGGCTCGCGCCACATGTTGCACCTGCCGAAAGGTACGCGGGCTGTCTACAACTATGTTGGGCACGGCATTACGCCACGCGGCGATAGGGTGACTGTGGGCTTTGCGCCTATTGTGATTGAACGACGCTAGACGCTGTGGTGCTGCAAAAAATGCATTCTCCCCGACTGGTCGCCAACAACAATAGTGACCCCATCTGGGGCAATGCCACAATTGAGAATGGGGCTATCTACGTCAAAGCATGCAATAACCTGCTTGCTTTCGACATCCCACATCTTCAATGTATTTGTAGAAGCCGACACAACCCGTTTTCCATCTGCAAAGAGTGCAACCGCACATACCGCATGCGCATCGCCCTCTAGCACAGCAATAATACGCTCTGTCTCGACATCCCATACACTTAGCGAACCATCATCTGAAGCAACAACTGCACAGCGATTGTCTGGTGTCATGGCAACACACAAGACGCTTTCGCTCAAACTCTCTAGCGTGAGGAGCAAAGATGATGCAGCCGGTGGAGCGAGGCTGGCGGTGCATGGGCAGAGCCAGTGCTGCGCGGGATGAGTGTTGTCAGCGCCCATAGCATACAGAGCCAGTGCTTTGGATTGTTGAAGAAGCGTTTGTATTTCAGGTTTTTCGTAGGAGAGGAGCCGGCCAATCAACTGCCCTGCTAGTTGTGTTTTGTCGCGTGCTAATGCTTGCGAAGAGAGACGCAATGCATTCCAAACCAACAAAAGCACCTCACGCAGATGCCCACGATCAACCGTAGCTTTCTTTTCAGCTTTTCCGTGAGTGGTGCCACTCTTGGCATGTACCTTTTCAGCTTTGGCCGATGGTCCTGTGAGATGTGCAATAGCACAATCATACTCTAAGATAAGGTTGCTCACATCAGTTGCATATAGTTTTGCCCGCATCCAAGCAAAATCAAGCAAGAGCGCATACAACTCTTCTTCCATGCCGGCTTCGATGAGGTGATAACTGACGTATTGCCACATATATGACTCATGAGCAGGTAGCAATGCCCACGACGCAGGAGTAAATGGCTCTCCCGATAATGCAGCAATGTGTTGGCAGTAGGCGTCAAGTAAATGGGCGTGGAATCTTGGCACATCCTGCGCCTGCTTTGAGATATACTCAAATTGCAGGTCATGGAAGCTAACACGTTCCAGCGCATCTAATTGCAACAATGAACGACCTATCAGCATATCGAGCGTGTCGAGGGTTTCTTCATCACGCAAGCCCTCATGGTTCCAAAATGTTTGGATGACAGAAACAGGAATGGGCGTATCTTTGGGGAACACTGCCAGTGATAAATACTGTTTTCGTGTATCTACATCTAGCGAATCTACACTCACGTGAATAGCACGTAGCAGTCCGGGGTAGGGCGAATCGGCAAACTGATGCTCTAATTTCTCAAGGTCAACATGACGCAACTTGTGTAATGCACTGCTCCAAGGATTGGGATTATCACGTATCATCGCTCCGGTTATGGAGAGCGCCATGGGCAAGTTGGCACACATACGCACAACATCGTAGGCACTCGTTGGGATCGTATCAAAAGGCTGCGCCGCCCACAGTGCCAGCAGGCGCAGCGCTTGGTCGTCACTCAGCACATCCAAGCGGTGGTCTGCTGATACCATACCGCGTACCAGTGTAGCATCACGCGTGGTGATAAGCATACGACAACGTGGACCCAATACGTCGAATGCCTGCACATGCTCAAGGTGACACACATCATCAAGGATCAGCATGCAGACCTTGTCTTGCAACAATTTGGTGAGGCTATTGTGTGCATCCTGCACATGTTCGTACACATGGTCATACGCACCAAGCGCACGTGCAACCTGCATTTGCCGCACCAGAATGGTTGGTTTTCGCCCAAGCGATACCCATATAATACCATCAGGGAAGGCACGTCGAACTTCATCATCCCATGCAATAGCTGCGGCCAAGACCGATTTCCCAATGCCGCCCATACCTTGCACACGCGATAGTAACGTGGTTGAGGTAATAGCTACTTTGTTGGCATAGGAAAGGAGCGTTAATTTTAAGACGGTCAGATCATCTGGACGCGGGAGGTAATGTGGAGGTAACTCAGGGACACCAATAAGAGGAGCTGTTTCAGGTCCTGCACGATAGACAGGAAGACCTATCACCTCTTCATTGAACTGTTCAAGTTGTGCTGTATCCGCCATTCAAGAGAGCCATTTATAACATGTAATCGTCGAACCCAACCCAATAGTCGTATCAATTTCCATTTGGTCCATCAAACGGCGTGACCCTGCCAACCCAAACCCACTAGCCCCAGCCAAAACACTGTCTTCTTTCAGTGTGCGGTTGACATCGGGGATACCGGGTCCTTGGTCTTCAAAAATCAGTTCAATACCACGACGATTGTTGGAGCGTACCTCTCGAATTGTCACTCTACCTTCATTGGCATGGACAAGAATATTTCGCGTCAACTCGGATGTAGCAGTAGCTATACGCGCCTGGTCCACCGTACTAAAGCCTATTTTACGGGCTACGTCACGGACTGCCATACGCGCAGCTATAATATCGAGATCGGAACGAATTGAGATAACGCTCAGAGCGCCTATGCTCGTATCTTTACTCATATTTACTTAATACCCGGTTCAGGCCATGGAGCCATCCCACATCGGGTGCTTGCAATCTACCATTGAAATGCAAAAAACTCACCATGATATGCATGTCGTCATGGAACAGCGTATCTCCACAGTATACGCTTTTCACCATAGTGCAGATAGAGCATACTCACGCAGGTTACATCCACAAAACTCATGGGTGTGCAACACACCTGCGGGAGAATGGACCCTCCTGAATGACCGAGAAACCACCTCTGTTTTATGTATATGACCGTCTTGCTGTATGTTCCCAGAGAGACTGGCACACCAACACATAGGCCAAGGGGTATACAAAAAAAGACACCCCCTTGCATTATACAGTACCTTTGTGACATTCGCTACTGAACGTTGCTTAAGTACCAAATAAGGTTGCACATAAAGGTGCAATTCGCGCACGCTGACCTGTTACCGTAGTTGTTGGTAGACAGTTGCAAAGCCTTGCCCAAGCTGACGATAATCAAATGTTTGCACGATTTTAGCGCGTCCATGCTCCCCAAAGCGGTGGCGCAGGTCGGCATCTTCTCCGAGAATACGAACATAGGCAGCATACTGTTCCACATCATCGCGTGGAGCCAAAAACCCATTGTGCGCATGGTCTACCACTTCGGGCAATGCACTGATGTCGGTTGTCACCACCGGACGCCCACAGGCAAGCGCCTCGGCAGGCACCATACCAAACCCTTCGAGCCGCGAAGGAAAGAGCACAATATCACAGCTTTGGTAAGCCGCTATCAACTCGGCACGACTCAGTGCGCCAATAGGCACCATGCGTGGGTGCGGCAACAGCGCATCTTTGCCCTGAAAGCCACTGTTATAGTACAACACATACTCCTCTGGCAAGCGGTCCAGTATCTTTGGCAACAGGTCAAACCCTTTCCGACGTGTGCGATTGCCGATAAACAAAAGCTTCATACGGGCATTGCTTTGCGGCAAACCATCGTTGCGACGCACAAGTCCCGGTGTAGGCACAAACACATCCGTATCTATGCCATCAAAGATAAGCACCGTGTCAACGCGTCCATAGGTTTGCGCTACTTGGCGTTGAGTAAACCGGCTGACGCACACAACTACATCGGCGTTGAGAATAGACCACTTATTGTAGCGCCATTCTAGCACATGATAAAATACCCGTTGTGCATAAGAACTATACTGTTGCAATTCTGCATCAGTTGTCAAATGATGTACAGTTGTCACAACGGGCAATCCGAATGTGCGGAGTGCAAATGCCAATCGTGAACGTCCCTGCACAATATCAAACCCATGCAACGCCGGAGTGGGCACCCCATAGGGTATCAATGAGGGGAAGAAATTGTACAGTTCTGGTAGGCGCAACAATGTCGTATCTATGCCTGTGGCACGCACCGAGCGCGTAATATTCTGAATGCCAAAATCTACACCGCCGCGCCCAATCGGGGAAATATACAACACGCGCATAGCATTTCTCAACCCTTTCCCTCACTTCTCGTCGCTGGTATCAAGCACCTTTTCGACCAAGAGAAAATAGGTACCACATCGCATCCAGCCAAAAAGCCACACATCAAGCTCCATGAGGTAGGTTATGATGAGCAGGATGT
Source organism: uncultured Chloroflexaceae bacterium (assembly GCA_964626155.1). GTDB lineage: Bacteria > Chloroflexota > Chloroflexia > Chloroflexales > Chloroflexaceae > JAAUSY01. Next base: position 100,123 of record CAZVEN010000009.1, on the reverse strand, counting down.
AATACAGAGCACCTTGGCGTGTCAGATGCCCGCGCACACGTTGCCGCGCCCGAATCTCACGCTCGCCCACACTGCCTTCATGGGCAGGAGGGAATTTGTCTGCATGGTCAGAATGGCATGTATCTGGACATTGCCGGTCCTTTCTTCTGCCAAACACCACTTCGCCTAGCTTCATAAGCACATGCTCAACAAGCGTGGTACATAAGCTATTCCAGAACACCACACGCACTGGGCGAAAACCGGCCAGGGTACATGCATCGAGCACATCTTCCCACGTTTCTAGGGCTTTGACATGGTCCGATTTACGGCGTGCCTCGCGTTCAAAGTCATACACCCCCATGCGCACGAGCAAACGCCCAATATGGCGGCTCACATCAATGATTGGCTGAATAGGCGAACGCTCACGGGTGTTGGAAAAGAGCAATACACGCCCACCCGGTCGCAGCACACGCCATGTTTCACGCAAATAGGCGTCCACTACATCACGCGGAAAATGTTCTAGCACATCTATAGAAAAGGCTTTGTCAATACTGTTTGGGGCAAAAGGCAAAATGCGCGCATCGGCTTTGACCAAGGCCACGTGCTCTCTAGCGACATCAGCAAAGAGCGTAGCCGGGTCGCTACCAACCATAAGCGCGGGACGGTCAGCATTCCATACGGCAAACCTCCCATTGCCACAGCCATTGTCGAGCACCACATCGCCCGGCTGCATCTGCAACAAGCGCACCATTGTACGGTTGCGTACTCCAGCCGCTAGAAGGGGGGGGGCCAATTCACGATAATCTAGCTCTTCGGCCAGCGATTCTTCTTCATACACATACTTAGAAACATACCCAAACGTCACATCTCGCGGCATCATATCTATATAGCCATGGTGTATGGGATAGATGCTGCCACACGATGCACAGTGCATGCCCTGCTCTGTCACATAGAGATGACGTGTACGACACGTTGGGCATTGCAAGAGCGCATATAGCGCTGTTGGAACCATACTACCTCTTCATCATCATCACAGTTGCGTCATTCCACAACAAACCACAACAAACAATGTTTTGCATGGATTGCTATGATACCACAGATAGAGGAACTTTACAGATTGACGTACCCAACGTGCGTGGCACCCCGTAGCACCGGCATCCTGCCGGGTCTGGCTAGCAGCCGGTGCCTACAACCCCTCTGGGAGTGCGTGGCACCCCGTAGCACCGGCATCCTGCCGGGTCTGGCTAGAAACCGGTGCTACAACCGCTGTATCGCTGTATCGCTGTATCGCTGTGTCGCTGTGTCGCTTTACTTTCTCGTTATAAGCGGCAGGTAGACGTGCTGCCCATAGGTGCCACCACCATTTGGCGTGTCTAATGGTATGAAAGACCCAGAGCGCAACGTGAACGCAGCGTTATACGACACATCGCCCGGTTTTTGAAGGCGCATCGTTGTGTTGCCTGCATCATCCCGTGCTTGAATGTAGTAGTGTGTACCGGGCGGTATATCCTTCGTAGAGCCAATCCATCGTCTCAGCGTCTGGTCATATGCCAAATCCAACGTTCCTAGCCCATACGGAGTGGTATACATCACCTGCACTGGCGGGTTTATTGCGCGATACTCGGCAGCGACCTTGAAAACTGCCTCTTGTGTAGCAGTATCGTAATACCCCTGCACATAGTTTACAGCAGGCGGGTTGCTGTCATCAGAAAGGGTTGCGTAGGTTATTTCATACTCAACCGATGTGTAGATACGTTGCACCCCACTGGCGCTATCATACTGCCCCATCACGACGCTGAGGGTAGCTCTATCGTCCGTATCGCCGGCATTACGCGCAACGGTGAACGGCACGGGCGGGTAAAACCCTTTCGACTGAAAGGTGGATTCTTCTGGCAAGGGGCTATGTTGTTGCTCCATGGAAAGTTCAACTGCTGTGTTTATAACCGGGTTTACTGTAGCGGTAATAAACGTCCCGCCCACAAAGGATACATTGCGTAATAACGATGCTGCTGGCAGCTCTTCATAGAACAGCGGCAATACAGGCGTATCGGCACGCGCATCGGTATGCCCATCGAGCAAACAAAAAGTACCCATTTCTCCTGTTTGTCGTTCTTCAAAACCTGTCGAACCACACACGCCGGCCGCTTGCAAACCGGTTGACCCTTGCACATCAATTTTCATAGTTCTGGTGACGATAGCATCATCTGGACCCAACGAGTTAGGCGGCTCTATGATTGTGCGTTGCACGTCTGGGAACGGGTCCTCATCATCCAAAACAGCCCCCGTATTCATCGTGTACATAGGCAAGCCATAGAGCACAAATTGCTGGATGATTTTGGCATCAACTGCATCAAAATCATCCTTATTCTGGTGGATGTCGTGATACTGTCGTTTAGCTTCTTTAAGGGCCTCGCCTATACTCATTGACGGCCCTTTCAAAAGAGCCTCCGTATACAATTTCACAAACTCTTCTGAAAATGCAATACTAACACCACACCCTAGCCCATAGCCAGTGTTGCCAATGTAATGCACACGCTTATCGGCATATGCCTGCGGCAGATCATCCGGGGTGCGCTTTCCTGTTGCATTCGGCACATTCAAGCCTGCATGACAGCCGGGTGTATAGACAATGCCCCTGCTCAAATCGCTGCTGCCCTCGCGGATGTCGTTGGCTGAAATACCCCTTTCACCTTCGGGCCTGTTGGGGTAAGATTGATGTTCGTGATCGGCATGGGTATTGATTGATTGGAGCAAAAATGGTGGGTTGGCATTGATTTGCTTGGCTTTCAGTTGCTCGCCATTCCAATCATCCCCAATAAGGGTGCTATCGGTTGCATCTGTGATGTCTGTCTTAAACAATGCGCCAATGAAAGCGGCCACGTCTGATACCACATCATAGCCCACAGCCAGAGGTCGTTGCTCCTCTATAAGTAAACTGCCCGGCGATTTGGTGAACGTTTCAATCATACCACCTATCTGGTCTGGTTCTTCTATCAAGCGCCCAATGGCTTTATCGGGTATGATGGGCGGACCATGCATATGGACCCTGCCGTAGAAATCATCTGTCAAGTAGTGATTCTGTGCAATGGCCACCCCAACGCTCGTGTTCTTGACTTCTTCAAGGATGATGTCATAGTATTTTTGTTCAGACCCTTTCCCCTCATGGCTCTTCACGCGGTGGAAGGGTATCACCCGGTCGTTGCCCACGAGCACGATATATTGGATATTGTCAAGTTGGAGGTAATGGTGTAGCACCTTGTGTATCTCTTCAGTGACTCGGTTGGCTTTGCGTATACTTTCGTGGGAGTTTTGCGTTTCCACAGCAACCCACTCGTTGTAGGCTTGTTTAACCGCATCGTTTTGATCAACCTCCAGTATCGTCCCTTTGACGCGCTCATCATTGGCCAGCACGTTCACCCATTTGAAGATGTCATCCGTGTTGGTTTTTCCATACAGGTGCTCCATGCGCTCACGGTTGGCGACTATCAGGGTACGTAATTCAGAACCTGGCATATTGGGTATTTCGGGTACATAGGTGGGTGGCACAATAGTTGGCACTGGGGTTGGGGTTGGTGGAGCACATGCCGACGGTTTGGCTGAAAGGTGATAGGTGGTGCCCAAGCCATAGGTAGACGGGTTGAAATGGCGTGTTTCAAGGTAGTAGGTGCCGGGTGCGTCAAATGACCAAATCAGCTTGGAAAACTGTATATCGCCATAATCATCATTACGTGCAAGCTCAGTTTGCCCATCGGTATCATAGAGAATGAGCACGGTATCGTTGCCACGGTCCGGCTCGCCCGTTTCAAACGCATAGCACCCTGCCGTGGGTATCGCTACGGTGTTCCAGTCCCTATCACCCTTGCCGGGCGCAACTGTCTGGCATAGGTTGTGTGTTTGAGATGCGGCCTTGGCGTCTACAGGCAACGGCTTAGCGTGCTCAACGCTATTATCTGGTTCATAGGCATCTTGTTGACACCTTCCTTGTATCACAGCAAGCTTATACAGCGTGTGATACCCGGCTGCACTTCCTTCGGTGCGGTTTTCTGCACCATAGTGGCAGCCCTGGCTTACATGGCACACTTGCACATAGTATGTACCACTCGCGGGGGCTTGCCAATCGGTAATGCGCCCACCAAAGTTGTTGCCGCTGTCATCATCACATGCGAGCATTTGCCCTGCACTGTTATACAGACAGACAACCACATCACCATAGGTCTCTATACCATGTGACTCTATGGTGTACCGTTCATTGGCGATAGCCTCAAACGCTATCCAGTCCTCATCATGTTTGGGCATGATGGTATGGAGCACTGCCTCAGCATTCACAGCGACAGGGTTGGCATTGGCTATGCTATTGTCGTTTGCACCATCGCTATCGAACTTATCACGCCCATCTTCCCCCAACTCTTCTGCTTCAATGCGTTCGCCTACATCCCCCAATGTAGGCGATTCTTCAACCGACACGCTAAAGTCTGTGCCCGTTGTGCCATCGGAGCGGGCACGTACATAAAATGTCGTATCGCTTGGCGACAAAATCCGGTCTGGGTCTACCCATACAAAGATGCCGTCGGGTGTTTGTTGGTAGACATCTACCTGTGCATCCCCGGCCGGGTCATCGAGATTGACCACATAGCGCTGGCCAGCTTCCGCATCGAACTTCATCCAGTCTTCGTCATCGGTTTTGCACACGCTATGGTGCTCTGCTGTGCCATCAGCCACTATAGTATTGGCTGTAACGGGGGCATCGTTTGGCTCATAGTCATCGGCACAGGTAAAGAGCGATTTTAGCGTCATAGTATAGGTTGTTTTGATAGTTTGTTCCATAGCATCATCAAACGCTCGTATATAATAGGTATCGCTCGTTGGTACAGTAAACTGGAGCCTATCAGTATCAATATAACTGGCCGGCACGTCATCACAACTAGCTGGCTCATCATCATCAATACATGCACGCATCTCAAGCGCAATCGTTGCATCTTCATTGGTACTATCAGCCACAACCTCATAGGTTGTACCAGTCGTTCCTACAAAGCGGTACCAATCCTCATCTGTGCCACACAACGTATGCTCCTGCGGCACGTCAACATCCAACATATGTGCTTGCGTCCACACATCATCATCTTCGTAACTGTCTGGCAAGCAGTTCTCTGCTATCACTCGTGTAAAGTCTACGTTGTTGTCTTCATTTGCCTCGGCTATATCACCTAGCGAGTCAACCCATATCCACACATCATATGTGCCTGCTTCAGGGAACCAATCATCATTTGTACGCTCATAATGAGTTGATTGCCCGACGTTCATGCCAAGCAACCGTGTGTAGTGCATGGGTTCCATGTCTGCTGTAGGAGGTCCTGTATCAGCTTCAAGCACATAGAAATAGACATAGTAGCCATCCCCAAACGCCATATCTTCAGTACCGCTATTGGCAATGTCAACTTTGACGGTCACTTCTTCGCCCGGCGCAGGGTTTTCAGGCAAAACGGTCATAGTAAACGAAAGGTCCACCCCCGACGCGGCTGGTTGTATGGTTGAGGTTGGTGTGGTCAGTTGCTTCGTTGGTGTGGCAAGCGGTTGTATAGCCGCAACAGGGGAGTACACGGGTTGGTAGGCAACCCAAAGCAGGAGCAGCAAGGGGAAGCTAAATATGCCTACCATGCGTAGTACCGATGGGCGAACAGGTTTCATAGGTCTACCTCCAAAAGTAAAGGTATATACATTAAAATACTATTGTACTCCCTATGATAGCATAGAATTGGGTATCTATCGAATGCTGAGAGCATGCCATTTGCAAAACAACCTGCTACCGTCTATAATGGGAGTATATTTTAGCGGTTTCATGAATTTTCTAGCAACTCTCGTACAATCACACTGTGTTTCTGTTCTGTTCAATTGTGATAAGGAGATCAGCACAATGGATGTTCACCCTCTGTTGGACCGCCCGCGGATAATTCGCCTGTTGTGTGCATGTGCATTGCCCTGCGCCATCTGGATTCTCGCCCGCATTGCTGGACCACCACTAGCTACCACTGCGCAGGGACCAGAACCCCACACACAACCATCTCTCGCCTATGCTGGCAGCATTGGTGGAGAAATATACGCTACAGCATTCTATGAAACACAAGACGGTCAGGTATACGCATGTGTTGGCGAAGGGTATGGCTTGACTATCCTCAATGTGCAAAACCCGAAAAACCCCACACGTGTAGCACGTCTGCTATTGGAAGAACCTGTCAAGGATATACACATTGTAGGTACCTATGCCTATGTTGCCGATACCGATGGCTTGAAGGTAGTAGACATGAGCGCCCCCACATCACCCAAAACTATAGGGCAATATACTGCCCCCGTCAATGCCAACGGCGTCTATGTAGATGGCCAGTATGCCTATATTGCTGATGGTGCTGAAGGTGCTACATGTGGGCGAGGTTGTTACCTCCACATTGTTGATATAAGCAACCCGGCATCACTCCTAACTGAGCCGGATACCAAAAAGGTTTCGTTTCTCGAATCTGTGTACGATGTCTATGTGCATGAAGGCTATGCCTATGTTGCCAATGGATCAAGGGGTATACAGATTGTAGACATTGGCAACCCTACAGCGCCGAAAGAAAAAACCACTTACGATACCGCCGGGTCTGCCACAAGCATCCAGATAGTCGGCACAACTGGCTACATTGCCGATGGCTCTGGCGGTATGGAAATGGTAGACATCAGCAACCCCGAAGCCCCTACCCGTATCAGTACCTACGACGAGATAGTCACTGCCAACCATGTGGGTATTGATGCCGAGAAAAGCCTTGCCTACATTTCTGCCGGCAGCGAAGGGGTGAAAATCGTCAATATCAGCACCCCTTTATCCCCTACCCTTGAAAGTACCTACGCAACAAACGGGGCAACGAGCCATGTAACCCTAGCCAACGGGCACGCCTATGTTGCCAGCGACAAAGACGGCTTGGATATAGTAGACATCCGTCCAGTGCCGCTTAATCCGCCAAGTTTGGTCGGGCGCTACTCCCCACCGAGAACGGTCAACGACATATATGCAGTTGATCAGTATGCCTATGTTGCTGCTGGTGAAGAAGGCTTGCGTGTTATAGACACCAACGACCCGGCTATGCCCAATGCCCTTGCACGCTACGATACATCCGGGCTTGCCACGGCTGTCTATGTGGAAGGTGACTATGCCTATGTTGCCGATGGCGATGCGGGTATGCAGATTATCAATATCAGCACACCATTCTTTCCCACATTCACAGGGAACTACAAACCAGAGGTGCAAATCAGAGATGTATATGTTGAGGAAAGCTATGCCTATGTTGCTGCATGGAACAATGCAGGTCTGCATGTAGTAGATATACAGAACCTAGAAACTCCTATGAACAAAAAGTCTGTACCCACCGGAAAAGCCACTAGTGTGTATGTCGCGGGCACCTACGCCTATGTAGCCACAGCCGAGAACGGGTTGCAGATTGTAGACATCAGTACCCCTACCGAAGCGAATATTGTAGGAACCTTTGGAAATCCACTCGGCGGAGGGGCATCTTTTGAAGATGTGTTTGTTGTGGGAGACTATGCCTATATTGCTGCTGCCGAAGCCGGGCTACACATTGTAGACATCAGCACACCTACAGCGCCTACACAAAAGAATACCTATAAACCTACCGATGCTAAGGTTATGTCCATATACGTCGTTGGTGATTATGCCTTCGTTGCCGATGCCAACAACGGGCTATTGGTGTTAGATGTGAGTGACCCTGCTGCACCTACACTCATGCCAGACAACAGCTATGACACACCCGGACAAGCCAACACCGTGTATGTCACACGGGGTGCGCCCAACGATGTAGCCTACCTAGCAGATGGCGTTGGTGGCATGCATATTGTGCATCTTGATGCGGATGAGACACCAAAACCAACACCTACGCCCCCACCAGACATCCCCGACTGTGCCAGCGCCCCCACTATTTCAACCGACGGTACTGAACAACAATACGCCTTTGAGGTGAAAGATGATGTTGACTGGGTGCGATTTGATGCAGTTGCAGGACAAACCTACCTTATTGAAGCCTATGCTACTGAAAACTCTCCTGCTGATGTTGTGCTGGAACTGCGTCCCTCTTGTCAAGACATGCGCCAAGTACCAACGGACCTAGCTTTCTCACGTGGTGTCAAACTCAATTTTGTAGCTCCCTCTAACGGATACTTTTACTTGAAAATAGAGAACAACAACGACAACTATGGCGATTCTGTCACCTACACTATCGTTGTACGCAACTTGTCATCAAACAATACAGGAGCACTCATCTTAGTAGCAGGTCGTTTAAAGAACAATGACAAATTACAACCTAACATTCACGATGTCACCGGCAAAGTCTATACTGTCTTCAAAAGCCATGGATATAATGACGAGCACATCTACTACCTGTCAACTGATAACAATCTGGACGGCGTAGATAATGGTCAAGCAACCAAAGCCAAACTGAAAGAGGCTATTACAGAATGGGCACCCAAATATGTAGACAGTAAACATCCCCTTACCCTGTATTTGATGGACCATGGGAGTGAAGAACATGGGTTTTATCTGGATGAAATAACAGATCAACAACGGGTTAGCCCCAGTGAATTAGCAAAGTGGCTCGAAGAGATACCATCTGATGTCCCTATCAATATCATTGTAGAAGCCTGTCACTCAGGAGTGTTTGTCGAAGAGCTTGCAAAGGAAGGCCGGGTGATAATTACCTCAACAAAGCCTGAACTTATAGCATATGCATCACAGGATGGAGCCACATTCTCAGACCATTTTTTGGCAACGTTGGATGGACACAGTAGTTTATACAAAGCATTTCAAGATGGGCGTGAGGCTGTGAAAATACATGACAAGGATAGTCCTGGACCACAAAAGCCATTGATAGAAGACAATGGCAATGGCACTCCAAATGACCCGGAAGATGGACTGGTAGCTCAAAAGCGTGGGTTTGGCGCAGATGAATCCCTAACTGAACGCACTTTTGGCGAAGGTACCAATAATGTACTGCCGGACCAATTTATCTGGCCCCCCTCTATTACAGACATTCAAAAGCCATGCATTATTGAAGATGAACAAGGCACCATCACTGCTTACGTGAGCGATGATACAGGGGTTGAGTGGGTGTGGGCGACTATGTATAAACCATCCTACATACCACCAACACCAGAAACAGAGAATGAGATGGTATCTGAAAGTGGACTACCAACGCTTCCATTAACCTGTCAGAAGGAAGATGAGTTTACCAGCAAGTGTACCTTAACATACGCGCAGTTTGATGAGGAAGGCACGTATCGTTTTGTGATACATGCCAAAGACACAGATGACTTGGAAGCACTGCCGAAGGTTATAGAGGTTGTTAATCCAACTCTACCTTGTACAGAAACACCCACCGACACCCCGACAATTGAGACCATCACTCCACCAACCGACACCCCGACAATTGAGACCATCACCCCACCAACCGACACACCAACGCCTCCATCTGGGCTACAAGTCTACCTCCCGCTCGTGCGGCGGTAGGCAAAATAGATCGTAGCATCGCCAGTAGCCCTTGGGCGTAATGCTTAGCCAGCCGGACCCCGGCAGGATGCCGGTGCTACACGGGACAGGCAAGATGCCTGTCCTACTTTTTTGGGTCGTAGCATCGGCTTCTAGCTGGAGTCCGGCAGGATGCCGGTGCTACACGGGACAGGCAAGATGCCTGTCCCACTTTTTTGGGTCGTAGCACCGGCTTCTAGCCGCACACTGACAGGATATCGGGGCTACACGGGACAGGCAAGATGCCTGTCCTACTTTTTTGGACACACCTGTAACTCTCTCCAGTACAATACATGCATATAGCAGGCATAGTTTGTTACAAGCCTGCTGCTTTATTCTGTCATTATTTGTATGCGAGAGGAATAAGGGTTATGTCACAATCATATCCAGAAGAACTACACGAATTTATGGAATTGATGGGCGTGCTCGACAAAGAAATCCACGACACCGTGGCCGGGTTTCGCCAAATGCATAAAGCGGCTGTGGCCGATGGTGCGCTCAGCTTCAAAATAAAAGAGTTGATAGCGCTCTCTATTGCCATTTCAGTACGCTGCGATGGCTGTATCGCAACACATGTCAACGCTGCCCTAAAAGCCGGTGCAACACGCCATGAAATAGCCGAGGCTGTTGGTGTGGCTGTCCTCATGGGCGGTGGCCCGTCGGCTGTCTATGGTACCAAGGTGCTCAAGGCCATTGAGCAATTTGAAGCAGAATAAGACGGCACTTCAAAAGTAGAGACGTTGCATGCAACGTCTCTACGGTAAGCATCTCTGCTTCACCTGTATGTATTCCCCCACACGCAAAACCATCTCGTAAAATCTGTGGTATCATAGAGAGTATGATGTTCTTTGACAACCACAGTGCTGATAAGCTCTCATTGCCACATGGGACTATTGCATTGCCAGCATTTCTGCCAGACGCCACGCTCGGCGTAGTACGCACGGTTGATACGCATGACCTGCATCGTGCCGGGGTGCAGGCACTCGTTATGAACGTGTTTCACCTAATGCAAAAGCCCGGGTCATCTACCATCCGGGCACTTGGGGGGTTGCATGCAATGGCACACTGGCATAGCCCCATTGTGACTGATTCGGGTGGATTTCAAGCCTACTCGCTCATCCGCCAAAACGCAGCATTTGGCACTATCAATGATGATAGTATCACCTTTCGGCCCGAAGGCAGAAATCGTTCGTTTCATCTTACACCCGAAAAGAGCATCCAGTTGCAACTTGCCTATGGTGCCGATATTGTCATTTGCCTAGATGATTGCACCCACGTTGACAACAGCTACGACGTGCAACAGGCATCAGTACGACGGACCATTGCATGGGCCAAACGCTGCAAAGATGAGTTTGAACGCCAAATAAGTCAACGGCAACAACAAGGGCAACAACAGCAACGTACATATGCTACCCCAAACGCTAAACCATTCTTATTTGGTGTGGTGCAGGGTGGTGGCTACGAAAGCTTGCGCAAAGAATGCGCTGAAGCCCTGCTCGACATCGGCTTTGATGGGTTTGGGTATGGCGGATGGCCGCTCGACCGCGATAACCAACTGTTACACGATATGCTAGACTATACACGCTCACTCATACCAGCATCATTTGCTATGCATGCACTCGGCATTGGGCATCCACCATACATTGTTGCATGTACACACATGGGCTATCAGCTTTTTGACAGTTCAATGCCCACACGCGATGCACGGCATGGGCGCTTGTATACCTTCACAACACCACCTTCAGGCCCCACACAAGGGCTAGATGGCGATTGGTTTGCATACCTCTACATCAACGATGAGAAACATGTCAAAGCACGCAAGCCCATTTCAGAGCACTGCGACTGTGTATGTTGTCAAACCTATACCCGTGGGTATCTGCATCACTTGTATAAAGTGAAAGATGCCCTCTTTGAGCGACTAGCAACGATACACAACCTCAGATGTATGACCCTGCTTATGGAACGCCTGCGGGCAAGGGCAAAGGAGCAAACACCATGGAGTGCGTAGAGCATGAACGATAGCAACCAAGATGAGCTAGAACAACTGGTAGCCGCTGTGCGGGCTGGCTCACGCTATAGATATGTGGGCTTAGACTTTGTGCGCCGCATTGCTGAAGAGGAACGTACCAAACGCAGTAGCTTTAAGGAAGCAGTCAAGGCGACCCGTGCCAAGCTCCATCAGGTTGGCGGAGCCTATTTCGATGAGACCATGTCGTATGACTCGTGGGTATCTGAATTACAGACCACCGCACGGTTGAGCGATGCAAAGTTCCGCAATGCATGCACAAGAATTATGTGGCATCACGCCTCTAGCAAAGAGCGTTTGCCCATTCTCAAAACGTTTTATACAACCCTATTCGCTGATAGAGCACCAATAAAGCGGGTGCTTGATGTTGCGTGTGGCTTGCATCCATTAAGCATTCCTTGGATGCCGCTGGCCCAAGGGGCATCATACTATGCCTACGACATCTACGAAGATATGATAGGCTTTGTGCAAACATTCTTAGATATGATGCATGTGCAAGGACATGCCAAGGTATGCGATATTGTTGGCACATGTCCGCAAGATGAGGCAGATGTAGCTTTTGTGCTTAAAGTATTACCATGCCTTGAGCAGATAGATAAGCAGGCCGGCTTGCGTTTACTCGAATCGCTCAATGCTCCGTGCATCGTGGTATCGTTCCCAGTGCGTAGCCTGAGCGGGCGACACAAGGGCATGGTTGCCCACTATGAGCAACAATTTCAAGAAGTGGTAGCAGGGAAACCATGGCCGACACAACGCTTTGCTTTTGCGAGTGAGTTGGTGTTTGTCATAGATAAGGAATAGCTTATAGTCCCTAACGCTTTATCATTTACCACATCACCCATCACTCATCACTGCCACTATCGTCTTCCAAATAATATCAACATACTCCAAATGGTCAGGCTTCATCAGGCATGACCGCAAACAAGTGATAGTATCCCTATCGCATATCATCTCACCTAAGTGGGCTGCAACATTTGCCGTTGGTAGCTCCGCCAATGCCACATGCACATTGCGTTCAGCAGCACGCCTAAAGAGCATACGCGCTTGTTGCGATGCTTCAGATATACTTGAAGCATGCACCGCCCACACCACAATGTCAAGACTAGGCGCAAAAGGTACTATAAAACGGGTATCCGCACACACATAGTCATAGAGCTTCAGGGCAGCAGCACGGCATCGTGCCAAATCATGCGCAAATGCCCCCCCACGCACCAGCGGCAGTAGGCGTTGCGTTGCCCAAAGTGCCACCGCTGAAGCCCCGGCGCGTGAGCACTCAAGGCTTATCTCCCCCAAATGCATCTCATCCGATGTAAAATAGGTATAGGGCGAGTCATGCTTATAAAAGCGCCCAACAGACGGGTCTTTGAAGAGAACACACCCACAGCCATACGGTTGCAGACCATGTTTATGCGGGTCTATCACCACAGAGTCTGCATGCACAAGGCAATCATACGCTGCACGCACATCGGGAGCCAAATTATCGGCAAGCACAAAATAGCCCCCATACGCCGCATCAACATGGATGCGGAACCGATAATCTTGCTGCAACTCCAAAATAGCCGGGAGTGGGTCTACCGAGCCGGTAGCCGTCGTACCAAGCGTCACTACAACAGTGCCAATAGTGCCTTGCGCAAGAGCAGCACCAAGTGCCTGCACATCCATGCATGCCTGGGCATCGGTAGGTATGGCTTGAAATGGAACACCAAGCACGTGGCACATGCGGCTATGTGTATAGTGGGCTTGGCGCGACGCAACAACAGTATACTCGCGCCCCTTCTCTTGGTTGGCTACCCACAACGCTTCGAGGTTTGCTATCGTGCCACTACTCGTGAGATGCCCAAGATGCGTCTGCCACCCCACCATAGCTGCAAGTTCAGCAACAGCTTCCTTCTCCATAGCTGAACTTGCACGCCCACCGTCAAGCGCATGGTTGTTGGGGTTGATAGTCATAGCAAGCGCATAGGCAAGGTGCGCAATAGCATGTGGCGGCTTGAGCATCTGCCCAGCGTAGAGCGGGTGCTGGTAGGGGTAATTATCATGCATACGCCGCGCAACATCGTGCAAAATAGCACGCAGTTCCTGCATATCGCCTGTGTGCGGAGTATAGGGCAGCAACTCAGCAAAGCCACCATTGAGTATACTGGCTGCTTCAGCCAGCAGGTTCAGGTTGGCATAGTCAAGAGTCATACCGTAATCCTCATCATTCATTACTCATCGTATCCGGCTCATAGGCCACAAACAACAGCCCAGAGCCATCCTCTATCGGGAACTCATACAAATTGCCCGTCGGGTAGCGCATACGCACAGCATGGAGATCATGCCGTCGTTCGGGTAGAAACACAAACACCGGCTTGTAGTGAGCTGGCAATGGCGGCAACTGCTCCGGCGACGTCAGCGGCTCAATCACATCCACCCCTGTTGTATCAGGAGCCAAAAAGCGGATAGACCCATGTCCCAAATAAATCCGTGGAGCACCAAAGAAGTAGGTATAGGTAGTATCTGCTTGCGTTGCCAAATAATACCCTATCCCATCAGTCGTATCGCTACCCGCAAAATTGATGCGGGGCGTAAACACATTGAAGTAAAAATTGAGGTTCCAAGCCACGAACAACACCACGGCTACCACTGCCAAAGTTTGTATAGCCCACTGTGGCAACCCCACCATAGTGTGCAGCATAATACCTATTTGCGCAAGCGATAGAGCAATGAGCAAGCACAAGGCAGGTGCCGTAATGACATAGCGCGGTGACTCCGGGGGGCTGGCCAGCATGACACCACCAAAGAACGCTGTCCCAAGCACCCAAAAGACCAACAATGCGGTATCAACACGCCGCCAGCGTGCCACAGCCAACACCAAGCCAAAGACAAACAGCACAGATGACGCCGGGTCTAGCAACGCTATTTTGGGGCGATAGTGCAAGCTCGAATCTGGCACAAACGTATAAGCCCCAAAACCACCACGCAACTGCTCCGCAACAACCTGTAGCGGCGTCAAGTGTTCCGTTCGCATCGTAAACCAACCGCTGAAGACACCAGCCGCATCAAACCGCGCCATGAACACATCAGGACGTGCTAAAAAGGTGTGTAGGAGTGGTCCCATACCACAAACAAACCCCACTACAAAGAGCACTAGGTGGATACGTAGGCTTAGGAGATGTGTACGGTTTAGCAAAAATTGATGTGCCAACAGTGCAAAAAAGAGCACCACGAGCAGCCGTGCGCCCATATAGAAATGAAACCCAAAGCCAAGCACAAACCCCGCCAGTGCAAACCAAAACAGTGAGCGAGTACGCAAACCCGCGAAAAAAGCGATAAAGAACGCCAGCGCCAACAACGGGTCCGCTATATTGTTGAGGGCAAAGCGGCTATAGTGAATATGAAAATGGAATACCGTCAACAGACTCGTGGCCATGAGTGCAATTCCCCACCCATACCACATGCGTGCATACACATAGAGCACAGGCACCGTTGCTGCACCTATCACTGCCGACAGCATGCGCAAGCCGCCAATAGTATCGCCAAACACCTTTAGCGATGCCCCCTGGAAGAAAAACCACAATGTCGGGTGCCCAAGCCATTCCGTGATAAACGGGTCGCGCAATGTGCCATCTAACACTTTCCGCGCCAGCAAACCCATTTCGCCCTCATCGCCATGGATGCTATTGGGAATGTTCGCTACATATGCTTGGCGCAACAAGAATGCCAACACCATCAGGAGCAACATAGCGAGCATTTCCCAACGGTGCAAAGAAAGGGTAGGGATACCATCATGATATGATACATAAGAAGGAGAATCCATGCTATCGTCCGGTAGCTGCGTATTCCACAGCCACGTCCCGGTAAGAAATAATACGATGCCGCCTACCCATGCTATCAACGTTGGCCAAGGCAACATAGCCGGTTGTGTATGCAACCAAAAGGAAGCCCCCGTTGCGAGCACACCAGCCCCCACCAGCGCTATGCCAAGGGGGGAACAACTCACCAAGTTCTTGAGGTAGGTAGCGAAGGTTGCGCGGCGCTCCTCGTCATACTCGGACCACCTGCTCAGCAGCAGAAACAAGAGCGCTGCCACAAACAATGCCGCGCACCCTTTGAGTATGCTTGGGGGGGTAGCTAGGAAGAACTTTTGCCCAATCCACGCAAGCCACAACGTCACGCACAGAAGCACTGTTGCTATGGTTGCTGTGAACGACGATAGGTGTTTCATGGGAGTAACTTAGAGATAGGATACATGAAGTGCATGTGTATGGGGAACAAATACAAAAAAAGCGCTTAGGACAGACAAAGCTTTCTTATATAGAAATATGGACAATGCCTATCCTCCGCTTATAACGCAAATATGTGAGGCGACGGCGGGATTTGAACCCGCGCATGGCGGTTTTGCAGACCGCTGCCTTACCACTTGGCTACGTCGCCACTCAACATATGCATTGTAGCACAAAGTGGTAAGCTTGACAAGCCTTGACAAGAACGACTGTCACGGCTACGTTATGGATGCTCAGATATGGCAATTCCAGTATTCAAGACTCCTAATTGCATTTTCTCTCCCTACGAGTATAATACAAGTGTAATTGTTAGCAGGAGCATACCAGTGGCTTTTACGGTTACAGATTTCCAAGATTTTCTACAATTGCTGGACGAGCACCCAAAGTGGCGCGTGCAGCTTCGACAGATACTCCTCAATGGTGATGGTAGGTCATTCTCAGATTCGCTTGACCGCCTGACAGAACAGGTCCGTTTGCTCACGGAGCAAGTGCGCATACTCACTGAGCGCATGGACCGCCTCGAGCAGCGGGTGTATGAACATGACCGACGGTTTGATGAGCATGACCGACGGTTTGATGAGCATGACCGACGGTTTAACCAACTCGAACAACGGGTAGAAGAAGGCTTTAAGCAAATCAATGAACGCATTGATAAACTCGAACAGCGCACCGATGAGCGCTTTAAGCAGGTACATGAACGGATTGATAAACTCGAACAACGGGTAGAAGAAGGCTTTAAGCAAGTTGATGAACGCTTCAACCGCGTTGAGCAACGCTTAGACAATCTTGAGAAAGATGTTGCATGGTTAAAGAATGAGTTTTCAGAGATACGCGGCGAAAGGCTACATGCCAAATATCAGCAACGTATCGGTTCCTATTGGGGCAAGTCCCTGCTCCGCGTAAAAGTTGTCGAGGTAAACTCGCTTGAAGATGACGAACGTATCTCCGAAGAAGCCTACAATGAGCTGTTGCGCTTAGACTTGCTTGCAAAAGGGAAAGTAAAGCATCACCCAGACCGTCCAGAAGTATGGCTCGCAATTGAGATTTCGACCATGGTGAACGTGGAAGATGTCACACGCGCACGCCAGCGAGCCGACCTCTTGTGTGAAGTTGGCTACCCAACACTCGCAGTGGCATGGGGGCAGGAATGTTCGCATGCAGCGGCTGCATTGGCGCAGCAAGCCAAAGTGATTGTCATGCAAGATGGTGGAACAATGACCGGTTGGGATGAAGCCCTCGCTGCCTTGTTTCCTGCTACATCATAGAAGCATTGTGCTCTCATCCCATTCCCATTGTGTCTTCTCAGAAAATCACCTATCGAAAGGTACTCATCTGACATACCTTTTCTATGGTATACGTATCAATCACTTCTTCTAGGCGTGAAATGAACTGAAATGTCATCTGTGTCGCTGTAGCATCCACCAGCATAGCCCCATGGTCAAGGTTATACTGCATCTCGCTACCCTCAACTATGTCGCCAAAGGCATACCTTGGACCGCCCCCTAACCCATTTACAAAGTATGGAAACCCATCAATGATAAGCCGTTCATAGGTATGATGATGCCCATTGAGCACCATATCAGCTCCCCATGCTGCAAAAGGCCAGCGCATCCAATCATAGGGACCACGACTATCTGAAGTATAGGGCGGGTGATGAAAAACAACCAACTTCCAACATACATCTGAAGCCGCCAGTTGCTCCTGCAACCATGCCGCTTGCACTGAATCTGCATCTATCCCATCTGGCTCACCCGGCATACTATTGAGCATAAAGAACGCCATATTTCCCCATGTGAAGGTATAATAGCGCTCATTGCCAGGCAGTGTGAAATAGTCATAGTAAGCTTGGCCATTGTTGCTCATCAAGTCATGATTACCCAACACAGGGAAGAAGCGATTGGTTGTTTTCGCCTCATCTGCTGTAGCGTTGCCATATGTTCCTTGGTAGGGGTAAATAAATTCGTGATAATACTGCCCAATGTTGGCATCTATTGTGTCAGCAGACCCGTCAGGGTAATTATTATCGCCAGTCGTGATGACGAAATCCGGTTCCCACCCTTTCACGAGGTACGATACATCTTCCATCATAAGCCCATCTAGCCCAAAGTCGCCAATGACAGCAAACCGCACATGTTCCGGCTGTGGTGTTGGAGTTGGTGTTGGTTCCGGTGTTGGTGTTGGTAGGTAGACGAGATGGTCTGAAAGGTCTGCTGTTCGCGCAGATGTTGGTGTATCCATATCAAGCGGCAGGTGTGTCGTAGGTGCTGGTGTTGCAACCTCTTTTGGGATAGGCTGTACAACCTGTTGCACACGAGCACTCCGTTGTGCCGTGTGCGATAGCGCATGGTCTGTTTTCGCCCACCTATTGACGGCCCACAGCAGTGCGCTCATACCAAGGATAAGGAGCAGTGTATAGATGATTTTACGTGGCATAATGTCCTATTCCCTCACCGCACTGCCGCTGCATGAGCACGTCGAAGACATGTCTGGTGGCAAGATTCCGATGCCCCTGTGTGCATAGTCAACGAGTGCATACCATGTTCCATTTGGAGGGCATGCATGCTGCAACGGGCACGAATGACAATGGCATATATTCTCGTTTCCTAGACTTGTCGCAGGTACCTCAATAATACGCCCTTTACGTTCCAACATACACAACATCCCTTCCAATACAGACGGTTCTATCTGCAATGCCTTGCTCAGATACTCCGAAGTCAAGGGCATCGTATACTTCCGAAATTCTGTCAGGATACGCTCTAGCATAACAACCTACCCCCATCCAAGCATTTTGCCACCCTGAAAAATGAGAAACGCAACCATCCACGCTATCACAAATTGCCCAATAATGCTCACCCATGTCCATTGCATACCCAGTTCTTGGCGCTCAACAGCAATTGTCGTCATACATGGAGTATAGAGCAACACAAAAACCATAAACGCAAATGCAGCCAGCGCCCCATGCCCATGGCTATGCGTCTCAAAACTATTGCGTACAGCCACCATCAAATCAGATGATGCAACATCCTCTTCATCATGGGATAAGGTGATGCCTACCATGCTCGGCACAGCCTTGAGCGCATCTACCACAGTAGCCTCAAAGCTTGTAACAATGCCCCCCACATCCTCGGCAAACGTCGTTGGTGCAGGTTCTGTCTCCGTTTCTGCCACATCGTAGATTTGCGCCATCGTGCTAATGATAACTTCCTTCGCCACAAAACCTGTCACCAAGGAGCCGCTTGCTTCCCAACTACCAAAGCCAAGCGGGGCAAACACCGGAGCTATCACCCGTGAAAGCGCCGACAACCCACTCTCGTCAAGCTTCGTATTGGCAAATGACCCAGTGCCACCAATCGGTATGGCTATCAAAAACCACACAATAATACTCGTGATAAGTATAACCGTAGACGCATCATGCAAAAACGACGACGTACGCTCCCACATGAGAAACCAGATATTTTTCAACGTTGGTTTGCGATATGGTGGAAGTTCCATAATAAAAGGGGCTTGCTCTTTGTCCTTAAAAATGGTATGTTTCAGAATAATACCCAAAACCACAGCCATAAGAATGCCAATCAAGTAGATGATCCAGATAATGATTCCACTGATTTCCGGAAAGAAAATAGCTGTCATCATCACATACACAGGCAAACGTGCGCCACAACTCATAAACGGCACGAGTAATGCCGTAATGATACGGTCCTTCTCATTCTCCAGCGTGCGCGTGGCATAGATAGCAGGCACAGTGCAACCAAAGCCAATCACCATGGGCATAAAGCTCTTGCCGTGTAGCCCAAGGGTATGCATCAGGCGGTCCATGACAAAAGCAGCGCGTGCCATATAGCCCGAATCTTCCAACACAGCCATAGCAAAGTAGAGCGACACGAGCACAGGCACAAAGACAAGCACACCACCAACGCCAGCAATAACGCCATCGCGTATCAAACTCTCGAACCATGTGCCATCTAGCCCAATGACACCAAACAGGGCAACAACCCAATTGGTAACTGGCCCACTAATGACACCATCCACCCAATCTATAAACGGACCGGCCACATCAGTAGTAAGCTTAAAAACAACCCACATCAGCACCAAGAACATGACAATGCCAAACACACGGTGCGTAACAAAGCGGTCAATCTTGTCAGACATCGTTGTCGTCGAGTCGGCTGGGCGCGTCACCACACGTCGTACAAGCGAGCTGATAAACCGATAGCGCTGGTCGGTGATGATAATATCAATATCTTCTTGGTAGAGTGTTTCAAGTTGTTGGATACACTCGTTCAGCGTATTGATGACTTCTTTGCCACCTATAGCATGCTCCACTTTCTCCAGTAACGTCGTATCACCTTCCAAAAGCTGTATGGACAACCAGCGCGGATTGTAGGACGCAGACAGCATGGGCGATGTCTTGATAACAGTGCTCAACCGGGTTATGGCTTGCTCTATATCATTGCTGTATGAGAAATAGATAGTTTGTATAGGCGATACATCTGTGGTCATGGTGCGCAACAATTCCCTTTGGACATGCGTATTGATTGTTGCTGCAATGTAACTGGGTGCTGTTTGGATATAGTCATAATAGCATGCTTCAATGTCTCCATACCCCTGCCATTGCTCGCAACCATGGGGACAACAGGGATATGATGCAACAGATCCGAAAGCTGTTGTGCATCAATAACTATTTGGCGCGATGTAGCAACATCCATCATATTCAATACAAGGATGACAGGCGTACACGTTTCTAAGATTTGCGTCGTAAGATAAAGATTGCGCTCTAAGTTGGCAGCATCAACCACATTAATGACTGCATCGGGGTGTTCTTCTACAATAAAGTCACGCGCTATTTGCTCCTCAATCGAATAGGTTGATAGGCTATAGGTGCCCGGCAGGTCTATCACAGTGATAGTATGCCCATCGTGCTTAAAAAACCCCATTTTCTTTTCGACGGTTTTGCCCGGCCAGTTGCCGGTATGCTGACGAGAGCCAGTCAACACATTGAAAATGGTACTTTTACCAGCATTCGGGTTGCCTGCCAACGCAACTACACAATCCACGGTGAAACCTCCTGTTCTGGTGGAGCAGGTAGGTCCTTCTTCACTGAGCCGTTCCCTAAGATTATGGAGAACAGGTTTTTCTTCGATGGTATAGTAGTGCTACACTGCGGGCTATCTTGTAGCTGTTGCTGTGTTACAAGTTGCACCAACACTTTGTGGGCAACGCCGTGTCCTATGGCTATACGTGTATCGCGCACAGCAAGAATGAGTGGACCGTTACCCTGTTTCTGAACAATTTCTATTTCGGTATCGGGAATGAGTCCCAAATCACTCAAACGACGGTTGGCACAGCGTCCGGCTGCTATACCCATCACACGCAGGCGCTGGCCGGGCTTCATCATGCTCAGGGGAACGGCATGCCCATATGTATGGTCTGTCAGTGTTTCTTGGTCCATTGTTCCTCTGTCCAGTGTCCCTTGGTCGGCTTTCTGGCACATATGCTTTGCTCCTATCATACCAAATCGGTTCATTATTGGTACATATCTTTGCTATAGAGCGCGTTCGTGTCATATGTCACTCAGCGCTCTTTGCTCATAACCGGTATCATTTTTCAACATGCAAGACAATGCTTTATGGTATACCAAATTGTACTACTCTGTATTTTAAGGTAAACCTTTGTTTTTAGCAAGTCATCTCGTATTCCTCCGTAAAAACGTAGGAGCTTGCCAACGGCAAGCTCCTAGCAACCAATCAACTATTTGCTATCTGCATTCATCGGTGTCTCCTTGTAGTTCCTTTTGAATAGAAACAGTCGCTCATATCTGGCGCAGCACATTGGCCATTTCAATGGCCACAAGTGCAGCCTCAGCCCCCTTATTGCCAGCCTTACTACCCGCACGCTCAATGGCCTGCTCAATCGTCTCAACCGTGATAACCCCAAACACAACCGGCACACCACTTTGCAACGATGCCTGCGCAATGCCCTTGCTCATCTCACTAGCGATATAATCAAAGTGGGGCGTCGCGCCACGTATGAGTACCCCTAGGCAAATGATGGCATCGTACCGACTGCTGCGGGCCATTTTCAGCGCCGCGAGTGGAATTTCAAAGCTGCCCGGCACATATGCCACATCAATAGCCTCTTCGCTCACATCATGGCGCACTAACGCATCCTTGGCACCATCGAGCAAGCGCGTACCCATAAACTCATTCCATCGTGCCATCACAATACCAATGTTCAACCCCGTCCCAACGAGTTTCCCAGAAAATACCTGACCCATGTACGCTTCACTCCTTTTTAGCATTCAACATGTAGCTTTCATCGCCGAGCATAAGCATATGCCCCATCTTGCGCTCCTTGGTGCGCAGATAGGGCATTGCCTCATCCGGCACGGGACCAATCATACGTGCCAGCACAACATGCTCAACAACCTGTATACCATATGCTTCAAGCGCACTGATTTTGGTGGGGTTGTTGGTCATAAGCCGCACCTGCCCAACCTCCAAATCATCTAAGATAGCAGCAGCAACAGCATAGCTACGTGCATCCACAGGAAACCCAAGGCAACAGTTTGCATCCACCGTATCGGCACCCATATCTTGCAAAGCATAGGCACGGATTTTGTTGCCCAGACCAATACCGCGCCCCTCTTGACGTAGATATACCAGCACACCCCGCCCAGACAGCGCAATATGGCGCATAGCCGCTTGCAATTGCAACCCACAATCGCAACGCTGTGAGCCAAGCACATCCCCCGTGAGACATTCCGAATGCAACCGCACCAGTGGCGCTTCCCCATCAGCAACATCACCCATCACCAACGCCATATGCTCACGCCCCTGTTCGTCACGATAGACCGTAGCCACAAACTCGCCATAGCGAGTAGGCAAGCGGCTCGTGCTAATACACGCTACCGGTCCATGGTGTAATGATACCGGCACACTAGGCCCAACACAACATTGCTCTTGTTGAAGACGGTAGGCCGCAATAGCCTCAACAGAAACGATATGCAAGCCATGCTGTACTGCAAATTCAACCAGTGACGGCAAGCGGGCCATGGTGCCATCTGGGTTCATCACCTCACAAATAACGCCCGCCGGCGTAAGCCCCGCCAACCGCGCCAAGTCAACGCTCGCCTCCGTCTGCCCGCGCCGCTCGAGCACGCCACCATCACGCGCACGCAGGGGGAAGATATGCCCTGGCATCGCAATATCTTCGGGCATACTGCGTGGGTCTATCAATACCTGAATAGTATGCGCACGGTCATAAGCTGAAATGCCCGTTGTCACACCATGCCGTGCTTCAACCGATACCGTGAAATTCGTCCCAAAGCCAGCGCGGTTGTGTGCCGTTGGCACCATAAGCGGAATATGTAACCTATCGAGCATATACCCACTCATAGCCACACATATCAGTCCTCGCCCATGCATCGCCATAAAATTGACAGCCTCTGGCGTGGCA
The DNA here is from genome assembly GCA_964626155.1 of uncultured Chloroflexaceae bacterium. Lineage (GTDB taxonomy): Bacteria > Chloroflexota > Chloroflexia > Chloroflexales > Chloroflexaceae > JAAUSY01. The sequence goes on along the minus strand of CAZVEN010000009.1, from coordinate 76,833 downwards.
AACTCGGCTGCAATCACCAGATCGCCCTCGTTCTCGCGGTCCTCATCATCCACAATGATGACAAATCTGCCTTCCTTCAAATCTGCACTAGCCTCTTCCACCGATACAACCATGCTACGCTCCTTAACTCATCACGCTACATATATCCATGTTCGGCAAGCATACCGAGTGTAATACCCTGCTGTGCTCCACCATAGTGTTGCACCATGCGCTCAACATACTTACCTACTATGTCAACTTCCACATTGACGGCATACCCCACTGGCTGTTGGGGCAACGTTATATGATGCTGTGTATAGGCAATCAGCACAACGCGAAACCAATCGGCCCCAACATCAACCACCGTGAGACTAGCTCCATCAAGTGCAATAAATCCTTTAGGTACGATGTAACGCATATAAACCTGGTCTAGCCGCACCATAGCCCATACTGCATCCTCATTAGTCTGGTAACGAGATAGAATGCCAGTCGTATCAACATGCCCTTGCACAAAGTGTCCCCCCATACGCGTTGTAGGCGTCACAGAACGCTCCAGGTTGACGGGCGATCTAGGTTTCAAACTAGCTAGGTTTGTGCGCGAACGTGTTTCAGGCGATAGCCCCACGACAATATGGCGTGCTGCCAACTCGGTGACGGTGAGGCACACACCATTGACAGCCACACTATCGCCTAGGCGTGTATCCTCACATACAACGGCGCAGCCTATGGTAAGGGTATAGCCACGGTTGGCACGCTGAACCTGTTGCACACGACCAATTTCCTCTACTATGCCGGTAAACATCCCTTTTTCCTTCTTTATTCAGTCTTAGCGCCTTTGCGTCTTTGCGCGAGACAAAATCAATGTTGTGTGATGTAGCCACGGATGAGCACATCATTGCCCACCTGCTCAATATGGGTATGTGAAAGGCACAACGCCTCATCCATATGCGCAATACCCACACCCCCAACGGGCGTAGGCGCATCACAACCGCCAATAAGCACGGGTGCCAAAAAAGCCCATACCTCGTTGACATGCCCTCCATCGAAGCAAGACCCTAGCACAGCACTCCCCCCTTCAACGAGTATGCTTTGTATGTTGCGTTGCCCACAAGCATACAGCACATCCCCCATAGCTACCTGACCACTTGACGTTGCTGATAGGCGCATCACCTCGACCCCACATGCTGTGAGTGCTTCCACATGAGTATGCGGCATAGCTTCAGTGGTAGCGATGAGTGTTGGGGCAGCATTGTCTATCATGTGTACATGCGCATCGAGTGGTATACGCCCACGGCTATCAAGTATGATGCGTAAGGGGTGTTTGGGGTTTTCAATAGGCAGACGTGTTGTCAGGCGTGGGTTGTCGGCCAACACCGTGCCAACACCAACGAGAATAGCATCAACGGCATGGCGCAGAGCGTGAACCCGTTCGCGTGCTATAGGTCCCGTAATCCATTGGCTATGCCCTGTGCGTGTGGCTATCTTCCCGTCTAGGCTCATAGCAAACTTGGCTATGACATAGGGCCGCCCGGTGCATGCATGGTGCAAAAAGAAGCGATTGAGTGCTTGGGCTTCACTAGCACAAACGCCGGCTGTCACGGTAATACCGGCTTGTTGTAAGCATGCATGCCCACCACCCACAACATGGGGGTTGGGGTCGGCAATGGCATAAACGACATGGGCAATGCCCGCATTGATAATAGCCATTGTGCAGGGGGGAGTACGTCCATGATGATTGCAGGGTTCAAGTGTGACATAGAGTGTTGCGCCACGCGCTGCTTCGCCAGCTTGCTGGAGTGCCTCTACCTCAGCATGGGGCGAGCCGGCCTGCCGATGCCACCCTTCGCCAACGATTTCGCCGTTGCGGACGACAACGGCTCCCACAAGCGGGTTGGGGCTCGTGTACCCGGTTGCTAAACGTGCTAACTCTAGCGCACGCTGCATACCATATTCATGCTCAGACATAACAAAAACTCCGCAGGATGACCCTCGGAGCTTATTATGTCAATCAGATAAGGCGTTTTGCAGGAGTAGTTCTCCATTCCTCGCGCACTACTCATGTGCATATTCGGTACAATACGGCTTAGAGCCTGTTCATGCTGGTTGGCACAATGCCTACCTCCCATACATGAACACTACCGACAGACAACATGCGTGTGCGACACACGCTAACCTATCTTCTCCCATCCGGACTGTCACCGTCGGCTCTGGACTCGCACCAGAATCCACCGCTGCATTGGCATATGTGCCACTGCAATGTACGCCATTCACATCAAAAGGCATAACACGGGTCACGGGCTTGGTGTATAGTGCATGTTTGGCAACTACACCTTACCGTCGGTCGGGAATTGCACCCTGCCCCGAAGATATATCAGTTTATTCACTTATGTGGCACAATTATACATGATGTTACTATAATGCACAAATGACAGAGTTCTTGTTGGTCCGCTATACTTGCTGCAACGCATCTGCATTGGTGACGTAGATGCTATCTCCTTTGGCATGGATAAATCCACGTTCACGAAACTCACCAAGCACCTTGGTGACAGTTTCGCGGTAGCACCCTACCATTTCGGCCAACTGCTGATGGGTGTAGCCCACAACAACCAACGATGATGGGGCTTGTGGCGATGGCTGTGCTGTTTTTGGGATAGCAGCAAGCTGTAGCAAGAGGGTCGCTAGTCGCTGTGGTACACTTTTGAAGGCAATATCTGCCAGCTTATTTTCCATTTGCACTAGGCGTTGCCCCATCACTTCCATAATCCGGAGTGCCACGAGAGGATAAGTTTGCAGCAGTGTGTACAGAGTATCCCGTTCAATAGTAACGACAGTGCATGGTGTCACTGCTTCGGCAAACAAATCGTGCATGCTTGGCCCAGTCAACGCCATTTCACCAAAGATACTTACTGGTTCTAAGAAAACCAAGGTGAGGATGCGATATTCAGAGGAAATTTTGTAGAGGCGTACGCGTCCGGTGTGTAATATAAAGAGATTCCCGTTTTGCTTGGTAGGTGCGTGAAAGATGTATCCTGCGGGATATGGGCGTGCAGCACCAATGAGTTGGTGTATGTGTGCTTGGTGCTCATGTGGCAAATCACCAAACATGTTACCTGATGATTCGTGTACCACCCGTCTCCAGTCCTTTCAGATTCGTGATGCGCGCTGCTGCCACACCGGCTTCAAGTGCGCCAAGGGCCGACCGAACTTTGGGTACCATACCATCTGTAATGTCGCCCGACTGGATAGCTTGTGCAATTTCCGACGCAGTGAGACAATCTACAACCTGCCCACCAATCACCACGCCAGCTACATTGCTCACAAACACCAATTCTGTTGCAATGCCGTGTTGGTTGGTTGCTACAGCAACCCCAAGCGCCATATGGTCTGCATTGATATTGTAGGGCAAGCCATCGTCTTGCCCAAGCGCCACAGGCGCTAATACAGGTAGCCAACCCAGAGAGAGCATGGCTTGCAACGTGACTACATCCACCGCAGTGATTTCACCAACACGCTGTAGGTCAATACCATGTGGGCGGTAGGGAACACACCGCACTAGACCTACATCTACGCCACTCAGTCCAATAGCTTTGCGGCCAGCGGCGACAAGCTTCGCCACGATACGCTTGTTGATACTGCCACACACAACCATTTCCATAACAGCCATGCTCTCTGGTGGTGTCACACGTATACCTTCAACAAAGGATACTGTTTGACCGTAGCGCTCCATAGCCGCACTTATTTCTTTGCCACCGCCATGAACAAAGATAGCCTGTTGGTCAAGTGATGCTCCTTTTTTACATACTTCATTCAAAAAAGCGGTATCATCTAATTCTTTGCCACCAACTTTGATAATAGTTATCATATTCATAACCATACTCTCACAGGTTTACAACATCTTTTATAGCTACAAGGCGTAATGCACCTGTTGGGCATCCGCTGAGGCAAGCCACATCGTCGTAGCCATAGCACAAATCGCATTTATCGGCACGATAGGGACACAGAAGCTCTTCGGCAATAGGGGTATTGACTGGTTGCAGCATGCGTCTCAGTTTGCGTATCACTTCGCGGGCAGGTTCACCAAAGCGTTTGGGTACGGTTCGTACACGAGTAATGACGTGGTAGGGGCAGGCTTCGATGCAATCGCCGCAGCCGGTGCATTTGTCGGTGATAATCAAAACCCCCTGTTCATTCCACTCAAAAGCATCTACTGGGCACGCTTCAATACACTCAGCACCCACACGGCATTGACGGCAGGCATCTACTATGTCATATATACCCATCTGCACTCCGTGTAAGCGCAGGCGTGGCTGCCCATGGCGGGTAGTGCAAGCAATTTCACATAAGCGACATCCTTCTGGACAGAGCGAGGGGGTACGCACGAGTAGGCGGCTCATGCCTCGCAGCAAACCATGTTCTATGGCGATGTGCAAACGCTCGCTGCGTGCATGGTCGTGCAGCAAAGCTTTGTTTTTGGCGCGTCGTTCTTCCACGACAGCCTTGAATTTTTCTGTGAGTTCTGGGCGTTGCCCAAGTAGGCGGTAGAATCTCGGAGCTGATAGAGTAAGCACATTGGTAGGTGTGATGGTGCGTACCGTGGCACTATGTGGTTTGTGGGTAAACAGCGCTATCTCACCAAAAAAATCGCCGTGGTCTAAGCATGAGATTGCCTGGCCGTCTTGCTCAATAACGACTTGCCCAGACTCTATGACATAGAACATGCTACCTACCCCACCTTGTTTGACAATAGTGCTATGCCGTGGGTAGGAGATGGGCTGGAGGAGGGCAGCTAACGATAAACGCTCCATAGGTGAGATATGGCTAAAGAGTGGCACACCGGCTAAGGTACTTTCAACCAATCGGCGCAGATACACTCGTTTCAAGGCATCGTGTAGCAATGGTTCTCTGGCTATCAACGAACGCAATTCGACAACAGGTAGTTGCAAGGTGTAGCAATATGATTGGGCATATGCGCTGGTACGTTGCGCAAAACCACTGAAAAGTGGACCTTCGCCACAACAATCGCCACGGCTGAGTGCCTCTAGCACTATCTCCTCACCATCTTTCCCATGGAGCGAAAGGTATATGGTGCCTTGGAGAATGACGTAAAAGAACTCACTATCTTTATGCTCACTTACGATACCTTCACCGGCTAAGAATACTCTGAAGATACTCAAGTCTACCAATTGCGCCAAGTCTTTGCATGGCACGCCGTGCAGACAATCTAACTGCTCAAGTATGCTCGTTCTTTTTGCATGCAGCAAAGCACGCTGCTCCTCCTTTTGCACCTGAGCAGTGTGTACAGCCTGCTGCTGAATTGGACGCCCCATCTCTCCCGCTACCCGTTTATGCTATTCCCGTTTCATCACTATACTAGGGGTATTATAGCATAGTGTGTGGGTGCTTTGCCTCGTATTGCTCTTCCATAGTAGCACTATTTTCAAAAACATACTACACCATGCGGCGCACTTTATGCTATACTATGATAAAGACCAATAGGTATAGTATTTTTGAGGTTTTTCCTATGTATACGATACTTTGTTCCCAACACCAGATTTGTTTGCGGTATAGCAACAAAAGGAACAAACACTGCATCCGTTTATAGTAACGGAAACGAAACCGTATTTTCATTCTCAGCGATGCTTCGGGGTTTTCAGAGAAGTCCTGCATGTCAATGGTTCAGTATCAATGAAGCACGAAAGTCTCCGATAGCTCCTGACTAGCATAAAGAGAGCAACATATATGCGACTAGATAGATTTACAGAAAAAGCACAAGAAACCTTTCAGGAAGCCCAAGAGATCATGCAGGAGCAACATCATACACAACTTGATGTCGAACACATCTTCTTGGCTATGTTGCGTCAGCGTGATGGCTTGGCAGCACGGACCCTCGCACGCCTAAGTGTAGACCCTGAAGCCCTCATGCAACGCATCGAGCGCGAGCTTGAAAAGTCCCCCAAAGTCTATGGGCATTATGGCTACGGGAATCAAGTCTATGTCACCCCACGCACACAACGCCTCGTCAAAAAAGCCGAGGAGGAAGCCAACCGCCTCAACGACCAGTATGTAGGGGTAGACCACTTGCTTATGGCCATTTGTAGTGAGCGTGAGGGAACATCCTCACGCATTCTTAGTTCCTTCAACATAGATAAAGACACAATGTACCGTGAGCTACTCGAAATTCGTGGTAGTCACCGTTCAGATGACCCCGGTGCAGAAGGCCGCTACGAAATTCTCGACAAATATAGCACCGACCTAACTGAACTCGCCAGAGCAAACAAACTAGACCCCGTCATCGGGCGTGATGCCGAAATAGCCCGTGTCATGCGCATATTGTGTCGGCGCACCAAAAACAACCCAGTACTCGTGGGCGAAACAGGTGTCGGGAAAACTGCCATATCCGAAGGGTTGGCCCAACGCATTGTTTCTGGCGAGGTACCGCACATGATCCGTGACCGCCGCCTACTGTCGTTGGATTTGGCCGGTATGGTAGCTGGCAGCAAGTTTCGTGGTGAATTTGAAGAACGCCTCAAAGCCGTCATAGAAGAGGTACGTGCTGCTCAAGGGCATATTATTCTCTTTATTGATGAGTTGCATACGGTTGTGGGCGCCGGCTCTGCTGCGGGCAGCATAGATGCCAGCAATATGCTCAAACCCGCTCTGAGTCGTGGGGAACTGCAATTGATAGGCGCTACCACCATTGACGAATATCGCAAACACATCGAAAAAGATGCCGCTCTTGAACGACGGTTCAACCCTGTTTTCATCGAGGAGCCAGATGTAGAAACCGTTGTTGAGATGCTCCACGGGCTACGCAAATATTATGAGGGACACCATCACCTAACGATTAGTGACAACGCCTTGACAGCCGCCGCGCAACTCTCCAATCGCTATATTAGCGACCGCTTCCTACCCGATAAAGCTATTGATCTCATTGACGAAGCAAGTGCCAAAATACGCATTGACATCTTTTCTATGCCCCCTGAACTCAAGGAAAAAGAGGGGCGTTTGCATGAATTGCAGCAGCATGAAGAAGAAGCAGGCGCAAGACGCGAGTATGAGCGGGCAGCCATGTTGCGCACACAATATCTTGCCCTCCAAAAAGAATTTGAGTATGAAAGAACAGCATGGCTCGTCTCAAACAACCTCGATGAAATTGTGGATGAGGAAGATATAGCCTATGTTGTCTCAAGTTGGACTGGCATCCCTGTTCAACGTATGCTTGAAACCGAACGCGAAAAGCTCATCCTTATGGAAGACCGCATGCATGAGCGTGTTATTGGTCAACATGAAGCTATTGTTGCCCTTGCAGATGCCATCCGTCGTGCGCGTAGTGGGCTAAAAGATCCGCGTCGTCCAATTGGTACGTTTATCTTTGTTGGCCCAACTGGGGTAGGCAAAACGGAACTAGCCAAAACACTCGCCGAATTTATGTTTGATAGCGATGAAGCCCTTACACGAGTAGATATGAGCGAGTTTCAAGAACGCCACACGGTCAGCCGGCTCATTGGTGCCCCCCCCGGCTATGTTGGCTATGACGAAGGCGGTCAATTAACGGAAAGTGTGCGCCGTAGACCGTATCAAGTTATCTTGTTTGATGAAATTGAGAAGGCTCATGCCGATGTCTTCAATGCACTTCTGCAAGTATTGGATGAGGGACGAATGACCGATGGGCAAGGCCATACGGTAGATTTCCGCAATACCATTATCATTATGACGAGCAATGCTGGCACTGAGCACTTGCAGTCGCGGTCTATTGGGTTTGCAACCCACGACCAACGCCAAAAGGTATTTGACCTCAAGGAAGCAAAGCATAAAGTAGATGAAGCCCTCAAAGAAGCATTCCGGCCAGAATTTTTGAACCGTATAGATGAAATCATTGTCTTCCAACCGCTCACAGAAGAAGACTTGGCCTGTATTGTTGACCTCCAGATACTCGACCTTGTCAATCGGTTGCGTGACCAACAAGTAGCGCTCTACCTTACACCTGAAGCGAAAGCTGTGATAGTACATGAAGGATTTAGCCCGGCCTATGGGGCACGCCCACTGCGTCGTGCAATACAACGTCTCATTGAAACCCCTCTCTCACGGGCTTTGCTCAAAGGTACATTCCGAGCAGGTGACACAATAGAAGTTGCTGTCATTGAAGAAGAAGGAACACTCGAATTTCGCCGCGCTGGTGATGTGCTCGAACTCGAAAGCAAACATCCGGCCGAGCCATTACCGCAGTAAATCGGCGAAAAAATATACAAAATCCCATGACGGATGACACAAAACTGTTCATCCGTCATGTTGTGTGTAGGGGCTTATCGTTACATACTATAGTATCATTCAAAAGGAGAAAACCATGCACAAATGCAAATATGCAACACCATACATGGCGCACAATACACCCAGGTTGACACTATCGTTTCAGAACATAGGGTACTTGTTTCTCGTGCTCATGCTCTACATATTTGGCACACCCCATGTCGCTTTCGCTGCCAATCCCGATTTGCTGCTTTCGGAGTATGTCGAAGGTGGTACATACAACAAAGCTATTGAAATCTACAACGGCACTGGCGCAGACATTGACCTTGCGGCAGCACACTATTGCCTCAACATGTATACCAATGAGAAAACAACCCCTAACACAGATGCGTCATGGCCCATAGCACTTACCGGAACCATTGCCGATGGTGATGTGTATGTTGTCCGTTCAGCAGATACCGCGAATGATACGATTATTACCCAAGCCGACCAAACACATGAAGCATCGGTTTGGTACAATGGCAACGATACCCTTGTCCTCACAAAAGGTGGGTGTGGCGAAGATGGCACTATCGTTGATAGCATAGGGCAGATAAATACCCCGGATACGTGGTGGGGACAACAACGAGTATTCCAACGCAAACCAACTGTGTGTAAAGGGAATACCGACCCCAAAGATATATTTAGTGTCAACACTGAGTGGAACGATATAACCAATATGAGCCTTGAAGGAATCGGCGCTCATACCTCTACGTGCGACGAAATCCCGCCTCCCTACCTCGTCAAAAATATCAACAAGGTGAGTTTTGACTCATCCCCAGACTATCTCACCAATGTGAATGGGACTCTCTTCTTTCGTGCCGACGATGGAATACATGGCAAGGAATTATGGAAAAGCGATGGAACGATTGAAGGCACAGTTTTAGTCAAAGATATTTACCCTGGAAGCAACGGTGCGCTTGGCAACATTGACTTTCAGCCCTACTTGACCAACCTCAATGGCACACTGTTTTTTGCCGCCGATGATGGTACACATGGCATTGAGTTGTGGAAGAGCGATGGCACTGCTGAAGGCACAGTCATGGTGAAAAATATCTATGACTTAACACTTGTTGACAGGCTTGCATCTTCAGAACCGCAAAACCTCACACCTGTTGGAGATACGCTCTTTTTTACTGCCCTTCATGGGAGTCAAATGCGTGAATTGTGGAAAAGCGATGGTACAGAAGTTGGCACTGTGCTCGTTAAAGACATAAACCCTTCAGAGTATAGTGGCTCTTATCCCGAAAACCTTACGGCGGTGGGCAATACCCTCTTTTTTGTAGCCGACAATGGGAGCAATGACGATGAACTCTGGAAGAGTGATGGCACCGAAGCCGGTACCATTATGGTCAAAGACATCTCCGTGCGCAATGACCCCTACATTGATGATTTGACAGCCGTAAACGAAACCCTCTTTTTTACTGCTAGTGATGGCAACAATGGTAACGAACTTTGGAAAAGTGATGGCACTGAAGCCGGCACACTCATGGTCAAAGACATCTACAACGGAGAGTTTGGCTCTTCGCCAGAAAACCTTGCTGCAATGGGCTATACCCTCTTTTTCACAGCTCACACCCTAGACTACGGGCGCGAACTCTGGAAAAGTGATGGCACGAAAGATGGCACGGTTATGGTCAAAGACATCTCAACAGTATGGCATCTTTCTTCTGCACCTACCTACTTGACACCTATGCACGATACGCTCTTCTTTGTAGCAGATGACGAGTTCCACGGTGTGGAGTTGTGGAAGAGTGATGGCACTGAAGACGGCACAACCATAGTTACCGATATACATACCGGCACCACAGATAATGTGGGCAGTTCATCACCAGAGCATTTGACTGTGATAAGCGACACGCTGTTTTTTCGCGCCGATGACGGCACACATGGCAAAGAGCTATGGAAAAGCGATGGCACAAAAGCCGGCACAACCATGGTCAAAAACATCTACCTTGAAGGCATTTTAAGCAGTTCCTACCCGGAATATCTCACCGCTGTAGGCGATACCCTTTTTTTTCGTGCCACAGATGGGTTTCATGGTAGTGAGCTTTGGATGAGCAAAGGCACCGAAGCCGACACCGTCTTAGTCAAAGACATTAATGCAGAAAGTAGTGGCTCCGACCCTTCCAACCTCATGAACGTCTCCTCAACGCTCTTCTTCAATGCAGATGACCGTGTGCATGGCAAAGAACTATGGATGAGTGATGGCACAGAAGAGGGTACATCTATGGTACAAGACATCTGGCGCATGGGTATTGGCTCATCCCCTACCAACTTCCAAAGCAGTGGAACCATGCTCTTTTTTAGTGCAGACAATGAAGAAAATGGCCGTGAATTGTGGAAAAGTGATGTGACAGACATGTCAACAGGTATGGTCAAAGACATCAACAAAAGTAGCAATGAAGGGTCCTCTCCTTCCTCTTTGACCCTTATGAATGATGTACTGTTCTTTAGTGCCAATGACGATACGCATGGGCGTGAATTGTGGAAGAGCGATGGCACCCCCGACGGCACAGTGATGATTAAGGATATAAAGTCTGGCACTGAGCCAGATGCTTCACCAGACTATCTCACCCCTATGAATGGAATGCTCTTCTTTAGCGCCGACGATGGCAACAATGGCAAAGAGTTGTGGAAAAGTGATGGGACTGAAGCCGGTACGGTGCTTGTCAAAGATATATATGCAGGGAGCGAAGGATCATACCCCTCCTACCTAACTGTTGTCAACAATACCCTCTTCTTTATTGCCAATGATGGCACCCATGGGATTGAATTGTGGAAGAGCAACGGTACATCAGAAGGAACCTTCATGGTAAAAGACATCTATCCCGGCTCCGAAAGCTCACTTGGATTTTCGGGATACAAGCCATATCTTACTGTGGTAGGTACAAGCCTCTTTTTCCGTGCCGATGATGGTATGCACGGCAGCGAATTATGGAAGAGCAATGGTACCGTCGAAGGTACCTTTATGGTGAAGGATATTTTCCCGGAAGCAAGCGCAAGCTCATCACCAGCCTATTTAACTAACCTCGATGGACTACTCTTGTTTGTTGCCCAACATGGAACCCATGGATATGAATTGTGGAGAAGCGATGGCACAGAACCGGGTACCCTCATGGTAAAAGATATACAACCCGGGCAACTTGGTTCATCTCCCGAACACCTGACCAACATAGAAGGCATGCTGTTCTTCAGTGCAGACGATGGAGAGCATGGGCGTGAACTCTGGGCTAGTGATGGTACAGAAAAGGGCACGGTGATGGTGAACGATAGTTCACCCGGACCAGCAGGCTCCTCGCCAACCTACCCTACCTATCTTGATGGTACGCTTTTCTTCTTGGCCGACGATGGCCGCAATGGGAAAGAACTCTGGGGATTGTCGTTAAAACCGGTGGATGTCACTATTAAAGGACCAGACGAAGGAGTTACAGAATCCTCCTTCACCGTATCGGCAACCATTGTGCCTTCGTATACCATTCGTCCTGTACACTACGCATGGAGTCCTACACCACTTACTGGGCAAGGCACATCCACCCCATCGTTCTCTTGGGCAACAACAGGAACAAACGTCTTGCGCGTCATTGCTACCAATGCTGCTGGTTTAGCCATGCGTGCCCATGATGTCGTGATTGACGTAAAAGCACCCAATACCATCATCCAAGGCCCTGCTACAGGTATAGTCAACACAACCTACACATTCACTGCCAGCACCAAAATAGGTTCTGAACAACGCACGTATCACTGGAGTCCTGCACCTCACACTAATCAACCAACCAACATCGCATCCTACGCTTGGTCACAACCTGGTATGTATACTATTGCACTAACCGTATCAAACACCATCAGCACCACAACGGCTTCGCATACTATTTTGATACAGGGTACTGACGTCCCCCCAGATTTTACCATTGACGGGACTACCGAAGGGGTTTTGTATGCAACCTACACCTTTTCTGCTACGCTGAACACAACCCAACCAGACGACGTGTATGACTATATTTGGCAACCGGAGCCTACGGCGGGACAAGGCACCCCCCATGCTTCTTTCGTGTGGGAAAGTACCGGTTCTAAAACAGTATCACTCAAAGTTGTGAATGCTTCCGGCGCAGGTTTGCGTAAAAAATACGCCATAGTAATAGATGAACCTCCGCCGGTAGCCCCATCGCACATCACCATCTATGGCCCATTGCAGGGTTTTGTTGGGGAAACATATACGTTCACGACCACTACTGAGCCAGAAAATCCCATCCCATCTCCCGTCTATATCTGGTATCCAGAACCAGATACCGGGCAGGAAGATCCAAGCGTACACTATACATGGGATGTGACAGGTACCCAAACATTTACCGTGACTGTTTCTAATGAACTTGGTGGTACCCAAGCGGCCCATAGCATAGCCCTTGAAGAGAAACTCGATGATATTCCCACAAACAACAACCCACCACCACAAGAGGTAGAGGTCGTTGAGCTTGCCACTATGCAGATGAGCGGGCCAACAGAAGGTAAGCTCGACACAACCTATACCTTTACTGCAACTGTTGCCCCGTATGACGCAACAATGCCTATAACCTACACATGGTATGCCAGCAACCAAGAACCAGAAGCCCATACAACGGCACTAGTCACAGACTCGATGTCATTTGCATGGAGTGCTGCGAAAACTATGCTCATCACTGTCACCGTTGAAAATGGCGGCACAACGATGTTGACAGAGACTCACGAAATCACCATTAAACCGCCATCCATACCGCCATCTGGCGTGAGCATTGATGGACCAACCGAAGGAGAAACCAATACTCCTTATAACTTCTCAGCCTCTGTCCGACCACAAAGTGCCACAGAACCACTTGCCTATATCTGGGAACCAGAGCCAGACAATGGGCAAGATACACCCAACGTATCGTACACCTGGGACACGGAAGGCACACAAGTTGTTTCGGTGACCGTATCAAATGATGCTGGCGCAGCATATGGACTTGTTGAAGTTGCGATACAAGAGGCAATACAACCAACACCGGAAGCTGTACAACCAGAGAGCATATCCATCAATGGCCCACTTGCAGGGGTGATAGACACACCATATACCTTTTGGGCACTTGTGAAACCCGATACTGTCGCAACGCCGCTGGATTATGAATGGAATACCAGCGAACAAAGCATGATTTCACTTGCAAGCCCACAAACCAATTCGCATAGCTTCACATGGGATACCCCCGGCACACAGCGTATTACCGTCAAAGCGACAAACGAGCATGGCGATGCATCTGGCTCCTACATGATAGACATTGGACTTGGGGAAGTGGAAACAACGGTCAATGCCTTCCAGGGCGGCACATTAGAATATACCGATGTTCGCAATCAGGTTACCCACATCACCATCCCTGTGGGGGCTGTCACAACAACAACGACGTTCCGGTTTACCAAACTCTCGGCACCACGGAGCACTCCCGGCGAGCACTTTGCCTTTGCTGGGCATACCTTCGCGCTCAATGCCTACCAAGGCGATGTAGCTTTGTTGAACTATACCTTTACCCCGCCGCTCACCTTCAAACTTACCTACAATGATACAAGACTGTCCCAATCTATGGAACAACAACTACAGCTTTACTACCACGATGGCACAACATGGCGCAAAGGTGAAGGGGAGCATACCCTTGATGCTGTGCATAATCAAATGACCCTTTCTGTCAACCGACCTGGCCGGTTTGCCCTCTTTACCGATCAATCCTACCTTCAGGCATTCGATGAACGGGTCTACCTGCCACTCATAGCCAGAGATGTTAGAGAAGCACCCGGAATTACTCCAACTGCCACCGCCACACCAACCCTCACAACACCAATACCAACGACACCAACGCCAACCCAAACTGATACGGCTACACCGACACCAACCCAAGCTGATACGGCTACACCGACACCGACTGCGGCAGAAACACCAACGCCCACATCGGCCCCATCAAACAACATCTGTGCCAACAGCGCACCAGATGAAACGCCTGACGGCCCAACTTCTTGGATGCCTAACACAAGCCCGGATATTGGGTATGAAGCAGTAATATGTACGTGGATGGTGTTGGATGGCGATCCGGCCGAAGGAGCTACTGTGGGTGGTAACTTGCTCTACTTGGATGCTGAAAATACCCCTCGCACAGACGAAGTTACGCAGGTGGCAATGGATGCAAACGGTATGGCTATGCTCACCTTTATCGTGCCCAATACCACAGAGGGCGAGGTAGAAGTTGTCATTGCGTATGATGGCACAACCTACGACTGGTCGCATCCTAACTATTCAGATGAACTCTATATCATATTCAACCCAACTGAAGCAGAAATCACCCCTACGCCTACAGACACAGGAGCAACAGCGCCTACGCCTACACCAGATGCAGACGATGCAACACCCACGCCCACATCTAGTGAGCTTGACATTCCCACATCTCTCGAGGGGCAAATAGTCTTCCAGTCGAACCGCGACGATGCAGATGAAATTTTTGTCATGAACTATGACGGCTCCAATCAAGAGAAACGTACCAACAATGCCGACGCTGACAGCAACCCAACGTGGTCTACCGATGGTCAAGAAATTGGCTTCCAATCAGACCGTGCTGGCAATTGGGATATTTGGATAATGAACGCTGACGGCACCAACGCATCCAACTGTATGGCCGACGCCAGCGCCGACCACGATGATACAGATCCTTCGTGGTATCAATCACCGCAATGGGATGTGATGACGTTTGTTTCCAACCGCGGTGGGAACGACGAAATTTACATCATGAATGTAGACCAGTGCCGTGAAGGGGCAGGCGATGTAGACGCACCACGCCGACTCACCGATGACCCAGGCGACGATTTGGAGCCGATGTGGTCCCCTAATGGCAAACAAATAGCCTTCCACTCCAACCGGAGCGACAATTGGGATATTTGGGTTGTTGATGCGAAGGATGGTAGAAACCTGCGCAACCTCACCGACCATGCCGCCGATGACAGATACCCATACTGGTCACCCAATGGCAATTACATGGCCTTCCACTCAGACCGCGATGGCAACACCAACATCTATGTGCTCAAGGTAGATAGCACCGAAATGTGCCAACTTACCAACAGCACAGCCACCGACACCATGCCCGCATGGTCGCCCGATGGAAACTATATGCTCTTCCAAACCAACCGCGATGGGAACGAAGAGATTTATATGATGGATGTGCAGGGGATGAGTGGCTTTGTTGCACCGTCAGACTGTGCGCAAGGCGACTGTATGTGTAGCCTAAACAATAGCCCATCCTACACCGACTATCCGCTCTCGCGCAACCTTACCAACAACTCGGCGGATGATACCTATCCTTCTTGGTCGGACAAAGCCACTATGACAACACCGCCGGATGAAACCGCAACGCCCACGCCCACACCTGAAGCCGAAGCAACGCCCACGCCCACACCTGAAGCCGAAGCAACGCCCACGCCTACACCTGAAACTGAAGATAATGCCTGTACGACAAGCGCTCCCGATGAAACGCCTGATGGACCAATTGCATGGATGCCCAACACAAGCCCAACTATTGGAGATGAAACGACAGTATGTGTATGGATGGTGTTGGATGGGGAACCGGCCGAAGGAGCCACGGCTGGCGGCAACCTGCTCTACCTTGATACCAGCAATACCCCAATGACGGTAGAAGTTGATGAAGTAACCATGGGGTCAAATGGAATAGCTATGATAACCTTTACCACACCAGATACGATTGAATGTGAAATGGAAGTCATCATTGAGCATGATGGAACCACATACGACTGGTCGAACTATGCCGACGAGTTGTATGTCATCTTTAACCCAGAAGAGTAACCCAGTTCTCTCCATTTGCATCGTACTCGTGGTATTGGCAGCAACCTTTGTGCTGATTGCAAACCTGCCCCTACACTACCACATCAATGTAGGGGTAGGTGAAGGCTATGGCGGTGATGAGCCGCTTGTGCAAGGCTTCAACAACCCCGAACACAATGAGCAAGGCTATACCTACCGTTGGACAAAAGACAAGTCGCAGATTGCGCTACCCGGCATAGGGCAACGTCCCGTGTTATTGCATCTAGCCTTATTGCCCATTCCCGCACACATGGCTACGATGGGGCCAGAACATCTTGAAGTGTGGGCGCAGCATGAGCAACTCGTCGTATTGCCTGTGCGGAGCGAAGGGGCACACGACACCCTAGCTGTGCCGCCAAGCTTGTTGCGCCACGGTAGCTTGCACCTCACTATACACACAACCACATGTACGCCACCTGAAGACCCCCGCACGCTAGGTGTACCACTCGACTATGTTGGAGTAGAAGCATTGCCTGCTCCCTACCCGATTGCTCCCGACTGGCAGGCAGTGAGTATGTGGCTTTTGGCTTTGTTGCTGTTTGGCTTGCTAGTGCTTCACACGGTGTGTCCACACTATTGGGCTACTGTGTTCGTTGCGAGTGCGAGCATACTTGTAGCTCTAGCAGCATGGCTAGACCCGCCACGCTGGGCCTTTGGCGCACAACCTGCGCTGATAACCATGGTGTTCTGTTGGGTGCTTGTGCTCATCTTGCGCCCGGTGCTATCTGCCCTTGCCGCACGCTTGGCTATACCACTACCGGCGCGGTCTCTCGGTTGGCTCTTGTGTATCATTGTGTTGGCATGTGGGCTACGCTATGGTGGGCGCATCTACCCACAGTCTATGGAAGGAGATATATATTTTCATACGAACCGCTTTTTAGGCACAGTGGCTTTTGGCGAAGTCTATCAATTAGCTCGCAACCGTGGGATAGATTTTCCCTACCCTCCGGCAGGCTATATAACGCTTGCCCCGGCTGCACTTATCGAGGACATACCACCGCCGCTCCTTGAACTTGCGGCCGCACTGGTTGAGAGTATAAGCGCCGCGTTGATATATGCTATGGTTGCGCTCTGTTGCCCGCACAATCGTTTTCCGGTGGGGTTGCTTGCGGCCAGTATCTATGTGTTTACCGCAGCAGGTTTTATGACAAGCTGGTGGTCATTCGATACCCATATCTATACGCAAGCGGCTACCTTGCTGCTTTTGACGACCCTGTTGGCTACCGTGACCATGCCCCATCACACAGACGGCCCACGACGTGGCACAGCACAGTGGCTTCTCTTCGTGCTGCTGTGCTGGGTGTTTGTGGGGCACTTTGGCTTCTTTATCAACACTACGTTGCTGTGGGGTCTTCTGTTGCTTGTGGCGTGGGGGGCAGCTTGGCGTGGCAACATCTGGGCACGCACAACACGCTGGATGCTCCTGACTCCATTTACCGGTGCGCTTCTTGTCGCATTGCTGTTCTTCTACAGTGCCTATATGCCCTTGCTGGTAGGGTATGTGCAGGCAACGTTGACAGGCGATTTGCCCGAATTGGCCGGGCGTGACCCCGTGCCGCGCCAAGAGCTATGGCGTGTGCTGTGGGAAGCGGGGTTCATGCAGCATTTTGGCTTCTTTCCCCTGTTGCTTATGCCAGTGGGTATGTGGGTGCTCTTCAAACGGATAGATGTACGCGGCACTTCTTTTGCACACGCCAACCCACACACATATGCATGGGGCAAGGCTATGCTGCTTCTCTTGCTCGCTACTAGTGTGTTGGTAAGCACAACATTTGCACTTTTGCCGTTTGTAACGCTTTCATCACAAAATACACGCTGGCTTATGTTTTCGGCATGGGCTATAGCAATAGGGGCCGCCTTTGCTGCGCACATGTTGTGGCACCATGGGCGGGCCGGGCGTGTTGTGCTGCTGACCATGGCAGGCTTTGTGTTGTGGAACACGGCGGTCTATTGGCTCGGTCCATTGGTATGGCGTATCAGACCGCCAGAACCATTTTAGAGCAAGACCATATCATCACGATGTACGACTTCGGGCCCATAGGCATAGCCTAGCACGTCAGCTATGTGCATGGAGTGGTGCCCTTTTATGAGCACAAGGTCAGAAGCGCGATACTGTGTTAAGCCGCGTGCTATTTCGTGTCCATCAGTGTCATAAATGCGAATGGTCTGCCCACGGTCAAAATCACCTTCGACATGAGTTATGCCAGCCGGCAAGAGGCTACGCCCTTGATGAATAAGCGCTTCAGCGGCTCCAGCATCTACCACAACGCGGCTATGGCGCACCATTTCAGCCAAAAGCCAACGCTTGCGCGATTCGAGGTTGCTGACCATGGTGACAAACCGTGTGCCAAGACGCTCGCCCTTGCAAATACGTGTGAGCACATCATGCACGCCCCCATTGGCAATAACCACATTGGTGCCAGACCGTGTAGCTAAGTCGGCTGCATGGATTTTGGTTTGCATGCCGCCAGTGCCTCTATGAGAACTGCTACCGCCAGCCATGACCCAAATACTGTCATCAATATGCTCTACGGTTTCAATGAGTGTAGCAGTGGAGATGATGCGCGGGTCGGCATTGTAGAGTCCATCTATATCCGAGAGGATAATGAGCAAATCGGCATCTATGAGGTTCGCAACTAGTGCCGACAGAGTATCGTTATCGCCCACGCGGATTTCGTCGGTTGCTACCGCGTCATTTTCGTTGACAATAGGCACAATGCCATGTTTGAGGCAATAGAGCATGGTGTTACGCGCATTGAGATAACGCCGACGGTCTTGTAAATCTTCGCGTGTAAGGAGCGCCTGAGCAACATACAAGCTATACATATCGAATAACTGCTCATACAGATGCATCAAATGGCTCTGCCCCACAGCAGCCAGCATTTGTTTGAGCGATACTGCTGCATCTTTCTTGTGTTGATCACGCGGCGGAAAGCCCATCCGTTCCCACCCGGCAGCTACGGCACCTGATGACACAAGGATAACCTGCACACCTTGTGTATGCAAATCAGACATTTGACGCACGAGGTCAACCATGATGGGCCGATTGAGGCGGTCACTGCCGCCGGTCAAGACACTGGTGCCCACTTTCACAACCAGCCTTGACAATACGGTACTATCTCTTGTTGTCATATGTTTTCTCTACTGTGTTTGCTTTCTCGCACCTACGTGTTATTATAGTGACAAAATAAAAGGTTGTCTACAGGAAGACTCTATGCAATTGAAAATCTTTCTTTGCCACGCCGACGAAGATAAACCAGATGTGGTGAAACTCTATCAACGGCTCAGTGATGATGGCTTTCAGCCTTGGCTTGACCAAGAATGTCGCACATCCGAGCAACCATGGTATGCCGAGGTGATGCAGGCGGTCAATGAATCGCATGTTATCTTGGTGTGCGTATCACGCAAGGCTATACCATCCACAAAAGGAAACGTGCGCAAAACCAACCTGGTGAAAACCGCCCCTAGTAAAAACCTTCGCAAAAGCTCTGATACAACGACTGATGCCAGCCCGAAGCCTGCTACTATTGCGCTACAAAAAGAAATACAGATTGTGCTCGACATTGCGCATACACAAACGCACACGAAACCACATATGCTCCTCCTCAAACTGGAAAAGGGGAGCACGCCAGACGAATTGAAGCCATTGACGGTTATTAACCTTTTTGAAGATGGGAGCTATGACAACCTGTGTGTTATGCTCCATGAATATGCCCAAGAGATTAAGCGTGTTGCCACAACACAAGCATCCGATACGTTACCTGCTGCCACTATCACCACGATAGATGAGCCGCCCGCACCTATAGACGCACCACCTGCGCCTGCCGATGTGCAGGAGCCTACCGACGAGGTAGCTGTTTCAGAAGAACTGCCACCTCTGCCCCCACAATTGCTCAAGCCCAAACCTGTTGTGGAGATACACCCGCCGGTAGAAGTACAGGCATGGCAAAACGAGATAGCGCGACGCAATGAAACCTTTGGTGACCCAGAGGGCTATTGGTGCTATATCGCGCCGGGTGAATATCACATTGGCGGCTGGGACCGCAATCAAACAAACGCAAGCATTGAACTGCCTGCATGTTGGGTTGCCCGCTTTCCCGTGACAGTTGCGCAATATAGTCCCTTTGTTGAAGCTGGCTACGGCAACGATGCTGAACGGTGGTGGACGCCCAATGGCTTGCAGTGGAAAAACAACACTCAGCGCATTCTGCCCGACATGTGGAATGCACCCGGCTATAATGACCCGCAACAGCCTGTGATTGATATGACATGGTATGAAGCAACAGCCTTTACGCACTGGTTGACTGAACTTCTGCGTGCAACCCTGCCTGAAGGGTTGGTGATACGCCTGCCGACAGAAGCCGAGTGGGAAGCAGCCGCAGCCTATGACAAAGCCATGCAACGCCGCCCATATCCGTGGGGATTTGATGAGCCAACACCATCGCGGGCAGCATATAAGGAAAGTGGCTATACATACCCTGCACCCGTGGGCAAGCATCGCATGGGTGTGGCACCGTGTGGCGCTCAAGATATGGTAGGCAATGTGTGGGAATGGACGACCAACAGCAATGCAAACTATGCCAAACAGAGCAACCATATCCGGCACGATTTTACCACTAATGAGTGGGGCGTACCAACTCGCGGCGGGGCATGGTGGGAGGAAAAGCCATTCGTTCGATGTGGAGCACGCATGTTTCAGCCACCAGATTCGCATTCTGTTGTCTTTGGGTTTCGGCTCGTGCTTGCTCCCGCAGCAAAGTCGTTTGATGACGCTGAAAGGTAACTGTTGAGTAATAGATACTATGACAGACAAAGAGAACTATCAGGAATTAGCACAACAAGCACTGCATGCTATGGATGCACTCCTCGAAAAACTCTCTGGTGGCGAGGGCCTGCGGGCCCTCGTTGAGGTGCGGGGTGTTTTGGCAGACTATGTACAACAGGGAACGATAAAGCCAGACAAAACCTTGCAGGTGCAAATCCCGCCTGTTGGTGGTGTGACGCTTGTACGTGGAGGACAACGGTGCATTATCAATGATGACGAACTAGAGTCTGTACGTGAGGCTATCAATACTCGCAAGCGCGAGATACGTAAGCGCGAACGGGCCGCAGAAAAAGCACGCCAAGGCAAATGAGTACGTGTAGACATTGAAGGGAACTACAGCATGAGCCTAGGGTAGGCAATTTCTCCACCACAGAAGGTTGCTCTCTAGCCTCCGATACCACACGTCCTTGTCCTCCGAACCGTTCTGATGAACTGTAGAGACGTAGCGCGGCTACGTCTCTACAATGTACTATGCCCATTGACCTATGGCACAAAGTATCACGTACTCTGTTCACGTCGCAATGGCGGTATACCACGCCCAACGCCCCAATAGGTAAAGCCTTGCGCTTCCACTTCGGCGGGAGTGTATATATTACGCCCATCTATCACGATAGTTTGACGCATAAAGGTCCGGAGCTTTTCCCAATTGAGCTGCTTAAACTCATTCCATTCGGTGACGATGAGGAGTGCATCGGCATCTTTGGCCGCATCATAAGCCGTGGCACAAAAAGTCACTCGCGGCATCAAATCTGCTGCCCGCTCCATAGCGACCGGGTCGTAGGCTTTGATATGTGCGCCCAAGTCTTGAAGAGACTGTATGATGTCAAGCGAAGGGGCTTCGCGCATATCATCTGTGTTGGGCTTGAACGACAAACCAAGGATTCCAATAATTTTACCTTGTAAATCCCCAAGGAGTTTTTGTACTTTTTCGACAAACTTTTGACGGGCATCACGGTTAATGTCCATGACGGCTTGCAGAAGTTGCGGGTGGCACCCGGCATTTGCAGCCATGTGGTAGAGAGCGAGTACATCCTTGGGAAAGCAAGAGCCACCATAGCCAACGCCAGCTTCAAGGAAGTGGGGACCTATGCGCTTATCGGCTCCCATACCACGTGCCACTTCCTTTATGTCGGCACCGAGCTTCTCACAAATCTGGGCTATCTCATTGATAAAGGAAATGCGTGCTGCAAGAAAGGCGTTCGAGGCATATTTTATCATTTCGGCTGTGCGCAGGTCTGTAATAATAACGCGTGCCCGCAATGGAGCGTGCAATTCCGCTACTTGCTCGGCCGCTTCTTGGTCTGTAGAACCAAGCACAATGCGGTCAGGATTGAAAAAATCACTGACCGCACTTCCTTCGCGTAAAAATTCCGGATTGGAGACAATAGAAAACGATATGCCGGAACGAGCATGCGTAGCCACGATGTCACTCACAATGTCACCTGTACCAACAGGTACCGTGCTTTTATCTACGATAATAACATTTTGTATCAATGATTGCCCAATAGACTTGGCAGCGGCTTCGACGCTTCGCAAGTCTGCTGAACCATCATCACTCATAGGTGTATCAACAGTGATGAAGGCAAAATCGGCTTCTTCCAAACCTTCTGCGTAGTTTTCGGTAAATGAAATACGACCAGCGTGAAGACTGCGCTCAAGCAATTCTTGTAACCCTGGTTCGTAAATAGTAGGGCGGCCACAACTGAGTGTTTCTACCTTTTGCGGGTCTATATCTACACAGACAACACGATTGCCCAAGTCTGCAAAACAAACCCCTGTAACCAACCCTACATATCCTGTACCTATAACACAAATGCGTCTCAAGTTTCAATCTCCCTCTGATGAAGAAATAGATGCTTTATTATGGTACTATACACTGCTCATTGAGAACGTCAAGTATACGATACGGTACATAGGCTTCTTATTCGGATGTAGCACCTACCGTCTCAGTGACGTTGGTATGTATTGTACCATGAGAACCAGAGGAATTTTGTTGATCATCTTTTTTGGTCTCCACGGGCGTGGTTGCTGCTTGCTCACCATTGGTTTGTGACGCGCTAACCGTGGTGGCGAGAGCTTCATGTTCAGACGTAAGCGCAAGATTGCCATTCTCGGAGTGCCCATTCGTATTGGGTGCCGACTCGGTCTTTTCTGCTTCCCCTACAGCAGTTTCATACAGGTGGTGGGCAATAGGTGCCGTGCTATCATGCTGTGTGTCGCCACTCGGTGCTGTGACTGCAACCGGTGTTGTTGTGCCGACAGCAGTTTCCATAAGCATCGTGGCAGGTTCTTGTTCTTCCGTATGCTGTTCGTCCTGTTGTTGCTCTGATTGTTGGGCAACCGGCTCTTCGATATGCTGTTCTTCAATGGGTGGCGTCAATGCATCGTCTTCCGTCGGCTCTGCGTGCGTTCCTGTGGTTGGGGTATCTTCCGGCTGTTCTCTCGTGTCGGGCGCTTTTAGCTGCTCATCTTCTGCATTGGATGAATCGCCCTCTTCCTCTTGGGCGTCTTCTGCCACACGGCGGAGTGAAAGCCCCATACGTTGGCGCTGGCGGTCTAGGCTAATAACTTTTGCGGTTACCTCCTGCCCTGATTTGAGCACTTCACTCGGTTGTTTTTGTGGGTCTACATCAAGCTCGCTGGCGTGGATAAGCCCCTCAACAGCCTCTTCTACTTGCACAAATGCGCCAAAGGGGGTGACATTGGTGACGGGTCCAGTGATAAGTTGCCCCAAACTGTAGCGTTGGTCTATCGTATCCCATGGATTATCTTGGAGCTTACGCAAGCTTAGCCCGATGCGTTCACGCTCGCGGTCTATTTCAACAACCACAACTTTGACTTCTTGGCCCGGCGAAAGCACTTCACGCGGGTTGTTGACACGTTGCCACGATAGCTCGCTAATGTGCGCCAGCCCATCTGCTCCGCCAAGGTCTATAAACGCGCCAAAGTTGGTGAGTTGATTAACACGCCCTTGCAACACATCGCCAGCTTGCAGTTCAGAAAGCAAGCGTTGTTTTTGGGCTTTGCGCCATTCTTGTGTTGCGCTTCGTTCAGAGAACACAAGCCGATTGCGCTCGCGGTCTACTTCGATAACCTTGAGGGGAATCTCTTGGTTGACCATACGTTGGAGCGCTTGTTGACGCTCTTCAGCAGCAGTGCGCCCATGCAGTTGGGCTACTTGCGAAGCGGGAACAAAACCACGGATGTGATTGAACTGGACCAGTAGTCCACCTTTGTTAAAACCAACCACTTTGCATCGCACGATACCGCCATCAGAGAACAGACCTGAAGCAGACTCCCAATCCTTGGCCACTTGCACCATGGTGAGGGAGAGGATGAGTTCACCATCTTTATTTTCTGGGTCTTGGATATAGACCTGTATGGGTTCACCAACATGCAGGGTATCCATGTAATTATCGCCCATTTGTCGTACATCCTGCCAGGGAATAACTCCCTCGCGTTTAGTGCCAATAGAGACAAGTACGCCATTATCCTCTATTTGCATAATAAGCCCATCACGCAATTCACCACGCTGTGGGCGTGAGTAGTCATACTCGTCTAGGAGTTGAGACCAGTCGGCCTCCTCAATTTCAATTTGTACGGTCTCGTCCGTATACAACGACATTATACAAAACCTCCTCATTAATAAGGTAAAAATAATAAATATAAAGCTGTCCCGGTATAGATATAAAGCCTATTCCGGATATATGTTTAACCAACATGGGACCAAACAACAAACGTCTCTTGGCGTCCTAGAGGCTTTGGTGGCCACGAAAAACTCAGGCACCAACTCAGGCACCAACTCAATCAGGGAGACACACATAGCGAAGCAAACGGGGATTCGACTATCGTCTAAACTACAACGCTCATATCACCGGCCCGTAGGGACAGGTGCGAGCGGGATGTTTTCCCGGCAGGGGTTATAATGGTTGCACGGGAAGAACGTATGAAACATACTGTATACCACTACTCATAGGCACTCTTTTGCTGTGCGCGAACCTCCTTTCTGTAGTATTTACCGATAAAAACGGTAGAAAAACGAGCTATCGCATACATTGCAAAAGTATTTTACAATAGCGTAGCAGTTATTATAGCGCAGGCCCTACAGGTTGTCAAAGTATTTGGACTATGCATGGCATAAAAGAAAGAAAACAAATGTTTGTGTTTTTCTTTCTTTGAAAAACAACTCTTTTTGCCTGGATGTATAAATGAAACAAATGTTTTTATTCAGTGGGTATATCTATAAACGATGTTTGGGTGTGCTATGAAACCATCTTTCGTACACATGTTTTATTATGCACTCGATTCGCTCAGCGTCCCCGGCGTAGCCGAACGCTGGGCCGCGGTGCAAGCGCAGATCCACCCCTGCCTTGCCAAGCTGGCCGACTACGTGCAAGTGGCTATGGCGCAGCACAACCCTGGCCGGTGGGCGCTCTACGAAGTAAGCTTCAAGTCGCAGCGCTATATCAACCGTGGGCGTGGCATGCGCGTACCCATAGATGAGTACCACGTTGCATTTGACCGTCCGCCACGGGGGTCCGGCATCCTCATCAGTGCCAGTGGTGCAGAACGGTCTGTGTTGGTGGGGCTGCAACTGTGGGGCGTGCGCAAAAAAGATGTGCGCCAACTCTGGAAGGGTAGCCAATCTATACGTTCTATCTGGCTGCCACTTGTTGAGCACATAGAGCGTGAAGGTGAAGCGCGGTTTGCTCGCACCAAAGCCAAGCCGGGGGATGCGCCTGCGACATGGCTCGATGCATACCTAGCCAACCGCAACGCCAGTTACCTGTGGGCTGGGTTTTCCTACCCATGGGGTAGCCTGCCAACCAACTTGGATGAGGTATTGGTAGCGCATGTACAAGAGCTTTTCCCACTCAACGAAGCGCTCATGGAAGAGGCTGAAACTATGCGCAACGAAACCGTGCTACGTGAACCTTCAGCCATTTATATGCTGCCGTTTGCATCGCCACCGATAGAGACGATTGTTGAGCGCATTCAATCGCAAGGGTTCGTCTTTCGTGAAACTATCATCCGTTCGTATCATGTGGCATTGCAGACACGCCCACTAGTCATTTTAGCGGGCATCAGCGGCACAGGCAAGACGCGCCTAACGCGGCTCTATGCCGATGCGATGCATGGTATCCCCTCGGCAGCACGCGAAAACCCCTACTATCTGCTCGTAGCAGCACAACCCGATTGGCACAATGCGCGGGACCTGCTCGGTTACTACAATGCGCTCACGGGACTCTATCAACCAACGCCATTCTTGCGCTTTCTGTTGCGTGCCGCAGCAGACCCACAGCAACCACACTACGTTTGTCTCGATGAGATGAACCTCGCCCGTCCAGAATATTATCTCGCTCCCTTGCTTTCAGCACTTGAGACGACGGAGCACACGATTGATTTGGGCATCCCATCAGAGGAAGCATTGACTGTGACGGGTGAAACGGTGAGCAATCCTTTCCGGCTGCCGCTGAATGTTGCCATCACAGGCACCATCAATGTGGATGAGAGCACGCATGCGCTCAGTGATAAGCTACTCGACCGCGCCAATGTGATAGAACTAACCGATGTTGACCTTGAAGCGTTTCGTGCGCAGTATGCCGGGCATGTGGATGACAGCATGTGGGGTTGCCTTGCCCATGTGCATGGTCTTGTTGCGCAGGCCGGTCGTCCATTTGGCTACCGCGTTCTTCGTGAAATAGTGAGCTACATTGAGCATGCCGAGGGGATTATGACAGCGCAGCAAGCGCTTGATTTGCAGGTGAAACAAAAGGTATTGCCCAAGCTACGCGGCGAAGATAGCCCGCCGTTGCGCAAAGCGCTGGAGGATTTGCGAACGCTGCTGGAGGGGCATGGGTTGGCGGAGAGCAGCGCCAAGGTCCACGCTATGCTTGAGCGACTCCGCAATGAGGGCTTCACGGATTTTTACTGAGACAGCACGTGAATTTGGACGCCCAATCTCTGAACCACGCGGACGTCTGGTATATGCACAAGTATTCTAAAAGGAAGCACAGAGCATGAAACGTAAAAAAAGAGCTCCGTACATATGACTACATTGCTACGACAACCGTTTATGCACAACGGGCGAGTCAGTATTGCGCTGGTTACGCTCTATCTGATCATCAACGGCATTGTGGCTATCAATGCGATGTTGCATCACCCGATGATTGGCTATGATGCGGTTAGCCATTTACGCTATGTGGAGGCACTATCGCATATGCGGCTACCAATTCCCGATGATACGAAGGAGTTTTTTGTGCCGCCATTGCCCTATGTGCTACCGGCGTTGGCGTATCGCTTAGGGCAAATGCCGTGCGAGGCAGCAGACATTGGGGCAACATGGGGCATTGCGGACACTATCCCACCATGCGTCGTTGTGGCTGGCAAGGTTGGGCAGGCGCAGAATGTGTTGCTTTCGCTGGTGCTCACGTGGTATTTGTTGAAGCTATGCGAGATTATCCGCCCGCATAGCCATGCTTTCAAGATGACGGTGCTAACGTTTATGGGGATGCTGCCAGTTTATTACAAGACGTTTGCCTATGTGCGCGGTGAGCCATTCGTGCTCTTTTGTGTTGTGCTTGTGCTCTACCGTGTGGTTGCTATGCTCTATGCGCTACCCGTTCTTGCATATAAACCTTGGCGCTCTTGGCGGCTTGGCGGTTCAATACCTACCCTTGTAAGAGGTGGCACACTCCAGCTTGGCGTTTTGCTTGGGCTGTTGGTGTTAAGCCGGCAGTGGGGCTTTTTTGTCTTCCCGCCAGTGGCGCTGATAACGGTACTGGCTGCATACTATTGGCGCGGGCAGGGGGGGATGCGTATGGCGCAGAGTATGCTCGTGAGTTTCTGCATTGCTATGCTGATTGGTGGATGGTTTTATGTCACGTTGAAAATGCGCTATGGTTCTATGACGGCGTTCAATCGCCAAGGCTCTGCGTCGTTTGCTCTGGCAAACCAACCACCCGATTTTTATACTGCTATGGGAGATGGGCAGCTTTTTCGTACACCGTTGCGCCCGGCCTTTGCCAACCAGTTTTGGCCCATATTCTATTCGGAAATGTGGGGGGACTATTGGTGCTATTTTTCGGTGACGGGTTGTGGACCAAGACGCGGGTTTGATGATGCTATCAGCAATAAGGGGCATATGCAGGGCTACTTGGGGCGTGTACATGCGGTGGCGCTTGTGCCGACGCTGTTCTTTGTCGCGGGGTTTGTGATTGGTACGCTGTATATGTTGCTCAGTGTGGTGGCGCTTTTCAATCGGGGCAACGATGTGCAAGGTAGGTATGCAGAGGTAGCTACGTTTGCGTTGCTAGGCGCTGTTGTTGTGGTGTCGTTCATGGGCTATTTCTGGTTCCTTATCAAGTACCCTAGCCTCGATACGGGCGATACGATTAAGGCGACGTATATGCTGCATATCTTTCCTGCATTGGCGCTGTTGGCGGGGGAGTTTGTGTATGGGGTGAGTCGCCACTATCCGCGTGTGTATGCGATGCTGATACCTGTGGCTTGTGCGGTCTTTTTGCATAATCTGCCGGCTATGCTAACACGCTATGTGTTTTTGTTTGGGGGGTAAGAGTCTCACAAGGATAGGTATTGAACTGCCAAGACGCCAAGAAGGCCAAGGTTCAAACGAAAGCATGGACACTGCATTAGTGAGCATTTGCTCGTAGGTGGATTCCCTATTCAATCATAAGCTGCCGTTGCTGTTGTGATGACACGATGTAGCGTGCATCCGATAGGCTTTGTACCTTGCCGAGCTTCTCGGCGCGTTGTAGCCAAGATTTCATCTGGTCTAGGCGGATGTCTTTGAAAACCCCGGTCAATTCTTTTGCTGTGCGGGCAGTGTTGAGTTGAGCTTCAATATAGGGCCACACAATGCTGAAAAGGTCATGGAATGGTACGGACGATGGTTGAGACGGGAGATGATGCTCTGGTACATCAGCATGTGTTTCCTGTGTAACCTCGCTACTGGTCTGCATGTGTGTGCTGAGCCATTCGCGCACACTGGTTTGTTCTATCAATGTGTCGCTTTTGCATGCAATTGCTCCTAACGCAACCAGTTTGTAGTTGCCTTCGGGAACGCCCTCGCCGCTACGTACAAAGAGCGGTACCAAAGCATGCTTCAGGTTTTCCACTGCGCCGGCCCATGTGCCACCTTTGTTATAGGTACAACTGATGACGAGGGCCCATTCGCCTAGGGCATAGATATGTTTGTTGCGTGCCATGGCGTTTCCCACATGAAACCCGATGCTTGGGTCGTAGGGAGAAGCGAGAACGAGACGCGATTCGCGCAAGGCATCGCGGTATTTTCCCGATACTGCTGCCTTGGCAAGGCTATCTGCAAGGACACCTATAACCTGTCCGCCTGCTTGCAATGCTGCTACCATTGCTTCGCTATCTACGCCGCGAGCCCCACCAGACACGACGGGTATGTTCTGCTGCGCACACAGTGTGGCAATATGTCTGGTGAATGATAATCCGTCTTTGTCCACATCTCGTGAGCCAACGATGGCGAGTCCGCCTTGCGATAGAAGGTCTATGTTGCCTGCGCCGTAGAGTAGTGGGGGGGCAGTGTGCCCAAGTTGGTTTTTCAGACGCTCTGGGTAGTGCTGGTCACTCCGACTGAGGATCCAGAGGCCTTTGTTAGTCCAGCTTTCCACAGCCAATGCCAATGCTGTGCCCCGGCTTATGAGGGCTTCTATATGTTTGTGGTCAAGGGGAAAGGTGAGGTTTTCGCGCAAAGATGTGAGGCTTTCTGGTTGCAGCAAGTCAGCGGGGCACATGTCCATGTGCCGTAACCATTGGGCAAGCTTGTTGTATTCGGTGGGGGTCAAGGGTTGATGTTCGGTGTTTGCAGACATGCCAAGATGACCACACAGAAGCAGTATAGCTTGTGTATCTGGAGTTAAAATGTGATTGTTCATATTGCACCAAATTTAATATGTGCCAGTGCCAAGGGAAATACAGGTCCGCTTCCTGCCCGCCGAAGCAAAGCAGCAACCACGGTAAAAGTCCACCTAGAATCTACTATATCATCAACAAGCAACACTGGACCACGTATTCCTTCCCACGATTGTATGTTGAACACACCAGCCAAGTTCTGTAACTGTTGATAACTATTATGCATCAATTTTTGTGGTTTTGCATGGCGCACTTTTTGTACACAAGCTATAAAGGGTAGATTCAATGCATCAGCTAAGCGTTGAGCAAAGTCTGGTACAAGGGTGGGGTGTTTGAATGAAGGTATACATGTTACCCATGTTGGCTGTGGCTCAGGCTTCCAGCGTGTACGAAACATCTCAACGACACCTGCTACCAATGTATCATCAAAAAAACCATCATCTTGCTTGCCACGCCTGACAAGTTCTCCCCAACCTGCGTCACCCCAAATAGACAGTGCTCGCCCCGGTTCAAACAGCAATTCTTTTGCAATGTTACCACGCCAACCATAACAATCCATCGCATTGCCCATCCATTGTTTACGTGGTTCTATTATCTGGTCGCTACGGCACAAAAAGTGGATTGCCTTGTTGACAAGTTCTGATGAGTACGTTTCTGCAATAACTGGTTTCCCTTGACAAACTGCACAACGTCCACATGGTTGCAGATCAGGGTCATCCAGCTCATTTCGCAAAAAAGACATAAGGCATTGGTTTGTATGGATATACTCCAGCATGCGTTTTTGCTCATCATAGCGTATGCGTTTCAGATGGGCTATCTTCGCTTTATCTGGCACGTATGCCACTGGGTTGGCATACCAACGAGATTTGTGTTTGCTGATAGGAGAAGGGGTTTCTGTCACCAATATTTTCAAGACCTTTTCTATCTGTCCCTTGGGTATATTCACATACTTTTCTATTTCACTCATACTTAGCCCATCCTCAGCCTTATTCAATGCATCTAGGATAGCCTCAGTATATTCTTCTGGGGGAAAAGCAGTCTCAATGAAGTAATTAGTAATAGCTTGGTCTTCTTCACCACTCAGCAAAATGCCATATGCTTCTTGCACTGCACGCCCTGCTCGTCCTACTTGCTGGTAGTAGTGAACAACCGAACCGGGACGTTGAAAGTGGATAACAAAGCCAAGATCGGGTTTATCAAATCCCATACCCAAAGCACTGGTTGCGACGAGTGCTTTTATTTGGTTGTTGAGCAACCACTCTTCTAGCTCCTCCCGCTCTACAGTTTCCTGACCTCCCCAATATGGGTAGGCTACAATACCCTGTGATTGCAACCAATCCGCGAGATGTTGTGCGTCTCGTATGGTAAGCGTATATATAATGCCGCTTCTAGGTAGGTTGGGTATATGTTGAGCAAGCCAAGCCATTCTTTCTGCTTGACTTGGAAGAGCAATGTTTTGCAACCGGAGGCTTGTACGGTCCAGTGAACCACGTATTACCTGTAACGTACTGCTCATCTGTTGCACTATATCTTTAATTACCCGTTGGTTGGCCGTCGCTGTCGTTGCCAAAACGGGAATAGTAGGTGGTAATGCCTGCAATATACGCACAATACGGCGATAGTCAGGGCGAAAATCGTGTCCCCAATCTGAAATACAATGCGCCTCATCCACAACAAAAAGGCCAATGCTATTGGCCATAGGCAACAAAACCGTTTCTCGAAACTCGTCATTTGCCAAGCGTTCTGGTGAAATGAGAAGAATATCTACCGCATTACCAATAAGCTGTTGCTGTACATGCTGCCACACCTCTTTGTTGCTCGAGTTAATAGTTGCTGCCTCAATACCGATGCGTGTGGCTGCGAGGATTTGGTTGCGCATCAACGCAAGCAATGGAGAAATGAGCAGTGTGGGACCAGACCCTTGGTCACGCAACAAGCGGGTTGCCAAAAAGTAGACAATGCTTTTTCCCCATCCGGTACGTTGCACAACAAGCAATCGTGCCCGATGGTTGATCAGCTTTTCAATCGCTTCCCACTGACCATTACGGAACGTAGCAGAAGGTTCATTCAAGGCCTGCCGTAAAAGTTGCAATGTGTTTTGGTACATAGTGTATGATGTCCCTTACCGCTCCTCCAGCCCCCGATTGATAGCCCGCACCACACCTGGGCCACCATAGATGAAGCCCGTATAGATTTGCACCAAGCTGGCCCCCGCATCGAGCATGCGGCGAGCATCATCGGCAGTGAAAATGCCCCCCACGCCAATAATCGGCAGGAACCCAGATGTTTCACGGCTGATGAACGACACCACATCGCGTGCGCGTTGCGCCAGCGGCTTCCCACTCATACCGCCCGACTCGCAGAATGCATATGCACTATCAGCGCCAACCGGCAGCGTATTCGTCGCAATAATGCCGTTGACCTCACACTCGGCGCATACCTCAAGCACCTCCCCTATCGCATGCTCCGTCAAGTCGGGCGCTATCTTCACCAGCAGAGGAGGAACCTGTTTTGTTGCTGCAATGCTCTTGCACCATGGCGTGGTTGCACACATATCGCCTGCTCGCACACGAAGCCGCGACAGACACGGTGGTAGCTTGACGTTGAATTTGGCTTTGGCTTTGGTTTCGGTTTCGGTTTTGGCACAGGTAGGTGCTGGGGCAGCATTGGCCAGGCTCTGTATCTCACCCTGTAGCGCCGATAAGAGTTCTGTCAGATGTACACGTTCTTGGAGCATACGCAAGCCCGGCGTATTGGGCGAGCTCACATTCACCGTAAAAAAATCACCATAGGGATAGAGCGTCCGGAGCGACGCGCAATAATCCTCGACCGCTTCCTCAAGCGGTGTGATGCGCGACTTGCCGAGGCTAATACCGACGGGGACAGGAATCTCAGGCGTTTGCTCCAAACGCTTCGCCATGGCCATTGCACCTTGGTTGTTGAAGCCCATGCGGTTGATTAATGCCCCTGCACCCGGCATGCGAAAAACCCGTGGGCGCGGGTTGCCTAGCTGCTCATGCCATGTCACCGTCCCAATTTCGAGGAACCCAAACCCTAGCGCAGCCAATGCAGGTAATGCAACACCATCTTTATCGAAGCCACCGGCCAAACCAACGGGGTTGGGGAAATGGAGACCACACACAGTACGTGCCAGTTTGGGGTCTGGCACAGTAAACATGCGGTGCATGAGTGCAAGCATGACCGGCACCCGGCTGACGAGAGCCAGTCGTTGCATAGCACGCTCATGCGCCACCTCTGGGTCGTGGCGTGTGAGGCTAAACAGGATTGGGCGTAGCAAACGTTCGTACACCATCAGAAAAAGCCACCCTGTCCTATGCGATACCCTAGAAGGCACCACCTATTGTACACATACCGTACCTAAACCTATCCAAGGCACCTAATTATTGAAGGGACCGACCACTTACCTTTTTGCCTTCAACCCAAGGGTATCATACAGACGCTTATAGTCAAAGTGTTGGTCCATAAGCCCCATCAATTGCTGCAATTTGGCATGCTGTCGAAAGCGAATGCGCCCAAACAGTTGCTCGGCGCGTTCTACAGTGCTAAGGGTATCGTTTGGCACAACAATGATAGGTACTTCGCGTTCTTCTGCACGGCGCAAAACGGATAGCGCGGGGCGTATGTTGCCGGTCAGGATGAGCGCGTTGGTACTCGTCTCAAGTGACACCAACTGCAAATCCACCCGGTCTCCACCAGTAATAACAGCTTTATTGGCTTGACGGCGGAAGAATGACAACCCGGCCTGCGCACCCATAGCACCAACCATGAGCGACTCAACAATTTTATCGCGCCATTCAGGGCTACCAATAAACTGCCCGCCCAAACTGTCGGCGAGGTCGCCCACGGGTACACTCGCCAAGAACGGCTCACGCGGCAGCAAACCTATCACCGCAATATTGCGCGATTCGAGAAATGGTACAATGCGGTTTTTCACCGTTGTAATCTCCTGTTTCTCAATTTGATTGATGAGCACACCCACCACACGGTTGCTCAAATTGCGCTGCACCGAAAGGATAGTATCTACGGTATACATAGATTCATAGCGACAGACGAGTAATACAGGTGCATCAAACATGTTGACAACCTGGTCGGCGGTCAGGTCTACAAGCGCACCCTCAACCCATGTATTTGTTCCCTCCATAACAACCACTTCCTTGCCATGCGAAATGGCACGGTAAGCGTCGCGTATCGTGGGTACAAAGGAGGGAACCTGCCCACTCAAAATGGCATCCACCACGCTATGCGTAATCAATACAGGAGCCATTTGTTCAGTTGGCGTTTCCAATCCCAATGTTTCACGGACGAGGCTGGCATCCTCATCCAACTTTTGCTCAGATGTGTGCATCGCTGAGACGCTGACCGGTTTCATATACCCGAAGTTGAAACCATCTTGGCGCATGCGATTGAGTAACCCCATGCACACGGCGGTCTTGCCAACAAACGTCTCTGTTGATGCAACGTACACCAGTGTAGCCATACGAGTCTCCTTGAACGGTTACAATCGTTTTACCCTAGAATAATGCGTGCATCCACTACTATAGCACCTTCACCCTGATTATGCACGACGAGTGGGTTAATATCCATTTCCACGATTTCGGGAAAGTCGGTCACGAGTTGACTGACACGCAACACCACATCTTCAATCGTTGCAATATCGGCCGGTGGTTCACCACGCACGCCACGTAACAATGGAAATGTGCGTATAGAACGTATTTGTGCAGCAACTTCTTGCTTGCTTATGGGAGCTAGGCGTAGAGCGACATCACGCAACACCTCAACATAGATGCCCCCCATACCGACGGCGACCAGCGGCCCAAACTGTGGGTCACGGCTGACACCAACGAGCATTTCACGTCCTTTGCGCACCATCTCTTGTACCAGTATACCCCATACACGGGCTTGCGGGCTATACTTTCGCGCACGATATTCTATCAATTCAAACGTATCTCGAACGGACGTGGCATCAGATACGCCAACTTTGACTCCCCCAATATCGCTCTTGTGTAAAATATCTGGGCTACTAATTTTCATGACCACAGGGTAGCCAATTTCAGCGGCTATCTGTGCGGCCTCATCGGGTGTGTGGGCTAAGCGGCTCCGTGGGAGGCGCATGCCATATGCTTCCATCACCTCGCGGGCTTCAATTTCGCCTAGCTCAATGCGGCCAGATTGACGCACCTCGGCAAACAGCTCACGCACACGGTCTTTATCTACCTCATACTCGACAAACTCCGCATGTTCTTGCTTACACCATGCACTATAGCGCGACATAGCTGCAAGCGACTGCACTGCCCGTTCTGGGAAGGTGTAGTTGGGAATACGCCATTGATTGAGAATATCGAGCGATGGACCTAAGCTATAGGCTCCCATAAAACTCGTCACGACGGGCTTACTCTGTGTATTCGCCAGTTGCCCAATAACCCGTGCAATCTCCTCTAAATCGGTGCCAGCTTGGGGGGTAAGCAACACGACAACTGCATCAACGCCGGGGTCTTCCAATGCAGCTTTGATGGCCACTTGGTAGCGGTCGCTGCGTGCGTCCCCTATAACATCAATGGGGTTGAACACATTGGCGGTTGGTGGCAGGTTGTCCTGAAGATACGCAATGGTTTCAGGTGTGAAGGTGGCCATTTGCAGAATGCCACTACGTTCGGTTGCATCTGTTGCTATAATACCAGGGCCGCCGGCATTGGTGACAATGGACACCGAGTGACCTTCAATCATAGGTTGGTAGGCAAAGAGTTGGGCAAGGTCAAACAATTCGTTCATTGTGCGGGCACGAATAATGCCACTCTGCGCAAAGGCTGCTTCGTAGGCACTTTCGCTCCCGGTGAGTGACCCGGTGTGGGAAGATGCCGCACGAGTACCTGCTTCTGTCACACCACTCTTGATGGCAATAACCGGCGTATTACGGGTGACTTTACGTGCTGCGGCAATAAGCCCCTGACCATCGCTGACACCTTCTAAGTAGGCGAGAATAACCTTACTATGAGGGTCATCATCCCATGCCTTGAGCAAAGCCACTTCGTCTACATCGCTCTTGTTGCCCAAGCTCACAAAGCGAGAAAACCCGATACCTTGTGGTTTGCTCCAGTCGAGAATGGCGGTACACATA
Source organism: uncultured Chloroflexaceae bacterium (assembly GCA_964626155.1). GTDB lineage: Bacteria > Chloroflexota > Chloroflexia > Chloroflexales > Chloroflexaceae > JAAUSY01. The sequence goes on along the minus strand of CAZVEN010000009.1, from coordinate 40,839 downwards.
GCACCCGATTGCGACATGAACGCAATTTCGCCTTTATGTGGCATGAGCGCAGCAAATGAGGCATTCATGTCACTCACGGTATCTATGACACCCAAGCAGTTGGGTCCTACCATGCGCATATCATACTGACGCACTGTATCGAGTAACTTTTGTTCTAAGATTTTTCCTTCGCGCCCTATTTCTTTGAAACCGGCGGAGATAACAATAAGCCCCTTGATACCTTTTTGTCCACATTCTTCGACAGCATCAAGCACATATTTGGCTGGTATGACGATGACGGCTAAGTCAACAGGGTCTGGGATGTTGAGTACACTCGCATAGGACGGCAGGTCTAGTACACTACTGGCGCGAGGGTGTATGGGATACAGACGGCCTTTATAGCCGTTCTCAATGATGTTTTTGAGGACTTGATGTCCTAAACGTTTTGAGTCAGGTGAGGCACCAATTACTGCCACAGACTCAGGGGCAAAGATAGCCTCCAGCATTTCGCTTCTCCTTCGGCAGGCATAGCCTGTGCCCTGCATTTGTTAGGGCCCCATCATAGCCGATATTGGCATATATGGCAAGTTTCAGTACTTGTGTGATACTTGCGTGATAGATTGTGCTATACTATGTTTCCTAGAACCTGCTTTCAAACAAAGGGGTTTTTAAACGTAGGGGCTTGCGGCCGCGAGCCCTTAGTACACACATAACGTTTCATTGAAGGGATAACAAGCTATGGCAAAGCGCCAACAACAGCTTTCGGTGGCTATCATTGCCAGAGATGAAGAACGATATATTGGTGGGTGCCTTGAAAGCATAGCCGGTCTAGCCGATGAAATCATGGTGCTGCTCGATGACCGTTCGCGTGATCGCACAGAAATACTGTGCAAAGCCTACCAAGCGACTATCTATGTGGAACCTTGGCGAGGCTACCCGGCCCAACGCAACCGCGCATTATCGTTGTGCCAAGGCGAATGGGTGCTGTTTCTGGATGCCGATGAACGGATTACACCAGAACTGCGGCGCGATGTGCAACACATGCTAGACCAACATCAACATGAGACACCTTTTTCGGTGGCAGGCTACCGGATACCGCGTTACAACAGTTTCTTTGGGCAAATTGTCTACGGCGGAGGGTGGTATCCCGATTATCAACTCCGGTTGTTGCGGCGTACCTGCGCCTACTTTGATGAACAACAACTGGTGCATGAAGTTCCTATCCTTGATGGAGCCGAACAACAGCTAGGGGGACACCTGCTGCATATCAACATTGAGCGTCTGGGTGAGTTTTGGCGCAAACAAACTGCCTATGCTCTTGCCGAGGCACGTATTCTGGCACATGCGGGGCGACATGTTCGCCACCGTACCTTTGTCGGAGCACCAGCACGCGAGTTTTGGCGACGCTATGTGCAATTAGGTGGCTGGCACGATGGGGCACTAGGGCTGTTTCTCTGTGGTTCCCTAGCATGGTTTGAAATTGTCAAATATGGTTTCTTGGTTCTGCTACAACACCCCCAGCAGCAGCAAAAACCAACCACACACACGCACACGCTTTAGGTAGGCACATTGCCGTTTCCATTGAGGTTAGGATGCATAGGGAACGCGTCAAGCCATTCAACAGTGACTGCCACATGGAGCAAGTGCTGCAACTGCGTTGCAAAACGTTGCAACTGCGTTGCAAAACGTAGAGACGTTGCATGCAACGCCTCTCCAGTTCGTTTTCTATGTATACCTTTTGCTAGGGCTTGCTGCTGTCCATTCAGAGAGAGACGGCCCAGCTTCAAAGAAAATGGTAGGCAGCAAGTAAAGCTGGCGACTCATCCATGGAAGGAGCGCGTGCAAAGTACGTTGGCGCAGCGGTGATGCTAGGAGCATAGAAAGTATCACCCCGGCTACACCAGTGGTACGCGGCTTTTTCGCAACGAGTGGCAGCAACACAAGCACAATGGCAACCAACCCTATCATACGCGCATGGGTGCTGTAGGAGCACTTTTGTTGTGTGTGCAATCGCTTGACAAGGATGCATGCCCCCCGTGCTTGAAACCATATGCGGCCAGGAGTACGCTGAAATGTGTGCAGGAAGGCTTGAAACTCCTCTAGTTCAAGCGGTGGGAGGGTGGGGTGTTGCGACCAGCGTGCGCAGTGCTGCTGAAGGGTAGCTTGCACATCCGGAATATGGGTAGCGACATCATTCCACTGCTCATGATTGGCATGCCAAGCCGCATTCAGCGCTTGCAGCATCAGCACCCGAATAGCCTTGGCAACAACAACACTATCGTGTAGGTACGATATACTTTCGACAATAGCGGCTGCACGGGAACATGCAGTAGGTACGCGTGCGGCAAGTTGCTGTACATGCCAAGCAAGACGGCTGCACGCATTGGCGCTTGCACGAAGCACCGTATCGCAATCTTCGACTGCAAGCGCTAGATAAGCCCACATGATCAACGAAGCCGTTGGGCGCATCCACCACACCCATAACAATGACGGAAGATAGAGTGTCCCAACTGCTTCATCACCATTCGTCAGCTTTCCAAGGTACCATCCTTGCTCAATGATAGTGGACGATTCGATGTAGACATTGGCCACAGCAGAACCAAAGTGTTGTCCAAGGGTTGCCTCGCACCAACGATACACAAATGCATGGGTGTCCATATCTGGGTTGTGAGCAAGTGCGGCAGTGATAGCACTACTCAACTCAGTCCAGATGCTCCAACCATCTGTACCAAGTGCTGCCCGTCCGCCTCCCCAACCACCTGAGCTATTCCAAGCCCATAGCCCGGCAAAATGACGATTGGTGTGTGTTTCATGGTGTATAATGTCTTGATGCAGTGGTATGACGGCTGTTGGAACCATGCCAAATAATTCATACTCACGACGGTTTTGTAGTTCGATGATCTGCGCTGGTCCGGGCATACCCGATGTGGGGTTGTGTGGCAAGAAGCGGAAGAAATCCGATGGTCCATGTTTCATAGAAACCATAAGCCATGGTGAGTCATACCCATCAAAGACAGATTGGTAGCGTTCTTTTGACCACATAAAATCGCCTAGCTTGCCGATACCAATGCTCCAAGTGCGGATAATGAGCAGTCGTTGATACTGTTCACAGAGCGGAAGCAGAGAATCAATGAGAATACGCACCGTATGGGGGGTTGTGTAGAGCATATGCCCATGGTATCCCATTGTGTGGTTATATGCGCCGCCAGCTTCACCGACACGTACAACGATGCCGTTGATGTGACTCGACATGGTAAAGAGTTCTTCTACGGCCCAGCGATTTATTTCGGCTAGGCGTGGGTTCTGTGCAATAAGACGGCCAATGTAGGGGTAGAGCGGCGGTGTGCTCCACTGCATATCTGTTGTAACAAACACTTCCATACCCATGTGAGCGGCTGCTTGAAAGAGTGTTCTAAAGGCTTCACGATAACACTGTGCTCGCACACGGTAGGGACTAGTAGGCGCATAGAGCGCTATTGGAGCCATATCAAAGCTAACGAGATGAGCAAGATTATCAATGACGATACCGGTGTAGCCTTGGCTATACACACGCTCTAGGTAGGCAATAGCACGCTCAATGCCCCATGCCAAATGGGTATGATCAACATATGGCCAATCGGCACGGTCAATCTGGTAAAATGGAAACGTTGACCAATTGCGAAATGGTTTGGCTGGATCGTAGAACGGTCCAGAAATATCAGTTAGGCAACGATGCCCCATAGGAATGCACAACTCCTTTCTCTGTGCAATGGAAAAGTGGCTGTAGGAATAAAGTATACCATACATGTGTACACATTTAACATGTTCTTAATCTTACATCTATGCAGCATGTGAACATAAACCGTGTTCTCTCTTTTTTCATGAAGACCTCGCGCAAAGACGCAAAGAACGCAACGCTATAAAAAAAGGAACATGCAATGCTTTGCTGGTACGCTGCAATGCTGCGAGCTGTCTTTGCACGACCTTTTTTATGAAACATACTACTACATACAACCTTGAGTTGACACACCTGTAGCTTTGCTGTAACATAATGTCTACGCAAAACCTTGATAACAAAGTGTTTAACTCATAGACTTACTCATAGACCTACAGTTGTGTGTGCGGTTAGGCAATATAAGGAATCATAACTTATGCAAAATCAGGTAGAGAATTTTTTGGGACATATGACAGGCGAACGCGGCCTGACGGTTAATACGATAGCAGCGTATCGTACTGACCTTGAGCAATTAGGCTCATTTTTACATGAACGGGGTATTACAGGGTGGGATGTTGTAACAAGCGATGACATTCTAGCTTTTATGCTCTTCCTCCGCGAGCGTCGTTATGCAAACTCAACCGTCGCACGCCGCACTGCAGCGGTCAAAGCATTTTACAAGTATCTTACCACTGCCCAAATGGTTGCGTCGGACCCGACAATCGAAATTGATTCGCCAAAGGTAGACCGCTGTCCTCCTCATGCCATTTCACCCCATCAGGTAGATGAATTGCTAGAGCTGCCATTGCGTGCATCTACACCTGAAGGCTTCCGTGACAAAGCCATGCTAGAGTTGCTCTATGCAACTGGCATGCGTGTGAGCGAATTGGTATCGCTCAACCTCACCGATATTGATATGGATACTACAACTGTCCGATGTATCGGCAAAGCCCGACGTGAGCGCATCCTCCCACTGAGCAACACTGCTGTCACAGCAGTAGAGGAGTACCTCGACATAGGACGCCCACAATTGCACCGCAGCAATACACAACCTGTTGAAGCATTATTCCTCAATCATCGTGGTCGGCGGCTAACTCGGCAAGGCTTCTGGCTTATTCTGAAGAGTTACGCCCAAGAATTGGGGTTGCATGACCTCACGCCCCATACATTGCGCCATTCATTTGCTGCACATATGTTGAACAACGGTGCAGAGCTACAAGAAGTGCAAGAGTTGCTCGGGCATGCTTCTCTTTCAACAACGCAAATATATACCCACTTATCTTCCAATGGAGATTCTAGCACAACACGCAACGGGCGCTTACCACAAACAAACAGTAACCGATTATCAGTAAAAGCAGAGCAGTAGCGTAGTACCCATACATGACACCTGCATATGCCGAGATAGCCCTTGCCATGCCCCCCATATGGCCTGTGGCTATCTTGAGGCTGATGTTGACCGAACATGTGCCCTTTGCAGTGTCGTGTTTCTATGTTATGGTGTATGTGTGTAATGTTTAGATTGAGTGAAATCTCTAAAGGAGTGCATTTTGGCGGCTATTACTTTGGATCAGGTGGTTTCCCTGTGTAAGCGCCGAGGATTTATCTTTGCTGGGAGCGATATTTATGGTGGGTTGCAGGGGGCTTATGATTATGGGCCTCTTGGGGTTGAGTTGAAGAATAACCTCAAAATGGCCTGGTGGCGTGCCAACGTCTACGAACGCGACGATATGGAAGGGCTAGACGCGGCCATTTTGATGAACCGGGTTGTTTGGAAGTATTCGGGGCATGAGGAGACGTTTATTGACCCGCTGGTAGACTGCCGCGATTGTAAATCGCGCTGGCGTGCCGACCATATTCAAGGAAGTTGCCCAACCTGTGGATCAACAAACCTTACCGAACCGCGCCCATTCAACCTCATGTTTAAGACACAGGTTGGTCCAGTGGCAGATGATGACTCGTTTGCCTACCTGCGCCCCGAAACTGCCCAAGGCATTTTTGTCAACTTTGCCAATGTGCAAACCACAACAAGCCGTAAACTCCCCTTTGGTATAGCGCAGATAGGCAAGGCTTTCCGCAATGAGATAAACCCACGCAACTTTATCTTTCGTGTGCGTGAATTTGAGCAGATGGAGATTGAATACTTTGTTATGCCCGGCGAGGAGGATGCGTGGCATGAGCGCTGGCTCGAGGAGCGTCTGGCTTGGTGGCGCAGTGTGGGGCTACGTAGCGACAATCTCCAAGTGTATACTGTTCCCAAAGAGGATTTGGCGCATTATTCAAAAGCTACCTATGATTTGATGTATCGCTTTCCGATTGGGTTTGAGGAGTTGGAGGGTATTGCAAGCCGTAGCGATTACGATTTGGGGTCGCACTCGAAAGAGCAAGAACGGTTGAACATTGCTGCGAAGGTGACGCAAAATACCCATAGCACTGAGCGATTGACGTATTATGACCAAGCTACGAAGCAGCATATTGTGCCATTTGTGATAGAGCCTTCGGCTGGTGTGGACCGGGGAGTGTTGGCGGTGCTGACGGAGGCGTATGATGAGGAGCAAGTAAAGGAGCTTTCTCCAGAGCGCCAAAAGGCCGTGGCAGATGCCCTAGCAACCTTTATCAAAAGTGTTGGACGCAGCGAAAAGCTTTCCGCACAACAGCGCGATGCTCTCCAAGCGCGTGGGGAGGAGATTAGCACCAATTTGCCTGCTGCTATGCCGCAAATACAGGCATTGCTTGATATGCCGGGTGCCAATATGATTGAGGTGGGCAAGAAGCTGCGCGGGCAGGCTGACCCGGCGCTGAATGAGGCGTTTCGCACGGTGTTGCACTTGAAGCCGGCTATGGCTCCCATCAAAGTAGCCGTTTTGCCGCTCAAGAGCAACAACGACGAAATCGTTTCGGTAGCCAAGAGCATCCGCAAGCAGTTGCAATCTACGGGCACCATGCGCACTGTCTATGATGATACGGCTGGTATTGGGAAGTTGTATCGCCGCCAAGATGAGATTGGTACACCTTTTTGCATTACGGTAGATTTTGATACGCTTGGGCGCGGGGATGACTCGGCGCTGAAGGATACTGTGACGGTGCGCGACCGCGATAGTATGGGGCAGGAGCGCGTGCCTATTGCTGAGTTGTATACGTATCTTTCGGAACGTATGCGTAGCTAGGGTATCTTGATGCATATTACCACGCTGTCTTGACTGGCTCATATTCTGGGTCAAGCAAACATAGTTGGTTGCGCACACGCTGGCGTAGGTGTACGGCTGGCTTAAGGCACAATATTCGCAGAATTCGCCCTCGCTCACAGCAGCATAGGTCAACAGTGACGCTGTATTGGTCAAGAATGGTGAGGGTTTGACCGTTGCGAAGCTGCGCCTTGAGCTGCTCCTTCTAGTCGCGGGTTGGTAGGTGTTTATTCAGGAAAGACTTACCCTAGCAATGCACGTATTTCTTTACAATACCCTTCGGCCTTATTGACATCTGCTTCGTAGAGGACATGGTCACGATTGTGTGCTAATGGGTTCCTAATTCTTGATAACAAGTTGGCGCATTGTTGCCAGTAGTTCTTGTCTTGACCCAAAAGAGATTGGAAGGTATCTTTCCATTCAGCAAACAGGATAGTAAACAAGTCTTGGGGATAGGTAAAATCAAGAAGGCTCTGTGATGCGCGTGTACCAAATGCTTTTACTTCATTTTGCTGTGCTTGACGTGCTTTTTCAAAAAGAGTTTTCACGTTTGGTCGCGCTTTTTCTAGGTGTACTATCCAATCATCGCCAAATTTCTCTGCCATCTTCGTTGCAATGATTCGACGTAAAGCTTTTTCGGTTTCACTCCACAGCGGCCACAGGTCAACCTCACGCTCAATAAGTTGCAAGTACAATTGGAAATGGGAAGAGAAAGCAACATAGACCTGTTGGTCAGTCAACGTAATCAGACCATAGCGAACAAGCTCATCTACATCGGTTTGTTTAACATCTATGACAGGACCAAACAAGATTTGCAATATCTTCGTCAATGTGCCATCTTCTGCGAGCAAATCTCTTATCCGGTCATAGTGATCAATGAAAGATGCTTCTACACGTTTCAAGGCACGTTCTGCATCTGTTTGTTGATACTCTCGAAACACTTCAACCATCTCATAGCCAAGCGCCTCTAGCAAGTAGGGATGCCCACCACAATACCTAACAATTTGATTTTTGAGAGACGTATCAACCATTACATGCACGGTAGCTAAACGATTGTAATACTCATCCATGTCTGTTTTATCAAACAAAGACAAGTAGTGTTTGTGAAAGATACCATCGAATGTTGAAGTACCAATAGATCGCTCTTCTATATCATGGATACTACGACGTGAGGTAGTAACAAAAATAACTTTTTGTTCAGGATAGTATCCCAAATCCCGAAGCCTTTGAAAACTTACCTTGTCATCTTTGAAGAGAAATCGGGCATGATCAAACTCATCAAGGATAAACAAGACCCGAATCCCTGCTTGGCGGACTTTTTCAAAGAAACGCTTGATTTGAGGATAGTCTTCATTCCAAGATAGCTCATTTTGAAGTAACTGCTTATATTGACGGTCAATTGCTTCTGTGATCCAACTTCTATCCTCTAGTTCATCGTAGCATGTTGTCACCAAAGAACGGAAAAAGATAGCTGCTTGGTCATACGTACCCAGATTTATCCAGATAGGCAAAAAAGCACGCGCTATGAGTTCTTCTTTGCGTTCCATAATAGCTTTGTAGACAAGACTACTCTTGCCAATACGTGGCTTGCCAATAATAGCAAGGCTGCCAGCTTCCGATGGACGCACAACTCTACTTTCAATAACCTTTAGGTCCTCTTTACGCCCAATAAACCGTTCCCCATGTAATATCGTGCCGTAATCTGCAAAAGGGTTTTCAAATTCCACTGTCATTACTACCTCACTGGATGGGCAATGAGCCACTCTTTAAACAATTCAACTCGAATACGATAATTTTGTCCACGTTGCTCAACCACTTCACGGTTGACAAGATCACTCAATATCTGGTCTATAGATGCTTTCGTCTCGCACACAATATTGCTATGTGGACAAAGACCCACTCGACTATTGAGTGCAATGGTTGTGAGCACTTTCAGTGCATCTGCATCGCTGATTGCATCGTCCGAAGGATCACCAGAGTTGATTAGGTTATCAAACTTACCTTCATCAAAAGCATTATTACCTGTAATAATATCATCACGAACTTGTTTAACATCCGCTTCAGTAACATATTTCGCTCGTTTCCGGTTCATATAATCAACGAGACGACTACACACTATCTGAATATAAAAAGGACTACCAGCAGTCAAGTTAAAAATGGTTTCTATTGCTTGCTCACGATAACGACTCTCTCCCTGCCTACCACCAATACGAATAGGTTCATCAATCAAACAGATCGCATCCTCCTTTCGTAAATAGGTTACTCGTTCATCTTGTGTAGTACCAAATTCGTTAGGAAAACGTAGCTTAAACTTTGGCATATAATCTTGACCAACCAAAACGGCGCTAAAAAAATCTTTTTGTAGCAAGGCTTTCCAATTTTGCATAAAAGATTCAGAAACTTCGTTCTGTACTATCCATCCAAATATATATGTAAACTCATCTATCAACAACACAACCCGTACATGATGCCATGCAGGTTCTTTTGCTGTTTTTCGCTTGAACTGTTCAAATAGTTCATTGAAGTGGGTGAGAGGGTCAGGATGGTTGTAAAATGCAGTTGAAGCATTCGGTATTGGCAATGCAAGATCAGGGTATCCTTCATCAACCTTGTCTTCAATTGCAAATTGTAATTTCTGCACGATACCCCAGAGAATCTGGTGCAGAAGAGGTACTTGGGAATGCTCGTCTCGAATTGAAGCAATATTTCCCCAATCTAAAACCAGCAATGTTGGATCAATCTGAAGTTTTCTCTTGAGGTGAAAGAGAACAGACGATTTCCCAGTACGCTTTTGCCCATAAATGACGACACTTTTTGTTGTTGCGTTCTGGATAGTTGATGCAATATTCTGGATAAGTTCTTCGCGTCCATAAAACATTTGTGTATCTTCAACAACACCACTTTCGGCATAGGGCGCATACGGGTTTTCAATAGGTTCAAAGCTATCTTCAGACGATAAGCGAATGGAAAAGTTATATTCTTGTGTTTCAACCACATCACCAGCACGGGTGCGGTAACGAGCCTGGAGAGGAAACGAGAAAGCTTGTACTTCAATTGCCTGCTTTGTGACACGTAGTGGTATTTCAATGATTTCGCTATCGCCCCCTTCAAGTGAGCTATAGAGCTTGATTTCTGGTTGGGTAACAGAAAATAGCGACTCATCTGGAGAGACAATCAATTCTAAAGACTCAGTTGGACTGCATCCAACATGGTTTTTAACAGCAACTTGTACACTAAACTCGTTCTTGTCGTTAGGAATATATGTTTCAATAGGTAAATGCATGGACACATCAGGTGTAGAGCGTTTATAAAGTTCTTCTTTCCAATCTTTTGTTTTCTTAGGTTCGTGGTGTGTGTCAGTATCTCCTGTTGGCGTTTCAATTCCATTATCTGGGACTGTTGCATCGGATAACGACGTATCCTCAATAACTTCCCACCCACCTATCATGTTCAACAAGAGAGTTGTTGTTTTCCCTTTGTCACGCAGAGTTATATGTTGTCGGCTTATCTCATCAAGGATTCCAGTTGCTTCTTTCCCATCTTTCAAATGAACTTTGACGTTGCTATCCAAAGGCACTTGTCGTTGAAATAAACGGGCAATGTCATCCATAATACTATCCTTATCATCATCTTTCGCATAACGGCAACAAATGTGATTGCATCGTCCAATCCGGTGAGTTTGCCAATGTTTGTAGTTATTATACACATAGGGTACAAAAAGTACAATGTATCATCTCTGGCTCTTCACACAATTGCGTTAGGTGCAGCGTGTCGGTTGTTGGGAAAAAACGTTGCCAACTATCAAAAAGCACATAGGCAATGATAGAGCAATCCTAATTGAGTTGTACATGATACAGAGCAACCACAAATCTTTGCATCTCTTTGCGCCTTTGCGTTAAAAATGTTCCAATTCAATTCATGTAGGGTTGCTATAGTATCTCCTTGCATCTGCAAAAGTCACCTCACAAACCGTTTAATAAAGACAACTATGCTCTCTGCATTCGTAAAGCAGGCAGAGATGCCCATTCTACTGCATTGTTGAAAACAAGAAAACCAAAACCACCAAGCACGTGAGGTATATACAATGAGCAGAACACTGTATGGAATAGTACAACAGGATGTAAAACAACAAGTATCGCGCAATCTACCGATACTATCGGATTTGCACCGCAATGAAATGATGGATATAATCGGTTTGTTGCGAGATTGCTACCGCGATGTGTCCGATATATATGTATCTGGTCATCTCCCCATTTGCTATGATGCAAGCAACCCCGATGCATATGTGATGCCAGATGTATTTATTGTTAAAGGGGTTGCAAAGGGGGAGCGCCAAACGTTCTATCTTTGGAGTGAGGGATATGCTCCGTGCGCGGTCATTGAAATTACATCGCGTGCATCGCTCTACGAAGATAGCAAAACCAAATACAACCGCTATGTGCAATTAGGAATACGTGAGTATTTTCTCTATGAGCCAAATGGCGAATATTTAAAGCCTCCTTTGCGCGGGTTTCGATGGGGTGAAAGTGGCTTTGAACCTATGCAAGCGAGTGCAGATGGCTCGCTTATGAGCGAGGAGCTTGGGCTATGGCTCATACTTGAGAAGGGGCGGTTGCAGTTTAGGAATTGTGTGACATGGGAGCGTTTACTCCGCCCTTCTGAATTGCCAGAAGCCTACCGGGTAGCCAAGCAGCAAATACGCCATGAGATAGAAGCCCGCTGTGCTGCAGAACAGCATGTGCGCTTAGCAGAAGCGCAGGCACGCTATGAGGTTGAGGCATCACAGGTTTTAGCAGAACGGGCGCGTGCTATTGAAGAGCAATCGTATATACAGGCTGAATTGCGGCAGCAAGAGCAAGAAGCTCGTCTTGCTGCCGAAGAGCATGCAAGTTTCATGCGCAAGCATGCCTACATCGAAGCTGAAGCTCGGCGTGCTACCGAAACACAAATACGGGTTGCGCGGCAGCGCCTAGCGGCAGCAGAAACTGAACTAGCACGCATGCACCAAGAGCTTGCACAGCTAAAAGGAGTGCCAGCCGAGTGCTGAGTGCCGCGTACAGCAATGAACTCATAGTAGAGACGTTGGGTGCAACGTCTCTACACGTCATCCTACTACCCTTCTTTCTTTGTTCATCGTGTACCCCGATAAAGTGCGCCTGCCTCAGATAAATTAAAATTCTCATCCCATTGCGTGCGAATGTCGTAGAGCGCCTCGTGCAAGTCTGCTTCGTCTAGTTTGGCTCCTATTAAATTAGCCCCCCGTAAGTCTGCCTCGCGCAGGTCAGCCTCTGAGAGGTTCGTCTCACACAGCATAGCATTGCACAGATTGGCTCTGCTCAGGTTGACCCCGCGCAAATTAGCATTTTTCAGGTTCGCACCAGAAAGATTGACCGCCCCTCGCATATTCGCATCACGCAAATCAGCATCACTCAAATCTGCCTCGCGCAAATCTGCCCTATACAGGTCGGCTTCGCGCAGGTCGGCCTCGTTGAGCAATGCCCGAAAGAACGACGCACTATCAAGCTGCGCCCAATGAAGGTTTACTTTGTATAGATCAGCTTGACTGAGGTTAGCACCATCCATACGTGCCTCACTAAGATTGACAAAACGTAAATCCGACTTGCTCAAATCAGCATTCTTCAAGCGTGCCCCACCCAAGTTAGAATTACTCAAATCAAACTTACTAAGGTTCGTCGCACTCAGGTCAACAAGAAACATATTGATACCGCGCAGGTCAACGCCACGAATGTCGGCCCCACGCAGGTCCGCACGTTCCATATCCGTTCCTTGCACACACGCCCCCCGCATATCCGCTCCGCGCAAATCAGTCTCGCGCAAAGCTGCCTCATAGAGATTCGCTCCACGCAAATCCGTTCCACATATTCTGGCTGCACAGAGGCTAGCTTCGCTGAGATTAGCACCACGTATGTCTGCGCCATTTAGGATAGCCTCAGTGAGATTTGCCTTCATAAGCAACGAACCACGCATAGTAGCTCCACCAAGGTTTGCCTTGCTCAAATTCGCCTCGCGCAGGTCTATGTCGTTCAAATCCAATCCGCTGAGATCTTGCTCCGCAAGGTTTTGTCGTGACCCCTGAAAGTGGACATGTTTTTCTATATGTTCACGTGTTATACTTGCCATAGACTATTTCCTCTCTCTTATTTGGTATTAGATAACAGGGAAGCTGTCTAAGATGTTATGTTTCTATAAACCAAAGTCGTACAGTACCATCTTCACTACCAGAAGCCAACAACCGACCATCTGGCGAAAAAGCTACACTTTGCACACCGCCGGTGTGCCCCTGCAACGTATGCAGGAGTGTACCATTGGTGAGGAACCACACACGCACAGATCCATCGCTCGCTGCCGCCGCTATCGTCTTCCCATCAGGCGCAAAGGCGACATTGAGGAGTGTGCCTTTGTATCCCTTGAGCCTACGTAGCCGCACCCCATTGTCTATGCGCCAAAATCGTACCATCTTATCATCTGACACAACAGCAACAGTAGCACTATCGGGAACAAAGCCTACCCGTAACAGCACCCCCGTATCGCGCTCGCGTAAAGTACGCAAGCGTTCACCTTTGGTTATATCCCACAAGCGAGCGGTGCCATTTCGAGACCCAGAAGCCAACATGTGCCCATCTGGACTAAACGCAACACTCGTCACATACTCCGTCGTCTGACGCTTCAACGTATACAACAGTGTCCCATCGCAAAGGTCCCACACCCACACATCTTGTGCCCCCGCAACCAACGTTTGCCCATCGGGTGCAAAGGCAAGGCTACGTACCCAATCTGTATGCTGCAATGTATAGAGCTTTGCACCATCAGCAATGCGCCATACATGCACCGTCGTATCATTCGACCCAGAAGCCAGTAGTGCCCCATCGGGCGAAAATGCAAGGCTCTTGATAGTATTGGTATGCCCTTCTAGGGTATGTAACACAGCACCATCATTCGTTTGCCACACTTGCACCGTTTGCTTGCCAATGCCTGCTGCCAGCAACGCCCCATCGGGCGAAAAAGCCACACTACTGATACTAGCCACATAGTCTTGCACAGCCCACTGTATAGGAGTGACGGGAGTGTGTGTATTCCATGCACCATCTTGCTTATTCCATTGTACTACCAGATCATCGGTAGCAGATACCAATTCATCCCCAGTTGGCGAAAATGCCACGCTTATCACATGGGCATTGTGTGCTTGGAGTTTCTGTATACAAGCACCATCTATGAGACGCCACACGCGCACGGTTTGGTCATTGGATGCTGATGCGAGGAGCGAACCGTCGGGGCTGCATGCAATGGCATGTATGGCACTGCTCTGTCCTTTGAGTGTGTCGAGTCGTTCACCGTCTGGCATATGCCATAACCGCACTGTGCCATTCGTTGCACCAGCTATGAGCGTTTCACCATCGGGGGTGAAGCACAAACAAGGAACACCTGTGCGCCCCTGGATGAGGTGCAAACGTGTACCATCATCAGTTGCCCATAGGCGTATGGTGCCATTTGCCGCACCTGTGGCAAACATGGTGCTGTCGGGTGCAAAGGCAACACACTTGACAGTATCGGTGTGACCGGACAACGTGTAGCGCATCTTCTGCTGCCCTATATCCCACATACGCACGGTTTTATCGCTCGCCCCAGAAACGAGATAGCACCCATCGGGTGCAAAGGCAAGGCATGTCACGCGGTCGGTATGCTCATGAAACGTGCAAACAAGCTGCCCTGTACATATATCCCAGAGATGTATATACTGTCGGTTTGCCAGTGCCAGTAGCCCATAGGTAGCGTTACATGCCCCACACTGCGCCGGGCAATCAATTTCCCATAGCGTATGGCTTTCGTGTATATCATAGAGAGCAGCACCTCCAGTGGCAATCACCAACAACGTATCAGCATTGCCCAATGGAATGACTTGCCGAATACTCCCATGCCCTAGGCGTCTGTGTAGATGTTGTCGGCTGAGGTCGGGCAAAACGATGGTGCCACGCAGGGTGCGTAGGTCGGCATGCGTGCGGGGATGTGGGGGGGATAATGGCTTGGATTGCTCGCCGCTTTCATCGCTAGTAGATGTGGGCAATGTGGGCAATGTAGGTGTGCTTGGTTCTGATGAAAGATTGGTGCTCTCTCGCTCAGTGCCATTTGCATGAGGTGCATATGCCGAGTCTTGAGCATCAGGTTTCGGCGTGTCGTCATCGTTGGCATTGGGTTGCTTATTGGGTTTGAGCAAAGGGCTTGCGTCATCTATGGATATGGGGTCAAGCCCCAACTGATTGGCACGAAACTGGAGTGCGCGGAGTAGGCGACTAAAGCCGCGTTCTTCAAAGAGGTTGACGCTGTGCAAATGGTGCAAGCGTTCAGGCAGTGGGCTTGGTTCCAGCTTGACGGGGATGACGAAGATGGCTCCTTCAGGCAGTTCGTCGGCTATGTCGAGGGCTAGTTTCATTTCTTTTTGGATGTACCCTGCCTTGTCTATGACGTTCGGGGAGAGGCAGACGATAACGACATGCGAGTTTTTGACTGCCTGTGGTATTTCGTGCTGCCATTGTTGCCCAGGCAGTATATCCTCTTCGTCGAGCCACGGGGTGATACCCTGGGCAAGTAGCCGTTGGTAGAGGCTACGCACGGTTTGGCGGTCTTCGTGCGCATAGCAGAGAAAGACGCGCAGGCGCATGCCGGTCATTTGCTCATCATTCATTCGGGTAGCATCCTGTACAATCTCCAAGCAGTTTGGACATCCACAACAAGCATGCGTGAAGGCTTGCAAGTCATATTAATCCTCGCTATAGCTCAATTCAACAGCGTCAAGGAAGTTGTTCTGGGCGTTCATTTCGACATCACCAAAGTCCTCGGGCCAGTCACCATCTGCAAAAGCACCATGGCTTGTCAGGTCAGTGCTATGTATGCTTGTTCTACCAGCACTATCTTGGGTAAACCAATGCAGCTTGACTAGCTCGCTGGCACATTTCTGCTGCGCCACCAACGTTTGAATACCAAGCAAAAGGAGTGCGCTATGCGTTTCTACCACGACACGCACACCCCGCTGCGCTGCATCTACCAGTATTGTAGCCAATGCATGCTGCCCGTGGGGGTGAAGATGTAGCTCTGGTTGTTCAATATAAACCATTTGCCCAGTAAGCTTGACATCGTGATTATCAGCATATTGTACAATAGCTTCAGCAGCAGGAAAGTTGCTAACGATGACGTTGACGTGATAGCCTTCGGATTGCAGAGTATTGGCAATGGTGTTGAGGTAGCTCTGGGCGTCTTCGTAGATGGTAGCCATAGCCGCTTCATCGGTAGGCGGCAGAGGCATTGTGCCATATTCTGGGATGATGGGGTAGATTGGGGGTATGGCACGCAACAGCGTTATATGCGTATGCGGATTGATGGCTGCGAGCATCTTAGCATGCGGCAACACCTGCTCCGCTAATTCTGAACCGTCGAGCGGAACAAGAATATGGGTATACATGGTTTGATTCCTTTCTATCTATGCACTATTTACCAACGGTAAACCTCTCCGTCTTGTGCAACAGGATTACTTCTAGCAACCCCCTACGGTTTGGAATTGCTCTATCCATGTGTGTACACAATGCAACAGGTCTGGTACTCTTGCCTGCACAACAGCAGATAATTGCTCATTATACCCGAAAGACTGACCTACCACAGAGAGCAAGAGCGCCTGCGGGCATGTGCCATAGAGCATCTGTGCAAGTGCAAGCAAGGTAGCCGGGTCAACATAGTGCGAAAAAGCACTTGATGCAGGCATTGCCGGCGTTATCGTTTCGCTAAACAGCGTGCCCCAAGCATGTTCATTACCATCACCAACACGTGCATCAACAAATATAACCCCCTGCACTTGGCTAATCGGCTCTGCCAATTCTGGCGTCAATTGTTGGCATGCGCGTGTTTCAATATGGCTACCGATTTCATAGATTGATGGCTCTTGTCCTCTCTCTATACATTGTATCAGATGATACCCAAGACCATCATCGCCACGTAACGGGTTGCCATAGCCAATTATCAGTATTTCGTTTTGCATTTTGTTCATATCACGTAATGTACCACACTTTGCACCCTATAGGTGTGCATGCTATAATCTTTGTTAAAGGAAACTTGTGCATATGGATAGGAAAAAGGTATACGTTCTAGGAAAAAGATATGTATTACCGATTCTGTTGACGAAAGAATTTGGCTAATGGTGAAAATGACGAGTCATCAGCGTATAGCCCTGCAAGAACTAAAAGAACGGCTGCTCATGCTGGCGACAACCCACGATGTTATCTCAGAAGAAACCCTGGTAGCCCAAATAGACCGTCTACTTCAAGAAGTGCTGGCTGAGCAACCACTCACAGCCATAGATACCCTACCAATAGACGAGCTAGACGAAAACCAGCGTATTGTTATTACTGGTATGGGGCCAGTAACCCCATTTGGAGTTGGCTTAGCCCCCTATTGGGAAGGCTTAAAATCTGGCAACAGCGCCGTGGGCCGGTTTACACTCTGTGACCCAACAGGATTTACGTGCCAGATAGGTGCAGAAGTCAAAGGGTTTGAACCAAAAGAGTTTATAGATACCAAAGAAGCTCGGCGGATGTCGCGCAGTAGTCAACTAGCTGTTGCTGCTGCACGCTTGGCAGTAGAAAATGCGCACTTGGACCTTGGACGCGAAGATCCAGACGAAGTGGGAGCATTGATTGCATGTGGCACAACATCGCTACCCGATTCTGAAAAAGCCGTAACAACGCTCAATGAGAAGGGACCAATGAAAATAAGCCCATTTTTTGTGCCGTCTTCATTGCCCAATATGCCATCGTGTCAAGTTGCTATCCAGCTTGGTTTGCGTGGGTACAATACGTCTATTAGCACTGCATGTGCGGCAGGTGCGCAGGCTATTGGTGAAGCAGCGGCTATTATTCGGCGTGGTGATGCGAGCATTATGCTTGCTGGTGGCACTGAAGCACCAGTTAGTCGGTTCAGTTTGGGCAGTTTCTGTGCTATGCGTGCGCTTACGTCACGCAACGATGAGCCAGAACGGGCGTCGCGGCCATTCGATGCAAAACGCGATGGGTTTGTTCCTGGCGAAGGGGCCGGCGTATTGGTGCTAGAGCGCCTATCGCATGCACGCCGACGAGGGGCACCTATTTATGCCGAGCTTGTTGGTTATGGGAGTACATGCGATGCCTACCACGTAACCGCCCCAGAGCCACAAGGTGAAGGAGCTGCACGAGCAATGCGCCGCGCTTTGCTCAGTGCTGGACTTGGTCCACAACAAGTAGATTATATTAATGCACATGCGACGAGTACCGTTGCAGGGGATGTTGCCGAGACGATGGCAATAAAGCGCGTGTTTGGTGAGTATGCCTATAGTGTGCCTATCAGTTCGACCAAATCTATGATTGGGCATTTGACGGGGGCTGCTGGCGCTGTTGAGGCAATAGCAACTATTTTGGCGCTGAACCATGGTGTGTTGCCACCGACGATTAATCAAGAGTACCCCGACCCTGATTGTGACTTGGATTATGTACCCAATGTGGCACGCTCGGCTCCGAGTACGCAAATCGCTATGTCAAACTCGTTCGGGTTTGGTGGGGTCAACGCGGTATTGCTCTTTCGCTTGGTGCGTGATACGCTGATGGATAACGCATTCAACTAATGGGTATAGACAGGTGCTATGAGTTGGAACATTATTGGGCATGAATGGGCTATAGATTATTTGCAGCGTAGTATTGTGGCTGGACGTGATGCGCATGCCTATTTGGTGAGCGGTCCAGATGGGGTTGGCAAAGCGCTCTTGGCATTGCGCTTGGCGCAAGCGCTGAACTGTGAAACTGCTGGCGGTGTTCCTTGTTTGGAATGCCATACATGTCGCCGTATTGAGCATGGCAATTATCCTGATGTGCGCATTGCAAGTATGGAAACACAAGCTGCAAGTGCATCCTCATCTCAAGCAGTGCGGCAGAGAGATTTGAAGATAGGGACAATACGCGAATGGCAACGCGATATATCACTCAAACCATACGAAGGGCGCAAGCGTGTTTTTATTCTGCATGATGCAGAACGGTTAAACGAGGAGGCATCGAATGCCATGCTCAAAACACTAGAAGAGCCGCCGCCATTTGCTACCATTATGCTTATTGCCAATACGTCTAATCTGTTATCAACCATCGTTTCACGCTGTCAGTCTATTCGCCTACGACCATTGCCACGTCAACATGTAGCGCAGGCATTGATGGAGCAGGCGGGGTTGGATGAGCAGCATGCCACATTGCTAGCTGCATGGAGTGGCGGGCGTATAGGGTGGGCCCTACGTATGGCTTCATCACACGATACTATCCAAACCCATCAGGCGCACCTCGATGAGTTGTTGCAATTGCAGAACGACTCACGGAACGCCTTTTTTCGCTGGGCCGAAGATCGCAGCAAAGAATATCGCAGTGGTGAGCAAGATAAGGTTTTAGCGTGGCTCGAGCTGTGGCAGAGTTGGTGGCACGATATGCTGCTAGTGGCTGCCGGATGCCCTGAATATAGCATGCATATAGACCGCATCAACGATTTGCAGCACAGTGTGCAACGCTATACGCTGCCAGAGATATACGATTTTGTTGTGCGCATTGGGGATGCTGTGCGCCAGTTGCGCGAAAATGTAAACCCACAACTAGCGCTAGAGAATGTATTTTTGAATATGCCATCTGCGCAACAGTAGGGTAGGGTTGGTTCTTTCTCACACAACGATAATACATTGAACCACGGCGGAAGCAGCGGACACAGAGGAACACAGAGGGGATAAGCGCTACTCATCCTCATCGTAAGGTGCATCGGGTGCTGTTTCTGGGTCTACGAGCATGTAGCCTGTGCCACGTACATTGACGAGGTAGTCGGATGCAATTTTTCGTCGCAGGTTGCGAATATGAGCTTTGAGCAGCGATTGTGCTTCTGTTTCTTCTGGTTCATGTCCATGCGAACACCGCACGATTTCGCGGTAGGTCAAGACGCGCCCGGTTGATTCGGCGAGACAGCGCAAAAGGGCATACTCAATGGGAGTGAGATGCAGCATGTGCCCATCGAAGGAAGCAGTGTGACGAAAGCTATCTATCGTGAGCAAACCTACTGTTATGTAGCGTGTCTCTTCATGTGGTGGTTGTTCCGGCACTACGCGGTTGTCACGTCTTTCAGGTTGGTCGCCCAGCGGAACATGCCCTTGCAGTTGCGCAAGCCCTTGCGCTATGATGCGTACTGCGTTGTTTTGGCGTTGTTCGCTTTGCCGACGCTGCATGGCTCCTTCCACCCGCTCTAAGAGGTCATTGGGGTCTACAGGTTTGAGCAGATAATCGTAGGCTCCTGCACGTAGCGCTTCCAATGCCGTCTCAAGAGAGCCGTAGCCTGTCAACAAAATGACAGCGGGGGAAGATGTGTATTGTTTGGCTGCATATAAAACTTGTATGCCACCCACTTTGCGCATACGAATATCGGTGATGACAACATCGAATGTCTGTTTTGAGAGCAATTCGAGAGCTGTTTCACCATCTTGGGCTGTTGTTACATCATACCCTGCACCGGTCAACACCTCACCGAGCAGGAGACGAGCAGTCGCATCATCCTCTACCAGGAGAACTTGTGTTTCCATGTGTTTGTTTCCACTATGTCTGGTTCAGTTTCTCAGATAGCCGGAAGAATGAAGCTAAAGGTAGTTCCCTCATCCAGCACACTCTCTACCCAAATACGGCCACCGAGCAACTCTATCAATGGCTTGACAAGCGACAAACCTAATCCTGTTCCACCTGCTTCTATTTTTAGTTTGTTTTCGGTACGGTAAAACCTATCAAATATCAAGTCAATTTCATGTTCGGCAATGCCTACGCCATTGTCTATAATATCTAGTTGCACATAGCGGCGGTCTTTGAGGACGCTAGAACGTATGCGTTCTGGCAAGTCTTCATGGGTCACTTCGCATGCTTCAATATGTACTTTACCATTGTTGGGCGTATACTTAATAGCATTAGAAAGCATATTGTTGAGTATTTGGTGCAGGCGATTGGTGTCGGCACGCACAAATGGCAGACCAGCGGGTATGCTCATCGTCAAGGTGTGGCTGCGTGCGGTGATGAGAGCTTGCAATTCGGTAACGACACCGCTGAGCGATTCGGCTAGGTGAATTGGGCGCAGCTCAAGGTCAACATTACCAGTTTCAATTTTGGTAATGTCGAGGACATCGTTAATCATAGAAATCATGCGCTCTGAGTTCTTTTGGATGGTATTTAAAAACTCGCGTTGGGTGTCGTTGACAGGCCCCAATCCGCCCATCGCAAGCAGTTGGGTATATCCCTTAATGGATGTCATAGGAGTGCGCAACTCATGCGACATTGTGCCGATAAACTCTGTTTTGAGCCGTTCGGCTTCGACTTCGCGTGTGATGTCGTGCATGAGAAGAAGTGCGCCAAACAACTCATTCCTATCTTTCAGCACAGGTGCCATGGTGAGGCTCACAACACGCATATTGACATCAACGACAGCTTCAAAGACACGCGCTTCTTCTTCCTTGTTGAGAGGATGGTGGAGCAATTCATTCAACGGCATTTCTTGCATGCGGTCACCGAGCAAGTCGTGCAAAACGTCATGCAAGGTTATGCCCATAAAGAGGCTTTCAATGTCACGCTCCAAGATACGCCCCACTGCAGGGTTTGCAGATAGAATTTTGCTATCGGTATCGCAAACCAACACACCATCGGAAAGACTTTGTAGGATTGCCTCCATTTTCGTCGTCTCAATTTGTTGCCGGTGCAAGAGTTCACTGCTACGCTCCATACCTACAAAGATAGTTTCGTACATTTTTGCGTTGTTGATGCCAATAGCAATGGCTCCAGCACTCGCAGTAAGGAGGCGCAGGTGTCCTTCATTGAAATAGTGTGGTTGGAAATGGGAAAGAATAAGGACACCTAACATTTCGTTGTGTCCGATGAGTGGCACTGCTATCATAGAACCTTCATGCTTGCTTGCTATGTCATCTGTTGGGAGAGGTACCCACCGTTCATCTTGATGAATGTCTTGTATGAGGGCTGGTTCTTTACATTGAGCAACCCAACCAGCCACCCCAGTGCCAATAGGAAAGCGCATAAAAGAATTGATGTTTTTCTGACCAAGCACTGCGCGGTTGACGAGGTGTCCAGTTTCTTGTTCAACGAGCATGATAGAGCCGTATTCGACTTTGGTGATGCGTGCGAGCAATTTGAGCGATGTTTGCAAGAGGGTGTCAAGGTCGAGAGTACTACTAATTTCGGTGGAGATGTCGTGTATAGTGGCTATGCGGTCTTTTTCTGCTTGCAGTTCTTTGGTACGCTCTTCTACCACTTTCTCTAGTTCGGCGTTGAATTGGCGAATTTGGGCATATAGGCGTGCATTTTCGATAGCGATAGCGGCTTGGTTGACAAGAGCAAGAGCGAGATTTTGCTGGGAGCGCGAAAACCGTTCCTCTGGGTTGGTATCCTGCATGAGCACGACGCCGGCTGGCTGTTCTTTGACCATCAAGGGCAATACAAGCACACTATGCCCTTCTCTGTACCAACTACCCTGGGTATCTGATTCGACAATGAGCCTATAAATAATGGTTTTTTGTTTGTAGGCACTGACGACAATGTCGGTTTCGGGCGTTTGGTCAAAGTAGATGTTGCCGATGCTATTTGCTTGTTCTTCCGATGCCCAAATGGGATAGAGGTCGGCCCGCGACTCTTCTTCCTGTCGCATTTCGCTGCTCAAAGTATCATCGGGCAACCATAGAGCAATGTGAGCGGCCCCGATAAGTTCAGAAAGCGTCATGCCGATTTGTTCTATGAGTTGTTGATGATTTTCAAGACTAGCAGCGAGGCGCTGTGAAGAGTCGTTGAGTGATGAGAATTGGAGTGCTGTGCGGTCTGCTTCTTCTATGGCGTCTGCCATGCTTTGGGCAATAAATTCGGCTTGACTAATGCGCTCTTGTATCTCAGCTTCAAAGGTATGTTCCCAAGACCGTGAGAGCGAGTCAATGGTGTAATCTATGAGGTTCTCTAACTCTTGCATGAGGTAGAACGTTTGATCTGGGTTATTCCAATCGTCCTTAAAAATATCCCATGCTAGGCGTCGGAAGTGGAAGGACATAGCGAGTAAGTCAGGCAGTCGGGCTTGCTGATGACCATTGGCATAGATAATCGTATGCAAATGGTCGTCAAGCGTTGCCATATCGCCACGAGCGGCAAGGACAAGCCCTTCATAGATGCGGGCAAACAAATCGCTTATATCTTCTTCGTCGGCGAGCAGGGGGAATGACTGTTCAGTTGTAGTGTTGGCGGCATAGTCTGTTGGTTCATCGCCATTCACGGGCGAATCTCCATGGAAGGATGACACCCAACGCGGCAAGAGCATGTCTCGGTGTTCAATTAGCCAACGGTCCAGATTGACACTCATAACTTTCTGATTACCTGATTAACAATCACGGACGACAACGACGGTAGCGTCATCGTTTGATTTCCCATAGTTTTCGAGAATCGCTTCGGCTAGGTCTTGCGGGGGTAAACTACTATCGAGTTTTCCATCGAGGCTAAAGCGACCCGATATACCATCACTATAAAGAACGAAGGTATCTCCTGAATTATACGTATAGTTCAATTTCAAGAGGGTTGGCATACGGTAGCCAAGAATGCCATTTTTTGAAATTGGTTTAATTTGTTGCGAGCTATAGACTTGCACACCGATATTGCCTACACCAATATAATCAACTTGCTGTGAACTGGTATCCATACGCAATATGGCAATGACGGCTCCGCGTGTATTGCGCAATGCATTGTGGGACATACGGACGAGCTCATCAATTGGATAATCAGGATGTTCTTTTAAGAGCGTAGCTGCCCCAAGAGAAGCACGCGAGGCTTCTTCTCCGCCCCCCAAGCCGTCTATTACTGCTGCAAGTAGATTAGTGCTGCCAAATTGCTGTACGACAAAGGTGTCGCCACTGATGGTTTGTCCATGCTTTGGGCGATTTACTGCTCCCCATTCAAAACTCATCAACTTCTCCCGCTTCTATGTTGGGCTACCCATTTGATTGCACGTACATTGGTACCAACTCCAACAGTTGAATGAATAGCAAAATCATCCATCAATCGCTTCACACCAGGTAGCCCTGCGCCAAGTGTGTGCGCTGTACTATACCCATCACGCAATGCCAATGTCACATCGGGAATACCTGGCCCATGGTCACGTGCTTCTATTGCCAAACCTTCTCGTGTTGGTTCTATCACATGTTCAAGGACCAGCTCACCACCACCAGCATGCACAAGCAGGTTACGTGTGAGTTCTAAGATAACAATTTCAATACGTGTACGATTAATAGGATCAAATCCTACTGTATTCGCCAGTTCACGTCCACGACCTATTGCGACATAGACATCTACATCACGTTGAATAGAACAGACGATTTGCTGCATATACTCCTCTTTATGATTGTCGGCGTGCGTGTTTGAATGTATCACTATCTAGCACAATAGTAACGGGACCATCGTTGACAAGTGCTACCTGCATCATTGCGCCGAATATGCCAGTACCTACACCAATACCCATAGTGCGTAGTGCAGCAATGTAGGCCTCTACGAGTGGTGCAGCAATGTCCGGGTGGGCCGCTGCTACAAAGCTTGGGCGGCGACCCTTGCGCGTATCGGCCAGCAACGTACATTGTGAAATAACCAGTGCTTCACCTTGCACATCCATCAATGAGCGGTCAAACCGCCCTTCTTCATTGGCAAAGATGCGCACATGGGCAGTTTTGTTGGCGAGCATCGCTGCTTCATGGTCGGTATCTTCTACAGCGACACCAAGCAAGATAACCAACCCCATACCAATCTGACCGACAATGTTCCCTTGAACAGTGACAGATGCTGAAGAAACTCGTTGTACAACTGCACGCATATGTATGTAAAGTTACAGTTTCAGAAACCAGGTTTCACACCGAAACCTGGTTTTAGATGCGATACCATGAACCAGATAAGGTATCTGTTGTTGCATGTGCCATACGGCGACTCTTTCTGCATACCAACAGTATAGCATATTTCCTCAACTGATGTGTGGGCGCATCTTCCCGGTCGTTGCTCGTTTTTTGAGCACTCTGATGCATTGTTTCAGGGTTCATCCTTATGATTGGTAAGTTGAGCAAAAACTAAACGTCCTGTTTGCGTTTGATGTAATCGTATCACTGTCACGGCAACATGCTGCCCTATCAGGTGCCGGGCATCTTCAACTATCACCGGTGTGCCATCTTCAAGGTATCCTACCCCTTGCTGTCGGGAATTGCCTTCGTTGCGGATGAGGACTTCAAGGTGTTGGTCTTGCAACACGGGGGGACGAACAGCGTCGCTGAGTTTGTTGAGGCTCAATACTTTGACGCCTTGTATTTCGGCCACACGGTTTAAATTGAAATCATTTGTAATGACTGGGCACTGATATTGGCGAGCAATTAATACCAATTTGTCATCTACGCGTGACACGTCGCTCACATCAACATCTAACACTTCTATTGGCAAGGTGACTTCTTTTTGCATAGCGCTGAGCAAGTCTAGTCCTCGGCGTCCTTTGCTACGCCGCAGGTCATCGCTTGAATCGGCTAAAGCTTGTAGTTCTAGCAACACAAATTGTGGAACCAAGAGCGTACCTTCTAGGAAACCGGTTTTGCATACCTCTGCTATTCGCCCATCAATGATAGCGCTCGTATCAACAAGGTAAGAACGTTTTGGCGTTGATACAATGGTTGATGCACCACTAGGCGCAATTGGTAAGGATGGTGTTGCAGAACGACGCCAAAACCGTGCAATGTCGGGAATATCTCGTTTGTGCAATGAAAATATCATAGCTCCAGTGTAGCTAAAAATAACGGCGATAGTGATAGGGAGATATTCATTGATGGGCGATGGCAATAATGAAAGTGGTACCGTCAAAAGCACCGCCGATAGCAAACCGAGTAGCCCCCCACTTGCCACAAAGATAATTTCGCTCAGGGCTAATTTGCGGGTGTGCTCGATCAGCGCTTGGATTGGCTTGATGGTTAGGCGCGGCGTAACGAGCAACCCTAGCCCACCACCTGCTACCATGAGCAACTGTGTTGCTAGGAGTTGAATTTCATCAGGTTTGGCGTTTGGACCATTAGTAGAAAGCAAGATGCCAATTTCAGACCCGAGAAAGGCCAGTACGAGCATTCCTACTATACGTATGAGGAAATAAGGGTTTACCCGCATATGTTTATCTACTCATTCCAGAACTCTGTTTTTCTAGCTTATGGTTGGGTAGGCTTGTTGCGCTCTTTGAGTGCGCGTTGCACTACCTCGGCAAGTGAATTGACGCTCATTTTATCCAAATTGTTTTGTGTCGCGTGTGTTCCACCGCGATTACCAGCAGTGGGCACCATAGCATGGCAAAATCCAAGTTTTGCGGCTTCGCCTAGGCGTTGATTCAAGTGGCTCACACTACGCAACTCTCCAGATAGCCCTATTTCTCCGATAAGCACGAGGCTTGAATCGACGGGTTGGTTGCGGAACGATGACGCTATAGCAATAGCTACTGCTAGGTCGGCGGCTGGTTCATTGACACGCAATCCCCCTACAATGTTGACGTAGATGTCTTGATTGAAGAGCGGCAAACCAACACGTTTAGAAAGAACCGCAATGAGCATGAGAAGGCGGTTGGTGTCGAATCCATTGGCCGTGCGCCGAGGTTGGGCATTGTTTGTGTGTGCAGTGAGCGCTTGCACCTCAACCATCAGTGGGCGCGTTCCTTCCAAAGTAACGGCTATGGTAGACCCGGGTGCTCCTGCGCTGCGTTCAGCAATAAATACTTGCGACGGGTTTTCAACTTCTTGCATACCCTTGTCACTCATTTCAAATACGCCTACTTCGTTTGTGCCACCAAAACGGTTTTTTACTCCTCGCAGGAGTCGGTAGTGATGGAACCGTTCACCTTCTAGGTAGAGGACAACATCCACAATATGTTCTAACACTCGCGGGCCAGCTATGGCTCCTTCTTTGGTGACATGCCCAACAAGAAACATAGGTATACCGCTTTCCTTGGCGATGCGCAATAGGCGCAATGCACATTCGCGTACTTGGCTTACGCTACCAGCGGCCGACGTGATGTCTTCTAGGTACACTGTTTGGATGGAGTCTATAATGACAAGCTGCGGTTGGAGGGTAATTATTTGGTTGAGGATGACGTTGAGGCACGTTTCAGAATAGACATAGAGCTTGTTGGGAGTCAATGCCAATCGGTCGGCTCGCAACTTTATTTGTTGGGCCGATTCTTCGGCACTCACATACAGCACTGCACCGACGTGATTGGCAAAGTGTGCGGCTACTTGCGTCAAAAGTGTTGTTTTGCCAATACCAGGGTCGCCGCCAATGAGCACGACAGACCCAGGCACAAGGCCACCACCAAGGACCTGTGCAAATTCCTTTCCAAGTACAGGTAAGCGCTCTTGGTCTTGGGTTGAAACGTCTTGCAGCAATGTAGGCTGGCTGTTTGTAGCAGCCGCTTTTTTGGTGCGCTCAGATGCAGCACGGTTTTCCACTTGCTCTACAAGACTGTCCCATGTGCCACATTCAGGGCATTTGCCTTGCCAGCGGGGTTGTCGTGCTCCACACTGTTGGCAAACAAAGGATGTGTGTGTTTTGGCCATTTTTCTTCTACAGGTAAACTTAGCATGCCTTGCGTCATTATACCATATGTTAATGACCTATTAACGTAAGTATGTGGTAGATAGCGTCATAGCATCTACCTATCTTTTTTCATGAAGACCTCGCGCAAAGACGCAAAGAACGCAACGCTATAAAAAAAGGACCATGCAATGCTTTGCTGGTACGCTGCAATGCTGCGAGCTGTCTTGACAGAGGATATAATCCGGTGTATAATTAAATAGTGTTAAATTAACACTATTTATCAGGGGGGTTGGCAATGAGTATGTTTGACAATCAACGGCTCACCAATGCAACATTCAAGCTTGATTTAGAGCGGATGCGGGAAGGGTGGTACTCCGACAAGTATTTTGAGAACATTGTTGGCATGTTGCGCAATCTAGCCGATAGTGGCTATAGATTTCAGGGGCATTCTCCCAACCTTGCTCCCCATGGTGTTGATGTAGGTGGGGTTGACATTGGAAACATCATCGTTGAGATGCAATGGTTCACGCGCCGGTCGCCGTTTTCAGTTGTTGCGGGGGTAGATAAGGCTTTGGCTATTCTGGAAGGTTGTACTGGCTATAACGATGCGCAGGGTCGCTTCATCAATACGTATGATACACTTGATGTTGAGGCAGTTCACGATGGGGTTTTGGTACACTATGATGGGGACCCGCGCAAGGTATACCCGGTGTTGAAGGTACGTGGACGCTACCGCGATTTTGCCCTGTTGGAAACACCGACGCTTGGTGCGCTCACACGCGCTACCCGTATTGCAACCAATGTCTACAATGTGTTGCGGGCTGCCCGTGGCAAGCCCGTGCTGTTCTTTCCGGCCCGTTTTGATGCCCATGAAGTGCAGGCAGCTGACGGGTATGCCTATCGTATTGCCGTGCAACGCTTCAATGTAGATTATAAGCACCACCTAGATAGCTTTATTTCGACAGATGCACAAGGCGATTGGTGGGGTGGCTTGGGCGGTGGCACAGTTGCGCATGCTGCCATTGCAGCATTTTTAGGCGATACCGTTGAGGTGATGCTTGCGTTTGCGCAGATACGTCCGGTAGACATTCCCCGTATTGCGCTGGTAGATTTTGAGAATGATTGTGTTGGGACTTCGCTGGCAGTTATGGATGCTATGTTTGCCAAATACCGTGCATTGGTGGATGCGGGCGAAGAAGAGGATGCACAGCGCTATAAGCTCTATGCTGTGCGCCCAGATACAAGCGGCTCACTACGCGATGTAAGCGTGCCACCACTGGGGTTAAAGAAACTCGACTTGGGCGTGACACCAAGGCTTGTCTTTACTCTGCGTACTGCGATAGATGAGGCGTGGAAACGTTGGGATGTGCCGAGCAATTGGCGGGAACGGGCACAAGCATGGTGCCGCGATGTGCGTATTTTGGTTACAGGCGGCTTTAACCCAGATAAGATACGTCGCTTTGAGGAGCTTGGGGTGCCGGCCGATATTTATGGGGTTGGTTCGTCTTTATTCTCAAACAGTGATGTAGAAGGCACAAACAATGATTTTACATGTGATGTTGTACGTGTGCAGGTACATGGGACGTGGTATGATATGGCGAAGATAGGGCGAGCAGCGTGTGCCAATCCCGACTTGGAGGTGCTGCAATCGGGGTGCCAACAGGCCGGTTTGTGCAGTGCATCTGTGGTATAATGGGATATAGTGGTATTTGGAAAATTTTTAGGGGGGAGAATTGGTATGGCGCAGCATTCGCGTCAACAACCGCGCCGACATCGGACGCATGGGACAAAAGCAACAACGGGTACGAGTACACGCACACAACAGCGCCGTAGTGTGCGAGCAGCTCCGCCACCAGTAGATTATTCAGATGACTATGCATTTGTGAGCCGCGACTTGAAACACATCGCATTGTGGAGTATTCTGCTCTTCGCTGGCATGTTTGGGGTATATTTCTTTCTATAAAAAAAGTTTTTCTAGAAATTGTATGATAGGCAAGATGCCCAATGCTACTCAGAAATCGTAGGACAGGCATCCTGCCGGTTCCCATTCGCTACCTGCTTCTTGCCGGAGTGCGACAGGTCGTAGGACGGGCATCCTGCCTGTCTCTCAAGGGTAGGTTTCTCGGAATCGCTCACTGAAGCCACAAAAGCCCCCCCCGGCCCCCCCGCACGCAGGGGGGAGATGTCCGATTCCCCCCCGTGTACGGGGGGGTTAGGGGGGGAATCAGACGAAAATGTACCAGCTTTACCCCATTCTGAAGCCTTGCACAAAAACCTACCCTTGAAAGATCCTGCCTGTCCCCATTCGCTACCGGCTTCTAGTCGGAGTGCGACAGGTCGTAGGACGGGCATCCTGCCTGTCCCCGTGGGACAGGCTAGAAGCCTATCCTACGCCTTTTGCACCATTTCTGAGTAGCATTGGGCTAGAAGCCTATCCTACGCCTGCGCATATGTTACGGTATTAGCCTACCGTGCTCCTCTCTTCTTCGGGGTAAATTTCTTCGAGAAGGCTCTTTTTCTTCTTCTTCTTAGATTGCTCTTCTTTTACCTCTTGGCGGCGAGCATTGTCAGCTTGTTTTTCTTGCGTTGCTGCAAGACGCCGCATAAAGCGGTCCACCTGTCCTTCAGTGTCAACGAGGACGCGCTGTTCGCCGGTGTAGAAAGGGTGGCAATTGCCGCAAATGCTGACGCGCATGTTGGGAAGGGTAGAGCATGTTTTCCATACTGCGCCACATGTACCACACACAACTTCTACTTGGTGATATTTGGGATGGATACCTTTTTTCATTGGAACCTCACGCTGTTGTTTCTTCTGTTTCTTGCATGTGTGGGTTGGGTACAACACCAACCATTTTCTGGTCTCGGGTATAGTGCTTAAATTCGACGGTGCCTTCAATGAGTGCATAGATAGTAAAATCACGCCCCATACCTACATTTTTGCCGGGTTTTATTTTGGTGCCGCACTGCCGGACAATAATATTGCCGGGTATGACGTGCTCTCCGCCGTAGCGCTTGACGCCACGCATTTTGGGTTTGCTGTCGCGCCCGTTACGTGTGCTACCACCACCTTTTTTGTGTGCCATAACAACCTCGCTTTATGTTTTAGACAATTATTTCATTAATTTTGATGCGTGTATACTGCTGGCGATGGCCGGTGCGCCGACGATAGCGCTTTTTGTTGCGATACCGAAAGACGATTATTTTTTTGCCTTTGACGCTTCCAAGCACTTCGGCACGTACTTTTGCACCGTCGAGGGTTGGGGTACCAACCATGACTTCATCTTGCCCACCAACAAGCAACACATTATCAAGCTCTATTTGACTGCCTTCTTCTGCATTCATCAAGGCAATATCTACTGTTTGTCCTTGTTCTACACGATATTGTTGCCCACGATCTCGTACTATTGCGTACACCGTTTGTTCTCTCCAATCCGTACCGTACCTTTGGCTTTGCCGATTGAATTCTTTCATACATAAAGCAGAGGTGGCGCGGGCCACCCCTGCTTACATCATTATAGCAAAGCACTCGGCAAGCGTCAAACGTGACACACACATACACACATATACTGCTCTTTGTTGCCGAATGCCCGTATCTATGCTATGATTTGTAGCACGAAAAGGAAAAAGCTTTTGTACTGCTATTTCAGAAGGTTTTGAGGTATGCCACGTGCAGATGGTCGTATGACCAACGAATTACGTCCAGTTCGCATTACGCCCCATGCTGCGCCCTACGCTGAGGGGTCGGCGCTTATAGAAATGGGCAACACGCATGTTTTGTGTGCAGCCAGTGTTGAACAAGGTGTGCCCCCATGGTTGCGTGACCAAGGGCAAGGGTGGCTCACAGCCGAATATGCGCTGCTCCCCCGTTCGACACGTACACGCGTGCGCCGTGAACGCCCCAGCCCCTCCGGCCGCACACAAGAGATACAACGCTTGATAGGCCGTTCTTTGCGTGCAGCCGTTGATATTACCATGCTTGGTGAGAATACCATAACGGTGGATTGCGATGTCCTCCGTGCGGATGGTGGCACACGCACTGCTGCCATTACCGGCGGGTACGTGGCGCTTGTGCTGGCCATACACTATATGCAGCACAACAACATTATTTCCACCAACCCGCTCCGCTGTGCTGTGGCAGCTATTAGTGCCGGTATTCTAGGCGACGTGGTATTGCTAGACCTCGACTATAGCGAAGATAGCATGGCCGATGTAGATTGCAATGTCGTCCAAACCAATAGGGGCCACTTTGTGGAGGTGCAAGGAACAGCAGAAGGCAACCCGCTCAGTCGCGCACATCTGAATGCATTGCTCGACATTGCCGAAACGGGCGTTCAAGAGTTATTGGATATACAAAACCATGTTGTAGAATCCGCGCAACCGAATGGCAATGTGGTATAATAAACATTCACGACTGCATGGTAGGTTACACACAAGCACAAGACAACCCGCAACACCGCAGCGTACCAGCAAAGAATTTTTCACCTCAGGGAGCACAGGGGTACACACAGTATGAAGCGAGAGAAAGACCTGACAGGTACGCCCCTATGCACGACGTAAGGAGTGTCAGGTCGCGCTCCTGTCAGGTCCTGGCAAGAGGCAGAGATAACAGTTCACTTTTCTACATCTTCAGTATAAAAGCGTGAAGCAAAGATATGCACCATTGGGTGCAGGATACATGGAGCAACAGAGATGATTGCAACGGTTCAATGCAATAATCTATGGTGGTTATTTCTACCCCTCACTATGATACAAACTGGAGTTGGCAATGTTGGATAAATTTAGGCCTGACGAAGGCATACGCCATTTTCAACGTGGTGTAGCACTCGAACGTGTCAACCGCATTGGCGAAGCAGTCGAGGAATATCGCCAAGCCATAGCCCGCTACCCACATTTGCGTGAAGCCCATGCTGCATTGGGCTTTTACTATCAGCGCAATGGCTTGCTGGCCAAAGCAGCCGATGAGTTTCATAGTGTTGCCAACCTAGAAGGTGATTTTCTCTCCTATTTCAACCTTGGGCATGTGTTGGTTGCGCTTGAACGCTACGAGGAAGCGCTCGACGCATTCATGCACTGTTTGCGGCTTGCACCCGATGACCCTGCTACCCACTATGAAATTGCTTACGTGTACTTTTGCCGCGAACGCTACGAGGCTGCCCTGAAGCATGTGCAAATACCGCTCAAAACCTACCCGGAAGATTGGGAAGTGCTCAACCTGCTCGGCAAATGCTATATGCACATGGAGCGCTATGAGAAAGCACTGCATGTCTTTGGGCAAGCACTGAGTGTTGCGGCTACCCCAGACGTAGAAGCTGCTTTGTTAGACAAAATAACGTCAGTGGAACGTCACCGCGAATTTGATGGTATCAGCAATGCTAAAGATAAGCTCTATGCGCAAAAGGGCATTGTGTGTTTAGGGTCTGCTCAAGATAATGGGTTGGACATTCCCGATATGCAAGATTATCATTTTACCTACCCAGATATTGGAATCACCTTGCAACGGTTTTGTGCCATCCAGCAAGCCAACAAATGGCATTTTACCGTTGTCGTATCGGTTGACAGGCTATCGTACCCCCTAGCCCAAACGCTTGCCACATTGCTCCACATCCCTGTGCGTCAAGTGCATGAGCTACAAGCCGATGATTCTGCGCTTGTGGTGCTTGGCATTGCCCGCGAAGTAGAGTTGTTGTTGTTGACACTAGAACGTGCTTGCTGTACGACGACGACGCTGTGCTTGGGGGTGAACTGGACCCGTCATAGTACATTCTTCCCCGATATAGTCGGCGTTGTTGCCCATGGGACCTGTAGCGTGCCGTGGGAGCCGGAGTTGCGGCGTTTGTGTGCCGATGGTGCCAGACACTGTCATGTTGACTCGTGTGTACAGGGTGCTTCAGACCAGATTGTAGCCGCTGTGCAAGAAACGCCCCTTGATAGAAACCTCGCTCATCAAGTGCGGTATTACACCCGCACGCATCGCCGACTCAACTTTATTGTTCCCACGTTACCAAGGCAAAAACACCTGCCGGCATACCCATCGCAGCGTGTTTTCGATGCATAGTGAGGTGCTTGCCTTGCTGTGCCCTCATCCCCGTAAAAAATTGAACCGCCAAGCCGCAAAGTGCGCCAAGGTTTAACCAAGAGAATGGGCAAAAGCATGCGCACGATGTGCAAACATGATAGCAACTTACCCCTCATCCCCATAAAAAGCGGCATAAGCCATTTTGTGCAACTGCGCCAACTTTGAGTGACGTGAGGCAAACTCTACCAAATACCTAATCACGAGTGTCTTGTCATGCATCCTATCACGGATTTGCTGCGCCATTGCGTCTATCTTTTGCTTCACTTGTGACGAGTTTAAGTCTTCATGTCGCAGTGTGTGCCACTCCACGCGCTTGCGTTGTGCGATAGCTTCACGCACATCAGCCTTGCATGTGCCTGCAATGGAACTACAATCAATATAATGCACCGGGAGGATGAGGTCATCACACCCCAGTTCTTTCTCGCGCTGCAAAAACAACTCTAGTTCATTACAGCACTTGGGGGCTTGCAAGAAACGTGGGGTCATGATAGCAATAAAAAAGAACGCCTCGTTCATTGCCCGTTGTACCCATTTTGGCTCATTCGTACCCCATAGAATATTTTGCGTGTTGAAAATGGCAAACTCTCGCCCCGTATATGCCTGCACTGTACTCCTCAATGCTTCACAAAGGTGTGTAACATCTCCTTGCGCATTGTCATGTTCGGCATAACTCATAAATGCACACGGCTTTTGCCCTAGCTCCTCGCTTATCTTGTGCAGGTCTTCAAGCGCAAACCTACCCAAGTCTTGCCGTAGTTGCTCAGTCTCTGATTCAGTACGCATATACAAATCGGCCGTAGCATTGTCTGATGGTTGTTGGTTGGTATCAAGCCAATCTAGGTCGTGTTCATGGTCTTGAAACCAGTACAACAAAAAGGTGTTGCCAATCTGCCAATCTTCATCTACCCTTCGCAAATAGCCTAGCTCGGTGAGGTTACGTACCAACAACTCGCGCCGATCTGGTGGTATATCATCTGGCAACGCCTGCGTATGCACTATTGCCCGCACAATGCGCCGCTCTTGTGGCGCGAGGTAGTTGAAATCGGCCCAAAAACGGTCCGCCAACTGGTTATCGCGCAGGTGCAAGATGTCATCGGTTATGCGCCACTCCTGTGGGTTGGTGTTCTGTTGCCACAACTGAAGGCAGAGCCACTGTATCAGTTGGGGATGATTACATGTATGTTCTTTGATAGCAGCAACGATATTGGGCGGCACATTCAAGGGGGTATCCGATTGGCTTTGGCAGATGAGGTCCTCGGCAGCGTCATCTTCTAATCCACTGAGATACAAGGGATTTGGAAAGAGAATAGGTGAATTAACAGACTCCTTTCTGATGCGGTCATTAATATCATGAACATTCTTGGCAGATGTCATCACAACCTGCAAAGGGTCAATACCACTCAACAGACGACTAAACTTGCGCAAAAAGGATACATCAAAGTCTTGCAAACTCTCTATCTCGTCAAAGAGCAACAAGAGTGTATACCCCTGTTGATTGGATATAAGAGTCGATATACGTATAACCTCGAAAGGATCATCGTTGTAACGATCCATCTCTGGCAACCAAGGATAACGCGCACGTTGCTCAAACAACTCCACATATACCTGTCCTTGGAATTTGTTCTCTTGACCACACATTTCAGGAAAAGAGAGATACAAGCTTACTTCTTGCTCATGTAGTGTACGCAAAATAGACGTTTTCCCTATTCCGCGCATGCCTAGAAAATGGATTGTCTTTGGTCCTTGCTTGTGCTCAACATGCTGGAGACATGCTCGCCGGTTATAAAAATGCTCCCCTGTGGCCGGATACAGGGTATAAGGCATTGTTTATCCTTTCTTTTTAATCAACCACTACCCTGTGCGTGAGATTTCTGAAGTCTTTAAGACTTCCGAAGTCTGGGGTAACTCTGGCAAGTGCTGCACTTCTGGCAATGCTTTTTCAACATGCTGCCGCGTAATCGTCCCTTTTTGCTCATGCAGCATCATTGCCACTGCCTCGCGGCAGATATTCTGGATATGGCGCGGCACCAATTGGCTCCGCTCTAAAATCAGCTCTATTGCTTGCTTTTCATAGCGATAGTGTGGCACTGGCTTGGTAATTAACTCGCGTGCTTCCTGCTCGGTAAACTGTTTCAACGTGTAAGACCTACCAATCATACTAGACCAAGGGCTACCTGTCATATTCCACAGACGTTCATCTTCCTTTTCGGCAGCCAACACAATACGCAAATAATCTTTCGCACGAGTCATAAAAAGTGTTCGCAGATGTGCTTGGGTTTGTTGACTGTATTGGTTTAATGCATCTCCTTCATCTATCAACAAAACCATGATAAGTGGAAGATTGCTTTTTTGAGCATCGAGCACTCGCCTCAAAGCAATTATATCTTCCGTAAACGAAATTGCATCATATGGTTGGTTCTGCTCATATTTCAAATGTAAATCTTCAATTGGATACCTGTTCCTGTCTCGTAACCCAACAACTATCTGACGCATCATACTTTTGAAGAAATCATCCTCGTGTACACCATGGAGACTAATCATCAGGGGCAACCAGTCAATGGTTGCGCCTTCTTGGTTGCTTAGGCGATGGGCAACCTGATGCAATATCGAGGTTTTGCCAATACGTTTCGCCCCATAAATGGCAAAGTTGCTGGCGTTGATATTGGTGATAATGTCGTTGATGATTTCCTCACGCCCGAAGAACATGTCCGGGTTGGTCACGGCTAATTCGCTGATGTAGGGGTTGAAGTTTTGTTTGAGGCTCCAGCGTTTCTGGCGTTGCTTGCGCAGAGACAATGCTATGACAACACCAAGCGATGGTAGCCCAAACAACACCATTCCCAGAAAAGGTAGTTCAGATACAGCAAACTTTCTATCAATGAGGGGATAAACACGATAGGTTATTATTGTTAGCGGATACGCTACTGTTATATCCTGTGTTGCTACTGCTTCATTCCAATCCTCGTCAATAGCTCTGATACGCAAGGTATGCTGGCCAGGTGGTATCTCGTCAATCCTGAGCATATACTGACTCGGTGTTGCACTGGAAAAAAAATTCTCCCCCCTGAGAGTCTTCTGCCAGTCAGTATACACACCTGTCAACTGGAAAAAGGTGATGAGTTTTTCAGGCGCTGTAGCAAGATCATCTGCCTCAAATGTAATATCAACCTTTTCCCTTGCTTCAAAGTTCAAACCCACCGTAACTGTTTCTGCTACAGGACGATCATTCACAGAGACAATACGCACCCATGGTGGGCGTGTACCCGGATATGAGCGAACAACACCATTTTCAGTGGCAGTCCAAATAAACCCATCACGGTCAGTTATCTGATGTTCAGTATCATGCCTGTAATGTAGATTGAAAGCGTTATATTCTTTATTAGAAAGCAGTAACCATTCACCATTCTTATAACGACTTGCACCATAAAGGTGTTCTACCCAAATAGCCCCATCACGTGCCTCAAGTATGTCTCGCACCTCATCAACTGGTAAGTCACTACTTGCGGTGTTAAATGTTTGCCACACGTCATCTTGATAGCGACTCACACCTCCACCCGAAGTTGCAATCCAGATAGCCCCGTCGTGTGTTTCTACTATGTGGAAAACATTATCATCGGCTATGTCCCCATTTGCGGTGTTAAATATTTGCCACTTTTCATTTTGGTAACAGATCACTCCTCCCCCCAATGTTGTTACCCAGATAGCCCCATCGCGTGCTTGCAAAATTTGACTTACATAATAATCAGGTAAGTCATCACTTGCCATGTTAAATGTTTGCCACTGACCATCTTGATAGTGACTTATTCCTCCCAGACTTGTTTCGACCCAAATAAAACCGTCTCGTCCCTCCAAAATGTCCCACATATCATTGTTGGGAAAGTCATTACTTGTTTTGCTGAATGTTTGCCATTCATCATTATAATAACGGCTTACTCCACCACCCACTGTAACTACCCATATAGCTCCATCGTTTGCTTCCAAAATGTAATCCACTTCCAAAGACAATACTCTTAGCATAGGAGGTAATTCACCACTTGCTATATCAAATGCTTGCCACACACCATTCTGGTAACGACTCACATGACCACCCAACATTCCGACCCAAATGCTGCCATCGCGTCCCTCCAAGATTTGTTCAACATCATTAAATGGCAAATCACTGCCTCTTGTGATAAACGTTTGCCACTCACCATCACGATAACGGCTCACTCCACAATTTGTTCCAACCCAGATAACCCCATCACGCCCCTCCAAGATTTCATTGGCATAATCATTGCATAAATCACCGCTTGTTTTGCTAAATGTCTGCCACACACCATTTTGGTAACGGCTCACCCCACCTCCTGACGTTACAACCCAAATACTGCCATCTGACGCTTCCAAAATACCCCGTATATCATCACCAGCTAATTCACCACTTTCTCTATTAAAGACACGCTTATGATAGCCAGTGTAATAACTCAAGTGACTACCAGAAAACCATGCCAAGTGCTCACTATCCTTGAAGATGCTACTAATATCTCCATATTTGCCAGATTCAACCCACTGTTTCGCAACATATTTACTATGCGCTGTAAGTCCGCTTTCGACTACATTTTCACCTAACCACCAAGACCGATAACCTGGCAAACTGTTATTCTCAGACGTGTGCATATCCCAATGCTTCCCATCAAAGCGACTTACTCCGTTGTTCGTTCCAAACCACATATTTCCCCAAGCATCCTCAGCGATAGGATAAACAAAATCCCCCCCTAGTCCATCGGCTTGAGTAAACAACTTCCATTGAAAAACTTCATTGTTCTCATCAACTGTCGAAGAACGAGCAACTCCATTGCTAACCCAATTCCCATCAACAATGTCAGATAAACTAACCCATAATCTCCCTCGGCTATCTTGAAACACTTCCCGAACAGATGTAAATCCTAAATCATCCTGATCAGCCACAACGGCCCAGTCTTTTCCATCATAACGACTCAACCCTGCTTCTGTACCAAACCAGAGACTGCCATCATTGCTCTCAAAAATATCAAACACATTGTCACTAGCAAGCCCACCGTTTGTATTACTTTTGGTATAGGTTTGCAGATTTTGGAATGCTTGCACATCTTGTGCAGCACAGTAGACCACACCTGAACTAAACGATGCTAACCACAAATTACCATCCCGGTCAAAAAGAGCATCATGAATGCGGTCATTAGACAATTTCCCATTGGTACTTTTCGCCGTATACTTAATCCAATTTCCCTGCTCAAATCTAGCTAATCCTCCTCCTTGCCCAGACGAAGATGTTATCCATATATTTCCATTTCTATCTTCTACTATCTGGCTTACACCTTCAAACGGTGTTTCAAGCTCGCGCCATAGGGACGAGTCGTCGCTGGCTTGGCGCAGGGGCGCGGCGGGTGGGCTTGTGGGCGGTTCATGTGTGTGGGTGGGAATGGCGAGGTTGTTGCCACTGGCAGTGGCGGTGTGCTGGCGCAGGGTTGCAAGGCCGGCTACGAGCAGCAGGGCTAGGAGCAGCGCTATAAAGAGCTTGTTTTGGAGTATGGTTATCAATTTGTACCTGTTATGCCAAAATTCGAGTACATACTTGTCCTAGCGCAAAGGCGCGAAGATGCGAAGGCACAAAGGCGCGAAGACGGAATACGTTTGTATGAACAATGCCGTCATTATACCACAAAGCGATTGAGCGGGAGAGCGATTGAGCGAGTGAGCGATTCCATCGCACCACGCCTGCCGACCACGAATGGGGGCCACGAATAAACGAATACTCTTCCGCCCACCTACGTTGTACCGCGTAGGGTCGTTTCTTCTCTGATATGTCTGTCAGCGACGAGCACGGTTGCGGGGGAACCCCTATTCGTGTATTCGTGTACTATTCGTGGTCGGCACGTATTGAACGACGATAGGCAGGGTGCCGGTGCCTATGGTACGGGTTTGGCGGTGCCCCAAACCCACATCGGGGCTTGCCAGCGGCAAGCCCGTACAACCACGCTCGGCCCCTGAGCGTGTCGAAGGGGCACACCGGATGCACGGTAAAGTGTGCGGGGTGATCTCAATTGCGTTTCATCCCCCCTTCATGTATAATGCAAGTGTAGTTGATGGTAGCAGGAGTATGACAAATGGCTTACACTCTTATTGACGAACGTTTTAAGCAAGAAATGCGTAGAGAGAGGCTACATGCAAAATATCAGCAACGCATTGGCTCCTATTGGGGCAAGTGGTCGCTGCGCATCAAAGTTGTCGAAGTAAACTCGCTTGAAGATGACGAACGCATCCCCGAAGAAGCCTACAATGAACTGCTACGCTTAGGCTTGCTTGCAAAAGGGAAAATAAAGTATCACCCTGACCGTCCGGACGTGTGGTTGGCGATTGAAATATCAACCATGGTGAACATTGAAGACGTGACACGAGTGCGTCAGCGGGCCGACTTCTTGTGTCAAGCAGGCTACCCAACACTTGCAGTGGCATGGGGGCCGGAATGTTCGCATGCAGCGACTGACTTGGCGCAGCAAACCAAGGTAGTAGTGATGCAGGATGGCGGCACGCTGAGCGGGTGGGATGCGGCCCTCGTTGACTTGTTCCCTGCTGCTCACGAGTAGGTTTCTACCACAAGGTACACAAATAGTGCTTTCTTCCTCTGTGAACATCCCAAAACCTCGGTACCCCCGTGCTAAAACCCCATACCTCTGCGCCTCCGCGTTAAAAACAGTATCTATCAGTATTGCCAGCGTCTATGCTGTGTGCTAAAATGGAATATGTTTGCTAAAGTGAGTGCTAGGAGAGGTCCATGTCTCTAATAGAGTATCTGGAAGGTGATGACTGTGAGGAGTTCCTTCGGAGCCGTTTTCAATCTGCACTAGATGTCTTAAAGAACGACCGCTTCAGAATAGGTAGTACTGCGGTGGACGATCTGGTAGGTGGTCTTACAGCGGGTGGGGTCGCCCGTGTTCGCAAGCACCTCGAAGATAGCATGGAAGGTCGCCGTTTTTCCCCAGAGCGAAAATTGGCCCTGAATAACTGCCTTGACCAATTGGAGGTTGAGAACCAAGAGGCGATTCAGGAGTTGATAGCCGATGGTATCACTCACGATTATTCCTGCCACAAAAGAGTAGCTTGAGGACT
This sequence comes from uncultured Chloroflexaceae bacterium, assembly GCA_964626155.1. GTDB lineage: Bacteria > Chloroflexota > Chloroflexia > Chloroflexales > Chloroflexaceae > JAAUSY01. The sequence goes on along the minus strand of CAZVEN010000009.1, from coordinate 117 downwards.
AATGCTCCTAAGAAATGGCGCGAAGGGCGTAGGATAGGCTTCTAGCCTGTCCCGTGTAGCACGAGCGAAAGGCGTAGGATAGGCTTCTAGCCTGTCCAGCATGACAGGCAGGATGCC
>CAZVEN010000008.1:159136-165570 GCA_964626155.1 uncultured Chloroflexaceae bacterium | reverse complement strand
CGCATAAACAGTTTTTCCTATGGATTGCCATAGATTTCTATAAAACTGGAACTATCAAAACCTAGCACGAAATACAAATCAGCAATTCAAGCCGATCTGCCGACCACGAATGGGGGCCTGACGCATACACGAATAGTGTCACCCCCCCGCACATATCTTGCAACGTACTTGAGAGAACATGATTCTACGCAGCACAGGTTTGTGGGCGCGAGAGCATTCGTGTATTCGTGTTCTATTCGTGGTCGGCAGGGCGAAAATGTAGGTGCGCTTCAAACCACACCAGCACCCTCAGCGCATCAGCGCATCAGCACCCTCAGCGCATCAGCGGTTCAAACCCATCCAACCATAGCACACGAATAATGGCTTAAGATTATTCTCTATAATTCACAAACTCAAGGTGTGCCGTAAGGCTACATCCACTTCATCCATCGGTAATGACCCTATTACCCGTTCAATCTCTGTTTCCATTATCGTCGCCAAGTTATCCGTCATGACCACCGAATCACTCAACAACCCCGATTGTTTACCTTCTGGGGTGGACTGTGATACCAACACACGACTCGAATAACCTGCCCGAAACATCCGACTCATAATCATTGCCACGATCACTTGGGATAACTCTGTTTGGAGATTGTCGGCTTGAACTATCAACGCGGGACGGAGTTTGGCGGTACGTAAGTCCGAATTGGGAAAGATAACCAGAACAACATCACCGCGTTTGTAGGTTAGCTTGGGCAAGGTCATAGTTATTATAGTTTCAGGTTTATAGAAATCTATGGCAAAGCCATAGGGGATAAACCTGTTTATGCGGCGAGCCGCACTGGGTGAACTACGCACCCTCTACTCCTTTGCACGAATGCATCAGGAGCTACTTTGATGATGCGAACCATCATCTAAAAAAGGTGTAACGTGACACCTTGACTATGACATTGTAGCACGTTGCGCGTTGTTTATCAAGTGGATTTATGATGTAATTGGGTGTCATAAAAAGCCATACATTACCATGAAATACCATAAACCTTAGCAACGTGAGTGATACATATCCATTTCTGGGCTATCCCATTCTTTGGCAAAGGTGGCTAAACGCCCACGCAAATCGGCAGCTTGTTCTTCATCAATACCCCGAGAGGGTAAATTGAGGTAGATGGATTCGAGGAACGTAATAATGACAGGCGTATTTTCAGGGATACCAAGGGGTACGTTCACTAATTCAATTTTACCGTTACGATACATACCTTCGATTGAGGTCAACATCAGCTTTACTCCTACCAATCAACTTTTAGCCATTATATTACCAAAACCGGTTACGAGATACAAATCAGCGGTTCAAACCACACCCGTCTGCCGACCACGAATTGGGGCCTGACGCATACACGAATAGTGTCACCCCACCACCGTGCATGCTGGCATATGTATCATAGAGGCAAGGTTCCTACGCGGTACAACGGACTCTGTTGGTAAAGTACTTGAATCGTGTAAAGGTAGCTTTGGTACGGGCTTGCCGATGGCAAGCCCATTGGGTTTGGCACCGCCAAAACCGTACCGTAGCACCGGCATCCTGCCGGAGTCCGGCTAGAAGCCGGTGCTACATAACTTTACCAACAGAGTCACAACGTAGGTGGGCGCGAGAGCATTCGTGTATTCGTGTTCTATTCGTGGTCGGCAGGGCGAAAATGTAGGTGCGCTTCAACCCCCCCCAGCGCATCAGCACCCTCAGCGCATCAGCACCCTCAGCGCATCAGCGGTTCAAACCCCCCGCACCTCTCCGGTAGCGTGCGTCGCACCCGTATACTGTCCTATCCCTTTGCAAAGCCATCGAGGATGCCACGCACTTTTGGGAGTGCGTGGCATCGAGTGTTCAGCAGTGCTATATCATACAGCAACTTGTGTGCTTCACTGCGCATACACACACACCTTTTCCCTATCAACCGCTTGGCGAAAGTAGGGGTTGCGGATGGCATGCGACTCAACAATATCAATCGGGCATTGAAATAAAGTTTCTAGCTCTTCTTTCAGCCCGAAGTAGCGGTCGAATGCCCCTGCCACATCATGTGTGGTGAATGTCACGAGAAAGTCGAGGTCGCGGGGCACCACGCCTGGCTCTTGCCGCGCCGCTGAACCGAAAAGTTCAAGCCGCTGTACGCCATATGTGCGACAGATGGCAACCAGTTGGTTCTTGTTAGACAGTATCAGGATGTTGTGTGTCATGGTTCGCTCCCGCCCCCTCCAGCGCCTCTACCTTGGCGCAATTGCCCTTTCAATTCCCGCCGCCTCTATGCTACCGCAGCGATGGTCTCAACCATCACACGGAAATCTGCCGGCTGTGGCAGAACATAATGCAGCTTTTCAAAGCCAATGACTTGCCCTGCCACATTTTTCATCAGGATGATTTCTTCAGTTGTTTCCTCACAAATATATTCGTCTGTGGGATTGCCAAACCACACCGTTAAGGTCTGGCCTGCTTGGTCGTAATAGACTGTTACGTCGGCCATATGCGTTCTCCTGCCTTTATTGTGTCCGTTGGATATGTCGTTATCAAAAACCCATCACCATTCAATCGCTTCGTTACCACACAAACCCAACGTCCTATCCGTTCTGGTTTGTAGAACAGATAGACATGCGGATCGTGGCGACTCAACCGTATTTCAGAAGGGTTGCTCAATGTTGCGTGGACATCTGCTTCTCGTCCAGCCATAATCGGATGCTTCAACGTCGTTATCAATTCCCAATAGGCACTTGTCACCCGTACATAAAAACCAAGAGGGGTTAATACATTGAATAGGATGTTGTGGGTCATGGTTCGCTCCCGCCACCCCCCAGCGCCCCCACCTTGGCGCGATACTCGCTTGCCTGCCCCATGCCGATGCGCTCGGCTATCTCGGCCGCCTGCACGAAATAGGGCAGGGCAGTCTCTAATTGCCCTTGCTTTTCGTAGAGTGTACCAAGATGATAGCGTACTTGTGATTCTTCTGCAACGCCGCCAAGCCGTTGAAATATCTCCAAGCTCTGGGTGAGCATTGCTTCTGCTTCAGTAAACTTTCCTTGTGCAGTGTATAGTTCACCAAAGTTGTTTAACAGGTATGCTTCCTGACTGACATCGCCGATGCGCCGCGCTATTTCCAAACTCTGTTGGTACATCTCAATAGCTGCTTCGTACTTGGATTGATAAAAATATAACACACCCAAACTATTGAGTGTTTGTGCCTCGCCCGCGACATCGCCGATGCGCCGCTTTATCTCCAGGCTCTGCTGGTACATCGCCTCCGCCTCCGCGTACTTGCCCTGGTTACGATACACAATCCCCAGATTGCCGAGGGTGTTTGCCTCGACCGCGACATCGCCAATGCGCCGCTGTATCACCAGGCTCTGCTGGTACATCTCCTCCGCCTCCGCGTACTTGCCCTGGTTACAATACACAATCCCCAGATTGCCGAGGGTGTTTGCCTCGCCCGCGACATCGCCGATGCGCCGCTTTATCTCCAGGCTCTGCTGGTACATCGCCTCCGCATCCGCGTACTTGCCTTGGGATAGGTACACAAGCCCCAGATTGCCGAGCCATAATGCCTCGCCCGCGACATCGCCGATGCGCCGCGCTATCTCCAGGCTCTGCTGGTGCATCGCCTCCGCCTCCGCGTACTTGCCCTGGTTACAATACACAATCCCCAGATTGCCGAGGGTGTTTGCCTCGCCCGCGACATCGCCGATGCGCCGCTTTATCTCCAGGCTCTGCTGGTACATCGCCTCCGCCTCCGCGTACTTGCCCTGGTTACGATACACAATCCCCAGATTGCCGAGATGGCTTGCCTCGCCCGCGATATTGCCGATGCGCCGCGCTATCACCAGGCTCTTCTGGTACATCGCCTCCGCATCCGCGTACTTGCCTTGGGATAGGTACACATTCCCCAGACTGTTGAGCATTGACGATTCGTCATATTCACGCTGTTGGCGACGCGCCGCATCCAACGCCGCTTGGCTCCACGCTTCCCGCTGCGTGTAGCGGGCACGTAACTTAAAATAACTCCAACACGCATAGCCATAGGCAATCAGCAGCGTGTATCCTTCAGTGCGCGTCGCTTCATATGCGGCTATGGTTTGGGCATATGCCTGCCCACGCTCCATCTGCCCTATCTCGCGGTCAAGCGTTGCCAGTGCTGCATCTATCGTGTCCCGATGCTCCACTTCTTTATCGCACCGTTTCATCATGTCGGCGTAGTGGCGGGCGTGGCGCATGCGTATCTGGTCGTGCTGGGCATGCTCATCGGGGGGTATGGCTTGCACCAAAAAGCCATATATCGTTTGGTGCATATGGTAGCGGCGGCGCGTATCGTGAAACTCTAGCAAGCCGTTGCCCACCAGCAGTGCAATTGCCTCAAAGAGCGACTCTTCATCAAGGGCTATCGTGGTCTGTTGTAGCACTGCCACTATCGCATCCCAGTCAACGTCAAGCGGCAATGCCCCAAAGACGGTCAATGCCCGTGCTATCATGCGCGTCTGCTCGTCGGGCAGCGCAGCATACGAGAGCGCGATAATCGCCTGCAACGAGGTTTTGTCGTTATCCGGCAAACCGGGGCGCGGTTCATGCCCTTGCACCGCATAGAGCCGTTGGTGCCATTGCGCTTGCACGGTGGCGCAAGGGGTCGTGCTTCGCAATCGCTCGCGGGTAAGCAAGGTACCCGCCAACTTGATAGCCAGTGGCAGATAGCCCATTGCCCGCGCTAAGTCTGCCGCACCCTGCTCATCATCGCGCACCACCTGCGGCGCGTGTTGGCGCAGCATAGCCAGCGCGTGTTCAGGTAATAGCACATCCAACACCAGCGGATCATCGTCTGCCAGAGCGCGGGCAGTATCGGGGCTACGGCTACTTGCCAGCACGCGGCATTGCGGCGCAGCACAGCGTTGCAACACCATCGCCGTTGGCATGCTGCTATCCCACACATCATCAATGATGAGCAAAGTAGGCAGATTGCGCTGCTGCAAGCGTGAACGCACCATGCCTGCCAACTCATCGGGGTTGTCGCTTGCGGGGTTTGGCTCACCAACCGCCTGTAGCCACGTTTGCAAGAGCGTCACCACATTGGGCGTTGGTCCCACTTCGGCATACAACACGCCGCCGCGAAAGTGAGCAAGCGTCGTGGGGTGCGTGCCTACCACGCGCAAGAGTGTTGTTTTGCCCACACCGGGCAAGCCACGCACGGCCGTGAGCGCGAGCGGCGCGGCAGTTGTCGTGTCGTCGTCGTGCGATGCAAGCAAGCTGGCATGCAGCATGGCAATGAACGCATCGCGCCCAACGAAGAGCGTATCGGCGGGCAATGGGCAGGTCGGGATGGGCATAGCAGTCTGTTGCCCTGCTGTCACGGCATCCTTGATGATTTGCACATCACGGCGAATGGCATGCACATCCTCACTCACACGGCGCAGTAAATCGCTGATGTCGTCCATCCATTGCACGATGCGCGGCAACTCGTTGAGCAAAGCGTCTAGCCCCAGACGGTCGTGGTCGGAGAGTTGTTCAGGTGGCAGCGATAAGGTAGCGATGCGCTCGTCGAACCACTGGCGGAGCTGGGTAATGTCGTTTTGCACCGCTTGCACGGCAATGGTGCTGCGTACCACTGCATCCATGATGTTTTGCTGGCATATCATCTCATAGGCACGCCACGCACGGGTGCCCACATCGTCTGACCCCTTGAGTATCTCCACAAAGCGTTCAATCCATTGCCCGACCATGCGTTGTTGCACAAATTCGTAGAGCTTCTCATCGGAGTGCAGGTAGGCAAAGAGCGTGGCATCGAGGTTGCGTATAGCAGCGTGTTGTGCATCGTGTTGCGGTTTACAGTGTGGCAGGGGCGTGGTGGTCTGAGGCGCATCGGGCGCGGGCGATAGCAGTCGTGCCGTATCGGTAGTGCGGAGTTGGAGCAGGCGGTCGCCTGCAAGCAGCGAGGCGAGAAATGACGGCTCCTCAAAGAGCGTACCACTATCTTCGCGCAAGCGTTGCAACATGTCCAACGACTTTTGCACCTGTTTGCGCTCTTCGCCGCGCAGTTTGCGGTAGTTGGTCATTGTTTCCCAATCTTGCTCCAGTTGGATGATGCTCTCATCGAATGCCCGCATCAAAGCGGTTGCGAGGTCGTGGTTTAACTCGTGCTGTTGCTTGAAGCGGTTGTCAATTCGTGCTTGGAACCCTTGATCTGCAATGGACGAAATAATATCGCCGCCCACGCCTGCCACCACGCCAGCGGCGGCTTGGGAGAGGGCAATGCCGATGAGGGCAGGGGCAGTTACGCCCGCGCACGCGCCCACGACAATCAGGCCGCCAGCGGCGAGAGCTTTGATCAGCGTTTCGTGTTGTTCCAGTGCCATACGGTTCTGCTCCTTTCTTTCACGAAATCGTAGGACAGGCAGGATGCCTGCTCACCGTAGCACCGACATCCTGTCGG
>CAZVEN010000008.1:151894-159036 GCA_964626155.1 uncultured Chloroflexaceae bacterium | reverse complement strand
ACTCCGGCTAGAAGCCGGTGCTACCTGTCGGACTCCGGCTAGAAGCCGGTGCTACCTGTCGGACTCCGGCTAGAAGCCGGTGCTACATCAAAAGAAAAACCTCTCTGCGCCTCTGCATCTCTGCGCCTCTGCGTTGAAGTTGTACGATAGGAACCTTTCGTCTATCCCTTTGCAAAGACATCCAGGGTGCCACGCAAGAGACAGGCTAGAAGCCTATCCTACGCGAGACGTTGCACGCAACGTCTCCCGTTACCCATAGCGCCGGTGCCTACTAGCTTCACCAACGACCGCTTACTTACGTGCGCGGCTCTGATGACACACAATAACGCCCGCTTACTTACGGACTCTGTTGGTAAAGTTATGTAGAGCTAACCCTATAAACTTACAGTTCTAAAACAAGCTCCTTGCCATGTATGAAACTGACTATAAACTGGTCTAACGCCTCTTGCCTGCCGAGTATTGGAGGAATTTTTGAGGACATAGAAACAGCTACAGGCAGTTCAAATTCATGCCCATTCATTCTTGCCTTTATTCTGTGAACGAAGGCATTTGCTATCAAATTTGAAGATAAAACACCGCCAAGTTGTATCGGTTGTCCTAACTCAACCTCAGAAACCATGATTTGTCCAAACGGTAAAGGTATTACCGATACATCCGCTCCCGTATCAACCAATACTTTGTCTATGGACAACCATGTAGTAAAACGCTCAGAGTAAAAAGCGATTTTGATTAAAGGACGATTGACTTTACCAAAAATAGGATGTTCTTGCTCAGCATACGGAAATACTATGCGGTTCATATCCACACCACAGGAGAAGAGCGCCAGCTTATCGTGATTTCTTCGTTAGGATATTGCTGGAAAATCTTAGGAAATTCAGTTTGCAAATCTGAACCTGTCCAGACTGGTTTATCATTTATCTCAATCACAAACTCAAATCGAGGTACTGTATATTGTACTTGTAACCGCATATTGATTAGTTGTATTTGTTCTTCAAGTTGTTGAATACGATGAACCAAATGTGGTATTTGAGTAGTATCAATTGTTGCTACTGTTTCCATCATATCTACCCCCAGTCTTATGTAATAGGAACCTTCCGCCTATCCCTTTGCCAAGCCATCGAGGGTGCCACGCACGCCCAAACGTGCGTGGCACCGAGGCTAGATCAGCGCATCAACCCCCTCAGCGCATCAGCGGTTCAAACCTCACCCGTACCGTAGCCGACCACGAATGGGGAGCAAACCATGACACACAACAACCTGATACTGTCCAACAAGAACCAACTCGTTGCCATTTTTGATACCCGCTGTTTGATTTATAAGCCAAATCTCTCGCAAAATTCTTGCGGCGACATAACTTCAAAATGATGCCCTTCCGATAATCCTCTCAAAAAATCTCTATTGTCAGATATGATTTTGTCAACTTTTTTCCATTCGGCAAAGGCACCAATAATAGCATCACCTTTTTTCAACCCTTTTGCTGCAAACATGAGTATGTAGACTTCAGGAACTTGCTCATAATTTAGCTCAACACCTGCCTCTTGCACTAATTGATAAAACTCGTCCAATAGAAAATTAGGGAGATTATTGGTCAATTCAATCCTGATTTGATTAGAGACAACAACATCAAACTGAGCTACATTATTTAAAATACGAACACAATACGAATTGTTTTCAAGCAAACCGAAAATCCAAACATTGGTATCTAAACTAATGTACATGTCTTTCACCATACAACTCGTCATATACTTTTTCGCGTGTTTGACGTAATTGTACCAAAATCTCTTCTCGACTCATCTGTGCGAAAGGGTGGGTTTCTTGAAACCTTTTTCGTAAATAGTCCAATCGCTTTTGCCAATCAGATATTTCAGGGGCTATGACAACAACAGCCACTTTCGTTAATGGCGGCAATCCTGTTAGCATAACAACACCCTCATCATTTACCACTTCATCAAAGTGATATGTTTGCATCATGACCTCCTCATAAAACCAACGACGTATGAATAAAAAACCACTGGTCTTAAAATTATAGAGCAACCCTACATGACCCTATTACCCGTTCAATCTCTGTTTCCATTATCGTTGCCAAATTTATACATATCCATTTCTGGGCTATCCCATTCTTTGGCATTCGATTGAGGTCAACATCAGCTTTACTCCTACTAACCAACTTTTAGCCATTATATTATCAAAACCGGATACGAAATACAAATCAGCGGTTCAAAATGCCTCTCTCTGCGCCTCTGCATCTCTGCGCCTCTGCGTTGAAAATTCACACCTCATGCAGGGTTCCGATACGACTCATCCAACAACTCAACGATATAGCGCACTTCCACATGTTCCCCACGCCGCTGCAACTCGCTGGACATCTGAATGGCACAACCGGGGTTGGTTGTCGCAATAATCGTCGTATTGGTCTCAAGCGCATGATTCACCTTGCGCTTGCCCAACTGATACGCCATCTCCGGTTGTGTAATGTTGTAGACGCCCGCACTGCCACAACACAATGCACTTTCACGCATTTCGTGCAAATCTACGCCCGGTATAGCTTTCAAGAGCTTGCGCGGTTGTATAATAATGCGTTGTGCATGCGCAAGATGGCAAGCCTCTTGATACGTCACGCGCACAGGTAATAGCCCCAAGTCATCACGGTTCAAGTCTATTGCAGTCAAGAACTCATGCACATCTTGCACCAATGCCGAAAACTGTACAGCCCGTTCGCGCCACTGCGGGTCATCGTGCAGCAACTCGCCATATTCCTTGAGCGTGCTCCCACAGCCGGCCGCATTGGCGATGATAGCATCTAGCCCCATGCCCTCAAACGCGGCAATCGTGCGGCGAGCCAACGCACGCCCACCTTCTAAATCGCCGCTATGTGTATGCAGAGCACCACAGCACCCTTGGTCTGGCACCAACACCACATCGCACCCATTTTTTTGTAGCACCCGTATGGTTGCATCATGCACATGCGCAAACGCCGTGCCCATAATGCACCCCGTGAACAACCCTACCAGATAGCGGCTTTCTCCCTCAGCAGGGTATATTTGCCCCTTGGGAATGGTGAATGTCTTGCTCATCACCGGCAGCATTGCTTCCATATCCTGCATGCGCACTACGTGTAGCAAACCACTCTTGCGCACAAGCCATTGCACCCCGCTACGTTGATAGAGCGCCATAGCACGTGAAAAAGCACGGAACAGCTCCATATGCACAAACAGGCGATTGAACACCACGCGGCGGATGAGTTGCTGCCACAATGGGCGTGGCGGCACTGCCGGTGTAGGATGCTCCGCTTCGCCCTTACGCGCTTGCTCTACCTGTGCGCGGCTCGCCTCAAGTATGTGCCCATACAGCACCCCACTGGGGCATACCGCCTCGCATGCACGACAGTTCAGGCACTCCGTCATCTGATGCTGGAACACATGACTCTCTAGCCCTATCGTCCCTGTAGTGACGGCTTTCATCAGGTAGATGCGCCCACGCGGAGACGACATCTCAAGCCCCGTTTGCCGATAGGTTGGGCAAGACGAGAGGCAGAGTCCACAATGGACGCATGCATCTATAATGGTGTTATTTGGTATATCCTTGCCGCTAAATCCCGTTTTCACCATGCTACAATACCTTCTGGATAAACGATTTCCAATATTTCTGTCATATCGTTATACCCCGCTTTTTAATGGGTATGTTTATTATACTACATACCGCCCTGGGTTAAGCGTATTGGCCGGGTCAAAAATCGTCTTTATAGCCTGCATCACCTGCATATGAGCAGGCAACAACCCCCAGAGATGCACCTTATCCTTGTATGTCGGGTTGCATGCCAACACATGGCTATGCCCCCAACGCGCAACAAGATTATCCTGCATCACACACAACGCATCCTGCGACCCACGCACACGGGCATAGATGATACCGCACCCAGTCCGCGCAAGACAGGCACAAACCAACTCATACTTCACCGCATAATCTTCCACATGCGCAATAGCCGTGCGTGTATCGCCCGGCAGCACAGCCAACCGCAACAACATCTCATCCTCTGCCACATCGTGCGTCGCCAAAAAGTGCGCAATAGTGCCCCATAGCCGTTCCTGCGCATTCTCATCGAGCACATGCACCTCAATTGGCTTGTAGTGAATAGCCAAATTGTGGATTTCGCTCATATGACGCTTGCACGCCACATCTGCCCCCTCCATGCGAATAGCCAAACCACACCCACCCGCAACGCCAATCCGTTCAAGCGCAGCATGGTTGAGGTACTCAACAGCACTCGGCGTCAAATCTGTTGCCGCCAAATCCTCAAGCATGGCCATCGTATCGCTGCGCCGCGAAAATAACAGCAGCATACTCCGCGTTGTGCGTGGGCAAGGGTGTACCTTCAAACTCACGCTTGCAATCACGCCCAACGTCCCATGGCTACCGTAAAACAGTTTTGCCAATTCGTACCCGCTAACATTCTTCACTACCTGCCCGCCCGTGCGTATAATAGTGCCATCCACCTCCACAATAGTCATGCCGAGCACCCTATCGCGCAATGTGCCATAGCCCGTGCGGTAAGGGCTATCGGCGGCCGTTGCAAGCAACCCCCCAAGCGTGGCCTGTTCTGGCAACGGCGCATCCATCGGGAGCATCTGACGATACTCGGCCAGCGTAGCCTGCAATGCACTCAACGTCATGCCCGCACCAACCGTGATAGTCAAATCATCTGGGGTATAGGCAACCACCGTATCTATGTGGCGCATAACCAACACCACATCGGGAGCAGCATGCACATAGCCTTGGCTTTGCTGCGTGCCGCCACCCCAAGGCACAACCGTCGCGCCGGCCGCGTGGCAAGCCGCCATGGTTGCCGCCACCTCTTCAATATGTGTAGGGAACACAACAAAGCGCGGTGTATAGCCCTGTATGCTGTATTCATGAGTTATAGCATCGCCCGTCAGCACCCCATCGGCCCCCACAACGCGCTCAAGAGCAGACGCCAAATCTGCTTTCGCTGCGCGGCCCTGTGTGCTGGCAATGCGTGCTTCTCGCTGTGCTGCAAGCTCCAGCGGCGGCATATGCGGCGGGAAGATTTTCCCCGGATTCAACTGGTTCTCTGGGTTAAAAAGCGCATAGATAGCAGCCATAGCCTGCATATCGGGGGTGCTAAACATCAGTGGCATGTAGGTGCGCTTTTCAAGCCCAATGCCATGCTCTCCACTAATAACACCGCCTTGCTCCAAACTGCGCTTGATAACTTTCGACGTGATGGCAAGCGCTCGCTGTGTTTGGTCAGCATCTTTGGGGTCATAGAGCACAAAGGGGTGCAAATTGCCGTCGCCAGCATGAAAGACATTCATGATAGGCAATGCATACTCTGCGCTGAGACGCTCTACCTGTTCTATCATATATGGTAGGCGCGTGCGTGGCACAACCGTATCCGCCAAGTAGTAGGCCGGTGCAAGACGCCCAATAGCCCCAAGCGCATTTTTGCGTGCTGCCCATACCTGCGCCTGCTCATCTGCCCCTACCGCCGGGCGAATCTCAATCGCCTGATGCTCTTGGCACACCGTGATGATTTCCTGCAATAAATCATCAATACCTTCTGCAACCCCATCTATCTCAATGATGAGACCAGCCGCAGCCGTTTCAGGCAAACCAAGGTGATACACCTGATTGACAGCACGGATAAGGTGCCTATCTATCATCTCAAGCGACGTAGGCAAATAGCCGGCCGCAATAACTGCCGATACTGCCTCGCATGCATTCACCATGGTGGAAAACAACGCCATCACCACCCGGTTGGTCTCTGGCAATGCGGTGATGCGTACCCGCGCACATGTGATAAGCCCCAGTGTGCCCTCACTGCCCACCAGCAAGCCCGTCAGGTCATAGCCTGTCGCCTCAAGCACACCATCCCCCGTCCAAAACACCGTGCCATCGTGCAGCACTATTTCCAACGCTATGGTGTGATGACTTGTCACGCCATACTTGAGGCAATGTGGGCCACCGCTATTGTATGCAATGCAACCGCCAATGGTACATGCCTTTTGCGATGCCGGGTCGGGTGCAAAATGAGCATGCCACGGCTTGAGTGCTTCAGATAGCTCCAAGTTGATAAGCCCCGGTTGCACCAACGCTTGCCGGTCGGCGGGAAACACATCCAACATCTTATCCATGCGCGAAAAGCTGACAACAATGCCACCTTTGATGGGAGTAGCGCCGCCCGAAAGCCCCGTACCAGCACCACGTGGCACACATGGAACACCCATGTGCCGGGCCAATTGCACGATTGCAACAACCTGGTCCGTTTTTGTGGGGAGCACAACAACGTCCGGCGGGTGTGTCTCCATACACAAGCCGTCGGAATTGTAGACCATCAGCGCATCCGGGTCATCTACCACACCATCTGGCCCAACAATGTGCCGCAACTCCTCTATGAGATTGGAATGGGTCATGCTCCCCCTCACTTTCTGCTTTTTGCATTAAGCCGTTCCCTGAGCGTGTCGAAGGGAACACATACATTCTTATGGCTCTATCTTGGTCCCCAACACCTTGAGAAATTGTGCCATCCATTGCGGATGAGCCGGCCAAGCTGGAGCCGTGACAAGGTTGCCATCGGTATGGGCTTGGTCTACCGCAATTTCCGCATAGGTTCCGCCGGCACGTTTCACTTCTGGTGAACACGCTGGGTATGCCGAACACGTTTTGCCTTCAAGCACCTCGGCCGCCGCCAACAACTGTGCGCCATGGCAAATTGCGGCAATGGGCTTATTGGCATTCGCAAACGAACGCACCATCTCAATCACCTTGCTGTCAAGGCGGAGATACTCCGGCGCTCGCCCACCGGGAATAACCAATGCATCGTAGGTGTCGGGGTTGACATCAGCAAAGTTAGCATTGAGCATAAATTGATGGCCCGGTTTTTCGCTATAGGTTTGGTCGCCCTCAAAGTCATGGACGGCCGTTTTTACCTTGTCGCCACTGCTCTTGTTGGGGCAAACAGCATCTACCTGATGCCCAACCATCAACAGTATCTGAAAAGGTACCATCACTTCATAGTCTTCTACGAAGTCACCAACTATCATCAGAATTTTCTTTGCAGCCATTATAAATCTCCTCACTTTATTCAGAAATGGTAGGACAGGCATCCTGCCTGTCTTTGCGGG
>CAZVEN010000008.1:6535-151794 GCA_964626155.1 uncultured Chloroflexaceae bacterium | reverse complement strand
ACAGGCTAGAAGCCTATCCTACGCCTTATGGACAGGCTAGAAGCCTATCCTACGCCTTATGGACAGGCTAGAAGCCTATCCTACGCGAGACGTTGCGTGCAACGTCTCTACGTATGCGGGACAGGCTAGAAGCCTATCCTACGCCTTTTATGGACAGGCTAGAAGCCTATCCTACGCCTTTGTGCGGCGTGGCTCGCCTGTTGCTATGGTAATATTAGCCGCATCCTGATAGAGCTTGCTCACCGAACAATAATCCTCGCGCTCATAGCCCTGCCCCTCCGAAAGCTCATAGAGTTGGTAGGCCAAGCCCGTCATCATCATAGGTATGCCAAGTGCGCGTGCCGACTCAAGGGCCGCCCCCAAGTCCTTTTGCATTAGGCGCGTGGCAAAACCACCTTCGTAATTATCTTTCAGCATACGGTCGGTAAGCCAATTGCCAAGCAAAAAGTTGGCACCAGCAGATTGCATAATCACATCGCGCACTATTTCAGCATTTGCCCCGGACTTCACGGCCATGGTAAAAGCCTCGGCTATGCTTATCATCAGGTTGCCAGCAATAATATTGTTGGCTAACTTAATCACCTCACCCATACCGTTGGGCCCAACATGCGTAACACTCTTACCAAGCGTGTTGAGCACCGGCAGAGCACGATTGAACACATCCGCATCACCCCCCACCATAATAGCCAATTCGCCCGTAGCAGCACGTTCGGGGCCACCGCTGATAGGCGCATCGAGCATGTGAATGCCATGCTCACACAGCACCCGCGCAATGCTCTGCGACTCGGTCGGAGCAATGGTGCTGCAATCAATGACAATAGTGCCCGAAGCTGCGCCATGAATAATGCCATCTGCACCCAAACACACATCGTCTACTTGCGGTGCATCGGGCACACAAACAACGATAATCTCACTAGCACGCGCAACTTCTTGTGGGTTGGTAACGACTTGGGCCCCCTGTGTGCGCAAACGCTCAACAGGGGCCGCATTGGTATGTACGCACGTCGTCAGGCTATAGCCCGCACGGATGAGGGTAGTGGCCATTGGTTCCCCTATTGTTCCTAGACCAATGAAGCCAAGATTGGACATTGTTTCCTTCACTTCCTTTCTGAGCTATGGATCGGTTTCATGCGGCCGTTTCACGTTCACGGTCCCGCGCTGTACGTTCTTCTTTCATGCGTGTCATCACATCGCGTGTATCTTCACAGTCCTGCAACAATTGTGCAAATGCATCGCGGCTAAGTGCTGCAACTTCAACTTCGTGCTCTGGTGCAGCACGAACATTCGCTGTGCGTGTTCCCCCACTCAGCAACCCCACTTCACCAAAATACTGTCCACTTCCCAAACGATCTACTATAATTTCCTGACCATCGGGGTGGGGGAGATAAATCTCAACTTCACCTCTGGTAATAATAAAGAAGCGGTCCGACATATCCCCTTGTGCAACGATATTTGCGCCAGGTTCATAGATATGACGCTCGATCTGGCGAGCTACCCATGTCATTTGGTCTACGCTCAGGTTGGGCAATGCCTTAGAGACATACTGGTTGGTGACTTGCCCATCTACCACAATGATAGCACGGGTTGCACGACGAGCAAGGTCATTATCATGTGTCACCATAACAATGGTCTTATTCTGATGAAGCAACTTTTCAAACAGTGCAAAAACGGCATTGGCTGTCTTTGAGTCAAGGCTACCTGTTGGCTCATCGGCAACTAAGATTGGCGGGTCATTGGCCAATGCACGCGCAATAGCAACACGTTGTGCTTGCCCACCAGAAACGGCCGAGGGCAGTTTATGCGCATGCTCTTGCATTTCTACTTGGGTCAACAAATCCATTGCCCGTTCTTTGCGTTCACGGGGTGTATACATATCGCAAAAGTCCATCGGCAGCATAATGTTTTCAAGGAGCGACAACGTAGGCAACAACTGAAAGAATTGGAAGATGATGCCCAAATTTTTACCGCGCCAAACAGCCATCTGGCTCTCTGAAAGCGTATGAATAGCCGTATCTCCCACCAACACTTCGCCAGACGTTGGGCGATCAATGCCCGTTATCATGTTGACAAGCGTAGATTTACCACTGCCCGACTTGCCAATGACAGCGACAAACTCACCCCTATCTACCGCAACATCCACCGTTTTCAGTACTGTGACAGAGCCAGCAGTGGTGGTATACGTTTTCACAACTTGTCGTAACTCAATCAGATGTTTATTTCCATACCGATAGGCACCATTTTGGTCTTGTTTTTTCTTGGGTTTGAATAGGTTTTTCAGCATACTTCTACCTCATATTTGGTTTGTCTATTGGCAATATCGTCGTGATACATCGCGTGACACAACGCAGTTTAGGCACAATGATTTTTCTGCATGCGCATGTACAAATGACATAGCCTTGCCTTGCCAACGAAAGTGTACCATATTGTGGGCAAATATGCTACGTTGATTCTGATTCTACCGCAATACGGCACGAAAGGGACAGACTAGAAGCCCGTCCCACAACCTAGCCGCAAGCGCAAATATATGCTACAATGAGGAACCATGAAACCAAAAGCCGAACGCATATGTTGGCATTGCCTGTAAGGAGCATAAGTATGCCATACGGCCAATTTGAATCCGTTGAGGAAGTTGCAAGCCTGTTCAACATTAAAGTAAAAGATGCTTCTATTACACAAACGAAACCCATTGCTATTTCAGAAACAGGTTTCAAAAGTATCACCAAAAAACTGTTGGATAGTTTAAGCTTCCGCAATGAGGCAACCATCTGTAACAAAATTATTACTCCGATATTAACGATTGTTGCCGAACAACATCCCCCATTGAACGTGTGGATAGAAGAACCGTTCAACGTTGACAAAGAAAAAGGGTTATTTGGTACACCAGATTACTTGGTCGCCCCCGCTACAGAGTATGGAGGCATGGCAACCCCACCTCTATGCGTCATTGAAGCAAAAAAACAAAATTGGGATGAAGGTTGGACACAAGCATTAGCAGAAATGGTGGCAGCATCTCTCAAAGGTGCTGAAACATGCTATAATTAGATACTGGTGTGTTTCTGAAAGACCCAAATCAAATTTCTGCGACAAGAGAACTTCAGGTTGTCTTTGATACGCTCAATTGGGTCTTTTCTGAAATTAAGCCCAAGCACATAAAACCTGTTCCCTCGCGCTGATTCTGATTCTACCGCTGAGGCGCAGAGGCGCAGAGAGTCCCGGTGCCACGCACGTTTGGGCGTGCGTGGCACCCTCTATGGCTTTGCAAAGGGGCATACGAGAGGTTCGAGACCGTCAGACATCCGAGGTCTCCCAGACTTCGGATGTCTGGAACGATTCAGCACATCAGCGCATCAGCACCCTCAGCGATTCAGCGATTCAAACCCGTTGCCCTGCCGTCCACGAATGGGGACCACGAATAAACGAATAGGTATCGCCCTACGACCGTACACATATCTGGCAGACGTATCATAGAGGCAAGGTTCCTACGCGGCACAACCTAGGTGGGCGCGAGAGCATTCGTTTATTCGTGTTCTATTCGTGGACGGCAAGACTCCACAGCTCATTTCATATCTTTCGCGCAGAGGCGCAGAGCGTTCTTTCTTTCTTCAACCCGCACCTCGCACCTCGCCCATCACCCCTCACACCCGCACCTCGCACCTCGCACCTCACACCTCGCACCTCACACCTCGCACCTCGCACCTCACACCTCGCCCCTCACCCCCGACCCCTCACCCCCGTGCCAGACCTGTCAGGAGCGCGACCTGTGTCGGTGTACTCCACAGGGGCGCACCTTACAGGTCTTACGTCGCTACCACACACCATCTGCCAACAACCTTGTACTTGCTCTCTGTGGTTCATGAAATAGGTACCACCAAATGGATAGTATTGATACGACTCGCCCCCTACCATTTCAGTTATTACCGTATCTCCGCTACAGTCTGTCCAAAAAATTGGTTCCATCGGTCTCACCTCCTCAACGTTCATTTTAACACACAACAAATGCCATGACTATCGAAACTTCAGAAGTCTCATGCTTGCACTTCGGAAATCTCACTAGAATGGTACGCCACGCCGAGGTGCTTTGTCATACACTCAAGAATATCACTATCGCAGAAGGGTTTGCCTACAAAGTCATCGCAACCAGCTTCGAGGATGTGGTTCCGCTCCTCCTCAAATGCACTAGCTGTCAAGGCCACAATAGTCGTAGATTGCCCATTGGTTTTGGCTTTGATGCGCCGTGTTGCTTCGTAACCATCCATTACCGGCATACGTATGTCCATCCAAATAAGATGTGGTTTCCACCGTTCCCATACAACAATGGCTTCTTGCCCATCGCAAGCCTCTTGCACATCGAAGCCAACACGAGCGAGCATTTTGGCGAGCAAGTGCCGGTTGTCTGGCAGATCATCCACCACAAGCACACGATAGGTAGGTTGACCGGGGGCAAGCTTGAGCATCTGTTGTGTATCTAGTGGTTCTTCCTCACTGCTTACCTCGGGCCGAGCAACTGGTATAGTGAAAGTAACCGTGGTGCCAAGCTCCACCTCACTTTGCACCGTTAGTGTGCCCCCCATAAGCTGCGCGAAGCTGCGACAGATGGCAAGCCCCAAGCCCGTGCCTTCTTGCGATTGTTGCCCTGTGCGGGTTTGCACAAACACTTCAAAGAGGTTGTGTAGTTCGTCGGGCGCTATGCCGGGGCCAGTATCAATGACTTCAACCGTCAGACGTTGCGTGGGTGTAGCAGGTGTGGAAAGCGTTTGTTCATCGCTCACATCGCTCACATCGCTCACATCGCTCTCAACAACTTGGATGCCAACACACACAGTAACACTTCCCTTTTGCGTAAACTTGATAGCATTCGATATAAGATTGATGAGCACTTGGCGTAGTTTTTGCTCGTCGGTATATATGGATTGTGGCACATCATCCTTATAATCAATCAACAGGTCTATCCCCTTTTCCTGTGCCTGCATCTGGAACATGGCATCAATATCGCTGAGCAGTTCGTGGAAGTTAAACGCATGTTCATTGAGCGTTGTGCGCCCAGCTTCAATTTTCGACATTTCAAGGACATCGTTTATCAAGTTGCGCAAGTGCTGGCTATTGCGTTGAACAATCTGTAGATATTCGTGTTGGGTCGGGGTTGTTTTCGTATCTTGGCGCATGAGTTGCACAAACCCAATGATGGCGCTGAGGGGCGTGCGTAGTTCATGACTCATATTCGCAAGGAAGGTACTTTTGGCACGGTTGGCTTTTTCGGCTTCTTCTTTGGCTTTTTCGGCTTCTTCTTTGGCTTGCCTCAACTCTTCAGTGCGAGCATGAACTTGCTGCTCCATATGTTCATAGAGTTGGCGCAATTGCGTCGTCATCTGATTGAAAACCTGTGCAAGTACGCCAATCTCATCTTGCGTGGCTACAGGTGCTGTTATTTTAAGGTTGCCAGTAGCCACTTCTTTAGCTATATCGGTAAGTTGCAAAATAGGCCGTGCAATCTGACGGGCAAGAATGTAGACACCAATACCTAAAATGCTTGCAGTGATGATACCAGCGAGGATAATGTTGAGAGCAAGTTGCTTGATAGGTGCTAGAGCTTCTTGCTGCTCTATTTCCACAAGCAAAGCCAACTCGAGACGGTCGAGCCACGTATATGCGCCGATGACAGGTACACCAAGATGGTTGATGTAGTGTCCAGTGCCGCTTTCGCCAGCAAGTGCGCGGTTGATACCCTCTGAAAAGGCCGGCGAGGTATCATCTTGTTGCCCATAGTTTTGGGTCGAAACTACCTCCGCCATTGCATCAATGAGATAGGTTTCACCTGTTTCCCCTAACCCGGCACGGTCTAGGATGATGGTATCCATGCGTTCCAAGTTGAGATGTACAGCGAGAACCCCCATACGTCGCCCGAGCGAGTCGAGCAAGGGCATGGCAATAGTCATGGTCGGTTCACTTGTTGTGGGGTTTGCATAGACATTTTGGATGAAGGTTTGCGTCCGTCCAGAAAGGTAATATTGGCTTTCGTGATAGTCTGCTCCTTTGTTCATACGTTGTGATGATACGACGACAATGCCTTCGTTGTTGAGGATGAACAATTCGTTGAAATCTGGACGACGCACAACAATGTCACGCAGTGTTTCAGAAACACGGGTATAGGCAACTTGATACTCAAGCGATACTGTTTTGGTGGTCATGATAGTGCTGGTGAGTTCGAGTAACTCTTCCCAACGAGCAACAAAGGCGAGGTCGTTGGCTTGGGTGTTAATCCACAAATTCAGTTCATCTTGGTGAGCTTGGGCCGCAATGGTTAAGCGTTCAACAACCGATTGCTCCAAGGTGTTGGTAGCCTGAATGAAGGCAACGACTCCGGCCACACCGGTCATAACCAGCGATAGCAACAGAAAAGAACTTATCAACCGCGCCAGCAGGCTTCTGTTCCAAAAAGGTATCATCTTTTGGTTTCATATGATATGGTTGTAAGTATCAGAACTTACTCATCCATTGCTTATGGTTTTTTTGCCCTAACGGTTTCAAGTCCAGTGCTCATTTGAGTTAAGGTATCTTGCACATCGGCACCACGCAGAATGTCGTTCGTTCCATTGAAAATAATTTCAGATGCTTGGTTGTAGTTTGCACCTGTTTCGCGGGAAGGGCGAGCAATGCGGACGACAGATTGGAGGTTTTGTAGGAATGGCAATGCTGCTATCACCTCTGGGTCTTCAGAGACAGAGCGAATAGTGGGCACATATGCGCCTTCAATAGCACGCCATGTTTGTACATCTGGGCTTGTCAGGTAGCGCACAAATGCAATAGCGGCTTCAGGGTTTTTGGAATAGGCCGATACGGCCAATTGCCAACCACCAACGGTGCCAACACTATCGCCGTCGTTGGCATGTGGCAGAGGTGCAACGTCAAACCGTCCGGCTATAGGCGATTCGGGGTCTTGCCCCACAGCATAGGCATAGGGCCAGTTGCGCATAAAAGCAGCATCGCCACTTTGGAAAAGTTGGCGGGCATCCTCCTCGCGGAATGAGACGACTGTTTCAGGTGCTATTGTGCCAACCCATGCCTGGGCGCGTTCGAGTGCTTGGCGTGTTGCATCACTGTCAATCGTCACAGTGTCATCTTCTACAATGCTGCCTCCGTGGGATGCAATCCATTCAAGAGCATTGCATGTGCCGCCTTCGTAGGCTGCGCCTTGAAAAACAAACCCGACAAAGTTGGCATTGCCGCTTTCGCGTTCGCCTTCTTGGATGGTGCTGGCCATGGTTTCTAGCTCATCCCATGTAGTTGGTGGGTTTGCAAAGCCATATTGTTCAAGCAAGTCGGTACGATAATAGAGCATACCAAAATCACCAAATTGTGGCATGGCAATGATGCGTCCGTCAACTGTGCTATTTTCGATGATGCCCGGGAAGTGTTCTTTTGCCTCGGCTTGCATTGCTGTGCTCAAATCAACAAGATGGTCGGCAAATGATGCGGGCCAGATAATGTCGAGAGCAAGCACATCAATATCTGATGATTGGGCATTGAAGAGGGTTTCATACACAATGTAGTCTTCTGTCGTGTCATCTGATTTGGGCACGAAGTTGACAGTAATGCCAGTTTCATGGGCAAATTGTTCAATGAGCAGATTGTCGAGTTCAGAGCCAACGCCAATTTGCCCACTATAGTAGTTGATAGTAGTGCCGCTATAGGCTTGAGCTTCTTCCACATTGAGTACGGCAGGAACCGGGGCTATAGATGATTCAGATGAATCGACGGATTCTGCGACGGGCGTATCCTCGACGGGTTCTGCGACGGGCGTATCCTCGACGGGTTCGGCGTCGGTCGCATCGTTTTGAACTGGTGGTTTAGTTGGTGCAGCCGAGCTACCTTGTGAAGATGTACTACTTTGAGAGCCACATGCATTGAGTAGTAGGGCAAGCAAGAGGATAATGACAATGCTGTTTCTGTGCAAACATTTCATACGTTCCTTTTTCTCCTTGTCCCCTTACGGGGCATATACACGAATATTGTTTTTTATTTTGAATGTAGGCATAGTCACATCATACCTTAATCATACCCTATTGTGCAATGGGGAAAAACCCTACCTAAATGGTATAGGTTTCACGTTCAACATTTGAATTTTGATTTGTGGTGCGATGGTATACGTTTTGCAAAAAGATTTCGACTAATTGGGGGTCGAAGTGTGTGCCGGCATGTTCTTGAATATAGCTACACACCTGTTCTTCGCTCCATCCATTACGATAGGGGCGGTCGGAGCGCAGAGCGTCGCACACATCTACCACAGCAAAAATGCGTGCTGAGATAGGTATTTCATTGCCTTGTAAGCCCTGTGGGTAGCCGGTACCATCCCATCGTTCGTGGTGGCAATAGGGGATGTTGAGCGATGAACGCAGAAAGGGAATGGATGAGAGCAATTGATAGGCATAGACGGTATGTTGGCGCATAATGGCAAATTCTTCATCGGTAAGTGGTCCGGGTTTCAGCAAAATGGCATCAGGAATGGCCATCTTGCCAATATCATGCAAGATAGCGCCACGGCGTATATGAACAAGCTCCTCGTCGCTGAAGTGCATCGCACGTGCAAAATGCATCGTCATTTCAGTCACACGGCGGCTGTGTCCTTCTGTTTCGACATCGCGCAGCTCTAGCGCACGGGCCCACCCCTCAATGGTTGCATCGTAGGCTAGGAGCAACTCATCGTTGGAGCGTTGCAATTCAGCAAACATTTCGGCATTGTCAACAGCGATAGCGGCTTGTTCTGTCAATGCAAAGAGAAAATCGAGCCACTCTTGGCTAGGAGTGAAAGGGGAACGATGCAATAGCTCCAGCACACCTTTGATTTGGTTTCTCGCAATAAGCGGTATGCCATAATAGGATGTGATATGTTCTGCTTGGAATATAGCAACACGGTTGCACGGTAGAGACGTTTTGTGGGTATCTGGAATGATAATGAAGCGTCGTTCTTGTGCGGCACGTCCGGCATAGCCTTCGCCAAGCGGGATGTGGGTAGATTCGATGGCTGTTGTGTGAAAGCCACGGCCAGCAGCATATTCCAATTCTTTTGAAACCGAGTTATAGAGCAATACATCGCATGCATCTATGCTCAATTGTGTCGTGACATGGTCGAGCAACATGTGGAGTGTTTGGCTAATGTCAAGGCTCGTGGTGATGGCTTGGTCAATGTTGTGCAGGGCCCGAAGTTGTTGTAAGCGGCGTTCGGTTTGCTCATGGAGTATAATGCGGTGTAGTGCATTGGCCGCCATGTCGCAAATGGCACTGAGTAGGTTCATCTCTTCGTCGGTGATAGCGTTGGCACACCCGACACACAAGATACCGATGGTTTGCTCTTGGGCTATGAGCGGAACACAGGCAATGGCTTGTTGGGTGCCAATATCAAAACTCAAATGGGTAATCTCTTCTTGGGCATTGTTGGTGAGAAAGGGTTGACCAGTTGCTATGACATGGTGGAACAAGGCTGTTTCGGTTGACAGGCGTTGTTGTGTCATATATTCCCAACACCCAAGCCCCACTTCTACCATTGCCTCCTTCGTTCCCGTGTGGCATATGACGAGGGCAACACCGCTGGCTTGCAGCAAAGTATTGATTTGGTTGAGCAAAATGGGTATCATTTCGGCCCGGTTGGATGCTGTGCGTAGAGCAGCCGCAACAGCAATGATGGCTTCACGCTCATGTTCGTGCTGCACACGTTCGGTAATGTCTTGTGCTGCCGACAATTGGCGTGTCAGGCGCTGGATGGTTTGTTCTAAATGGACGATGCGTTCGCGGAGTATCGTATTTTCTTGCTGTACTGTCTCATAGGGTTTTTTCTCATTTGCCATGGCTACCAATCCTTTTCTATGACTATCTCTATGCATGATGGGTCACATGTAAAACTGTAGCGGGTTCACTTTTTGACCTAACTAGCTAGTATATACAGGCGTTGGTGGTTTGATACGTGTTGGTTATCATACATTGTATCATGGGTAGCATATGGAAGAGCAAGACAGCTCGCAGCATTGCAGCGTACCAGCAAAGCATTGCATGTTCCTTTTTTTATAGCTTTGCGTTTTTTGCGGCTTGGCGTGAGGTCTTCATGAAAAAAGAATATGCGAGTTCCATGTTACAATAATCTCATAGGTGTAAGATGAAGCGTGTCTTGTCATTATAAGGAGCAAGTGTATGTATGCAGATTCAAGGAAGGTACCGTTACCGTCGGAGGACCGGCGTTGGCGTGTTGTTCGGGCTACCATGCGCCGTCATGGGCATCAAGCTGATGCGTTGATAGAGACATTACATACAGTGCAGGATTCGTTTGGGTTTTTGAATGAGGAGGCTTTGCGGTATGTTTCGGCTTCATTGCAAGTACCATTGAGCCGTGTGTATGGAGTAGCTACGTTCTACCACTACTTTACACTCAAGCCGCAAGGCGCACACACCTGTGTGGTGTGCATGGGTACGGCGTGTTATATCAAAGGGAGTGCTGATCTTTTATCTTCAATAACAGAAACCTATGCTGTTCACGAGGGAGAGACGACGGAAGATAAGCAACTTTCGCTTTTGACTGCGCGATGTCTAGGGGCATGTGGTATTGCGCCTGCTGTTGTGCTTGATGGGCGGATTATGGGCAAAGTGGACCGGTCGGACATGTTGGAAGAAGTAGAGAGGTGCGTACACGATGCTACCTGAAGAATTAGAAGAAATTGCGGGGTTTGAACGCGATTCAGAAGCGGGGTATGAGCATCATATCCATGTCTGTGTTGCTTCGGGGTGTCTTTCTGCTGGCAGTGGCGATTTGAAAGATGCCCTTGATAAAGAAGTGCAACGACGAGGACAGGAGCGCTGGTGTTATGTGAAGGGGGTAGGGTGTATGGGGCTTTGCACCGCCGGTCCACTCGTCGAGGTGCAACCGGCCAATGTGCTCTACAAGGAAGTAACCGTGCCAGATGGAATTGATATAATTGATAGCCTCTCTGAAGCGCCGGTGCAGCGTTTGATTTGCTCTACCGATATACCCTTTTTTCAGCGCCAAGTGAAGGTGGTTATGGAAAATTCAGGCATGATTAATCCTGAGCGCATTGAAGACTATATTGCGTCCAAGGGGTATGTTGGCCTGTTGCGGGCGCTTACCGAAATGTCGTCTTCGGATGTGATAGAGGAGATGGTGCAAAGCGGTTTGCGTGGCCGTGGTGGTGCTGGCTACCCAACGGCGTTGAAGTGGAGCACGGTGGCGAAGGCTGTTGGGCAACGTAAATTTGTCATTTGTAATGCCGACGAAGGCGACCCCGGTGCATTTATGGACCGTACTATCCTTGAAAGCGACCCGCATCGCGTGCTTGAGGGCATGGCTATTGCGGCCTATGCCGTAGGAGCAGACCAAGGCTATATCTACGTGCGTGCTGAATACCCTATGGCTATCAAGCGGTTGCGCACTGCCATCCAGCAGGCAGAGCGTATGGGCTTGTTGGGCAATCGCATTTTTGGCACCACATTTAGCTTTCATATTGATGTGCGCCTTGGAGCCGGTGCCTTTGTGTGTGGTGAAGAAACCGCCCTCATCGCCTCGATTGAAGGTGGGCGCGGTATTCCACGGCCACGGCCACCATACCCGGCGGAGTATGGGTTGTGGGGAGCACCGACGCTCATTAACAATGTAGAGACCTTTGCTAATGTTGCGCCCATTATTCGCAATGGCAGCAGTTGGTTTGCATCCATTGGTACGGAAAAGAATAAAGGGACAAAGGTGTTTGCCCTTGCGGGAAGTGTTGTCAATACGGGCATTATTGAGGTGCCTATGGGCATTTCGTTGCGCGATATTATTTTCGATATGGGTGGGGGCATTCCCGAAGGGAAGACGTTTAAGGCTGTGCAGACGGGTGGACCTTCTGGGGGCTGTATTCCAGAGCAGCATCTTGATATGGCCGTCAACTATGAGTCACTCATGGAAGTTGGTTCCATTATGGGGTCTGGCGGCATGATTGTGATGGATGAAAGCTCTTCTATGGTAGATGTTGCGCGATTCTTCATTGAATTTTGCATGACCGAGTCATGCGGCAAATGTGTTCCCTGTCGTGTTGGGACAGCCCAAATATATGATGTCTTGTCCAAAATTACGGCTGGCGAGGCAACTGAGTCCGACATAGAGACGCTGGTAGAATTGTGTAATGCCGTCAAGCAAACCAGTTTGTGTGGTTTGGGGCAGTCGGCTCCCAACCCAGTTTTGAGTACGCTGCATTATTTCTGGGATGAGTACATGGAGCACATGAAGCAGTAGTATTGGGTTGGTGCCGGTTAGAAAACCGTAGCACAGGCATCTTGCCTGTGAGGAAAACGCTATAAAGTGAAGATAGGGGAGGTCTATGAGTCCTTCTGTACAGATAAAAACGCTGAAGATAGATGACCGTAATGTTGGTGCGCGTGCCGATGAGACGATACTGGAAGTTGCCATGGAAAATGGCATTGAGATTCCCACATTGTGCAATCTCGAAGGGTTGACATCCATTGGAGCTTGTCGCATGTGCCTTGTTCAATTGAAAGGTTCCAAAAAGTTTGTACCGTCCTGTGTAACGCGGGTTGAAGAAGGTATGGAGGTCATAACCCATTCTGAAGAACTCAACAAACATCGGCGCATGATATTGGAACTTATTTTTTCAGAACGCAACCATGTGTGTGCAGTGTGTGTGTCGAATGGGCATTGTGAATTGCAGTGGCTTGCCCAAAAGCTTGGCATAGACCACATCCGTATGCCCTATCGCTACCCACGCTTGCCAGTGGATGCGTCGCATCATCGGTTTGTGATAGACCACAACCGCTGTATATTATGTACGCGCTGTGTGCGTGTGTGTCATGAGATTGAAGGGGCGCATACATGGGATGTTATGGGGCATGGTATCAAAGCTCAGGTTATCACAGACTTGAACCAAGACTGGATAACATCTGAAACATGCACCGGGTGTGGTAAGTGTGTACAGGTATGCCCCACCGGGGCGTTGTTTGAGAAGGGCAAATCTGTTTCTGAAATGACCAAGGGGCAGCAATTTTTGGCCTATTTGCGCACGATGCGGGGAGGAAAGCAATGACGAAGATAACGTTGGCTACGGTATGGCTCGATGGGTGTTCAGGGTGTCATATGTCGTTTCTCGACATAGATGAGCGCCTTGTGGCATTGGCCGATAAGGTAGACATTGTCTATAGCCCTTTTGTAGACAGAAAAGAATTTCCTGAAAATGTTGATGTCACACTTGTGGAAGGGGCTGTCAGTTCTACTGATGATTGGGACAAAATCCATATCATTCGTGAGCGCACGAAGACGCTTGTCTCACTTGGCGACTGTGCTGTGACGGGCAATGTGCCATCTATGCGCAACCATTTTGGTGCAGATGCTACACTTGAATATGCCTATGTAAACCCTGATCGTGTAGACCATGCGCCCCAGATACCACAGCATGAAGACCTGCCGGCGCTCCTGCCGCGTGTTGGCCCTGTGCATGAGGTTGTGAAGGTTGATGTGTTTGTACCTGGCTGCCCACCGCCCGCAGATGCCATTTACGAGGCTTTGCAGGCTTTGATTGCAGGGCATGCGCCCGATTTGAGTGCATATACGAGATTTGGAAGGTAAGGGGTATGGCTATGAGAAAAAAAATTGTTGTTGAACCAGTTACGCGCATTGAGGGACATGCAAAGATAACCATATATCTGGATGACAGCGGCTCTGTTTACGATGCACATTTTCACGTTACCCAATATCGGGGGTTTGAGAAGTTTACCGAGGGCCGCCCATTTCATGAAATGCCTGCTATTACGGCACGTATCTGTGGTATCTGCCCCGTCAGTCACCTCATCGCATCAGCCAAAACATGTGATGAATTGATGGCAGTGCGCATACCACCAACTGGAGCAAAACTGCGACGCTTAATGAACCTAGGGCAATTCATTCAATCCCATGCACTGAGCTTCTTTCACCTGTCATCACCAGATTTTTTGCTTGGCATGGATGCCGACCCAGCCGAGCGTAATATTATTGGTTTGCTACGCGCCCACCCAGAAGTAGCGCGTGATGGTATTCGCCTGCGTCAGTTTGGGCAACAGGTCATTGAAGTGCTCGGCGGTAAGCGGATTCATCCGGCGTGGGTTGTTGCGGGTGGTGTCAATGAGCCGCTTTCGGAAGAAAAGCGCGACACCATTCTTGAAGGTATCCCCGAATCAATAGCTATTGTTGAGCGTGCATTGGATATATTCAAGAACATTATGGATACGCACAAGACGGAAGTGCAGACGTTTGCGAACTTTCCGAGCCTGTTTATTGGCCTAGTGAATGACCGAGGGGAGCCAGATTTTTATGATGGCTTAATACGGGTTGTAGATGCTGAGGGTAAGATTATTGCCGACCGCATTCCAGCATCTAAGTATCAAGAGTATATCGCCGAGTCTGTCGAGCCGTGGACGTATCTCAAGTTTCCATACTATCGGTCAATGGGCTACACAGATGGTATCTACCGTGTTGGTCCCTTGGCACGCATGAATATTGCCGACCGGCTTGGTACGCGGCGTTCCGACCAAGAGTGGGCTGAGTTTTCAGGCTTGCATCGTGGAGCAGTGCTGAGTTCGTTCTACTACCACTATGCGCGGTTGATTGAAATTCTCTACTCGCTAGAGCTTGTTGAGCGCCTTTTGCACGATCCGGATATTTTAAGTACCCATGTGCGGGCATTTGCTGGTTCCAACAATATGGAGGCGATAGGCATGTCTGAAGCGCCGCGTGGTATTCTCATGCATCACTATAAGATTAATGAGCAAGGGTTGCTGACATGGTCAAACTTGATTATTGCAACTGGGCACAATAACTTGGCTATGAACCGGGGCGTCTTCCAAGTGGCCAAGCATTTTGTGAAAGGTGAAAAGATAACAGAGGGTGCGCTGAACCGTGTCGAGGCTGTGATACGGGCATATGACCCATGCTTGAGTTGTTCGACCCATGCAGTGGGGCAGATGCCGTTGCATATGCAACTTGTTCGTGCCGATGGCGAAATTGTGGATGAGACAATGCGGTAGAGCGTTCAGAAAAAGAAACCACAGAGACACAGAGAACACAAAGGAAACAAGACTCTTTGTGCGCTTCGTGTCTTTGTGGTTGGCACATATCGTACCACTGAGGACATAGGGGGACAACAGAGGAAGCACAACGCATAAAACGTCGTTGCGAGCTGTCTTGCCGGTCTCTAAACTCCGAGAGTCTGGTATAATGGCTTCTATGTAGAGAGGCAGATAGTTGGGTCACACGAGAAACGTGACCTATCTTTCAATGGTAGAAAGGTTAGCCACTTATGAGTATCTATGCTGAAGGAATCGAGATTACAGGCAATGTCACTTCTGAACATGCCGAAATCCTTACCCCGGAAGCTGTGAGTTTTGTTGCCAAACTCCAGCGTGCATGCAATGGAAAGCGCGAGGAATTGCTGAAACGCCGCGCAGAACGCCAAGCCGATTTTGATGACGGTAAGATGCCCGATTTTTTGCCTGAAACCCAGGCTATTCGTGAAGACCCTACGTGGGCGGTGGCACCAGTGCCACACGATTTGCAAGACCGCCGAGTTGAAATTACGGGACCAACTGACCGTAAGATGATTGTCAATGCGCTCAATTCGGGTGCAAAAGTGTATATGTCGGACTTTGAAGATGCCAATACGCCAAACTGGGATAACCTCATTCAGGGGCAAATCAATCTGCGTGATGCTATCAACAAAAAGATTGATTTTGTTAGCCCAGAAGGGAAGGAGTATAAGCTCCAAGATACGATAGCAACGTTGCTGGTGCGTCCACGTGGCTGGCATCTTTTAGAGAAGCATGTGCTTGTTGATGGGCAGCCTATGTCCGGTGGACTATTCGACTTTGGCATGTATTTCTTCCACAATGCGAAAACGTTGTTGGAAAAGGGCAGTGGTCCCTACTTCTATCTACCAAAGCTGGAGAGTCATCTGGAGGCACGCCTTTGGAACAATGTGTTTGATATGGCGCAAGATGAGCTTGGTATTCCACGTGGTACGATTAAGGCAACGGTGCTGATTGAAACGATCCTTGCCGCGTTTGAGGCGGAGGAGATATTGTATGAATTGCGCTATCACTCGGCCGGGTTGAATTGTGGACGATGGGATTATATTTTCAGTGCTATCAAGAAATTCCGCTCGAATGAGCATTTTGTGTTGGCAGACCGTGCATTGGTGACGATGACGACGCATTTTATGCGTTCATACTCGCTGTTTGTCATCAAAGTGTGCCATCGTCGCAATGCGCATGCGATTGGTGGTATGGCGGCCCAAATTCCCATCAAGAATGACCCGGTGGCGAATGAGGAAGCGCTTAACAAGGTTCGTGCCGATAAGGAGCGCGAGGCCAGCGATGGGCATGATGGTACGTGGGTAGCGCACCCTGGCTTGGTGCCGATAGCACTAGAGGCGTTTAATACGCATATGCCGCAGGCCAATCAAGTGGATAAGAAGCGTGAGGATGTCAATATCACGCGGGATGATCTGCTCAAGTTTGAGCCTGAAGGGCCGATTACTGAAAAAGGGTTGCGGACGAATATTAATGTTGGGGTGCAATATCTCGGTTCATGGCTGGCTGGGAATGGCTGTGTGCCGATTTTCAACCTGATGGAGGATGCGGCCACGGCTGAGATTTCGCGTTCGCAGGTTTGGCAGTGGATACGTAGCCCCAAGGGGGTGCTTGATGATGGCCGCAAGGTGACGGTAGAGCTGTTCCGTGAGATGTTGCAGGAAGAAATGCAGAAGATTAAGGATTTGCTCGGCGATGCCTATACGCAAGGCAAGTATGAGGAGGCTGCGCAGCTCTTCGATACGATTACTACGAGTAACCAGTTTGTGGAGTTTTTGACTCTGCCGGGCTATGAGGCGATTGATTAGATTAGATTGGCGTATGTGAGAAACAATGTGGGGTTTGCCCGCGCTTGGGCAAGCCCCATAAGCATAAAATGCATTCATTTTTTAACGCAAAGGCGCAAAGACACAAAGACGCAACCCGATGCAAAGATTCGTGGTTGTTGGTTGCTCGGTATTATTGACAACTCAATAGGGACTGCTATAGAGCGGTATGGATGGACTACTCATTCTCATACGCGAGCACCTCACGCGAGCGCCCATCTTCAGGGGGGCCAACGACACCCTTCTGCTCCAGCAAATCAATCAATTGCGACGCCTTGCTATAGCCAATACGCAAGCGGCGCTGCAACAACGATGCTGATGCCCGTTTATGATGCTTCACCAATTCCATAGCCTTTGGTAGCAACGTCTCTTGCTCATCGGCGCTCAAAAACTCAGCCGGTGCTTGATAGTCCATATCGGTATTGCCTGTGTTTGACATCGTGGTATTGGATGGACAGGAATGTGAATCTGCCGACTGCCCGGTGTTCGTGTCCCTATGGTGGCTTTCGCCCGCTTGCTTGCTGGCACCTGTCGCGTTTTCGTCGGATGCTTTGCGCTGTTCTGGAGGGGTAGCCTTGCGCCAAAACTCCACAATACGCTCCACCTCGGCGTCGGACACAAATGCCCCTTGCATACGCACCAATTTGGCAGAGTCAGCACCCATGTAGAGCATATCGCCACGCCCAAGCAAGCGCTCTGCTCCCGGCACATCCAAAATAACGCGGCTATCTACCTGTGATGTTACGGCAAAGGCAATGCGTGAAGGGAAGTTTGCTTTGATCAACCCAGTGATAACATCTACCGATGGGCGCTGTGTGGCGAGTATCAGATGAATACCTGTGGCACGGGCCATTTGGGCAAGGCGGCAAATGTAGGTTTCCACTTCATCTGGAGCCATCATCATCAAGTCGGCTAGTTCATCAATGATAAGTAGTATAAAGGGCATTGGCTCAAGGTCTGAACGTGTGCGCACACGTTGCATATACCCCTCTAAATTGCGGCATCCATAGCGTGCAAAAATCTTATAGCGCCGTTCCATTTCGCGCACAGCCCACTTCAAGGTTGGCACGATACGCTCAAGCTCGGTGACGACAGGCGAAAGCAAGTGGGGAATTTTGTTGTACACGATCAACTCGACCATTTTGGGGTCTACCAATATCAAGCGTAGTTCTTCTGGGGTGTGCTTGAGCAGCAACCCACAGAGAAATGAGTTAATAGCGACTGATTTCCCACTCCCTGTGCTTCCTGCTACGAGTAGATGGGGCATGCGGGTCATATCGGCCATCATGGGTATGCCGCTGACATCTTTGCCAAGCGGTATCTTGAGCTTGCCGCGATGGATGACGAACTGTTCACTGTCAATCACTTCACGTAGTGATACCATGGAAATGGAGGAGTTTGGCACTTCTATACCTATCACATTTTTGCCCGGTATGGGGGCTTCAATGCGAATAGATGGGGCGGCTAGGGCTAGGGCTAGGTCTTTCTCAAGCGTGGTGATTTTGCTAATTTTAACCCCTATGGCAGGCTGGAGTTCAAACTGGGTGATGACGGGGCCAACATTTTCGCCAACGACCTGTGCTTCAACCTTAAAACTGGCTAGGGTTTCTTCAATGAGCTTAGCACGGGCTTGGAGGTTTTCGTCAATAATGGTTGCACCTGCTGGCTCTTCGAGCATATCGAGTGCGGGAAGAGGCCAGGCAAGATGTACGGTGGGCACATCGAAATCGGTCAGCTTTTCTTGCACCTTGGCACCATCAGTACCGTTGCTATCTGTTGCTGCACTCGTATGCGGTTGACTTCCTGTGCCGGTGTCGGTGATGGGTTTCATGCCGGTGTCGGTAATGGGTTTCACGCCGGTGTCGGTAGATACGTTGGTAGGGGTCTTTTTGCTGTTGTTATTGCCATTGCCGTTAGTGGTTTCTTTCTCGTGGTCCTTTTCGGCATTTGGGCGACGGAAGAGGCTGGCCCGTGTGGGACGTTCGGCTATGGGTGTTAGCACAACTTCATCGGGTGATTGTGGTTGGTGTGGGGGCGGCAGGAGGCGTTCGTCCAATGTTCGGTTATCCTTTTGGCTAGGGGCTTGGTACGTTTTGTCTGCACTTTGCGGGACACCATCCCATACCATTGACCATAGGTTGTGTAGCGACATGAGCATGCCCGGCACAAGCTCGCGCAAGGTGATGTTGAAGGTGAGCAAAATACCCACCAGCATGAGCATGAACACGACGACGATAGCCGCTGGTCGCCCAATAACAGCATCTAGGGCGTAGACAAAGCCATAGCCAAACCATCCGCCACCACTATCGGCACGTGTTGCTATGGGTATATGATGCACGCGGAACTCGAGCATGGCCAGCAGCATGCTTAGCCCAATGAGCGTGCCTAATGCTTGGGCACTGGCAAATTGGGTATCTTGTAGGCGTTCTTGTACTAGGATGGCTACGCCGAGAAAGCCTAATGCAAGCGGCACAACCAAGGCACCGCTCCCAAAGGCTTGCTGCATCCCTAAGATGTAGATAGTCCCTACACCACCGGTAGCATCGGTAAAAAAGAAGATCAGCGTAACGATGGCCAGCGTTATCAATGCTAACGCCACCAACTCACGCTGATGCTCTGGGCGCAGCGATACTTCCAAAGAAGGTGCTTGCTTTTTGCGTGTATTCTTTCGCCCCGTTGAGCGTGCAGCGGAAGTGCTTTTTGGTTTACGTGTTGTTCGACTGCCGCTTCCCTTGGACGCCATTATACCTCCATAACAACAGGCAATACCATCGGACGCCGCTTGGTTGCGCGGTAGAGAAATTCACTGACGGTGTCTTTAATCTTACGGTTTACAAATGCACTATCTATTTCAGTTTGCTGATCGCCGTTGTGTTGCAGGGCATTGCGTACCGATTCTTTTGTCGAGTCGATGAGGTCGGTACTTTGTCGCATATAGACGAAGCCACGCGAGACAATGTCGGGTCCGGCCAGCAACTGTCCGGTGGTACGGTCTATACTCACCACTACCATAAGTATACCATCTTTGGAGAGCATTTGGCGGTCGCGCACGACCACATTATCTACATCACCAACCGAGGTGCCATCAACATAGATAAAGCCAACGGTCTCTTTGCCCACGATACGGCCATAGTTGGCCTGAAATTCCATGACCGTGCCATCATCAGGGAGCAGCACATTGTCGGTAGTGAAGTGTTGTCCCATGCCTATAGCCATTTTGCGGTAGAGCATCTGATGCCGATAGTCGCCGTGGAAGGGAATGACAAACGATGGGCGCAGGATGGCCAAGAGCATTTTGAGTTCTTCTTGGGCGGCATGCCCGGAGACATGCACTTTTGTTTCGCGTCCATAGATAACATCGGCACCTAGGCGAAAGAGGTTGTTGACGACGCGACTAACAGAAATCTCATTGCCGGGAATGGGAGTAGCCGAAAGCACAACGGTATCGCCATCTTTAATTTTGATATGTTGATTATCGCGGTTTGCCATGCGGCTGAGGGCGGCCATTGGTTCGCCTTGGCTACCTGTGCATATCACGGCAATTTCTTCATCGGCATAGTTGGCCATTTCATGGGGGCGAATAACGGTCCCCTCGGTGGCTCGCAAAAACCCTAGTTCAAACGCAATACGGCTGATATTTTCCATACTGCGCCCAATGAGGACGACTTTGCGTCCATATGCTTCAGCCGATTCTATGGCTTGCTGCACACGGCTTACATTGGATGCAAAGGTAGCCATGATGATACGTCCGGGTGCAGTGGCGAAGATATTATCGAACGCTTCACCGACAGACATTTCGCTTGGTGTATAGCCGGGTGCTTCAACGCGCACACAGTCGGTAATGAGGAGTAATGGCTTACGGCGTCCAAACTCCGAAAGTTTCACTATATCCGTCGGGCTACCATCCACAGGGGTATGGTCAAATTTCCAGTCGGTCAGGTAAATCACCAACCCGGCGGGTGTGGTGATACCAAAGCCTACAGCATTGGGTATTGAGTGCGCAATGGGGAACGCTTCAATAGCGAAGCTTCCCAGGGTAAATGCCTCAGTATCTTCTATACGGTTTACGTTTGCTTTATCGAGCAAACGGTGTTCTTTGAGTTTTCCTTTGACAATGCCTAGGGTTAGCCCCGTGCCATATATGGGGGGGAAGCCTAAATCGGACAGGACATAGGGTACTGCGCCAATGTGGTCTTCGTGCCCGTGAGTCAACAAAATACCATTGATTTTATGGGTTTTGTCGCGTAGGTACGTAATATCGGGTAAGACGAGGTCTACACCTAGCATATCGTCTTCTGGAAACATGACGCCGCAATCGAGAATCAAGATTTCGTCGCCATATTCCAAAACCCACATATTGCGCCCTATTGTTGCGGCTCCGCCTAGGGCCATTGTACGTAAACTATTATTTTTTGCCATACGTTTTTGCTATCAAGTTATTGGTAACAGGTTTTGACAATCATCCAAGTGCCTGTTGTTAGGAGACATGGTAATGAGGAAAAGGATCTCGATACTCTTATCATACATCATTCTTCATCCGCATGTATATCCTGACGTTCAGGTAGGCTGGCCCGCTGTCGAATTTCCGCCAACAACTCGTTGCGTGCTTCTAGCCCAGCATAAATAGGCAATTTGTGGCGACCATATGCTTGGTTATGCAAGAAACGTAGCAACACGTTGCTGACTTGTGTTGTGTGGTTGCTGGTAATCAGCAACTCATCCATTGGTTCATCGCTATCATCATCCAAGCGACGAATCGAACGAATAGAGTCCCATGGATAGGTTATATCTATCCCTAACGACTCAAATCGTAGTCCTTGTTCAGAAGGTGTATACTTGGCGGCCCATTCCTCGAGTAAATTCCACACGAGCAATGGGGTAGCCACAATCAATATGAGCATGAGAAACGCAGGCACGAGTTGCCCAATGGTAAGACCTTGTTCAATACTAGCACGCAATGTTTCCCATAGGTGTAGGGGGTGGTAACGAATGTTCAACGTTGAGCGAAAACTCCACAGGGCAAACCCCCATATTGCAAACGCAGCAACAAGCAGAATGATAGTTGTGCGGCGACCGTTGGTTGAAAGGTGGTAGGTCTTCATATGCTTACAACAAACTCAACTGTTCGGACGGTGGTTCTTCTTCTTCCTTACGTTTTGGGCTTTTTGCAGCAATGTCTTCTTCTACCTTGGCCAGAATGTGTGGCAGTTGGCGGAAATCCTCTTCAATCAGGGTACGGTTTTTGGGCTGATGCAGGGCTGCTGCGGGGTGTATCATAGGCACGACCAGCCGTTTGTTTATTGTGCGTGGTTGCCCATGAATTTGGGAAATCTTTCCACCGGGAACAAAGAGAGACATAGAGAACCGCCCCAAGGTAACGATAACATAGGGGTTGATAGCTTCTATCTGGCGAAACAGGTATTTTTTGGTGCATATTTCTATTTCTTCGGGTTGTGGGTCTCTATTCTGTGGCGCACGACATTTGATGACATTGCCAATAAACACCTCTTCCCGCGTTAATCCGGCCATGGCGAGGAGCTCGTCGAGAAATTTGCCAGAAGGGCCAACAAAGGGTAGCCCTTGGCGATCTTCGTGATAGCCCGGTCCTTCACCAATAAACATGATGGTTGTGTCGGGATCTCCGGCTCCGGGGACTGGCCTAACCCGGCCCCGGTGGAGCGGACACAACGTACACATATTAATTTCTCCTGCAATCGCTTGTATTTGTTCTAATGACACCGTTCGCCTTTCTGGTCCATGCTGATACCATGCACCTTCTATTATACTCTAATAGCATACTCTTATTCAAGCCGTTATTGGCAATAGGTCCATACTGATGATGACATGCGCCGTTTTGCATCCTAAAATATGGTATACTGTACGCATTATGTGTCATATAGGTGCAAAACAACGCGCACCCTTCGAGCGTACCAGCAAAGCATTGCATGTTCCTTTTTTTATAGCTTTGCGTTCTTTGCGGCTTGGCGCGAGGTCTTCATGAAAAAAGGAGTGCAACGTTATGATACCAGAATCTACTCCATTCCCCATATTGCATGAGGGCAAACAGTATCGCTTGCCAGATGATACGCTCATGTATTGTACCAAAGTTGTCTATGGCATCAAAAGCCCAGACCATAGCGTGATGGTATGTGAATTTGCTCACACTGCCAAGCTAGAGCCATGCGGCTATCGTCTCGAAAGCCCAGACGAACAAATGGTGCTGATGGTCAATGCCGATGGTAGTATCACCCAGCGCGATGGGCAGGCGTGGAAGAAAATACCCCTACGCATAGAAGATATACGCCCAGTGTCGGCGTAGTGTCTTTTTAGTTGAAACTGCCAAGACGCCAAGACAGCCCCGTACCAGCAAAGAATGATACCACAGGGTACACAGGGTATACAAAAGATAGTGTCCCTTTCTTGACACGGTATCGTGCTTGTGGTATGGTAACACGGTATCGTATATGGAAGAGGTGGAATGGGTTATGATGCATCCTCTGTGTTCTCGGTGGTTAAGTATAGGGTACCACAAAGACACAAAGAACACAAAGAGAGGTTCTTCCTTGGTGTCCTTGGTGTCCGGTGGTTAGATAATAGGGTATCACACAAGGACAAAAAGGACACAGAGAAGACACAAAAAATGAATCGTAGACCTATTCCCTATTACCTGAGTTTGGGGGGTATGGTTCATCTTGGTTTTCCAGTACGTATAGTGGGCAAGCCCAAGTTGCGCTCGCATGACACACGTCGTGCATCGCAGCCACATCTGAGCGTGAGCCTCGTCTACTTGCGCGACATTTTGCGCTATTTGGCTCAGGCTGGCATTCATTTCTACCGTATTGCTTCGGCCCTGCTGCCGCCAGTGCTTGAGCAGCTCGATGAATGCGCTACCGAATTGGCTATGATTGCTCAACAGGTACGAACACAAGGTATACGCCTGACAATGCACTTGGAACACCACATTGCTCTGGGTAGTGCCGATAGCAATGTGGTTGCCCGTAGCATGCAGGCGATTACCAATCAAGTGATGCTGCTCGAACGGCTTGGCACGTCGCCCGATGGTGTGATTGTCGTACATGTGGGTGGACCGAGCGATGATAGCGCTACCCTAGCACGCTTTGCCACGAACTATGTGGCTCTCCCTGACCATGTACGTTCGCGTCTGGTTGTCGAAAACGATATGCATAGCTTTAGCCTAGCAGATTTACTGGTGCTGCATGAGCGTTGCGGTGTGCCGGTGGTTTTCGATATGCTCCATTGGCATATGCACAACCCGGAGCAGTTGCCGCTTGATATGGCGCTTGGGCTGGCTTTGGCCACTTGGCCGCCCGATGTGCGCCCGAAGGTGCATATCAGCACAGCCCGTAGCGAGTCCCATTTGCTGAAAGGCACGCATCAGGAGCCGGACCGGGTGTTGCCACCGCGTTTGGGGCAGCATGCCGATTTTATTGCTGTCTCCGATGGCATACACTTGTTGCAGGCAGCACGCGGTTTGCCGCCGTTTGACCTGATGATTGAGGCGAAAGCGGGCGATGTGGCTCTGCAACGGCTACGCTCGGATCTGGAGCGTGTTGCGCCGGATATGCGTGTACTGGTGGATTGAGCGGGTGAGCGAGTGAGCGTCTGCCATCCACGAATAGTACACGAATACACGAATACTGTCACCTTTTTGAATTAAAAAAAGAACCGCCAAGACGCCAAGACGCCAAGATATAAAAAAAGGAACATGCAATTCTTTGCTGGTACGCTACAGGGGTGCGGGCTGTCTTGTAATTAGCGTTATGGTGTGCTAAGATATGAGATGTCTGATGGTAAACGGTTACATGTTCGTCTATATCACTATAGGGGATTGGTAGGGCGATGGGTGATC
This sequence comes from uncultured Chloroflexaceae bacterium, assembly GCA_964626155.1. Taxonomy (GTDB): domain Bacteria; phylum Chloroflexota; class Chloroflexia; order Chloroflexales; family Chloroflexaceae; genus JAAUSY01. Next base: position 126,990 of record CAZVEN010000008.1, on the reverse strand, counting down.
GTTTCATTGTAGGCTACCCCCCAAGATGTCAGGAGGAAAATCTGTGAGTACATCAACTATCGAGTATGTCCCCATACGCCCACGGTACCTACGGGGCAACATCTTGTGTTTAGAAAGCCATGTGCTTGGGTTAGAGCTCCACCTTGAAGCGGGCACAAAACGCATGCGTTTCTTCAATCCCGCCAATGGCGAATATCTGCGCTCGCACAAAGAGTCTGAGTACTCTCTCAAAAAAGCCGAAGAGCGTGCCAAGGAAGAAGCTGAGGAGCGCAAGCGTGAAGCCGAAAAACGCAAAAAAGCCGAAGAACGCATCAAACAGCTTGAAGCCCAACTAGCACAACTGCAATCTAGCAAGAATGGCAATGGCACCAATGGAGCCTAGGGAAAATAACATGCTACATGGGTAGGCAGTAGGGGGTGTATCGCTCTACGCTACTGCACTACCGTTGTCTTTCTGTACTATCAGCACCAAACGGAGCAAGCCATCGGTTTTCACCTGTGCATGCAAGCCGGCGCGTTGGGTCAAGTCGGCTATTTCCTCCATCGTATATGCCCGCAAAACCGACAGCGGACCATCGTGGCGGCTCATCGAGCTACGCTGAACACAAGCCAAAAGACGTGCCCCAACATATGCAAACCAAGAACGCCGCAAGTCACCCACCACTACGCCAAAGCGTGCCACTCGTGCCAACTCACCTAACAAGACTACCGCTTCCGGTGGGTCGAAATGATGCAACGTTTGCGCACATATGACTATATCAAAGGTATTGGCGGCATAGGGTAGTTGCAAGGCATTCAGGCAGGCTAATGAAATGGGTGGTATGGCATGTTGTGTATAGCGATGCGCTTCCCACAATACGTCTAGCAATACATCCGTTGCACACACACGGAGCATTAAACGTTGCTTCTGCGCCCAACGAGTAAGCGCCAGAGGAATATCTGCCGAACCAGTGCCAACATCCAACACCGTGATAGCCCGCTCTGGAGCCATAGCAGAAAGATAATTGCAGAATGGAGCAACTGCCCGTATAATACTGGCACTGCCACCAAGCCAGCGATTAACGTCGCGTATATCGGCAAGGTTCGTTACAAGGTCATAGCCATTGCAAACCGGCGCATCGAGCTGTTCACGTTGTGTCGAACGCCGTGGAACCAACCAACCTCGTAACCTATTGGATACCGCATGTAGTGTATGCAACAGCATATACGTTCTCAGTTATATAGACGCATTGTTTGAACAAAGTATGACCCTTTACCATCATATCCACTTTCTTCATTACCTCATCCTGCACAAATGGCACGTATTCCATGCTGCCTTACCACTCAGGGTCTCCCTTCAACAAGCCATCCTGCACGACATCAGCAAATTCCGGCCCTGCGAATGGTTTGGCTATGCACGCTACCTCGTCCACTGGCGCAAGCATCACCACAAAGAAAACTGTCTTGACCTCTACGACCGGCCAGAAGAAATCGAGTTTGCCAGGAACCATCATTACAAGCGCAACCCTCACCACTACGAATACTGGGTCGTGTACAAACCAGCCCAAGACCCACCCCTCCAAGCCTTACGGATACCAGAACGATACGTGCGCGAAATGGTCGCCGACTGGATTGGCGCAGGACGTGCCCAAGGCTACCCCGACACACGCGCATGGTATGCCAAGCACAAAGACAAACTCCTCCTACACCCCGAAACTCGCCGACTTGTAGAACACGTGCTAGACGAAGCTCACCACAAAGGACTAATCAAATAGTAGCGCATTACCTCGGTGCCCCTAGCCCAGTTGGATGTACCTTTACCATCATACGGTTGCGTACCTTCTCAACCGTCAGCGTCTCCGCAACGCTTGCAAGATTGACCCACGTTGGGTGGAGCGTACAAACATACCCGAGCAAATCTATCGCCTCAAGCAACAACACATCGGCGCTAAACTGCGGCACCAACGCACTTTGTTGCTGCACACCACCACTGCCAAGCGCAAAAACCGTGCGCCGCCATGTCCCATCTGCAAAAATCGTATAATAGCGCAACAACCCCGCATCGTCTCCCGCAAAAACGACAAACACACGCGCTGCCAACTCAACAGACCAGCGCGGCGTACCCTCACCCGACTGGTTTTCACCAACTGACATCGGCTTACTATCGTATGCCACTTCAGGGTCTAGTATCATCAAAAATACCTTATGGTTTCTATTTGCTACCTGATACTGGTCCGAATCCAACCGTTGCACCGTGAGATGTATTTCCTCAAGCAACAAACCCTCTTGCCCAATAAACTCAAATGACTCATAGAGCGTAGAATGAAATTCACGCGCCTTTTTCAGTATCTCCTCCTGCACCTCTAAATCTTTTGTAATAGCATTATCAACCCGCTTCAGCGCCTCACGGGCCCGCTGTTGTGCATCTATACCTACATTCAACATATACCACTCGCTCCTCTTTGCCGCTTTATTGCTCTACCGCTTTACCGCTCCATCGCTCTACCGCTCTATCGCTTTCCTACCCTACCACCTTATCAATTGACTGCTTCCATGCAAAGACTCATACACAATTCTATGGACCACTGCCCGAAACTGCCCCCAATCTTGCAAACGTCCATCAAACTCCAGGTTATGGGTAGGCGGGAGATTGTCAAGATACTCTGCCAACGCAGGCAACTCATCTGGAAACACACACCGAAAGTCTGCAATCTTCTCATGCTCATCTTGCGGTTGTAGTTCCCCACCAACCTCATCAAGCAAAAAGACAAACGTAACAAACGCTCGTTCAGTATTTACTGGGTGCCCATTGGACATCAGATTGTAGACAATAACCGCGAGAAATGCACATACCTCTACATCCAGTCCTGTCTCCTCCCACGTCTCACGCAGTAGCGCCTTTTCAATAGGCTCATCGTGGGCAATACCGCCCGTCAGCAAGCGATAAGCATTTGGCGGATAAAACGTCTTCCTTGCCGTAATTAATCGCCCATCCAATCGGCGTACCACCATACACACCTCACCCATACGGTCTGTCTTTGAAAGTGGGTCAAACAACGATGTACATGACAAGACAACAGCAGTGCGACGTGGCTCACCATAGCGTGCCGCAAGTTCCTCAATTTCAGATTCTCGCTCTTCGGAGAGTAGCATACAAGCTCCTTCATCGTTATTTCATAAGCAATGCTCTACCCTAGAGACATCACCTTTACCTATTTCTCATATCAATCATCATTATACCAGTTTTTCCGGTGCGACGCACTCCCAAAAGTGCGTCGCACCAAACTGGTACAATAGTGTATATCTGCTTGACCTTTGCCCCTATTTCAGTGTATCCTTTCTTGAGAGAATCATGTCATAAAGGAAACGAGAATGACTGTCTCACCAACTAGCATAGAACAGTATCACACTGATAGTAGTTACCTATTGGCAAATTTGGCCGATGAGACCTATTTGATGCCGGGGTATGCTGTGCGCGAAATAGCACGCTGGCGCGAACCATTACCCGTGCCGGGTGCGCCCCCTGCTCTGCCCGGCATCATCAATCAGCGGGGCATTATTCTTCCGGTTGTAGATTTGCGCAACCTCGTTGGCTTGGGCGAAATAGTACCAACCCGTCTCACACGTTATGTCATTGTATCGGTAGATGAAACCGACATGGCCCTAGTAGTAGATTCCGTAACCGATATTATCACTCTGCACGAAAGCGATATGGGGCCCGTTCCTTCGGCCCTAGACCCACAACGTGGGCGATTGCTACGTGCGGTGACAAGGCTAGAGGATAACCCGGTATCGCTCTTGGATTTGGAAGCCATTATCAATATATTGCGTACCGGAGCATGAGCCAATGAGTTATGCTGGGCTGTTGCTGACTATCGTTACATCCCGACACAAATATGTCGTCCGTCGGGACCAGATTTTTGAGTTGTGGCTCATTGCCAGTGAAAACGACTTGACACGTACAGATGAGCGTGGTAAGCCAGTGAGTAGCTGCGAACTTGCCCCTTTGCTCGACCCAGAAGATTTACCCACACGCAGGCGACGCCATGCTCTCGTGGTGCCAACCCGTCGCCGCAGCATTGCTCTGCTTGTAGATGAGGTGACAGATGCCTACACGGTAGATGAAGACTATGTATTGCCCATGCCCGACTTATATAAAAAACGCGTAAAGCGCCCTTGGTGTATTGGCGTTGTGATAGAGGATGATGTACCATACCTCGTGCTTGATTTGCGGATGATAGCGCAAGATGTGTTGCTTGAGAAGAAGGACCAGCGCGTGGGGAATGATAAACGGGAAAGCGACAGAGCGGTAGAGCGGTAAGGCGGTAAAGTGTGCGAGCAATGATAAATATACTCCTACCCTCACCATGAAAATTGACTTATAATGGAATATGTAACAATATCTATACCAAAAAACCTACCAACACCAGATAGGCTTGAAAGGAAAGGAACCTAACTATGGAACAGACGATGCCAGCACCCAACCTACCACTACCCGAAAAACGGACACACACCATCCAAAAGGACATCGTGCGACTCATCCATCATCTCGCTATTATTACCAGTGCCGTCGCACTGCTCTTCACCATTGCAGCGGCCACCTTCCACATCATGGGACTTATTGACATACCACTCGCAAAAGTCGTCGCTATTGTCATCACTATCCCCATTATCGCCGGCATCACCCACCTGTTCGCCCAACGAGGCGAAACTATCATGGCCATTCGCGTCTACGCCTATGGTCTCGTTCTAGCCCTCACCCTCACCGCATATGCCTACGGAGGAGCTAATGGGCCCGCCATAGCCGGCTATTTCGTTCCTATACTCGTCGCTGGCTTGCTTGGGCAGTCAAACGATGGGCTAGGGGCAGGAATCTTTGCCGGGCTATGCTACATCATCCTCACCATATCGCAAGCCTTTGGGGTTGAGCCAATCGTGCCACTCGGTAGCTCCAGCTCCTTCACCTTTCTCGCCTTCTTCCTCGCATCGGGAGGTATTCTCGTCTTCTTTGCATGGACAACCAAACGCGACCTCACCGAATCGCTGGCCTACGCAGCAACCCAAACCGAAGAACTGCTCGAACGCACCAACAAACAGGCAACGGAACTGCTCGACCGTACACACCAACTCGAAGAAAAGAACCAGCAACAGAATGAGCTAGGCAGTGAACTTTCGGCTGCCGCTTCGCAACTGCAAGTGACATCACAACAGCAAGCCAGCGGCGCAACCGAGCAAGCCAGCGCTGTTTCAGAAGTGAGCACGACTGTCGAGGAACTCGGAGCCACAGCCCGCCAAATAGCCCAATCGGCCGAACATGTAGCCCAAGCCGCCCAGCAAACGCTTGAACACCTTAGTAATGGGCAATCGGCCGTAGACGAAAGCGTGCAAGCCATGGAACGCATCCGCGCACGCATGCAAGATATTTCGACCCGTGTGCTCAGCCTTGGCGAACGCTCCCAACAAATTGGCGAAATCATAGACCTTATAGACGACATATCCGACGAAACCCATCTGCTTGCCCTCAACGCAGCCATAGAAGCCGCTGGCGCAGGAGAACATGGCCGCCGCTTTGCCGTCGTCGCAGCCGAAGTGAAAAGCCTAGCCAACCGTACCCTAGCAGCCGCCAAAGAAGTCAAAGGGGTGATAGCCGAAATACGCGAAGCCAACAATGCCGCTGTGTTAGCCGCCGAAGAAGGAGGCAAAGAAGTAGAACGTGGGGCCGAACTTGCCTACCGTGCCGGCCAAGTTATGGATACTATCCTCATGGTTGCTGAACGGACGGCCCAAAGTGCAGCCGAAATAGGTATGGCCACCGCCCAACAACAAAGCGCATCCGAGCAAGTCGTTGATGCCACACGGGAGATTGCCGAAGTTGCACGCCAATCCGCCGATGGCGCACGCCAAATGGCCGAATCTTCGGCCATGCTTACCGCCATTGCCGATAGACTGAATGGCGTTGCGCAAACATAAGTATATCACCATGGTTGCGCTCTTGCTGTCCTTAGTTCCTTTGTGGTTTTCCTAACAACAGAAAATGGACTTAACACGTTTTTACAACCAATTTCGAGAAGAAACCACCGAAAACATTCGGCTCTTGGGTGATGGACTGCTTGCCTTAGAACAGGTACGTAGTATGACAGAGCCGGGTGCGCGTGAGCATGTTGATGCTATATTCCGTGCTATGCATACCGTCAAAGGCTCTTCGCGGTTGCTTGGCTTTGGAGCCGTTGGGCGGCTTGCCCACACGATGGAAAACATCCTTGGGGCAGTCCGTGAAGGCACCCATACCCTCAACCGGGCGCTGATAGATGACATGCTGCGCAGTGGCGATGCTCTCCTAGAAATGACGGTTGCAGCAGTTGAAGGTGGCTCTACCAATATCAATGTAGATGAACTGATAGAAAAACTGACAAGTAGCCTTGAAGCAAGCGTAGTATCAAGCAAAGCTGCGCCTGCTGCGGAAGTAAAACCGCCAGATAAGGCAAAACCGGCCGAGCAAGAACCCGATGCAGATTATGCAGAAGACGCTACCCTATCTTCAACCACTAAAACCAGAGGCGAGTTGACGGAGGAAGAGCTTGAGGTGCGCCGCAAAGCACGGGCTGAACGGCGCAAAGCTCGCGCATCGGAAATGCGGGCGAAACCGGATGCGGGCGACGCAGCACCGGATGCGGGCGAAGAAAAAGAACCAACACAGCCACAAGACGAAGCCAAAAAAGAGGCTCCACCTGCAAAACCAGCACCCGCTCCCACAACACCTACACCAACACAACCACTAGATGCTTCCGCGCCCATTACCCCCTCGCCTATCGCACCACCAGCTCAGCGCCCAGTCAAGCGCCAACAAACCGTGCGCGTGCGTGTAGACCGCTTAGATAAACTCATCAACTATACTGGCGAACTTGTCGTTGGGCAGCAAATGCTGGCCGACCACGTGCAAGTGCTCCACACGATGACAGACCTGATACATCAGCAAGAGCGCGAGCTACAAGCGTTTCGCACCCTCTTGCACGAGATGCGTATACCCAAAGACCAACACTACAATGCCAACATGCACCTCAACAACCTGCTCAATTATCATGACCAACTGCGGCAGTTATTGCGTGGACCAATCGAACAATATGGCAGCAATGTAGACCGCCAAGGTATGCTGATTGGAGACCTTGAGCAAGAAGTGATGGCTGCACGTATGTTGCCTATCTCAAACGTCTTCTCCACCCTACCACGTGCAGTGCGTGAGCTGGCCCACACCACCAATAAAGAGGTTGAACTCATCATGCGCGGTGAAACAACCGAACTCGACCGAAAACTCCTCGAAGCATTGCAAGACCCGTTATTACACATTATCAGGAATGGTATAGACCATGGCATAGAATTGCCCGAAGACCGTGAAGCTGAAGGCAAACCACGCCAAGGACACATCACAGTCTCAGCCGAGGCGACTGGCGGGCAAGTCCAAATAAATGTTTCAGATGATGGACGTGGCATGCAACCACAAAAATTGCGTGACATTGCTGTGCGCAAAAACCTGATAACCCGTGAAAATGCTGCCTTGCTCTCAGATCAAGAAGCATTGGAGCTTATTTTTCTGCCCGGTTTTAGCTCAGCCGCATTTATTACCGACATCTCCGGGCGCGGGGTAGGTATGGATGTTGTACGCACCAATATTACGGAACTAGGGGGCCAAGTCACTATAGAATCAACCCCCAGCCAAGGCACAACCATAAGCCTCGTTTTGCCTATGACTATTGTGACAACACGCATTTTGCTTATCAATGTTGGTTCTCATACTCTTGCTTTCCCTGCTACTGGGTGCCAAGGTATCATTTGGGTGAAACAAAACCAAATCAGAACTATTGAAGGGCGAGCCACCATTGCATACGAGGAACAAACCGTTCCCCTCATGCGTATGGCGGACTTGATGAATGTAGAAGCGCCACAACCTTTTGAGAATGGCAAGCGTGAGCCGGCATTGCTTTTTGGTACTTCGCACCGCTTGATAAGTGTATTGGTAGACCGCTTGGTAGATGAGCGTGAGGCAGTTGTCAAGCCGCTCGGTCCTATACTCGAATTGCAACGGCGCTATAGTGGCGCAGTGCAACTTGGCAACGGTCAACTCGTTTTGTTGCTCAACCCCGTTGCTCTTGTACAGGCTGCTCGTGGGATTGCACTAAGTACTGCTGCGGTGAGTACAACTCCCGCTATGCGCCAACGACCACGGTTGCTCATTGCAGAAGATTCGTTCACGACCCGCGAGTTATTACGCAGCATTCTCCAATCGGCCGGGTTTGATGTGACACCAGCCGTAGATGGAGTGGATGCATTTAGTAAAATACAAACTGAACCATTCGATTTAATCGTGACCGATGTGGAAATGCCACGTATGGATGGGTTCACGCTCTGTTCCAACATTCGGCAAGAACTTGACAGCGACGTACCAGTCGTTATCATTACAAGCTTAGCAACAGATGAATACCGTCAACGAGGGCTTGAAGCAGGAGCACAAGCCTATGTTGTTAAAAGCCAATTCAATCAGGATAACTTATTGAATGTCATACATCAGTTGCTTGGTACATAATATCGTTATAGCTTACCATGAATACAGCATAGTATCGTCATTGCACTGGCAATGTGGACATGCTACAATAAAGTAGCCTGCCAGTGCCGACAAACTGGTCGCCCGCGCTTGTGTCCACGGCGGGGCGTGATGAGGGGGTGATGCTCCCTTGCTATGTGGACAGTGTTTGACACACAGTGTGCTTGACTGTTCCCTGAGCTAGTCAAAAGGGGAGCAAGCATGGGTACACAGTGCAGGGTGAAGCAGGAAGTATTAGGCAAGAGTTTTAGCAATGAACTCAGGCAAAGATTGGCAGAAAAGGGTGATACATGGCTGCAAAAATATTAGTAGTGGACGATTCGTCCATGGTACGCGATATTGTTTCCATGCGGTTGCAAATGTACGGGTATGAGGTGCGCCTTGCCAGCAGTGGCGAGGAGGCTCTTACGCTTATTGCGGAAGAGGTCCCTGACCTTATGGTCCTCGATGTGCAAATGCCCGGTATGGATGGGTACGAGGTGTGTAAACGTATTCGTGATGACCCAAAACATGAGGATTTGCTTATCATTATGCTTACCTCAAGCGAAGATAAGAGCGCTGCATTTGATGCAGGGGTGGATGATTACTTAAATAAAGATATTGACTTGCTCAATTTGCCTAATCGAGTGAAGCTGGTGCTTGAGATGGATTGATGGGCCCAGACTGAAAGAAACAAGCTATGAATGAACGGGTGCGCGTGCTGATAGTTGATGATAGCGCGTTGGTGCGTAGTGCTTTGCGCGAGATGCTAGAAAGCGACTCTGAAATATGTGTCGTTGGTGAGGCGTCGAATGGACGCGAAGCTCTGTTGAAGGCACAAGAATTGAAGCCCAGTATTGTCACCATGGATGTGCGCATGCCTGTCATGGATGGACTGGAAACAACCGAACAACTCATGGCATACAATCCAACACCGGTGTTAGCTATTACTGCATTGTACTCGCGTGACGATGTAGATATATCATTTAAGATGCTTGGGGTTGGGGCACTTGATGTTATAGAAAAACCAGACCTCTCTAGCCCAGCGGCCTATGAACGCGCACGTCAACAACTCATCCGCCGAGTGAAGGTGTTGTCGCGTGTGCGTGTGGTGACACATTTGCGTGGGCGCAGAAGAGTGGCTTCGACTAGCTCTGGTTCTGAGGATGAACCCGATGTGTGGCGTGTGGTACGCCGAAGCCAAAACCGGGAAAGCCCGTCAACACGAGGGCAACAACCGGTGGACAAGAGGCACCTTGCGCCTGTGCCAAAACGTGTGGAGCCAACCCTAGAGCATGCAGGCTCTTTGCCAACATTGATGGAAAGCTCGGTTGTATCCTTACATATGCAACCACGCACGGTGGTAAAAGCACGCTTTCCATTGGTTGTTATAGGCTCTTCTACAGGCGGTCCACGCATTGTGCAGCAAATATTGAGCAAAATCCCTAGCACGTTTGGAGCGGCGGTGTTGGTTGTCCAACATATAGCTGAGGGGTTTGCAGCCGGTATGGTTGAGTGGCTGGATACGAATGCAGCACTGCCGGTGGAGCTGGCACAAGAAGGCGACCAACTCCAAGTGGGCAAGGTACTTGTTGCACCAGATGGGTTTCATTTGTTTGTCCAGAGCAAGGGGTTTGTCCATTTAGACGATGAGCCAGTCTTGCAAAAGCCCGCAGTGGATATTGCTATGAAGACGGCGGCCGAGGTGTTTACTACTTATGCTACGGGGGTGTTGCTGACAGGTATGGGACGTGATGGGGCTATTGGTATGCAAAGCATACGTGGTGCTGGTGGGTATACTATTGCTCAGGATGAGGCAAGTTGCAGCATCTATGGTATGCCACGTGCAGCCGTTGAAATTGGAGCAGCCGATGAAGTGTTGCCACCAGAAGGTATTGTTTTGGCGTTGCTGCGTCGTGTTGGAGAAGATGCATGAATACTGTGCAACAAGGAAAAGATGACCAACCGTTGCAAGCAGAGATGCAGATTAGTGGGGCAACATTTGAGCAATTGCGTGATACGTTGGCAAAATATAGTGGTGTCTACCTAGACCAAACAAGCCAACGCACACTGGCAAAAGGGCTTTCGCAACGTATAGCGAGCCTCAATATGACTCTGGAGAGCTATATTGCCTTTATCAACCAACCGGAAGGTCGCACCGAGGTCCAAAACCTAGCCGAGCAGATACTCAATCATGAAACGGTTTTCTTTCGCAACCAGCCCCATGTGCGAGCACTGCGCACTGTCATCTTGCCGAGCATCCATAGACGTAAGCCCGCTGGCAAACCACTCCGTGTATGGAGCGCTGGTTGCTCAACTGGTGAGGAACCTTATTCGTTGGCTATGGTTGCACTTGAGACACTGGGGCAAAACTTGCCCCGACCAGTGAAGATTTGGGCTACTGACCTTAGCCATGGTGCGTTGACAAAAGCGCAAACTGGTTGGTATCGCGGACGTACTTTGAGCAATGTTGGTGCCGATATGCTCAAGCAGTATTTTACCTATCATGGGGACGGGTGGGCAGTGCGCCCAGAGGTGCGTTCACTGATACAATTTGAACAATTTAACCTACTGGACCGGTTTCCATCCAAAATCAGAGGCGTTGATATTATTTTCTGTCAAAATGTAACCATTTACTTTGACTTAGAAACATTTCGAGACCTTGTAGACCGTTTCTATCATATCCTACCAGAGGGGGGGTATCTTTTTCTTGGTTTCTCTGAAACTCTGTGGAACATTTACGATAAATTTCAATTGAAAGAAATAGCCGGGGCGTTCGTTTATGTAAAAGAAGCACCACCACCGCCACAACCCCAACCACGCAAAGTCTATCAATGGTCTAAGGAGAGAACCAAGGAAGAAAAGCCTGCTGAAAGCACGATACCTACAACCAATACCAGTGCTTTCAAAAGATATGAGACGCCAAAGAGTATATCGTACCCTACCAACCAAGCGAGTGAAACGGGACCTGATGTGATACAACGTGGGAAAGACCTTCTCGATAAAGGGCAAACAGAAGAAGCGCTCACCATGTTATATCACTCGCCCCTCGATGGCCCCCATGCACCACAAACCTTAGCGTTGATAGCCAAAGCGCATGCAAACCGTGGAGACCTTGATGTAGCCGTCGCCGAAGCACGACGCGCAATCGAAATGAACTCACTCACAACGGAAGCCTACATATTGCTAGGTGTTTTATATGCACAGCAAGGGCAAATAAAAGTAGCAGCCCAACAACTTGAACGCGCACGCTACCTAGAACCAGATTCAGCCTTGGTTTCTTTTTACCTAGCCGGTGTCTACCGCGAAATGAAAAAACCAGATCACGCACTTCGTGAGTATCGCAATACACTCCGCAAACTCGCAGTATATGCACCCGATACGCTCCTTGACGGAGTAGCAGTTGAGTGGTTACGTGATACATGTAATCGGTATTTGAACATTTTGGAAGGTACGCGCAGGTAAAACAAGCTATTTTTTGTTGTAGCTACGTTCTTTAGTAGTAAGAGTGGTGATACTTGCTAGTGCTTGAACGTAACCGCCCTTGTCGTAGCTACTGTGGGGCGCGTACAAGATGCCTGTGGACTGCCTGAGTGCAGAGTAAAGCAGGAATTATGGAGCAAAAAACAAGAGGACGAGTAGTGTCACACCAAAAAACAAGAGGACGAGTACTAGCACGCCAAAGCCGTCGCTTGCATAGTTCATTGCTTGGGCATCGAGTCCTTGGCGGACATCCAGTGCTACCCGCTACCAACAACAGCCAACCTATTGAGCCAGTGGTAGCAGTGCCGCAACCATCGGAAGAAGAACTGCGACGCCAAGCCGAGCTAGAAAAAGATTTGCAACTTGCACGCGATATACAGCAAGGAATGTTGCTGGCGGCTGTACCGTATCTCAAAGGATGGGAGTTTAGTGCCACATCGTTGCCCGCACGAGACCTTGGCGGAGATTTATATGACTTTATCCCGTTGCCGAGTGGAAACCAAGCGATTATGATAGGGGACGTATCTGGAAAAGGCCTACAAGCAGCTTTGCGCATGGCTGTCACACGCACACTGTTTCGCTACGAAGCACGCAATGGCGACGAGTCGCCACCAATGGCTTTGGCGGCTGTCAATCGTGGCGTATGCAGCGATATACCACAAGGGATGGTGACAATGCTCTATGCCGTTTTGGATCCCTTACAAGGGAAGATGCGTATAGCCAATGCCGGACATACCTACCCGTTGCACTTCAATGTTACAGTGCAAGAATATGAAATGCCAGGGGTGCCCCTTGGGGTAGATCCAGATATTGACTATGACGAAGAAACTATATCTATTTCGCCAGGAGATAGTCTCTTTCTCTATACTGATGGAGTAAATGAAGCCATAGACCCATCCGACGAAGAGTTTGGGTTTGAACGGTTACGTGCATTGCTAGAAGCCAATAGCCAGATAAAGCCGCGTGCATTGATGCGCAAAATCTTAAATGAAATACGTGCATGGACGGCCGGTGGACCTCAAACCGATGATATTACCATGGTGGTATTACGTCGCCGTTTTACCAAGCTAAGCGATGAGTTGCGTGTGGTGATCAACGATGTGCTAGGCGTTCGTGCCACAGAACTATGGCCCGAAATAGAAGCATTGCTCGATTGCAACCCAGAAGTGGCTACGGTTGATGATTGGACAGACGTATTGCCAAGCCTGTCTAAGATGACAAAAAGCCGTTTGAGTCGTGGTCTTTCACGCGAACTCAATCAGCAACTTCGACTAACGATTGAAGAATATTAGCAGTATCAAGGTTCCTGTAATACGTATATACCAGACATATTATTACTACCTAGGGTAAAACTGTTTGTGGTATAGTACATACCACATGTACATCGTTGACGCCAGAGTCAGGTCATGCTACGATACAAAAAGCACATACTTGTAGCTGCCTTCCTCTATAGATAGTATTCGTGACTCGAATGGAGACACAACAGCAAGCAATTGGCACGATAGCATGGGTGTACCATGGGCAATACACGATGACCAACGAAAAAATGATCTATGTGCAAAAAACAATGGAAACAGAACAAACTTTGGATATGTGCATGCGTATTGAGGCAGAGCAGTAAGAGCACATGTGCGTGGGGTGATGTATGGCCGTGAACGAACCACTTATGTTCATGCCCTTGGATCTAGATACCTTTAGTGGTAGCGAACGATTCGTAGAGGGCACACGAATGGGGGCTGCCTTCAGCCAAGGTATCCGTTCCTACCTACGTGCGGTCTATAGAGATGCCATTGAGCATTTCAAGGCTGCTCTGATTGCGGCTTACGTAGATGGGGAAGAAAAAGCACAAATATATGACCGTGAACGAGCAATCATTTATCTTTATATTGGCAATGCACTGGCTTTTCAGGATGACTGGGAGGCAGCAATGCGGGAGTATCTTGAAGCAGTGCAAACAGACCCACAACTTGCAGAGGCACACTACAACCTAGGTGTAGCGTTTGCAGCTCGTGGGCAAATAGATAGGTCTATTTCAGCATTCAAAGAAGCACTTGACCACAACCCAAGCCTTTACGAAGCCCATTTTTCGTTGGGGCGTTGCTATCAGCGTCTTGAAGATGCTGGACGTGCCTACATCCACTACTCCAATGCGTGCAACGCACGACCATATGCAGCAGAACCACGCTACTACTTGGGCTTAATGCATCAAGGCCATGGCGCACATGAGCTAGCACAACGTTGCTTTGCCGATGCCTTACGGGTAGAACCAACGTTTGTATCACCGGCGGTGCAAGATGAAGATTTAATTACCCGAAGCGATGATGAGGTCGTTCAATGGTATTATCGCTTAAGCCATGACCTCAAGCAGCAAAATTATGAGGAAGAGGCCGAGCGTATCTATCGTGCATTGCTCCAATGGCGTCCTGAAGAATACTATGCCCACTACCTGTTGGGCAATTTGCTGGCTCGTTCGCATCGTTGGGAAGAGGCGCTCGATGAATATGGCAAAGTGCCTCCTCAAAATAAACACTATGTAGAGGCACGGTTGCGCATGAGCGCGGTCTTGCGCCTATTGAAACGCCCGAAAGAAGCGTATGAACTGCTCTTTGAGTGTGCTAAACTACACCCAAACAATGGGCAACTTTTTCTCAATATGGGCAAATTGCTGTATGATATGGGTATGCACTCAAATGCCGTGAAAGCATTTGAGCGGGCTGTGCAATTATTGACCAATGACCCGCAGGCTCACTACCTGCTTGGATTTATCTATATGGTAATGGGGCGTGAAAGCTGGACCCTAGCTGCCTGGCGAAAAGCAGTTGAACTGGCCCCTGATAGCCATTCACTACGCTACGATTTAGGGTATATGTATGTACGACGCGGCCGGTATGATTTGGCAGCAAAAGAATTTTCCTATGTATTAGAGAACTGGTCCGACGATGTCGAAACGAACTTTATGCTCGGATTGTGCTACCGAGAGCTGATGGAACCCGCACGTTCTATACCGCTCTTTGAAAAAGTACTGCGACGCAACCCACGCCATGCCCAAGCACTCTATTACCTAGGTGCATGTTATTTGCAAATAGGGAATACATCGCTGGGGAAAGCATACTTGCGCCGCTATGATCATTTAATGCGTCAGAACTCGACTGCTGCAACGTCATCACGAGTAGCAAAAGTACGCAAAAAGGCAATGCCCGCTATGCGCTCAACGGTGTAAGGTTGTCGTTGTCAATCCTGAAAGGATGTGATTGCATGATGGAAGAATGTATCGAGCTCAGTATACCTTCAGACTTGGTGTTTGAACGTGTTGTACGTGCAAGTGCAAACGAAATTGCTCAAGCATTGAAGTTTCCTGAAGAACGTATCGAAGACTTGAAACTTGCTGTAAGTGAAGCCGTCACCAATGCTATTGAACACGGCAATGAAAAGGTTGCAAGTAAATTGGTGGAAGTGGTCTTTGTGCTCGATAAGCAGAGAAAAAATTTGGAAATTCGTGTGAGTGACCAAGGTGGGGGCATAGATGTCATAGACCCCACCCCAAAGCATGTTGAAGATGAAAACCTTGAAATAGGGATGCTTCGAGGGTTTGGTATGTATCTCATCGGTGCATTAGCAGACGATTGGGAAGTGGTATCATCGCAGGATGGTACTGTAACCACACTACGATTCTATCTGGAGGGCCAAACAGAATGAGTGATGTTGTAAGACGTGAAGAATTTGGCGAAGTCGTTGTACTCCATATTCGCACAAACAGCGTTGATGCCGTTTCAGCCTCAGCCATTGAGCAAGCCTGCACGGATATGCGGCCTATTACTGTGCTTGATTTTGCAGAAGTCGCTTTTATCAACTCAGCAGGTATTTCAGTATTGCTAAAGTTCGTTGTACGCGCACGCAAGTCGGGCTACAAGCTTTTTGCAATGAACCTTAGCCCTCACCACCAAAAATTGTTTAAAATGGTTGAAATGTCACGATTTATGCCCACCATCGAAGAACGTGATTTGGCTGCATATCGTTGATCAATACGAAAAGGGCTTCAAACCAGCACCAACCCTGTAGGTAAAAACGACAGGGTATGGTATAATCTACCGTACAAGGCTGTACTGCTAGGTGCTTGAATGCCCTAGTGAGGAAGATATGATACTTCATAACATAGCAAACGTCGTCGGCCGGCTTGTTTTCGATAAGCCGGCTAGAAAACTGACCCTAGCCGAGCAAGCTCGCATGCTCGAAGAATCTAGGCAGAAGCTAGAGCAACGCTTAGATTCTGCCGCAGATACCTTTGCCAACTACGATTGCCTTGCTCATATTATTGGTATTGAACGATGGGGACAACGACGACTACGTGTCCCGCTTGGCGAGCCTATGCATATGGATGAATACGATTTGTACCGCCCATCCATAGCACTCTTTTGGCACGACTTGCGTGCTGCTTTTAGCACAACACGTCAAGAAACCATAGCACTCGTGCATACATTAGAACAAGCCGGCATGGATTATACCGTTGGTGTACGCCATAATGAGTTAGGTATCTTGAGTGTACCCGGTTGGATACGATACTTGGATATGCACGCCAACTTGGAAGCAAAAAAGATTTCATAAGCATATGCTACCTCAACAAGGAGGTTTTCCAATGGGCGAAGAACGATTTCGATACAAAAAATATGTAGACCGTGAAACGACGCGGACAGAGGAAGCCTCTGACCCAACAACAGACTCTGTGCAACATGAGCAAGGAGAAACCGACGCATACACAGAACCACAAGAACGGTTCCGCTACCGCAAAAGCACAACCAACGAAGGGGCTACAGCCAACTCAGAACGATTTCGCTATCGCAAGCAAAACACCGATGAAGATACTGAGCCCACCGAAGACCGGTTTCGCTATCGCAAAAGTACTATTGGGAACCAATTCAGCACTGCCAATGAACACCCACGTACCCGCACCGAAGTGTTCCACGTCCAAGGTGAGCACGTCGTATCTCAAATAACCCAGATACTGCGCGAAGGCAATGCGCTCAGCATTACCCTGCAGGACCCCTACGGAAACGTTATCTTTGAAGTTCCTTTGTCTGTTGGTGTTGGTGTCACTGTCCTCTTCCCTTCAGTATCTGCCCTCGTGCTCATAGGCACACTGTGGACCAATCTAAAAGTTGTCGTTGAAAGAAGGGTGTAAGTTGCCAACCATGTATCGTATCTTCACTAAGAGTGGCATAAACTGTGTTGGCAATGCGTTGTTTGTGTACACTTGACAATCATGCAAGACAATGTTATGATAGTACCGCTATGTGCTACTGTGATATAGCAATGATGGTATATGAAGATAGCATGTGTCATGAAGCTGACATCAAGCATGAGGACATGCCGTTGTCTATAGTTCTCTCTACCTCATGTGCTGTATGTCAATGCATGGGACTATCCATTAGGACAAGGTGAATCCAAACCGAGATTGGAAAGGTAGCAGCAACGGGTGGACGTAGAACTCAGAGCTAATCTGTCGCAGTCCTTATCTGAAGAACAGCAAACCGTAAAACGTATAGAATGGCCTGTCGTGGTCTATTGGGGCATAAGTGCCCTCGCGGGAGTCATCTTTTTAGGTGACTGGATCAAGGCATGGAACGTTGGAGAAACACTTGCAAAACCATGGCTAGTGCTCTACCTCATCGCAACCCTTATCATTAGCCAAGTTATCTATTTCATTGTAGCCCGCCACGACAACCGTCCACTACGTTGGGGTCCAACCCTCCTCTTTGCAGTAGGGAATGGTATATTTGAAACCTTTGCATTTGCGCTCGTCTACCTCTTCGGAGAAACAGTTGGTATATGGATTGGCAATGCCTTGGGTCTAGCATCACTAGCCGACACTATGGGCTTTGGTGTAGGTGCAGTGTTCTTTACTATCTATGGTGGTGGTATCCATGCGCTGTTCTGGCTTAAAATATTGCCCCCGCACTTGAATGATACCCCCCTAGCGTTGCTCATCCGCAAGTATCGCCTCATCTCTGAAATAGCCCTTGTACTCGGTTGGTGTCTCTGTTTCTGGCTCACACGCGACATCTGGACGGTCGTCTTCTTTCATGTACTTGTAGATTTCTTCCTCATGATACGGGTTCGTCCAGTGTTGTTTATCCAAGCAACAACAACTGATAGCTAAACAGATAAACAACACTGTCCTAAGTTAATTTACCTTCTCCCCCCATCAAATATCTGATTGTTCCTTTAACCATTGCTTGACTTCATTTGGTTTTGGAACACGACCAACAACTTTGACGACACCATCTATGGCAACAGCCGGGGTGGACATGATACCTGCTTGGGCAATTGCCTGATAGTCGGTGACTTTCTCTACCGACACTTCGCCAATCTGGGCAATAACGTCATTAACTACCTGTTCTGTCATTTTACACTTTGGACAACCGGGCCCATACACCGTTACCTTTTTCATGTACAATCCTTCCTTTCTGCCATCCAAGCGGATGACTTAGAGAACAATATTAAACACATACCCTACGACAAGAATACCGCCCCCTACCACACCCACAAATGTTGCTATGAGGCGTGGCTTGAGTACTTTCCGTAAGATGACCATTTCGGGTAGTGAGAGGGCAATGACGGACATCATAAATGCTAATACTGTGCCTAAAGCAGCACCCTTCCCAAGCAATGCTTCGACAATTGGAATGATGCCAGCGGCGTTTGAATACATTGGTATGCCTAACACAACAGCTAGAGGAACAGACCACCATGTTTCTTTGCCCATGAAGGATGCCATAACATCTTCTGGAACGTAGCCATGAATGGCAGCTCCTATGGCAATACCTAGGACGACAAAGAGCCATACTCTCCCTACAATATCATGTACGGCTTCATACCCGCTATGTAACCGTTCATTCCAATCCATATGTTCTTCTGGGTTGTCGTCGGAAGCAGTTTGTATTTGATAAACCCACGCTTCTACATGGGAATCCATGTGCAAACGTCCTATCAACCAGCCGGATACTATGGCAATAACCAATCCGGTTACTAAATACAACAATGCTATTTGCCAACCAAACAGCCCAAATAGGAGTATCAATGCTACTTCACTGACCATAGGTGCGGCGGTGAGAAAGGAAAATGTCACTCCAAGCGGGATGCCAGCGGTGACGAAGCCAATGAAGAGTGGAACGGCGGAGCATGAGCAGAACGGTGTGACTACACCAAGGAATGCTGCCAAAACCGACCCGGTCATTTCATGTTTACCGGCAAGTATTTTTCGTGTGCGGCTAGGGGTGAAGAATGAACGGATGACACCAACAATGAAGACAACAAGCACAAGTAAAAGAAGTACTTTTGGGGTGTCATAGAGGAAAAATTGCACGGCTGCCCCTAGATGGGTTTGTAATGAGAGACCTAAAATGTCTCCTGTCATCCAGACGGAAACAGGCTCAAGATGTGTGTAGATTTGCCACCAAGCAAGCAAGACAATGCTGCCAATGAGGGCGAAACGTACCGTTTTGTGTTGTTGGGATAGATTCTGTTGAGATAGATTCATTAGGATACCTCGTGCGTATACAGAATAGAAGATACACTATATGCACTATGTTGCATATAGTGTATCAGATAAAAAATCTATTGTCAACCATTGTTATCATAGCGCTAACACATAGGTATCAGACAGTATCTTTATGATTGCTCTAGCCAACTCGTATTACATGCTCAAACGTCACTGAAAGCATCAGGTAGTAGCAGTTAGCTTGCTATAGGCCTTGGCACGATTCGTGTACGCATGCACATGGTCTGGTTCTAGCTCTATCGCCAGCGTATAATCAGCTATCGCACGCTCATAGTCGCCCTTCTGGGCATAGGTAATTCCGCGATGGTAATAGAAATCGGCTTCTTCTGGTTCTAACTCTATCGCCTGGGTATAATCAGCTATCGCATTATCATAATCATCCAAACTTCTGTACACATGAGCGCGACAATAATAACTATAGGCACGTTTGGAGTCGAGCGTAATAGCCCGCGTAAAATCATTGATGGCACGGTCGGTATCACCTTGCCGCCTATACGTAAACCCTCGATTGTGATACGCACTCGCATAATCGGGATCATGTATAATAGCACTGTTGAAATCTTCTATAGCGCGGTCATACTCGCCTTTATCATCATAGGCCGATCCACGGCAATTGTAGGCAACTGCATTTTCGGGGTCTAATATAATTGCCGCATTATAATCGGCAATAGCACTATCATAGTCGCCTACTCGGTCATAGGTAATGCCACGGTTGATATACGCATTCACATGCGTCGTTTGTAGCGTAAGCACCTGCGTATAATCCGCCAAAGCATGGTCATAGTCCTTCTTCAAGTTATAGACAACTGCCCGACTGAAATAGGCATCAGGGTCATTGGGCGTAAGACGGATGGTTTGCGTATAATCGGCAATTGCACTATCGTAGTCGCCTACCATACGGTGCGCAATGCCACGGTTGTAGTAGGCTGGCGCATAATTGGCATTGAGCGCAATTGTACGGTTGTAATCTGCCAAAGCACGGTCGTAATCATCTGCATCGGCATAGGCATTACCACGATTGAAATAGGCATTGGGGTCATCGGGCATAAGGGCAATGACTCTATTGTAATCGGCAATAGCAAGGTCATACTCACTCGCATCATCGGCACCCGGCGCAGGTGACTGGGGCGGAGGTGAAGCAGGCGGAGGCGGCGATGCTGGCACTCTCGGTGGCACTGCTACACATGCCGGTTTTGCTGCAACACCATGCCTCTGCCGCAACGCTTGCCCAAATGTAGCAGCATCTACATAGCGATCTTTCTGAAACAACTGCATGGCCATCATAACCGCATCCGACACATGCGGCGAAAGGGCAACATTGCAAGCACGTGGGGCAACAAGCGGGTCTGATGCAGCATTCAAACGGTCTGGCACAGGCATAGGCGACTGCCCCGTAAGCAAATGATAGAGCGTAGCCCCCAAACTATACACATCACTGCGTTGGTCAGTTCTGCCACGCCCAAACTGCTCAAATGGAGCATAGGCAAGTGTTCCCAACCCGCGAATGGTGTGACGTGTCTGTTGTGTTCCCTGCTTCACCAAACCAAAATCCACAAGCTTGATATGCCCTTCTGGGGTAACTCGAATATTAGATGGTTTAATATCGCGGTGCAACACAGGGGGTTGTTGGCTATGCAAATAACTCAACACATCGCAGAGCTGAGCTGCATACGTTAGCACTACTTCTTCTTGTAATGGACCGCCTTGGTTATGTAACATTTCCTCTAAACTCTGGCCGGGGATAAACTCCATTACCAAATAGCCTTTGCCCGCTGCCTCAAACACTTCGTAGTAACGTGGCAGACACACATGCTGCAATTGGTGTAACGTAGCAAACTCGCTCTGAAAATTGCGGATATTGTCGGCATCAAATGTTTCCTTGAGAGCAACGCTCTGATGACGCTGTATCTCTATCGCATCATAGACTGCCCCAAAGCTACCATGGCCAATGACATGTTGTATACGATACTGCTGCACCACAGTGCCGGGGTCATGAAGAAAGAGGGCAAATTGCAATGAACGCCCACATTGACGACAAAATTTTGCCCCATTCCGATTCTCAGTTCCGCATCCTGTTTCTGTGCGTTGGTCAATGCAGATACGCATAGGGTTTATCCATACCAAACACCCCAACATGTACACGCACATTTGCATTCACTGTGCGAAATGTTCGAGCATTTGTATAGAGGTATTAGCATGTATCTTTCGTCTGCTCTAGCCAATCTCGTACTACATGTTCAAACGTAACCGGGGCTTCAATTTGTGGGATATGCCCGGTCTCTTCAAAGACACGCAATGTAGTATTTGGCAAATGGTCAACCAACCAGTAAGATTGCGCTGGTTCGACAACCGGGTCCTTTTCACCCACAATAACGAGAACAGGCACAGACAATGCATTAATCAATGAGCGGATGTCGCATCGTCCAAGCATTTGCAGAAAAACGGTTAAGTTGTGCAACGAGTGCAAATGATACCATGCATACACATCACGGCACACATTCCATGCGATGGGATTGCTCCAGAACGCATCTTGTTTGTGAACAAAAAATGACAACCCATTCATCATATTCCATGGGTCTTCAAGGATAAAATCCCAGACGGACTTGAAACTTGAATAGAGATTGTTATTGATCATCCACAATGCCGTTTTGACAATACCAGTAAACTGGCCCCAAACAACACTGTTGATAGAAACAACCCGCTTGACCTGATAGGGTAATTGCTTAGCTATACCCAAAGCAGATAAGCCACCAGCCGAATGACCAATAATCGTAACTGGTTGATCACCACAAATATGTTTAACAGCGGCCGTTTCCATAGCAATAAGCTGTTCTTGAGAAAGATCGTAGTATTCGAGCGGAACCGTTGCAGGGTAGTGCCCTGGCAAATCTATCGTTACACAACGCCCCATATCGCTGAAATACTTGAGGACTGGTTTCCACGACGCACGCCCAACAGACCAACCGTGAATAAATAGCAACGTGTGGTCACCCGGACTGTGCTCCTCCCAGCTTAGAGTGTGTCCATCATATTCAAAAGTCTGCAACTGTGCCTCCAAACAAATCATCTTTTCTTTTTCAATACTTTTTTACGATAAGCTAGATTAGCATACCCATGCCACACACGCAAGTGAAACATTGTGCCAAGTACGTACAACGAGTACACTATGAGCAGGCTATGAGCAGATCATGTATCAACATGATTGGTACAATCGGCAAATGGGTAAATTGATACTTGCAGTGCATAGCTCACTGTTCTATAATAGAGATTCCTACATTGATCAATCGTTCAGATTGCTTCTATCGTCATGTATAGCCTACAGCACAGCATACGAAGAGGGAAAGGGCATAGCAGCTTAGTATGGCACACCTTTTTAGCCCAATTAGTATTGGGCGTACCAGACTCACAAACCGTATCGTTATGGGAGGTCTCCTGAGTGGATTTGCTACGCTAGATGGTTTTGTGACCGATGAGCTTATCACTTACTATGCTCGACGAGCAAGTGGGGGGGTTGGGTTAATCATTACTGAGCCATTCCGCATTATTCCTCCATGCACCAACAACACCCGTGCCCACATCGGCATCTATGCCGATGTATTTATACCACATCTGCAACGGCTAGTACGCACTATCCACGAAAGTGGAGCCCGCATAGCACCCACGCTTGATGCGACAGTGCATATTGAACAGGCCAGCGACTATGAACTACGGCGGCTTGCCGAAAGCTTTGTGTTGGCTGCTTGGCGTGCATATGCAGCCGGCTTCGATGGCGTCATCTTGTCAGCCGCTGATGGAGGATACTTCCATGCGCTTATATCGCCATTGCTAAACCGTCGTTTTGACGAATATGGGACGACTATAGAAGGACGCTTGCGCTTACCACTGCAAATTATTGAGAGCATTCGCGGTTGGATGGGAAAAAAACTGTTTATAGGTTTTCGCCTTGTTGCAGAAGAGTTTGCTCTTGAGGGTATCACACTCCAAGATGCTCGCGTTATTGCGAGGCGACTTATAGCATCTGGGGTAGATGTACTTGATATAACTGCCGATGTGCGTGGCAACACTGTTGTTGCCCAATTTCCCGGTTGGTGTTTACCTCTCGCAACCAGTATCAAACATTTTGTCCCCGACATACCAGTCATGGGGTCTGGGTTGCTCGATGAACCTCACCTTGCCGATAGTGTTGTGCGCGATGGAAGTGTAGATTTGATAATGCTGGACCAAACCCTACGCACCAACCCCGACTGGCCACATCTTGCACGGTCTTTCCTCATCTTGGACGATACCAAACATACATTTCAACGATGAATACTTGTGCAAAAGTTGCATCTCATCAGCGCATCAATACGATCTTGATTGTGTTTTTTATATCATCCTAATTACCATTCACTCTTCATCTTTCACCCCCACACATCCGCCATATCCAACGCAAAGCCGGGTAGCACATTCTCGCCGGAGACGGTGGTTGGGTTATCGAGTATTTCTACATCCTGCCCTTGGCGATACACCTCTACTTGGCGTGTCTGGGGGTCTATGAGCCAACCAAGGCGTGCGCCATTACCCATGTACTCGTGCATCTTGTTGCGCACGGTTTGCAGGTTGTCACTTGGCGAACGCAACTCTACCACAAAGTCGGGGCAAAGCGGCAGAAAGCGTTCTTGCTCGTCCTTGCTCAGAGCATCCCACCGTGCTTGTGGTATCCATGCAGCATCAGGGGAGCGGGTGTCCCCATTGGGCAAGATAAAGCCGGTTGACGAGTCAAATGCCACCCCTGATTTATTTTGTTTATTCCAAAGACCGAGTTGCATCGCAATGGATAAATTGCGTCTTCCCGTTCCGCCACCTGCGGGCATCATCAGCATCATTTCACCCTTTGCAGTGCATTCTATGCGCAAATCGCGGTTGTCTTGGCACAGTTGAAAAAATTGCTGGTTGGTCAAGTTCAGGGAACGAATATCAAGCGTCATCATAGTATTGCACCTCCATGTTGTTGTATACGTTTTGTTTGGTAGGCATTATAGCACATACACACTCATTCTGGCGCAAAGACACAAAGAAGGCCAAGGTTTGAACAGTTGATAGAGGCATGCGGCCGCATGCCCCTATCAGCATATAAAAGGCATATCCTACTTCATCTCAGGCCAATTGCAGCATTCGCACACGGGCATAGTGACAATCCTTCCTTCAGTACTCAGTACACGGACGATATGGCTTGCAGGCTTTCCACACAGGCTACATGTGTTAAAATCAGACTTCTTTTTCGTATCTTTATGAACCACTTTATTTTGTGTTGTTCTATTCATGAAATTCCTCTCTTCCGAACTAAATAATCATTTCAATACTACCTATCATCATACCAACGATATAGCTTTTGTAAAGCACACAAACAGTAGAGGAAGAGAGGAGAAAGCGTAGAGAAAAAAAAGAGATGCCCCGTTGGGGCATCTCTCCAACGCTATTGCTCCAACACACTACCGGAACATAACAGGTAGGAATATCTTATGAGTTACTTGCTCATTATCCCCAATGTGCGGTTCAGATGCAACTTCCGTTGGTTCTATGTCATTGCTAGCCTGTGGTTCAGGTGTCACAGTTGGTTCAGGTGTCGCGGTTGGTTCGGGTGTCGCGGTTGGTTCAGGTGTCGCGGTTGGTTCAGGTGTCACGGTTGGTTCAGGTGTCACGGTTGGTTCGGGTGTCACAGTTGGTTCGGGCGTCGCTTCTGGTTCGGGTGTTGCTTCATCTTGCTTTGGCGTCACGGTTGGTTTGGGCGTCGCAGTTGGTTTGGGCTTCGCAGTTGGTTCAGGCGTCGCGGTTGGTTTGGGCGTCGCAGTTGGTTCAGGCGTCGCGGTTGGTTCAGGCTTCGCGGTTGGTTCAGGCTTCGCGGTTGGTTCAGGCGTCGCAGTTGGTTCAGGCGTCGCGGTTGGTTTGGGCGTCGCAGTTGGTTTGGGCGTCGCAGTTGGTTTGGGCGTCGCAGTTGGTTCAGGCGTCGCGGTTGGTTTGGGCGTCGCAGTTGGCTCAGGTGTTTGCTGTGCATCGGCACCAAGTGGCAATTGCTGGTCGTTCGTTCCATCGCTTCCTTCATCAATCAGTAGCATAAGCCCATTCGTACCGTCCCAAGAACCATATTCAAGGGTATGCGTATCGTCAGCCGCAATGTCAATGTTCATCGTGGCAGTTTTTTGCTCACCATCGGAACCAACTTGTGTTATTGCTACCTCATATGTACTGTCGGCATCCGTTGTATTGTTCAAGACCATAGCACTCGTATCGGGTACACTTTCTATCGTTAGCATCTTGTCTGCACCAACGTAAACATGAGATAGGGCAATGTTGGTGCTTGCATCGGTTGTATTCCAAGCCATGCTCACAGCAATTTCTTTCTCTTGGTTCGATGTAAACGACAACTCTGTACCATCGGGGGTTATCGTGAATGTATCCTGTGCAGTTTCATCCATCGGTATATCTACAATGGTTGCATAATCGGTACCAAACAGAGAAACTTTGACATGTTCTTGGTCTACTTCTGTGCCTGCTAACGTAATGGTATAGGCACTATTGAGTGGCACAACATAGATCGGTTCTGGTCCTGGACCTGCGATAATAACCTTCTTTGTAGCGCCCGGTATGTCATTAACGAATGCACCATCATCATAGCCTATGCTTTGTCCTTCAGCATTCGTTATCATCACATCGCCAACAATACCTTCAAACCAAATTTCCCCTGCGGGTTGTGCGCCTGTATCGCCACACATCCATGGTGGACAATCGGGTGCATCACCATAGAGATAGACGGGAACGGAGCCAAATGTGTGCGACTGTGCATCACCATCCCATACTAACCAGTCTGCCAAAGCATATGACCATGTTTCTGCAACAGTATCTACCGTTATGTAGTGACCATATTCGCCCGGGTAGTTGTTATCATAGACCCATATACGATAGGTGCCATCGCACAAGTCTTCAATTTGATAGGGTACGAGACCATGCCCATACAAGCCATCGCGTGAGTGAATGAACGCCATGGTTGGTACTACGGGGTCTGTATTCCACGCTTCAATCAAGTCATTCAGCGTTTCAGAAGGAAGTTTTTGTCGCGCTTGTTCTCGATACTCAGCCACTGGGTCTAGCACTTGCAGCACGAAGTTGTAGGCAAGGTAGCGGCGGGCATTGTTTTGGAAGAGGTCAAATGCTGACTCGGCACCGGCTTGTACATCACTCACATCGTCCATGCCAGCAAAGAACCGCAACGTTGTGGATGCAAGGCTATCGCACCGTCCATCATTCATGGCTTCATTGATAGACCTATTCCATTCCAATGCTGTTTGTTTGGCAGTACAGACTCCATCAACAACCGATTGACATACGGCCTCTTCGCCAAACATATCAACCATATCTGCAACGGTGTAGTCGCTGTAGTTCACACCACCATAGTTTGCAAAACTATACCCATGCACATCAACGTCAAACCCATTATCTACGACCATGCTGGGAACGCATACCTCAGCTACAGGGGTAGGGGTGCTTGTGGGAGCCGGCGTGGGTGTGTTGGTAGGAACAGGGGTGGGCGTATTCGTGGGTGTATTCGTGGGGGTTGGTGTTGGCTTGGGGCAGCGATGCATAGCCGTAGCACCAATCAAGAACACCGAGTCTCCCGCTTCGGGGTTGTTCCACTGCGACACGTCGGTAACAGGCGATTCGAGCCATATTGTTACCTCTTGTATTCCGGCTGGTACATCGGGCAGCGTTAGGGTTACGATATTGATTTCTTCCTCAATTGGCTCAGTGATGACCATTTCAGCAGTCACCCCACCAGCCTCGGCATGGAGAATAGCAATACGTTGGTCCATCTCACTCTGGAACTCTTTTTCGGTAATAACAGCTTGCACGTGCAAATCTGTAGTCATAGGCATTGGTTCGGGCAATGCAAGGGCCATTTCAACTGGACCAACCGCATCAAAACCGTTATTGCCGCCCCATGTATACCCCAATGTGGTACTAAGCACACTGCTATATAGCTCATCATCTGTTGTGGGTACGATTGCATAGGCTACAAAACCAAGCGCTGTTTCATCGGGGTCATCCACTGTTACAAGAGCTTCTGTTGCTCCGGGTTGTCCGGGGGCTTGCACTTGATACCCCATCATATGCTTCCACCGATAGTATGAGCGTTGTAGTCCGGGGGCAAGCCAATCATACGCACTGTCTGTACTATCCTTAAATCCTTCTAGGCGAGTCGGCATGGTTGGGCTATATGTTGCTGTTCCCATGGTAAATGTTGCCGACGTGGGAGGAGCTTTCCCACTAGCGTCTTGATTGTAGAACCCTCCACCGCCAAGCTGAAGGTGTACCCACGTGGCGCTTTCGGGTATATCATGGATAGTCGCAGTTTGTGTACCTTGCATACCGACACCCTGTATGGCTATAGATTGTGCTTGACAGGTGTAGGCTATGCCGTTTGGCAAAAGGGTTGTTGTTTCTTCTTCAACAGAAGGGGTATGGTCGTCATCAGCTTTTGCCGGTGCGCCTACCATAAGAGACAACATAAGAACTAGTATCAAGAATCCCATAAACACGACTTTGAACAGAAAAGAAGAACGAGCCGTATACGCTGCCTGTGAAAGAGATTCCTGACCATTTTCGTGTGCTACATTCATTTGGAGCCACTCCTTTCTCTTGACTTCATTATGATAATAATGAGATGTCTTATGGCATAGAGCTTACAAAATGGTATTGGTAGGGAACACTACCGTTAGTCCCAAACCATTCTATGACTATTAGTATAATACCTCACGTTTTTCTGTCAAGAATGTATACATGACACTATATAGCTTTTGTCTCTTTTTATAGCTAAATACTTCCAAACTGCATACGGTGTGGTAGGAACCAATTTTAACCAAATGGTACTATTTGCTATATGTAGAGGCATACGGTATACTCATACTATGAATTTGCTATGAGCTTTTGGTGTATCATCATTGCAAAGAACAGTTGCAGCATACGTTCTATATGGTAGTAAAATTGTATCGTAAGAGTAAAATCAACACGTGGACACGATGCCTATGGAAACGCATGTACAACACCCATTACGAGAACTTGAGCCGCGCTTGCGGTGGCTCTTACCGGCCGATTTGTATGCTACGGCGTGGGTAGACCCATCTCCCGACGCACTGAACAACACTTTTAACCACCTACGCACGTTACGGCATATTCTATCGGATTATCTTCCCCGTCCCATTGTTGAAAATACTTCTAACCCTGGGGAAATACGTTTCAGTTGGGATGAAGGCACACTGATGTTCACCGACTTGGCCGGTTTTACTCCACTGCTAGAAGCTAACGCAGCCCATGGCACAGCCGGAGCGGAAACGCTCCTCGAGGTGCTCAATGCTTACTTTACGAGTATGATAGAGATAATCAGCAAGTCTGGTGGTGAGCTTCTGGAGTTTACAGGCGATGCTTTGCTGGCCCTCTTTGCGCCTGGGCGGATGCAAAATGATACTACCCGTGCTGTGCGTGCTGGGCTGCGCATGCAGCGTGCTATGGAAGGCTTCAGTCGCATTGAGACAGCACAAGAGAATCTCTCGCTTGGCATGCGTGTTGGTTTGCATACTGGGCGCTTTCTGGTTGCTGATATTGGTACGCCACGCCGAATGGAGCATGTACTATTTGGCAATGCGGTATTACAAACTAAGTTGGCTGAAGGAAATGGTGAAGTAGGCCGAGTCAACCTGACAGAAGCTGCCTATGAACGAGTGCAAAACCAGTTTCGTTTCGAGCATGGAAAACCCGGTTATCTCCTCGTCCAAGACGATTTAGACGATAGCCAACTGGGAGAATACGATATTACCCCCTCACGCCGTCGTCGCGGCACGGCGTTGTTGTTGGACCGAAGCGTAGAAGGATTGGTTTCGGAAATAGGTCTGGCTATTGAGGCAGTAGAGCCACTTGCATCATACGTCCCGATGCAGGTTCTTATTTTGCTGGCTGAAAGTGCGGCGCTGCGACGTATTCCACCTGAGTTCCCGGAGTTGAGCGTTCTGTTTGTCAACCTGATAGGTCTACCGGAATCGCTTGAATATGCTGCGCCCGGCGAAGAGGTTATTCCGGTGACATGTTTTTCACATGTATTTGCGCAAGTGAATGCGGCAGTAGAAGCGCGTGGCGGTGTGTTAAAAAATGTTACTTATCACCATACCGGCGCAGATATGCTCATCTATTTTGGTGTTCCGAATGGTCACATTAATGACCCGCAACGTGCTGCGGATGTTGCGCTTGCTATACGTGACATTGTCACCAATCTGCCGCCACCCACGGTGGGATGGCGAACAGTTGAGATGACGTGCCAAATTGGGATAGCGCGTGGGGCTGTATTTGCGGCTGAAATAGGGGAAACACGCGGACGACGTGAGTTTAATATTCTGGGCGATACGGTCAACATTGCTGCGCGGTTGATGAGCCGTGCAGGACACAACCAAATCCTTATGACGGAAAAGGCATATACGCCACTACAAGATACGTATCGTGTTGAACCACTTGGACTATTTTCGCTCAAGGGTAAATCACACCCTGTGCCACTCTTTGCGCTAGAAGGCAAACAAGCATAACGCTGTGTGAAGATACGATAAGCGAATTTCAGTTTGGGTCATATCCTTTCTCCTTAATCATGCATGATTGATATAATAGCTCTATTGTAGCACATGTTGCCCACTTCCCACTAGAATCGATAGTCCTACACCGTAGAGGACGTTGGGTGCAACGTCTCTACGGCATGGGAAACAATCCCCTCACTCAACCCTTTTCAGGGGTAGATATTTGTTATCTCTGCACATCGTGAGCAGGCTTTTGCCCATTCATACGGTTGAATCTTGGCGCTTTTGGCGTGTTGGCTATTCAATACCTACCCTTTGTGAGTCACTCTGCGCGGCGCAGGCGGTATTGAATAGCCTCGGCAAGGTGTATGGAGCCTATGTCATCCTCATTGGCCAAGTCTGCAATGGTGCGTGCCAATTTGAGCACCCGATGATACCCACGTGCTGAAAGACTGAGCTGCCGCACGGCATTCTTCATCAAGCTCTGCCCGGAGCTGTCAAGGACACAATGTTCGCGTATCTCCGCTGGCCCCATATCGGTATTGGTGTGCAAATGAGCAGACTTCTTAAACCGTTGTTCTTGGATTTTGCGTGCGTCACAAATACGTTTTCGGATGTTTTGCGATGGTTCACCAGCTACCTGACTGCTCAGTTTGTCATACTTCACTCGCGGCACTTCTATATAAATATCGAAGCGGTCTAGCAACGGTCCACTGATGCGACGCTGATAGCGTGCGACTGCGGATGGGCTACAGGTACACGTTCGTTCTGGGTCTCCATAATAGCCACACATACAAGGGTTTTGGGCGGCGACAAGCATGAACGAAGCCGGAAAGGTAATGCTACCGGATGCACGACTCAGCGTCACAATGCGGTCTTCCAATGGTTGTCGTAGTACCTCAAGCTTGTTGCCAAATTCAGGCAACTCATCTAAGAAGAGTACACCACGATGCGCAAGCGTGACCATACCTGGCTTGATGCGCCCGCCGCCACCGACCAAGCCAGCCAACGATGTGGTATGGTGTGGCGCACAAAAGGGGCGCTGACGAACAAGGGCCGTGTCACTTGGCAATTGGCCACTCACGCTATAAATCTTGGTAACTTCCAGCGCCTCATCAAGATTCATGGGCGGCAGAATGGAGATGAGTGCGCGTGCCATCATCGTTTTACCAGAGCCGGGGCTACCCGACATCAACACATTGTGGTTTCCAGCGGCAGCTATTTCTAGCGCACGTTTCACATGCTCTTGGCCGCGCACATCCTGAAAATCCACCGGATGTTGCACTTCTTGGCTATCGAATGTCCCATTGGACATGTAGGGCTGAAGCGGATGCTCACCAACCGCATGCGCTACCAAATCCCTCAATGTACGCACCGGCACAACAGTGAGGCTATCAATAAGTGCTGCTTCGGCAGCATCATCATAGGGTACATACACGGTTTCAATTCCATGTTGGTGTGCCACTGCTGCCATAGGCAAAACCCCATCAATATGGCGCAATGTGCCATCAAGCGACAACTCACCAATGAAAATGGCTTTGCTGACATCGCCTTCAATTTGTTCTGAAGCGAGGAGCAGGCCAATAGCAATAGACAAATCATACGATGGTCCTACCTTGCGCAGGTCTGCAGGTGCTAGATTGACGGTAATGCGTTTATTTTGTGGAAAGGCAAGGCCACTATTGCGAATGGCTGCCCGTACACGTTCACGGCTTTCTTGCACTGCTGTATCTCCCAACCCAACAACATTGAATGACGGCAAACCATTGATAATATCTACCTCAACTTCTATTAGGACACCTTCTAGCCCAGATACGGCACAGCTATAGACTTTTGCAAGCACAATATTACCTCACGAATTTCTTTCAGTGCTCAGGGTATGAGCTTGTATCATACTGCGAAGTATAGCACATGTTGTATTAACGTCTTTTTTCATGAAGACCTCGCGCCAAGACGCAAAGAGCGCAAAGAGTGCAAAGAAGGGAACATGCAATGCTTTGCTGGTACGCTCAAAGGGTGCGACCTGTCTTGCAACCTTGCAGCAAACGCCTACGATTCTGCGATTGGCGTAGTTTGCCAACTTCGGCTATAATAGATAGAGGCACTAAGGAGTGGCAGATACATGCTAAACCCCGCCAGGGCTGAAAGGCAGCAACGGTAGGTGTGTTCCTCTGGGTACTCCTAGTGCCCGAAACAGATACGAGTTCAAGATGCATGCGCTACGTGCTAGGGTTTATGTTCCCACCATGGGGCATGAACGAATAGCTAAAAACGAATGCATACCATACTTGCATGTATGTGGGAATGCATGGTATAATTTGATGCGATGGATTTGTGAGAAGGTTTGAGAGACTATTGACAACATGTGACAAAGCGTTGAGGTTTTTGTGCTAAAAATACCCCGTTGCCGGGTGGTGTAAGGGTAGCACAGCAGATTTTGGATCTGTTAGTCTAGGTTCGAATCCTAGCTCGGTAGCCAAATAGGATGTGCTGTGGTGTCGTCAATCCTAACCGTGGGATACATGATGGCACACAGCAACGTGAATTGAAATGCGAGGGCGGCGAAGCATCGCTTCACTGCCCTCTTTCGTTTGAAAGAATGTGTACCTCTAGCCTCGTGGCAGGCACAACCAAACGGGAAGTAGAACCTATGGGGAGATTGTTAATCTTCAGTGGAAATGCCAATCTTGGGTTGGCACAAGAAATTGTAGAATGTTTAAATATGGGCTTGGGCAAGGCCGAAGTTGGCACTTTTGAAAATGGGGAAACCCGTGTCAAACTTGAAGCCAATGTGCGTGGCTGTGATGCATTTGTGATACAGCCTACATGTACTCCCGTCAATCACAACCTTATGGAAATGTTGTTGATGGTGGATGCACTGAAACGCGCCTCGGTGCATCGTGTCACAGCAGTAATACCTTACTATGGCTATGCGAAGCAAGAAAAGAAAACCTCGGGACGTGAGCCTATCTCAGCACGACTTGTGGCCGACCTCATTCGTGCTGCCGGAGTAAGCCGTGTGTTGACCATGGACCTACACGCACCAGCAATAGAAGGTTTTTTTGATATTCCAGTAGACCATCTCCAAGCAGCACCTCTTCTGGCCGACCACATCAACGAAATACATTTGCCTGATGTCGTGGTGGTTTCTCCCGATGCTGGTGGAGTACGGCGTGCGAATAGCTTCCGTGAAGTCATTGGTGGCACCGGTTTGGCTGTGATCGTTAATCAACGCCCGGACCCTGACACAGACCAAGCATTGGAAATAGTGGGCGAAGTGGAAGGCAAAACTGCCATTATTGTAGACGACATGATCTCGACCGGGACAACCGTCATGACAGCCGCAGAATTGCTGCTAGAACGGGGGGCACGCGAAATCTATGCCTGTGCCATACATGGTGTCTTCTCCGGTTCAGCAATACAAACATTTGAAAGGTCTCAAATCGTCAAAACAATTGTGACTAATACCATCCCATTGCCAAAAAACTGCAACCGAGAACGTATCCAATCCATAAGTGTTGCAACACTCTTTGCCGAAGCTATCATGCGGATCCACAAAGACTTATCGTTGAGCGTTCTTTTTTCAGGATAGCTGATGGTTTACTGATAGTAACGTGATATATGCCCCCCTATCTTTCTGATACATGTGTGATATATCACTTACTACAAAAAAGCTTTTCAAACCGTTTATAAAGCTATATATGAAGTATAGCATCGTTTGTAGTACAAAGAAACCACGACGGCCATACCACCAAAATATAGTACTTGTGTCTGGTATGTCCCCCCTAGCAACTTGTAACTAGGTGTGATAAGATAATCCCATTCACTTTTTTCAGGGGTTCAGATGTAGCATTATTTTACATCATAAGAACCAGAATCTACCTAGTAAGGAGGTTTTTTATGAATAGCATTGAGCAAGACATTTCCACAGTACCCACTGTCAATGGTGGGCATACACATGGAGTGCTTACAGAACATGTACAAACCAATGGAACACCTATGACAAGCTATACTAACGGTACACACAAGCCACGTACACGCATATCAAAACGTGTGCGAACTATGCCAGCGTCTGGTATTCGGCGCTTTTTCGATATTGCAGCAACCATGCCAGATGTTATCTCACTGGGCGTCGGAGAGCCAGATTTTATTACCCCAGAGCCGATACGTGAAGCCGGCAAACGTTCGATAGACGTGACAACCGGGTATACCTCAAATTCAGGCTTGTTGGAGCTGCGCGAAGCTATTTCAGCACATGTAGAAAAACTCTACGGGTTGCATTATGACGCCAAGAGTGAAATACTCCTCACCGTGGGCGTCAGCGAGGGAATGCAAACAGCATCCTTGACACTCCTCAATCCAAATGATGAAGTAGTCATCCCCGAACCATGCTTTGTTGCCTACCCCGCAGCCGTGCTTATGGCAGATGCAACCCCTGTTTTTGTACCAACCTATGCAACCGATGCTTTTCAAGTGACAAGAGCAGCAGTTGAAGATGCTATTACGCCACAAACACGAATGATAATCATTGGCTACCCCAATAACCCAACCGGTGCAGTCATGAGCCGCGAGAGTTTGCTAGACATTGCAGACATTGCAGAGCAACATGACCTTATCGTGATGTCAGACGAAATTTATGACCGACTCGTCTATGGTGTTGAGCATACATGTTTCGCTGCATTGCCTGGCATGCGTGAGCGTACCGTACTCATGGGTGGTTTCTCCAAATCCTACGCCATGACAGGTTGGCGACTTGGCTGGATTGCCGCACCTGCTGAACTGGTAGACCCCTTTACCAGAGTTCACCAATATGCAATCATGTCCGCGCCAACAATGGCCCAGTACGCTGCCTTGGAAGCACTCCGCAGTGGCGAAGAACATGTGTTGGCTATGCATGCTGAGTATGACCGACGCCGACGTGTTATTGTTGATGGTTTGAATGCGGCTGGTTTGCCAACAGTAGAGCCAAAAGGCGCGTTCTATGCGTTTCCACAGGTATCGCATCTTGGCATGAACGGCGAACAGTTTGCCGAACAGCTTTTGCTTGAAGAGCAAGTAGCTGTGATACCCGGTGGTCCTTTTGGTCCAAGTGGCGAAGGGTATGTGCGTGCCTGCTATGCAGCCTCCATAGAAAAAATAGAGAAAGCCATAGAGCGCATTACACGTTTTGTACGGAAATACTCGTAAGGAGGCTGTAGAGGTGATAAACCAATAACAGTCAGCAGTGTGGCTGACTGTTCCTTTTAACCACCAATAGCAAAAAGGAAAGCAAAGGTCTGAAGCAATGTCTATAGAAGAAAAACCAACCCAATCGAACCCCAAACAACCCTCTCATGAAGGGCCATTGCAGTGTGCGCTCACTGGGCGCGAAGTTTCATCTGATGAAGCCTATTGGGCACCACCACTCATCACCACATGGGAACTCATCAGTACTATTTTTACCACACTTTTCCAAACACCAGCGAACCTAGGGCATGTGCTTTTTGCTCAACAAGATGATGTGCCCTATCATCCGGAAGCACGAGAAGAATTGGCAGCACGTCGCACAACTGAGCAACTCAAATTGTTGTTGGTTTTATTGTTCATTGCTGCG
This sequence comes from uncultured Chloroflexaceae bacterium, assembly GCA_964626155.1. GTDB lineage: Bacteria > Chloroflexota > Chloroflexia > Chloroflexales > Chloroflexaceae > JAAUSY01. The sequence goes on along the minus strand of CAZVEN010000008.1, from coordinate 91,216 downwards.
CTCATTGCGGTGCCAATCCTCTTTGTATTTCGATAGCAACAAGCACCCAAAACATACTATCTCCTGAACGCCTATGGAGCAAAGCGTGTTATACTGTATGACAATGTGAAGCGCTTGTCTTTTCTAGGAGCATTCCTATGAATGAAACCACTGTGCTCCCCGACAATCTGAAACAGCAGATTGTTGAAACTATTCTTGATTTTGCAGATAAAACGCTCGGTAAACCAATAGGTAAAAAAATACGGGCCTTTTTGTCGCACAATACCGTTATTATGGACCAGCGTCTTGACCAAGCCGTACATCAAGCATTAGCACGCTTTGAAGAGGTATATAGAGAACAAGACGAAGATGTAACAGATGAATTGTTGCACTGTCCCGACGTTTGGACGCAGCCCGAAGTTGCCCAAACACTGATCCACCTCATTTCCTGCCCCGGACGTCTCCGTTCTAGCGAGCAGTTTGATGTTGTAGGCCATTTTACCGACATCCTCCCCCAACGGCGCAACCGTACACGTGTAGACCGTGCTGTTTCTTACCTCTTACGTCTCTACATCGAAGAAATGTGGAACTTGCCCGAAACAAAAGATATACGTGGCATTTATGCCCTCCAGATGCAACGTATGAGCGCCGATAGGGTACGTAAGCAAACGGTTGAAGTACGCACACATCTGCAAGAAACGACTGCTATGCGTGAGGATGTACGTGATGCCTTGATTCAATTAACAAACCAGATAGAACAACGTCGGTTGGAATCGCACCCGCAAGCAAGCATGTATGTCCGCCCATATCACAATCTGCCCCAGCCCGACTATACCACATTCATCGAGCGCCAACGCGAGATGGAACGGCTCCAAACATGCCTCTCCAACAATGACCGTGCTTGGCAGATAGTGTTGACTGGTCCAGATGGTTGTGGCAAAAGTACACTTGCACTCGCTATTGCCCATACCTATCTCAAGAACTATACAACTTTGCCACCCGAACAACAGTTTGAAGCTATCGTGCGCGTATCGTTCAAAGAAACATATTTCTATACGCAAAAAACATGCACTGTCGGCGTTGCTGAACTCACCTGCCGTACCTTACAAGATATGTACACAGCTATTGCCCAAACATTGGAACGCGAAGATATTACCTGTGCTGCCGACATACGCCAGATAGATGCCAACACGCTCTATGAAGCTGCACTCAATGACTTACTCAAGCGCCTTGGAACTGGACATAGCTACTACCAAGATGCATTGACACTCGCGCAACAACTCATGGAAAGCATCACCCACTACCAACTCTACCCCGATATGCACGACCACGCAGACCGTCAGGCCGAACTACTTGGCCGCCTAAATGCCCTAGCACGCGCTGGTCTCAACATATCCTTTGACACCCTATGTGAGCAGATGATACCTGCCACCTTTGAGCAAGAACAAGACCGCCTTGTGCAACACGCACTTGCTACCAAACGCACCCTGCTCATCTTAGACCATGTGGGGCATGTTCCCGATATGCATGTCAAACTCTTTTTGCGTCATCTGCCAGCACCTACCAAAGTCATAGTAACATCGGATTCCCCAGAGGGATGGCACGCCTCGGCCGAAATAGTGCGCGTAGGTGGGATGGTACAAGATGAAGCTGAACAGTTGATAGTTGCCGAACTAACCAAGCGCGACATCGTGCTTGATGCATCGCAACGGGAACACCTTTTTCACCTAACCGGAGGTATGCCGCTCCCTATCAAACTCTCTCTAGCGCGTTTGAGTGGTGGCGAAAGTTTTGAGTCGGTGACGCGTTGGCTTATGAATGCAACCGGTGACGTAACGGAATATTGTATCAAAGGACAGTTTGACCTCCTGCGCGATCTCAATCTTCATGCTTGGCGTGTATTGCAAGTATGCACCCTTTTTGACAATGAAGCGGGCGCTTCCCGCGATACACTCGGTTATGTAGCTGACATCTCTGAATCGGCCCGTGATACGGCTTTGGCACTGCTCCAGCGGCTTTCGCTCATCAACCGCACAAGCAATGACCGGTTCGCACTCCTACCTGTCATTCAACGCTATGCTGGCATAGCACTCGATAGTATCAAACGACGCGAAGATGTCATTGGGCGATGGTTGGCATGGTTTGTTGACTTTGCCCGAACCTATGGGTTGAAAGACCGTAACGTGCAGCAAGTACAAATGTTTGCACGCGAATACCCAAACCTGCGCAATGCCATACGCCTATGTCTTAAACAATCCCGATGGGAGGCATTGCTCCAAATAGCAGAAGATACATGGTTCTACACCTACCTTGTTGGGTTGCTTGGCGATGCACGAGACATCTTAGACGCAGCTATTAGTGCAGCCCAACACGTAGATGATGACTTGCGAGAAGCACGCGCTTTCCGTAGATATGGTGAAGTATTGCGGCTCCAATCGCAGAATGATAAGGCATTGCTTTACTTGGGTGAAGCAGAGCGTATTGCACAACAGTATAACGATGAAGTGGGCTTAGCTATGGCTACACAAATTCGTTCGCGTGTCCTGCAACAGCAAGGGTTGCTTGGTGAGGCTGAACAATTGGTACGTTCAACGATGGAAACTGCCGAACGGTTAGACCATCTCGAACTGAAGGTATGGGCTATCTGCCGTATTTTCGAGTTTGATGCACGGTTGAATATGCTGGAACAGGCTGAAGACTGGGCCCGCCAACTCGGTTGGACCCGTGCGCTTGCGTGGATTAAATATCAGCGTGGTGAAACCCTTATTGAGCGCGGCGAAAGAGAAGAGGCCGAGTCATTCCTTGAGCGTAGTTTGCGCATGGCCGAGTCATGGAATGAGCGTCGGCTTATTGCATGCGATAAATATGGTTTGGCACGTGTCTATGCTGCCACTGGACGGCTAGCACTTGCCCGCCAGTTTGCCGAAGATGCACGCGACATCTACGCACGTGTGGGTATGCGGCTTGAGATGGAGGAGGTAGAACAATTCTTGCGTGATTTATAATGTTATATATAGTTTAACAACTGATACATGAGCGCGTCGGAGACATTCCCATTGGTGGTGCGCGTGTCGGATGTGCTTTGGTTCATACTCCTACAAACGATTCAACAATTCACGCTTTTTGGTTTCAAATTCATCCGATGAGAGAATGCCACGGTCACGCAACTTTGCTAAATCTTCAAGCGTTTGGTTAATATCGAGTGGTCTGTAAGCCATATGGTCTGTCATAGGGCCGCCCGGTTGAATGTGCAAATCGAGGTAGCCATACCCTTGTTCATAGTTTGCTATTGCCCCTTGCAAAGCCTGTTTAAACGCAATTGGTTGTGCAACATAATCCATAGTATTGATAGTGTCTTCTGAAGCAGTATAGATTTCAATAGTAGCATACCCAAACAGCCCACCCATAAGGTTTTGCTTATAGGCAATATCATTTATTTTTCCCAGTGATGACTCGATGACCGTCTTGTTGGCAAATCCATGAAACTTGATAACACGGCGGTCAGTGATAATATAGCGCTCTGCAACCCACAACAAATAATCATTCACAATACCAATGAGCATCAGAATACTAATGACCCCGGCCAACGCCGGGATTAATTGATTGGCGGGGAGCACGAGTGTGAATGACCCTATCATAATAGGCTCTGTGTTATCTATAAAAGCCTCTCTCGACACAATACCTGTGACAATCATAATGCCAATGAGTATCAATTTGCTGAGTATGAGGCTGATGAGCATAACCAGATGTTGCCGCGCCTCATACAGCATTTGCTCATTCTTGCCAAGTTGCTCATCAATATAAGCCATAATCTGTTTCCTTGACGTTTTGACACACTCTACTATACGCTCAACTAGTGTTTTGACACATGCATCTATTCTGTGGTAGGTAGAGATGTGTGTTGAAAATCTGTGAGAAGGTTGCCCCTATCCACACGTAATGAATCGAGAAACGCCGCTGAACGGAGATCGCGTTCTAGGATATACACCAAGTAGGCACGTAGCAAATGTTCCACTTCAGTGCGCACTTGGGTTGAAATGTTCATAGTGACAACGGTGTTAAGCGGTTGCCTTTGGATATAACGAATCACCTTAAAGGCTCCTAAACTCATTGGCAAAGCCAGACGGTCGGCATGCACATCTCGTGGACAGATGACACCCCCCAACAAAGGACTAAATCGCTCAGCCTCTTCCGTAAGCATCTCTTGGCAGACCGCGCATCGCTGGAGTTGAGGCCGATAGCCGATAGTATCAAGCAATCGTAACTCATATGCTCGCAAAACAAGATCAACATTGTTGGTTGTATCCAACGCTTTCAACGTTTGTAACAATAACGAAAAAAGATGTGGATTTTCCTCTTCTTGCGTCAGTGCGTCGTACAATTCTGCTACGTAGTAGGCACAACTCAAGTGCGACAGGCTTGCACGCATAGAAGCGAACGAGTCAATGACGTGACTTTGTGTAATGACGTCAAGATTGCGCCCGACCGCCAACATCATTATCGTATGTGCAAATAACTCAATATGCCCTGCAAGGCGGCTAGTTGTTTTTCGTACACCTTTCGCTACCACACGACGCTTTCCTGCCGGAGTAGAGATGACTAGGAGCCGGTCTGCTTCACCTATATTGCTACGACGCACAATAAGGGCATTTGTTTTATATATACGATGTTGCATATCTCAGTATGAAAATGTACCAGTACAAAGCATACTATAGCACGTTTTCAAGAGGTGCGTCAATATTGTAGATACCCCACCATTACCTACAAAGGCGTGCAGTGTGCTATAATAGACGCTATGGAATAATGAAAAACAGCAATGTGCTGTCATGACAAACAGATACGATAGCCGTAATGCCTGAAGAACCACTTATTCTTTTTGATTTTCCTACTGATCACCGCTTCAAAAGTGATGTGCAAAAGCAGGAACGTGAAATACCTGTTGTGCCGCTCATCAACACGGTGCTTTTTCCGCATATGCTTGCACCCCTTTTCGTAAGCCGTGAATGTTCTGTATTGGCGGTAGAAGAAGCCATGGCTGAAGACCGTACTGTCTTGGCTATAGCACAGCGCGACCCAGATATGGAAGACGTAGGGCTAGAAGACCTCTATACCGTTGGTGTTGAAGCCACCGTGCAGCGTATGCTCAGAATGCCCGATGGCACCACCAGTGTTGTTGTACAGGGGCAAAGGCGTATGCGTGTGGTTGAGGGAGTGCAAGATGGGCCACACCTCCGTGTACAAGCTGTGCCAGTCTATACCAACGAAGAACGCACACTCACCGTTGAAGCTATGATGCGAGCAGTGCTCTCATTATTTGAAAAAGTAGTCAAACTGAGCCGTACATTGCCCGACGACTCCTACATCATGGCTATGAACGTAGAAGAACCCGGCTGGTTGGCCGATATGATAGCCTCCACACTCCCTATGGATGTAGCACGCAGGCAAGAAATTCTCGAAACCCTCGATGCCGAAGAACGTCTGCGACGACTCAGCGTCATGCTTTCACAAGAACTCGATGTGCTTGAACTTGAAAGCCGCATCCACAACCAAGTCCAAAAAGAGGTTGACCGCAGTCAGCGTGAATTTTTTCTTCGTGAGCAACTCAAAGCCATACAGCGCGAACTAGGACAAATAGACCCTGTGCAGCGTGAGATAAGCCAACTCCGCGAAAAAATAACCCTCAAACCAATGCCAGAATCCGTGCGCTTCAAAGCTCTTGAAGAAATCGAACGGCTTGAAGCTATGCCTATTGCTGCTCCCGAATATTCCCTCATCCGCACCTATGTAGATTGGTTTATCAACCTCCCATGGAGCGAAATCACTGAAGATAACCAAGACTTGCGGGCAGCAGCCAAAATACTCGAGAGTAATCATTATGGGTTGCCAAGAGTAAAAGAGCGCATCCTTGAGTTTATGGCTGTGCGACAACTAGCCGGTTCTCGCCTACAATCACCCATCCTCTGTTTTGTTGGCCCGCCTGGTGTTGGCAAAACAAGCCTAGGGCGCAGCATTGCCGAAGCGCTGAGCCGGAAGTTTGTACGCCTTTCTCTAGGCGGTGTTCACGACGAAGCAGAAATACGCGGACACCGCCGCACATACATTGGTGCATTGCCTGGGCGCATCATTCGTACTATGAAGGATGCCAACGCTATCAACCCCGTGTTTATGCTCGATGAGATAGATAAGCTCGGGAGCGATTTCCGTGGTGACCCTGCCGCTGCATTGCTCGAAGTGCTTGACCCAGAGCAAAACTATGCTTTTAGTGACCACTATCTTGATGTTTCCTATGACCTGAGCCAAGTCTTTTTTATCACCACAGCCAATCTGCTAGACACAGTACCCTATGCGCTCCTAGACCGTATGGAGGTGATAGACCTACCCGGGTACACCGAAGAAGAAAAACTCCAAATAGCACAACGTTTCCTTATTCCCAAGCAATGGAATGCAAATGGCCTTGCACATGGTTCCCTACGTTTTGGCAATACTGCCCTGCAACACCTCATCCGTACCTACACCTATGAAGCCGGCGTACGCAACCTTGAGCGAGAAATAGGCTCTCTCTGTCGCAAAACTGCGCGTCGTATTGCCGAGGGACGTTCCTTTGCCCATGTAGTCACTCCCAATCTCATTTACAAATATCTTGGACCGCCACGCTATACCTATGGCATGGCCGAGGAGCAAGATGAGATAGGTGTTGCTACCAGCATGGTGTGGACGAGCAATGGTGGAGACATTATGCCAATTGAAGTTACCCTCATGGAAGGCAAAGGCAACCTTACCCTCACCGGCCAGCTTGGTGAAGTCATGCAAGAATCGGCCCAGGCAGCCCTCTCCTATGCTCGCACGCATGCCAAACGCTTGGGAATAGATGTCAAGCGCTTTGACAAAACCGATATTCACATCCATGTACCAGAAGGTGGTGTACCAAAAGATGGACCATCAGCAGGCATCACCATGGCTACTGCCCTCATTTCGGCGTTTACTGCCCGCCCTGTGCGGCGTGAAGTTGCTATGACGGGCGAAATTACATTGCGTGGGCGTGTATTACCCGTTGGTGGCGTCAAGGAAAAAATCCTTGGTTCCTACCGTGCTGGCATCAATATCATCATTCTGCCAGACAAGAATGAACGCGACCTTGTTGATGTACCCAACCATGTCAAGCGTAAGTTGACATTTATCTATATACGTCATATGGATGATGTCCTTGAAACATCCTTGCTTCCCGCGAATCACAAGAAGGGTCCATCTCGAACGAGCAGAAAACAGCCCTCCGAAGAGCATACAAACACATGTGATGACGATAGCGCATAGGGGACATCCGGCATTGCTGTGTAATACCGTAGAGAACATGGGGGTACGTAGAGCTTTCTCATGCCATTTCCCAGAGCGTGTCAAAGGAAAGTCTTGCTAAACGTCTTTGTGTCTTTGTGCAAGCCATTGTTCGTTTACTGCGCCGGCTGTAGCCAATCTACTGCCACCCACCCTTCTTTCCCATTTGGCGAACGTACTTTGCGCCACACAAAGCTTGGTCCCGCAAAGTCCGCCTCGATCTGCTCCACCTGCATCCCATCGCGCAGTGTCTCCAATACTTGGCCATTGGTTGTTGGTTCGGCACGTAAAAGCAAGCCCATTTGACCAGTGCCTGCAACGACAAACAATTGAGCTGTTGGCACGGGCAGCGGTGTTGGTACTGGTGTGACAGTTGGCAGAGACATCGTGCCATTGTTCAAAGCTGGTACACTCGTTAAAGGTGCCATCCTAGGGCTAGTAGCCTGTGTCTTTTGGTTTAGTGATAGGATGACGATAAGAGTAAACACCAACAAGAAAGCACCAGCGGCAATATAGCGCCAGCCCCCTTGCTGTAGCCAGAGTTGCAGCTCTTGCGGCGAAGAAAGGGAACCGGTAGTCCGCCGACTCTTTCGTTTGCTCTTCAGTACACTGCGCCAATCCGGATTGATCAGGTCTGGCTTGGTAGGTGTCACTTCATAGTCTGCTGATTGGTCTGCTGTTGCCTGTTGTTCTTTCGTGCCCCGATGCCGGCTCGTCCGCTGTGCATCAGGTTCTTTTTTCGCCTGCGATGACCTCCGTTTGCGTTGTGGCTTTTCTTCAAGATTGCTCATGTTTACAAAACCTCTTTGTGTCTATTTCTCGTCCAACTCTATTATAACCACAAGGCAACATGCGTGTTTTGTCTACGAGAGATTATTGTATAGCTATCACCTCAATTTCTACTTGCGCTTCTTTGGGGAGAGCAGCAACTTGTATCGTTGAGCGTGCCGGTGGTGCTAGGGTAAAAAATTCACCATATACAGCATTTACTGTGCCAAAATCGCCTATATCAGTAAGAAAAATCGTCGTCTTCACAACGCGATCTAGTGATGTACCGGCCGCTTCCAAAACCGCTTGCACATTGTGCAATACCCGACGAGTCTGTGCGGCTACATCGCCCGCAATCACCTCTCCCGTGGCTGGGTCGAGCGGTATTTGCCCTGAAACAAAAACCAGTTGATTGGCGTATATAGCCTGTGAATAGGGGCCAATGGCTTGTGGCGCATTGGCTGTTTCTACAACTGTTCGATGAAACATACAACTCCTTTCTCTCTATTTTTGCCAGTCGGTGCGCTCGGTACTCAACATGCGACGTCCAATAGATGGTTTGAGCCAGATGAACGCAAGATAACACATGATGACCCCATCCATAATAGAACACAAGCCATGTCGCACGGTTGGTGGTTTGAGCCAATTGAATGCAAGGTAGACCAATACTAAGCCACCAATGATAGAAGGAGCCACCTGTGCATGGGCAATGTTCACCAACACAAACATCGTCAAGTTAAGCATATAGAGCAATGGCGGCAGCCATTGCGATACCACTTTTGCAGCAAGGGTGGGGTAGGCTTCTAACCTGCCCATGTCAGTGGTAGGATGGGTTGCTCGCCTGTCATTGTGCCACTGCTTGGTTGCGACCTGTTGGAGCCACAACAAAAGCCATACCAGTATAACACTTGTCACCCACCATGCAGCAAAGTTGGAAACTGGCACGCCATAAAAGCCGCTACGCACATCATCCCATACCCAATAGCCATTGACATGCACAGAAACCGGCTCTATCGTCACATCGAGCAGCAAGGCAAACGATGCAGCCCCAAGCGCCTTGAGCAGCATATGGAATGTTGTAGCGTGGTGCGCCGAGGATATGTATTGCTGCCCTATATCGCGTCCATGCAACACCCGTTCTGTAATACCTATTGCCGCTGGCACCACCATAAGCCATGCAAATGGAATAGCCAACGGCACAACACCGCCAACCTTGGGGGCCAATACATCGGTGTAGCTATATGTACCAAACGGGAAGCCTGTTGTTACTCCTATATGCTCTATTGCCCATGAAATAATCAGAATAAGCACAGTAGCGAGTAGACCATAGCGCCCATAATTTGCACTGAGCCATAACCCCATAAGCGTTCCTTGGAGTATGAGCAATGCTCCGCCCATCCATGTGCCCCATCCGGGCACACAGTCTAGTGCAACGAGTAGGATAGACCAAGGATAAATGAACAGATAAACACCCAGTAATACAATGAGGATGAGACGCAGACGCTGCATACGGTATGCCATGTCCTTATTTCCATTCTGTTAGCACAGAGCGTGCTTTCACATTATTGCTCAAGGCGTGAACCACACTTCGGGCAAAAGAGAGCACTGCTTGCTGTTTGAGAGCCACAAGATGGACATGGTTTTTCGTCTTCTGCATGTGCAGCCTTAGCAGAACCTTGTTCAGGCACACGCAGACCAATAGGTGTTGTTTGCGAATCGGTTGTATCCGATGGTTTGGATTTGGCAAACATATCTTGGGCGAAGTGCGGCACTTTGTCAAGGAAAAGACTAATCGTGTCTACGGGTAGTGGAAAGATGATGGTGCTATTTTTCTCAACCGCTACTTCAGTGAGGGTTTGTAGATAGCGCAGTTGCAGCGTGACAGGTTCTTTAGCAATGACATCTGCTGCTTGTGACAGCATTTTCGATGCTTGAAACTCACCTTCAGCGTGAATGATTTTGGCGCGTTTTTCACGCTCGGCTTCAGCTTGCTTCGCCATAGCCCGTTGCATGGTTGTCGGTAATTCGACATCCTTGATTTCCACAATTGTCACCTTGATACCCCATGGCTCAGTTTGCTCATCAATAATGTGTTGTAATTTTTGATTGATAGCATCTCGCTGTGCGAGGAGCGCATCAAGCTCAAACTGCCCTACCACACTGCGCAACGTTGTCTGCGAAATCTGCATGGTAGCACGGATATAGTCGAGCACCTTGGTCACGGCTGCATTGGGGTCGAGTACCTGAAAGTACAAAACCGCATTGACCTTAATCGTCACATTGTCATAGGTAATCACTTCTTGCGCGGGTACATCGGCGGTAATGACACGTTGGTCAACGCGAATCATCCGTTCGAGTACCGGAATAACAAAGAATAGCCCTGGACCACGTGCGCCTACCAGTCGCCCTAAACGGAAAATAACCCCACGTTCATACTCGGTTACAATTTTTATCCCTGAGAGGGCTACGATGATAGCAACAAACCCTACCACAACCAAACATCCCAAACCTACACCTACATCTGCTGCTCCCATAGTTGCATGCTCCTTAATCTAGGTCATTCATTCATAACAACTCATCACCGCTAACCAACCTCTATTTTATCCGAAACATAGCCTTGTCAATTGCATGCTGTCCCACGTAGCACCGACATCCTATCGGACGCCAGCTAGAAGCCGGTGCTACGGGCGCATTCGTGCATGGTAGATAGCCGAACAATGACCGGTAGGATACCTGTCCTACAATTTCTTAGCAGCATTGGGCTAGAAGCCTATCTACCATCGGTGTCCTTCGTACCTGCTATAGGGTCAATTTTTGACTCTGTTGCAAGTGGTTGCGCACCCTTCATATCGGTTTTGCTCACCACGAGACGCAGGGCATGCACGCTTGTAATACGGACCCATTCCCCTATATCAGCTTCACCATGTTCGCAGATAGCTCGCCAAAGAGCGCCATCTACAAATACCATCCCTTCCGGGGTTAATGGTTTCCGTACCTCGGCCAACCTTCCAACCAACCCTTCTTGCCCGGTTTCCACAGGCTTACCGCGCAAGCGAATAATAAGCCAGACTGTGACAGCGGCAAAGAAGGCCATACCGATGGCCACAAGGATGATGGCCCATAATGCAATAAATACATTGGGAGCCTGTGCCGCATCAATCAGTGTAAGCGCACTCACAATCATTAATGCCAGTCCTGCCACAGTTAGTCCTCCCTGTGTTGGAACAAAGATGTCAACGGCAACTAACATGAAAGCAATCACAAGACCTACAAGACTAATCCAACGAACGGGCAACACCACCAGCCCAAATAGCCCACCAGTGAGCAGCACGAAACCGACACCGGCAAAAAAACCTACACTTGGGTGAGCTAACTCAGCATAGATGGCCACAAACCCCATCACGAGCAAGAAGAATGCAACCGTTGGGCTAGAGAGCAGCAGCAAAAGCTCTTCCCAAAGGGTAGGATGTATTGGGCGTATGCTGCGCCCAAGTGTCTCTAGGGTTATCTGCTCACCGTTTTCCAACTCCACTATACGCCCTTCTAGCAGAGTGAGTAACTCAGTTGTGTCCTGCGCAATCATATCCACGGTGGGTGGATTGGTAGTAAATGCTTGTTCATTGGTAAGCAAAACACCTTCGCGTACAGCACGGTCTATCCATGCTGTATTGCGGCCACGTTGCGCATTCCAGTCTTGCAATTCTTGGGCCACGCTGTCGAATACAAGCTGTTTCGTTTGTTCGGTCAAGACACGGTCTACATTGGCGAGTGGCGTAGAGCTGCCAAAACTGGTTTGTGGTGCCATAGCTGCAATATGCGCGGCACTCAACAGAAATGTGCCTGCTGCCCCCGACTCGGTGCCTTCAGGCATGACATACACAACAACAGGTACATTGGCTTGCACCAATTGTGTGGCTATGGGACGCAACGAACGTAGCACTGCTCCCTCGCTACTCAGTTGAATGATCAATACTGTTGCATCACTCGCCTCGGCAAAACGCAAAGCACGTTGAAGATAGCCGGTTGTCGTTGTGGTGACAATGCCTTCTACCGCGACACTATAGATTGGGCCGCGTTCCTGGGCCTGTGCCGGCCGGTTGTGGCTAAAGGCTACAAGTAGGAGCAGCAGCAGTGTTAGATGCGTAGCCCATGTGCAATATTTCATCATACGTTGCGTGTATACAAACTATGTACGTCTCGCATGGCGCTATGATACAGCGTAAGCGATAGAATGACAACTTTCATGGCACTTTTTTGATACTTTTCATACAACCTTTTTGGTAGGTCAATGGTTCAGAATACCTACGTGGTTTTTTGCGTGATACGCTATTACTATACCAGAAGTCACGCAAATATGCTCTCGTCTCGATGACATCGCAACCTTGGCGCGGAATTACACGATGTTGACTGTCAATATCGTGTTGGAAGCAACTGTACAGTGTGTGGCACCCATTTACTAGGGGGCAGATGGTGCGCCTTCGACAGGCTCAGGCACCTATTCCCTCACACCCACCCAATCGCCACCGTAGATACGACTATGCCATTGACGGTCTCGGTGCTTGATAGCTTCGCTAGTGCATCCTCTTCGAGCACAGGCACAAACACCGCCAGCGTCACAGTGTCTAGCCCCTTCTGTTTTGCATAGCGTGCTGCTTGCGATTTATCTCGCTTCAATTGGTATATGTCCACAAAGCTCTTCACCTCTATCATGCCACGCTTATCATTATATTTCACATGCACATCTACTTTGCCATTGCCGGTGGGAAACTCTGGGCTAACCACACTTCGGTGTCCAATAGCATCTTTCAGCCATGCATACAGGTGAAAATGCCCTACTGCCTCTGTCAAGTGACAATCCTTCTCACGACGTGGTTGCTCCTTCCACGGATTGAACCCTGCTGCCCGTAACCGATGCAGGTAGCCCTTATAGCGTTCTAATACGGCTGGCAAGTCGAGCGTTGGACCCTCAAAAACATCGGTCATCTCATCAAACATATCGAGCACGAGAATGGTTCTGGGATCACGCACCAACTCATCACTCAGCGCATCGTATAAACAACGCTGAATGAAGGGCGACGAAAAGCGGCAAATCTCTAGGAGTTCCCCATTAGGTTGCTCAATGATGTCAGTATCAAGAATGCCATGCATGTACAGATAGTTGTGTAAGGACTTATGAAAGGCAAACGGAATATTGGTATTGCTGAACAATGCTGCTAGAAATGGTTGATACTCCTCGTCGCGGGCTTTTTCAATCAGGTTCATAATATTGTTGTTTGGCTCCTTCACTCGTGCCTTGAGCCACACTAATCGCCATGTTTCTGGGCCAATCGGGTGCTCCCGACCGGGGTTATATGTTTTGGTGAGCAACTCGCCAAACCACGACACCAAGCCCGGTTGCCCCAGCGTTGCATCGTAGACGTTTTCGACTATCTCTGGCGCGATGGGTTGCTCGCTTTCATCTTGGTATTGCTGATACATCTCGCGCACCTCGTCGGCCGTCAAGTTGCCAACCTGCATTGACCGTTGCACGTTGAACGGCGACCCGCGCTTGCTCTCCATGCCCACGACTGTTCGTACACCTGTCAGCGCCAACCCGTGCAGCCAGTTATTGGCACGATACAGATAGAGTTCACGGAAGCGCCCGACCAACAAGTCGAGCAAAGCAGGCGGAATGGTATCCACTTCATCTATCAACATGATAAGTGGCTTATCAAGATAGGATGCCTCTTTTGAAAAAGCTAGGATGACGTCATCCCAATTGCGTATCGTTGGTTTACCGGGCAATGTTCTTCTCAACAATAATGCTAATTCTTCTGGCATAAATGTTGTCGCTTGGTCTGGAGGTGGGTTAAATGGCATACCACGCAATACGCCTAGGGAAAAATCAAGCATCTCAAACCTATCGCCATAGCGCTTGGGAATTTCGTGCATGGCTTGGCGCATGAGCCATGTTTTGCCGGTTTGTCGTGCGCCCCAAATGGTGAAGTAGTGCCCACCCTTTTGTAAGTCTCCAATGAGATGCTGAACACACTCGTCCACCATCGTTTTGCGCTCAACACAAAAATGTAGTTCGGAATCTACTGGTCCATACGAATTGAACGAACGCATGGGGTTTCTCCTTTCGTGTCTACCCTATAGTTTTATTGGGAATATTATACACGATTGAGCGGGTGAGCGGGTGAGCGGGTGAGCGAGAGTATACTCTTGAAATCTAGGTCTGCTGTCCAAGAATAGTACACGAATAAACGAATACTCTCGCGCCCACAAACAGGTTTGGGGCCACGCACTCGAACGAGTGCGTGGCCCCAAATGCCTGCTCAACAGTAGAGACGTTGCGTGCAACATCTCTACGCTAGGCACCTAGGTTAGGAACCTACTCCTCCTTCTCCTCAACCACCAACACCTTATCGGCCTCTTGCAAGACAGATTCAGGGATGGTAACGCCTTGCAACTGTGCCGCGTTTGGATTAACCCATATTTCCAAGTCTTCGGCCTCGCCTACGGGAATGTCGCCTGGGTCTTCACCTTCTAAGATACGCACAACAATCTTGCCGGCTTGATACCCCAAGTCATATGAATTGACAGAGACAGCCGCAATGGCCCCTTGTGCTACATAGCTAGTGTCGGCAATGAAGAGTGGTATACGATTTTCGTTACACACATCTACGACAAACTCAAACGCAGCGAATACATCATTATCGGCGGGCACGTGTATTGCATCTACGTTGCCGATGAGTTTCTCAGCAGCAGCGGCTACATCTCCTTCAGCCGCTGTCTTGACCTCGGCCCCTATAACTTCAATATCACGCTCTTCGCCTACCCGTTTCAATGCTTCAAATTCATAGGTTGCAAATGATTGTGCAGGGTTGTAGACAATGCCTAGTGTCTTCACGTCGGGTAATAATTCGAGCATCAAGTCAAACTGCTGTTCAAAGGGGCTACGGTCGGTCATACCAGTGGCGTTGCCACCAGGTTTTTCTAAACTCTCGACAAGCCCCGCTCCCAATGGGTCGGTGACGGAGGAGAAGACAATGGGGGGTGTCTTGAGTTCGTGGGTGGCGCTAACGCATGCGCGTGAGGCAGGTGTGCCAAGGCTATATATCAAGTCAACCTCATTGGCGACAAATTCCTCGGCTATGGTTTTGGCTTTGTCGGGGTCGCCTTCTGCAAACTGAATGTCGAACATAACATCGCGTCCACCATATCCTTGGTCTTTTAGCGATTCTTGGAAGCCTTTACGGGCATCGTTTTGGCTTGGCGTTTCAGCAGTTTGGATGACGCCAATATGTATCTTGCTCTCATCCTTGGCATCTGCAACTTCAGGCGTCAGGTTGAGTTGCACTTGCTGTATGAGGTTGAGATTTTCGAGGGCTAGTTCTTTGTCGGCTTCAAGGTAGTAGCTATGCAAGTAGATGATTTCGCCAGCCCGTTCACGTAAGCTGGTCAATACAAAGGTAGCAGTATCTTTTGCATCTAAGCGTAGTGTGCCGCTATAGTAGCGATAGTTTTCGCTATCATCCCCTACTATCTTGTTATTATGAATGAAGGTCTTGAGCGTGTCATCTATCTCCATTACATCGAGTGGTTCATCATGGTCAATGAGGGCAAACTCTTTTCCTTCTAAGGTGCCGGTGGTAGAAACAGATAGGGTTAGGAAGAGCTTACCTTCACCTTCTATAGCACGTTGGCTAAGTTTGACGCTGGCTTGGTCGGATGACACGATTGCTTGCACAACGTTGGCAGAGATTTGCGTTGATGGTGCAGTAGGCACACTTTGCGATGCTTTCGGGATACCGCCAATGTCGCCCCAACCGGTCCATACTTTGCCATCAATTACTTTTTGGCGTATTTCTTGCAGCTTGGTCTTGAAGTCTTCGGATAGTTGCTCATCAAAGGTGTGGAATGGCGCTAGTCCAAGTCCGCCATTCTCTAGGGTACCAATATAGTTGTGCCCACCTTGGAAATCTCCTTCCATGGTGTTTTTGATGATCTCTTGCACAACTGTTTCTACGCGCTTGACGTTGCTGGAGACGAGGATGCTTTGCTCTTCGGGGCGGGTTTCAAATTGGTCTACATCCATGCCAATGGCTGGTATACCTTGCTCACGGGCGGCAATAAGTGCTCCATCGCCGGTCGTTCCACCGGAGGCAAGAATAATGTCAAACCCATCCTCGATGAGCGCTTGCGCTTCTGCTTTGCCTTCATCTGGAACGTTGAATGCTCCCACATAGACCCCATCAAAAACAACATTGGTGTTGTTGTCTTGGTTGTAGAGTCGCACACCTTGGTCATAGCCGCTGACAAGCCGCACAATTTGTTGCATTTGCTCACCGGCAACATAGCCCACCATAGGCTCGTCGGGGTCTTGCATGTGGGCTACTTCGGCGGCAAGATAGCCGGCGAGGATGCCAGTTTCATCTGTCTGGAAGGTGATGCCTTGCAGATTATCTCTATCGGGTTTGGCAGGGTTGTCTACGGTAACAAACAGCAAATCCGGGTGTAAACTGGCAGCTTGATAGGTGAAATTGGCCATATCTGAGCCGACAGTGAAAACGAGGTCATACCCTTCGGCAGTCGCTTGTTCAACATTGGAGTTGTAGGCTTCTTCTGTTGCGGCTTCAAAGAGGGTTGGCTCTATACCTAGTTCTTCAATGGCTTCTTGTATGCCTTCCCATGTTTTTTGTTGCAACCTGCCATCCTCAATACCTGCCACGCTTGCGATCAGGGCTACCTTGAAGGGTTCCTCAAGCTGTGCTTGTCCAGAAGCTTGTTCGGCCTTCTTGGGTACATAGGTTTGGAAGGTGAGTACAGCCAATATGCTTAGGACAAAGGGCCCGTAGAGCAATTTGGGGATAAGGTTTTGTTTATATTGGAAAATTTTGATGTGCGGTTGGGTATTGTAGATAATAGAATTGACCGAGGTTATGAGGATAACAACATAGATCATGATGTAGAAATATTCAAAGTAGATGATGCCGGTAGCCGAAATAGCATCTCTGAGGGTGGCATGGGCAATGGCTGCCACAAAGAATAATGCGGCTGCATAGGATAAGACGGATAGGACTTCTTTGGGGTCTGGGTCATGGGTGATGAGCATGACAATAAACATCATGAGCAACACGACGACAATGGGGATGATATGCCCAACAAGCGAGTCTATAAAGTCGCGCCGTATGCTGATGTTGTAGTACATTTCTGGCACTTCTTGTGCTCCAAAGCCCTCAACACCTAGGGATGTGTTGTAGGAATGCATGCGGTAGCTAAAGAATGTTTGGTCAAGCAGACGCCCTTCTATAACTATTTCATCATCGAGGCCGGGCAATAGGTCGGGTTTGATGAGTTCGTATGATTCGAGGTCGGGAACAAGGAGTACATTCCTATCTAGGTCGGGGTGGCGAATTCGCAACAAGATGTCTTCATTGTCAAAGGGATATTTGAAGGGGTTGAATGGTTGACGAAGGGGTATAAGAAATTTCCATCCGATGGTTTCGACACCATTTTCTATCACGCTGTAGGGTTCTTTGATTACATCCCAACCGCCTTGTTGCGGCAGGACAAATCCACGGGTTATTGTTTCGTCTAAGCCTTCGGGATATTTTTGCCAAATGTAGCCGCCAAGGGTGACATCGTTGGGACCGCCAAACTGTATGGTTTGAATGAGCACGCCAGTAGGAATGTAGATGGGCGATTCACCTGTTGTTTCATAGGTCTTTTGGGAGTAGGATGAAAGAAAGCGATTTAAGCCGCTTTTATTGACAATAGTTACCCCTTGCTGATTGCGGAGGTCGGCGGCAAGGTACCATATAAATCCGATAAGGGCTATGCCCAATAAGGTGACAATGCCGGAGACATTCCATAGGCTGCGAATACCCCCACGATGGGCCCCAAAGCCTACGATGGAGAGAAAAAACAAGAAGGATACAGCAAGGAGTGCCACTCGTGATAGTTGGCGCATGGCTGCACGCGGGTTGGGGGCAAATTCTTGTTTGTAGAGCACAACACCAATAGACCAACCGGTAGCAGGGATAGGCTCATGGAATATCCACGATTGTTGCCCGGTAACATTATCAACAGTTTCTAAGAAAAAAGATTGACCACGCACGGCTTTTTTGCCAACTTCGCGCATGGTGTCGTCGCGTAGCTCTCTGGCATGTTGAAATATGGTTGTGGTGCCAATCAGTTCTTTGATGGGATGGGCAATA
The DNA here is from genome assembly GCA_964626155.1 of uncultured Chloroflexaceae bacterium. Classification (GTDB taxonomy): domain Bacteria; phylum Chloroflexota; class Chloroflexia; order Chloroflexales; family Chloroflexaceae; genus JAAUSY01. The sequence goes on along the minus strand of CAZVEN010000008.1, from coordinate 72,938 downwards.
AACAAGCCTTCTTTGGAGAGAATATACCCATAGCCAGTAGCTCCCAAGTCAAGCGAATCCATAAGACGGTCGGCGTTGGACAAAGGCAAGTCTACCACAACAACACCAACAGGTTGGCGTTCGTCTGCTTCTGCTTCATCATCTTCTGTTGCAACATTGTCTTCAGCAGCAGCATCGTCTGTTACTGGGGCTACCCCCTGATAGAAAGGTACAGCATAACCACTGAGCAATTTTGCGGAGGCTGCACCAAAATAGGGTTCAAGCCATGTTTCCCCTTGTTGCATTGGTTGATAGTACCAGAGCGTATCAGGGGCATTTTCTGCTTCACTTGGTGGCTGTGTGTAGTCATAGAGTTCTTCTACTTGCAGGCTTGTAATAGCGCCTTCTTTGTCTCTCGAATAATATGGTGCAAAGAGTTCTACATCATCCTTATACATGTTTGGCGCAAATGCTACGGTAATACCCAACAGGTCAGGATTGATGCGCATTTCATGTTCGATCCGCTCGGTTAGTTCGTCATATGGGAGCGCTCCACTACTCAGATCATCGGCTATGCTGTTGGTTAGCGTGGCGAACTTGTCAAGCTCGGCACTAATTTGCCCTGCAGCTTGGGCTACCTGTTCTTCGCCTAGTTCACGTGCTTCCTGCTGTTTTAGTATTTTTGCCTCCCAGACTTCGTAGCCGAGAAGCATTGCACTAGCAAGGCTGGCGAGGCAGAGCAAGAGGGCAACAGTAAAGATACCTTTTTGCACTCCCTTGCTTATTGCAAGGTCCTCGTTTGTTGGTATCTCTTTCTCAACGTTTAGCCTACTCACCGCAGCAATTACCTTCCTTAACTTACCTTTACTTGTACCAGATGGTTTTTTTCGCATACTTAACCTCTCCTACTCACAAGCCAGGTAGCATGCTGGACGAAGCATATTACCTGCCCTATGGTTCTTCCCGCTGTACAGAACAGACAACGTGTCTGTCCTACCCCTTCTACCATTGATAGGCAAGATACCCCATGCTCCTAAGAAATGGTTATGACGGGCATCCTGCCCTCCCCTATTATGACAAACAAAATACCTATCATAACATAACTCCTGTAGAAGAATATTATAGCACTACTAACTAACTAAAAAATATGGTCTTTTTTGTAACGAGCACAAAAAAGTATCGTTTTTTTCGTAACTAGGACAAAAAAAGTATCGTTTTTTCGTACAGTGTTTTTTGTGAAAGGTTGGTTCACCAAGACGCGAAGTGCGCCAAAATTCCTATTGGTGCTGCTATGTTGCGGAGACGTTGCGTGCAACGTCTCTACGATGTGCTATGCTCATACACTATCTGCGCTACCATAAAAAGGCTATTTCTACTATAATGCGTACCGGCATCATAGAGTGTTGTCGTATGTCAAATGAACCAAGAATGTAACCAAGATGTAAGGAAACCTGAGAATGAAGGAGGTATTGACAAGGTTATGCTACCGTTTTCGCGGAGTAATGTATTGCTGGTTGTGGCAGTAGGTATTATTGTGCTGACGCTTGTGGCTCTGCCGCATCAAACCCATGCCCACACTGCCCAACACGATAGGGTACAACCACAGCAACAAGAAGCAACACCAACGAGAAAGCCAGTACATCTACGCTCTATTTTTGGTGGAACCATACAGAGGTTTTATGCACCAGCGTATGAGGCTACACCGGTTCTTGCGATGGAAGAAGAATATGCTCAAGGAATGGAGTCAACAGCATTGCCTGTGGAACCAACACCAATGTATGCAACGGCTATAACGTTACCAACAACAACACGACCGGGGCAATCGGGTTCGGAAGCAACAACCGAGGGTATGCACCCATTCCCTGTTGCAACGTCTACATCGGCTCAAAGACCAGACCCACGCCTACTGTTGGCCCCCAATATCTTTAGGCCGTGATGTCCTACGTAGCACCGGCATTCTGCTCTATCCGGCTAGAAGCCGGTGCTACGAGTGAAGGGCAACATATGGTACTATGCTATTTGACAGTTACCATTGGATTAGCTGAAAAAAACAGAAGGAGTATCTGTATATGCAAGGCACTCGTAGCAGAGTGAGAAATACGCCATTGTATCTTGCCATCCAAGAGTTGGCAAAAATTATGTCGAATGACTGGGCAACCTTTAGCTCTATTGCTAGCTTGCAATTGTCCAAGGAGACATTTGGTTTGCGGCACCCGCGAGGGGCCACGCATGGGAAAGGCGACGATGTGCGCCATATTAGTTTGCGGATTACCGATATGTGTAATCTGCGCTGTCACACATGTGGACAGTGGGGAGATAACGGTTATTTACTTGATAAGTCGCTGAAAGAGATGCGCCAAAATGAAGTACCAGTTGATGTGTACAAACGTATGGTGGATGAAGTGGTAGCGGCTGGTTGGTCGCCTGTCTGGTATATTTGGGGCGGTGAGCCAACGATGTACAAGGGCTTAATTGAGCTACTCTACTATATTGCAGAGCGTAAAATGCCTATCATGATGGTAAGCAATGGTACACATATGCTTGACCATGTCAAGGAAATTGCAGATACATGCAAGCTTATCTGGTTGAGTGTAGATGGGCATAATGAGGAAATACATAATAAACAACGCCCCGGTGTAACGTCGAGTGTGAATAACTTTAGAGATGTCGAGGCGGCAATGATGGCTTTGCGTGAAGAAAAGCAACGTCGCAACAGCCTCTTTCCGTATATCGCGCCTATTTCTGTTGTTGCGCGGTACAATGTTGACTATTTGGTAGACATTTACAAGTTTGTGAGCCAATATGCTGATGCACATATTTTCTACCTTTCGTGGTGGATAGATGAGCTATCGGCGCAGCAACACACGGCCGATTTCACACGGCGTTTTGGGTTTGAGCCACACACACACTTGGGGTGGATTGGTACATGGAAGGACTTCGACCATACCCATGTCTACGAAAAATTTACCCATATGTATGACATTATGAAACAATCTACGAATGGACATTCCAATGGGCACAAGCTCTGCTTACCACTCATGTACCCGTTTCTCAATTCGCAAGACGAAATCAACCGCTACTATGAAGACCATCATGAGATGTTTGGGTATAACCAATGTGTAAGTATCTACATGACTATGGAGATAGATAGCAACGGCGATGTAAGCCTATGCCGCGACTATCACGATTACATCATTGGTAATATCAAGGAGCAATCGGTACAAGACATTTGGTACGGGGAACCCGCACAACGCTTTAGGCGTTCTATTAGCACCGATGGCATTATGCCGGTCTGTCGTCGCTGTTGTGGGTTGATGGGCTACTAAACCGTTGTAGAAGAAGTGGAAAAGCTGCCTGACAATGGTGTCAACGGCTGCTTTTATAATCACCAGATCATCCCCTGTTTCGCTAACCTTTGAAAACCACGTTACTCTAGCGTTATAATAGAGGAAAGAGCGAAGAAAGAAGTTTCATGAATACCGACTCAACGCATAATCCGAAAGCGACTATCTTAGTTATTGATGATACCCATGAGAATTTGCGCTTGTTGTGGCAGATACTCAAGGGGCAGGGGTATGATGTGCGCATTGCACCAGATGGTATGCTTGGATTAACGTCGGCACGCACCAACTCTCCCGATGTCATTTTGCTTGATATTGTCATGCCAGATATTAATGGGTATGAGGTTTGCCGACAGCTCAAAAGCGATAAGCGTACCCGCAACATTCCAGTTATCTTTATCAGTGCTTTGGATGAAGTGGTCAATGTGGTTGAGGCTTTTCAATGTGGGGGCACTGATTATATTATTCGCCCCTTTAGAGCTGAGGAGGTTCTGGCGCGTGTCAAAAATCAAGTGATTATGCAGCACACGAAGCAAGCCCTGCGCGAGGAGCGTGACCGTTCACAGTCATACTTGAAGCTTGCTGGTGTAATGTTCATTTCACTGGATATACACGCAAACGTTACGATGATCAATCGCAAAGGCTGTGAAATATTGCAATGGAGCCAAGAAGATATTATTGGCAAAAATTGGATTACCCATTTTTTGCCGCTCTCTTTGCAGCCTTTGGTGCAACCCTTGTTTGGGCAAATCATACGGGGAGAAATCTCGTTACCTGAGCACGATGAGAGCTTGATTGTCACCCGAAGCGGTGAGGAGCGCATCATTTCGTGGCACAACACGTTGTTGCAAGAGCACGATGGGACCATTACTGGCATACTCAGCTCTGGTGAAGATATTACTGAACGCAAACGAACTGAAGCGGCTCTTGTCGAGGAGCATGCTCGATTTCAGCGTGTGATTGAACAATCTGACCAAGGGTTTGTGATTGTGAATGAACACGATATGATAACGTATGCCAATCAGCAGGCGTACATCTATCTCAATCTTCCTATGCCTACGAATGACAATGCGATACTAAGCCAAGAACCATTCCTTGAACTGGTGCAAAAACACTATCACTGTCATCCACACGAGGCGTGGCAGACATGGGACCACTATAGGCAAGCAACAGATACGGATAGGTATAAAAACCAACCGGTACGCTACCTTGTGCGCCCTGAAACGCCATATGCGCATGCCTTGTGGCTCCAGGTAGATTTGCTCGACCCACCAGTTAATACACATGCTGAACGCTTGATCCGTTTTAGTGATGTCACAGAACAGATGACACGCGAACGTCATATGTGGACCTTTCATGCGCTTATATCGCATAAACTCAATACGCCTATGTCTTGTCTCATCAATAGCCTGTATTTATTGCAAACTGACATTGACCAATGCCTTTCACCAGACATTAAAGAATTTGCCACTATCGCTCTCGAAAGTGCGCAACAGTTGCATAGTCAAATTTCGCGCATCCGTCATTTCCTCACAGCCCCCGATTTGGCACAGCCTGGACAAGAATGCCCCCTTTCCCGCATTCCCAAAATTGTTGCGCACGTGCAACAAGAACTCAACGTACAGCACATCTATTTCTCTGGTTGGGATAAGCATGATGCCAAACCACTTGTCTTGTCCGAGCAGGCAATAGCTTTGATTTTTCGTCAAATTCTTGAAAATGCCAAGAAGTTTCACCCTACCCAATCGCCCACAATACACATTGTTCTTTCTGTCCACAATGAAGAAGAGGCATGTATCCATATCCGTGACGATGGAGCAACCCTCACGCCTGAGCAAATGGAGCGTGTATGGACACCCTACTACCAAATTGAGAAAAATTTTAGTGGTCAGGTACCCGGCATGGGGTTGGGATTGGCCATTGTTGCCTCACTCCTATGGAGCGTAGGTGGACGCTACAGCATAGCCAACTGTGACCCAAGCCCTGGCGTAAAGGTAGAAATCATTATTCCCTTTGCAAAGAAACAGCCATGGGATGATGTGGATATTGAGGCGCTTATGGCCAATGACGAGCATGTGCTTGTATCATGATGCATGGGAAAGAAATACAGCGCTTAGATAGTGGATCTGGGGATGTTCAAAAGTGTTACGTTTAGCCCCAATGGGTATGTGCTGGCATCAGGGAGCTTTGAGCTGCGTCTTTGGGGCTTGGATATACCAGACATACGATGGAAACATATGCAGCAGAAGTGGATGAGCTAACCCGAATCTTTTGGTGTTTCAACAAATATTTCTTTTTCTGCGTTCATGTACTTGACATATTTTCATGGATGTGCTATCATTATTCTTTATAGTCGTTTGATGTATTGTGCCGACAAGCACAAACGCAGGCAGTAGAGCTGTCTGGAAGAAACAACAAAACTACACGACCAATCCACCTGATGCATTGTAGCGATATATTGTTGATAAGCAGGTTTCGGGTTATCTTAACGCCAGTTCCAAAGGTTGGTGCCAAAGAAGAAGGCAAGAACAGAGGAACGGGCGCTTCGTGTTTTCCTTTAAGTAGTCTGTGTGCAGTAGTCGAAAGGCAAAAGGTTTATAGTGTTTGTCGAACAATGATTACTGTATGCCAGTGAGGTGAGTATGCCACCATTGACTGAGACTGTCGTTCTTCAACCACTGATTTCTCCAATTGATCATGGTATGGATGGGTTACATCGTAATCTTATCGAACGTCGTTCTTTTGCCAATATCCATGATGCTATTTCGTTGCCAAGATTGATAGATACCCAACTAGGAAGTTTTGAATGGTTCAAATCTGAAGGTCTGCGAGAGTTGTTTGATGAAATATCGCCTATTACGGACTTTACAGGTAAAAACTTAGAGTTACGTTTCCTTGATTATACATTTGGCAAGCCACGCTATGACGAGTTTCAATGCCGTGAACGTGACTTGACGTATGCAGCACCATTACGGGTAAATGTATGGCTTGATAGTATTATTGAGCATACGTTTGTGATGGCTCGTTCGCGGTTTGATAGTTCAACGGATGCGCATGAAACCATGCTATTCAAAGCTCACAAAGATTGTGATATAACTGCGAAGGTAAGCTTTGATGATGAAACAACCGAGGCTTCTCTTACGCTGAATATATATAATGAAAGGAGTGATGAACCATACAAGAGTTTTGAAGTAAGTCCATCGAGTAATGAACACGCATGGCATGTCAGAGTTGGGCAAACCTATCGCATGGAATTGAGTACAATGGAGCATATAACTGGCACGATAACCCTTGTTGAAGGCAGACCAAAGGATGAACTGAAAGCAACGACACGTTCAGACTTTGATGTGCTCGGAGATCAAAAAGCCATTAGAGCTATTAAGGCACCCCGTGATAGTGAGTTGACTGTCAATATTGCTTTTGCTGCATCGAGCGATGGTCCGCTCTGGCTTGAAGTCTACGATGAACGTGGTGTGCGTCACAAACATGTTGTTGTCCATAATCCGGCAAAGTCACGTGATAAGACGTTCCATGAGATTTCGCGTGAACTCACATGGAATGCTCAAGAAGGGCAAACATACTATGTGGAGTTATTTTCATCCGGTCGTGTTATCGGCAATGTCACAGTTGTCGAACGCAAGGCAAGTGAACTGTTCTTGGGCGATTTTCCGATTATGACAGAGAATGGGACGTTTATCTACAATGGTGCTGAACGTGTTGTGGTGTCGCAGCTTATTCGCTCTCCTGGGGTTTATTTCAAAGAGGAAAAAGATCCGGCGAGTGGGCGACCGTTGTTCTCTGCTAAACTCATTCCCAATCGTGGGGCTTGGCTGGAGTTTGAAACCAATAAACGCGATGTCATTTCAGTCAAAGTTGATCGCAAACGAAAACTTCCGGTTACTATCCTGTTACGAGCTATTTTGGCTTGGAACAAGGATGAAGATACTGGTGAATGGAAGTGGATACCCGACAATAAGCTAGAGCAACGTGGCTTGGATGAGGAGATTATCGAGTTGTTCGAGCATATCAATGTGCCGGAAGAGAGTCAATACATCCGCGCTACGCTCGATAAAGATCCGGTCCATCATGCACGTGATGCTTTGATGGAGTTGTATAAACGCTTGCGTCCGGGGGATCCACCAACGCTAGAAAATGCGCGTTCGCTCATTGAATCATTGCTCTTTCATTCACGGCGCTATGACTTGGCTAAAGTTGGGCGCTATAAGTTAAACAAAAACCTCTGGGAACGGCATAAATCCATATCGGGCAAGGCTGATATAGAACGTATGCCAGAACGCACACGTGTTTTTGTGCTCGAGCCACCACTTTCGCGGGTGTTGTTACCAGAAGATATATTTCAGATTGTTGAGTGGATTATCCGTATGAACAACAACCAAGACCGTGCCGATGATATTGACCATCTTGGCAACCGACGTGTGCGGACGGTTGGTGAATTGATACAACAACAATTTCGTGTGGGCTTGTTGCGCATGGAGCGTGTTATCAAAGAGCGTATGAGTTTGCAAGGCCCAGAAACAGCTACCCCCAATGGGCTTATTAACATTCGGCCGGTGGTTGCAGCTATGCGGGAGTTTTTCGGTGGTAGCCAACTTTCGCAGTTTATGGACCAGACCAACCCGCTCGCTGAATTGACGAACAAGCGACGCCTTTCGGCCCTTGGTCCGGGTGGTCTTAGCCGCGACCGTGCAGGTTTTGAAGTACGCGACGTGCATCACAGTCACTATGGGCGCATTTGTCCTGTAGAAACGCCTGAAGGTCCCAACATTGGGTTGATTGGGACAATGAGTACGTTTGCGCGTGTCAATGAAATGGGCTTTTTGGAGACACCGTACCGCAAAGTCTACAATAGTATTGATAACACCCCTGTGTGGCTAGAACGTGGGCGGCTTATTCGGGATGTCTACAATATTCACACCGGCGAATTGATTGCCCACAAAGGAAGTAGCATAGATAAGGACCTTGCTGTTTCTATTGCCACCCGGCTTCTGCGTGGGCAGATATTGAATGAGGACCTCAAGCTTTCCTATGATAGCGACAAAATTCTGGCTTTAAAGAATACCGTCATTTCTCCTGAACTGGCCGATCATATTGCAAGCTTACCCTACCGCAAGATTAAGGTGAAACCGGTGGTGTCGCAAGATGTGGAGTATCTGAGCGCCGACGAGGAAGATAAGTATATTATTGTGCAGGCGAATGCGCCAATTGATGATAACGGATTTTTCCAGACAGACACGGTTTCATGTCGTTCGGGCGAAATCTTCCTCAAAGAGAGCATTGAGCGGGTCCATTACATGGACGTTTCCCCGAAACAGGTGGTGAGTGTCAGCACGGCGCTCATTCCCTTTTTGGAACACGACGACGCGAACCGTGCGTTGATGGGGTCAAATATGCAACGGCAGGCTGTTCCACTGCTGCGTCCCGATGCTCCTATTGTTGGCACAGGTATGGAATATATGGCAGCACGCGATAGTGGGCAAGTGATTGTGGCCAAGAGTGATGGTGAGGTTATCAGTGCCACTGCCAGCCACATCATTGTACGCGAACGTGACCCGCGGAGTATCTATGATATTTTGCAATTGGGAGCACAAGATTTTCTCCTTGATGAAGATATTGTTGACCCAGAGACGGGTAGGCCGATTGTCTTTGCTGGCACAGAGATAAATGAGGAGCTAGAAAAGAAGCTCGATTCTTCTTCTTTATCGCTCAAGACAAGAAATCAGATTAAGTTGGCGCTTATCCCTATCCGCCGCATGTATCGTTTGCGTAAGTTTATGCGCAGCAACCAAGATACATGCATCAATCAGCGCCCGTGTGTGTTAAGTAGCCACGCTGTCATCAATGGGCGAGTGATTGCCGATAGTAGCAGTACTGACAATGGGGAACTTGCGCTTGGGCAAAATGTGTTGGTGGCATATATGCCTTGGGAAGGTGGCAACTTTGAGGATGCTATCCTTGTGAGTGAACGCCTCGTGCGGGAAGATATTTTTACCAGTATCCATATTGAGAAGTATGAGGTTGAGGCACGTGATACAAAGCTCGGACCGGAAGAAATTACCCGCGATATTCCCAATGTTGGTCAAGATAGCCTGCGCAACCTCGATGACCGTGGCATTATTTATGTTGGGGCCGAGGTGCAACCCAATGACATTCTCGTCGGCAAAATTACGCCCAAGGGTGAGACAGACTTGACGGCTGAGGAACGGTTGCTCCGCGCTATCTTTGGTGAGAAAGCACGCGAGGTGAAGGATAGTAGTTTGCGTGTTCCTAACGGTGTGCGTGGCAAAGTGATTGATGTCAAAGTATTCAGCCGGGCGGAGGGTGCTGAGTTGCCAGTTGGTGTCAATCAAACAGTCCGGGTGTTGCTCTGCCAAAAGCGTAAAATTAGTGCAGGCGATAAAATGGCCGGCCGGCATGGGAACAAAGGTGTTGTGAGTCGCGTTCTTCCTATAGAAGATATGCCTTTCTTGCCCGATGGTCGTCCGGTGGATATTATTCTAAACCCCATTGGGGTACCGAGCCGTATGAATATTGGGCAAATCTTAGAAGTACACTTGGGCTGGGCTTCATCAAAACTTGGTTTTCGTGTAGCAACACCGGTTTTTGACGGGGCCAACGAACGGCAAATAAAAGAACTTCTGCAAACCGCTGGTTTACCAGCAGATGGTAAGGTGACACTCTACGATGGGCGCACAGGCTTGGCGTTTGATCGTCCTGTGACGGTCGGGTATGCCTATATGCTGAAACTCGCACACTTGGTGGAAGACAAAATCCATGCACGGAGTACCGGACCATACAGCCTTGTCACGCAGCAACCGCTTGGTGGTAAAGCACAGTTTGGTGGGCAACGCTTCGGCGAGATGGAAGTTTGGGCCCTTGAGGCCTATGGTGCTGCCTATACACTGCAAGAGATGCTCACCGTCAAATCTGATGATGTGGTTGGGCGTGTAAAAACCTATGAAGCTATTGTCAAAGGTGAATCAATTCAAGAAGCTGGTGTACCTGAAAGCTTCAAGGTGTTGATTAAAGAACTCCAATCGTTGGGATTGAGTGTTGATGTACTGACTGAAGATGAGAGAACACTGGAACTGATTGATGATATGGATAGTGACATAACGGCACTTGATGGAATCAACTTGAGTGGTATGGAACGGGGCGAATTTTAATGAGGAGAATGTGAGAACAGGAGCAACAACCCACGGTATGGACGGGATGTTGCTATACCATAGTGAGTTGTTGCTTGGTTCTTTTTCTCTTTTTATCTTCTCATAAGGGGGTACAATGCTCGAAATTAACGATTTTAATGCTATTCGCATTAGTTTGGCTTCACCAGACGATGTGCATTCGTGGAGCCATGGCGAAGTAACCAAGCCAGAAACCATCAACTATCGTACACTAAAACCAGAGCGTGATGGGTTGTTCTGCGAACGTATTTTTGGGCCTACCAAGGATTGGGAATGCTATTGTGGAAAATATAAACGTGTGCGCTATAAAGGCGTGGTATGCGATAAGTGTGGCGTTGAGGTAACACGCTCGAAAGTACGGCGTGATCGTATGGGGCACATTACGTTGGCTTCGCCGGTGAGCCATATCTGGTTTGTGAAAGGTACACCTTCACGCCTAGGACTGTTGCTCGATATTACCCCACGCAATTTAGAGCGGGTTATTTATTTTGCTGCCTACATTGTGGTGGAAGTAGATGAGGAGAAAAAGCAGGAATTACGCGAAAGAATACAAGAAGAATATGCCCAAAAGCGCGACCAAGTCCAACAGCAAGATGAGACTATGCGCCTACAGTTTGATAGGCAGCGTCAAGACCTCGACGCTATGAAATTGGACCAAATAAACTTACGTGAACGTCTTGAAAAGGAGTATCAAGCGAAACTCAACGAGGTAGAAGAAGAAGCGCAAAAATTGCATGAGCAGTTGGAAGAGCTTCTCGGTAGACCCGCCGATGAAGATATTTTCTTCCATGGAGAACCACTGCTCGAAGAAGGCGAAATGATTAACGAACGGGTGTTTGACCTTCTCGAAGAGTCTATTGATCGTCTCAAAGAAACCCTAGATGTTGATCATAGCCGCAATATTAATGATGCTGAATTGGTTACAACAGATGCTACCCATGAAAAGAAAGAGTATGAGCTTGATCAAGAAGAAGAGCGGTATCAAGAGTTGCAACGTCGTGAAATTGATGTGCTGACGCATGAGGAAAAAGAAAAACTGGACCTGCTAGAAAGCTTGAAAGAGCGACGTGTGCTCAATGAAAAAGAGTTTAACGACTACCGGGTGCTGCGTGAAATGTCGCCGGGCTTGTTTCGTGCCGATATGGGGGCAGGGGCTGTACGCGAAATAGTGTCAACCGTAGACCTCGACGAGCTAGGTATTGCACTCCAAGAGGAGATACAAAATAGCAATGGGCAGCGACGTAAGCGAGCCACAAAACGAATGCGCGTGGTAGAAAAGTTTCGCAAGAGCGGCAATCGCCCTGAATGGATGATCCTCATGGTGCTTCCGGTCATTCCACCTGATCTGCGCCCTATGGTGCAGTTGGATGGTGGGCGGTTTGCTACCAGCGACTTGAATGACCTCTACCGCCGCGTGATCAACCGCAACAATCGCCTCAAGCGCCTTATGGAATTGAGCGCTCCAGAAATTATTGTGCGCAACGAAAAACGTATGTTGCAAGAAGCTGTAGATGCGCTGATAGACAATGGCCGACGTGGCCGTGCTGTGAGCGGCAAAGGAAAGCATCGCCTCAAGAGCCTAAGCGATATGCTCAAGGGTAAACAAGGGCGCTTCCGGCAAAACTTGCTTGGTAAACGTGTAGACTATAGTGGGCGCTCTGTCATTGTTGTTGGTCCAAACCTTCAGTTGCATCAATGTGGTCTACCGAAAAAGATGGCCCTTGAATTGTTCAAACCCTTTGTGATGCGTCGCCTTGTGGAAAAAGGGTTCGCTCACAACATAAAGAGTGCCAAGCGCATTGTTGAGCGTGTGCGTCCAGAAGTGTGGGATGTGCTAGAAGAGATTATCAAGGATTATCTTGTGTTACTCAACCGTGCTCCATCGTTGCATCGTCTCTCCATTCAAGCATTTGAAGCCAAACTTATCGAGGGGAGTGCTATACAATTGCACCCATTGGTATGTGCGGCTTTCAATGCAGACTTCGACGGCGACCAGATGGCTGTGCATGTACCTTTGTCGCGTAGGGCCCAAGAAGAAGCACGAACACGTATGTTGAGTACCTACAATCTCCTCAGCCCTGCCCATGGAGAGCCAATTATTACCCCATCGCAAGATATTGTGCTCGGTTGTTATTACCTCACGATGGCCTTAGAGAGCACTGAGGATAATCATGGGTGGCGCGGCAAGAAATTTGAAAGTCCAGATGAAGCTATGCTGGCTTATGATAATGGTATAGTTGACATCCAAGAAATCATTAGCGTTGTTATGACTGAGGATGACCTCAAGCAATTCGATTATGCTGAATGTAGCCGGTATCATAGCCAGAAGACTCTTGAGATGCTGCAAGCACTGGAATATTGGGCCCCACCCAGTGAACATGATGAAGCATCTGATAATGGGGTGATCGAAAAGCTATTCCGTGGCAAGGAATTGCGCATTAAATCAATGCGGGGTAAACCAAAACGTGCTGTTCTTGTTGAGACAACGGTTGGCCGCCTGATTTTCAATTATGCCCTTCTGCCTCCACTACGCTATTGCAATGAATTGGTAGCCAAAAAGGGATTACGCGAGCTTATTGCAGATTGCTATAAGTATTACACAGACCCGAAGAATATCCCAGTAGAACATTTAGAGGAGGTACGTCAGCAACTTACGCGCCAGCATGGGGATAAGTTGGAGGAGGATCGCTCTGACCAAGAGGTCGCCCGTTTATTTGGCTCTGAAATGACTGCTATGCAAGCCGATATGATCAAGCGCCTTGGGTTCCGCTATGCTACCCGTGGCGGTATGACTATTGGTATCAATGATATTGAGGTTCCAAAAGCAAAATATGATATTATTGCCGAAGCTGAGCAGCGCGTTGCCGATGTCGAAAAGCAATACCGTCGTGGCACTCTGACTCCCGATGAACGCTACCGCGTTATTGTGGAGATATGGCAAAAGGTAACGAAGCGTGTTACGGAAGCGGTGCGCGAAAACTTGACTCCTTCTAGCCCGGTTTCTATGATGGCTATTAGCGGCGCACGTGGTAATATCAACCAGATTAGCCAGATGGCCGGTATGCGTGGGTTGATGTCTGACCCCACCGGACGTATTATTGAGCTTCCCATTAAAGCCAACTTCCGCGAAGGGCTGTCGGTGCTAGAATATTTCGTTTCTACCCACGGTGGACGTAAAGGGCTTGCAGATACAGCATTGCGTACAGCAGACGCGGGGTACTTAACACGGCGCTTAGTTGATGTAGCCCAAGACGTAATCGTGACAATTGAGGACTGTGGCACTGAAGAAGGTGTATGGCTCCATCAGGTAGACGATGGCGAGGTTATGGAGGAAATCGAGAAACGTATTGTTGGGCGTACTCTTGTTATACCTATCGTTGATAAGGAAACGGGCGAGATTCTGGTAGACAAAAACCAAGAAATTGATGAGACCCTCGCTAAACACATGGTGCGCAAGTTAAATGTTTCTTCGGTTTGTGTCCGTTCACCACTATCGTGCCAATCTGAACATGGCATTTGCCGCATGTGCTATGGGCGCAATCTTGCAACAGGCAAAATCGTGGAAGTGGGCGAAGCGGTTGGCATCGTTGCGGCCCAATCTATTGGTGAGCCGGGCACACAGTTGACCTTGCGCACATTCCACACCGGTGGTGTGGCAAGTGCCGATGATATTACCCAGGGTTTGCCACGTGTGCAAGAAATTTTTGAAGCACGTAGCCCGAAAGGGAAGGCACTTTTGGCCGAGGTAGATGGACGCGCCACTACCACCAAGGATGAGGATGGGTTGCGTCGGGTTACTATTTCGTCTCTGGATGTGTATACTGATGAGTATACTATCCCTGCACACTATGTTGTGCTGGTTGACCATGGTGCGGAGGTGTCCGAAGGAGATGTTTTGGCCGAGTCGAATGTTGCCGATAGCAATGAAATGCCGATAGCGGCGCATATGAGCGGTATGGTAAGTTTGGAAGATAATCGGTTGGTGATAAGCTTGGAAGACCGTGAAGAGCGCGAATTTGTCGTGCCGCACACTGCACGGTTGATTATTGAAGATGGAGCCAAGGTTGCAGCCGGTCAAAAGCTCACTGAAGGGAGCGCAGACCCGCAAGAACTGCTTTTGCTTAAGGGCAAAGAAGCGGTACAACGCTACCTAGTCAACGAGGCACAAAAAGTATATCGCAGTCAAGGTGTCAATATCAATGATAAGCATGTTGAAGTCATCGTTCGTCAGATGCTGCGACGTGTGCGCATTGAAGAACCAGGCGATACGGGATGGTTGCCCAATGAATTGATCGAGGCGTTTGAATTTAAGCGCAAGAATGAGGAAATCGTCAGCGAAGGTGGCGACCCTGCTATTGCAACAACAGTGCTATTGGGTATTACGAAGGCTTCTTTGAATACGGACAGTTTTTTGTCAGCGGCATCGTTCCAAGAAACAACGCGGGTTCTCACTGAAGCTTCCATTGATGGTAGTGTTGATTACTTGCGTGGTCTCAAGGAAAATGTTGTTATCGGCAAACTCATCCCGGCAGGTACGGGCATAGAGAAAATCTATGAAACGAAAATGCGCGATTTGCCACCAGGCGACTTAGCCCTCATCCTTGCATCGAGCAATGGGCATGAAGAGCCCTATAAGCAAGAGCAGGAGGACGATCCAATAAACGAAGAAGTTGATCGCGCCAAGAGGTTTATGGGCATTGGGGACGCAGAAGAAGAGGAAATCGTAGGTACGCCCGAATCTGCTGAGAGCAAGGAGATAGACATAGATGCTGCGCAGTTGGCTGAAGCCTTTACGATGCTCAGAGAGAGTGAGAAGAAAGACGAACAAGCTGATGCCAACGAGTTACTCAATGTTTTGAGGAAAGATAGCAAGCAAACATGAGCATCGAGGAGCATGTAGCAGAATGTATGCATACAATAGAGTCGCGCCACCATGCGCGTGAGGCGGCTATTGCAACATCGCGCACCTTGGTGCGGCAGTGTGCAAATACTATTCGGGCACTGCATCGTTCTCAATTTGAGGATGCTGCGCGATTGCTAGAAGAGGCGAGCACAACAAGTAGCACATTGCGTGCTGCTGTTGCGCTCTACCCAGATTTGTTGGCAGCAGGGTATACACAAGATGCTATCAAGGAGTATGTAGAAGCGACGTTTGTGTATGTCTTTCTCACTGGCAAAGAACTACCCTCTGCTAGTATGCTGCATGTGGAGCCGGCCCCATTTCTCAATGGGTTGGCTGAAGCGGCCAGCGAATTGCGGCGTACCATACTCGATAGGTTGCGATGTGGTGATTTTTCACAGGTTGAGGAGTTTCTTGCCATTATGGACGATGTCTACAGTATGCTTGTCACAGTTGATTATCCGGAAGCTCTCACGGGAGGGTTGCGCCGCACGACCGATGCGTTACGATCTGTCCTTGAGCGTACCCGTGGCGATGTCACGACAGCATTACGCCAAGAACAACTGACGGCATCTATTGAAGAATTGAAGCATTATCTTGAAAATCAAGGCAAACTGGGTGTGTAGGGATGAGTAATCAACTTGTCAATTTAGGCACGGCTGCGTTGCCGGCAGCAGTTTTGGCTGCTATCACGCCTTGCGCCGAGGCATGTCGGAGCACGCTCCAGTCGCTTGAAGACCAACGCGACTATCTGCGTTCACGGCTAGAGCGACACATTCGCCCGGCTCCCGATGGTCCCACACGCTGTCTTTGTGCAGTAGACGGCTCCCATGCTGCTGTACCAACAGCCGGGGCAGCGTTTGTTGGTGTGGCGGCAGCAGCAGTTGAGGATGATACGCTCACGGACCAAGAGGTTATGGTTCACCTGTTACCACCCGTCGAAGAAATGGAGACTATTTTAGGAGGGCTACGTTCGGTCCTTGAGTTGCGGTTGCTGGCTCGCCGCATTCGTGCAACAACCAATGGGCTGTTTGTGCTAGACGGCTCATTTTATTCGGTGTTGCTGGAAGTCAATCGCTTGTTGATGCGCTATACACAAGACCATCGTAAAGATTCACCGCCCGCATGGTGGGATACGTTTCGCCCATTGATCGAAGCGTTCTTTCTCGATGATGATTGGCGTCTTGTGTTAGCGTGTCGCCGTGTGATAGCGCATTCTAAGTTAGCTTCATCATCTGATATGGTTGCAACCCATGCCCCGCATTTGAGTGGTATGGTCAGTGACCGGTCGCTCTGGAGCAGCGTGCTCTACGCGGGCGAATATTCATTGCCTGTATCATTGGTACGTCAAGACCGCCCGCATTTACTCACCGGCTACCGCAGTACCGCTATTCCAGATTTTCGAGAGCGTCGCACAGTCATTGAACATGGGTATGGGCAATTGTATGTGCTCTACTATCGCCCAGATGGAGTTGGTCCGGCCTATCGTCTTGAGCTACCGGCGGCTTTGATTGCGCGTGAGCCGTTGGGGGCAGTCTTAGCAACGTTTCGCAATGCGTTGCGTGTCAATACGGTACAGGAGCCGTTGCCACAATTTCTTGCCGATACCATCTGTCGCCAACTTGCGCATGCTTTAGCTGCAACTGCCGAAGGCGCACGTACTGCTCTCCGCCATGAGTTTGATTTGTCGTTGGTGCAACGGTATCTTGGTCCCTACCGGACCCAACGATAACAGAACAAATGAACGCAATAGCAGCACACGCACCACAAAGAACACAAAGGATGGATTATCTTGTTGGAGTTTTATGAGAATAACTCTTGGCAGTTGTGTGATTGCAAAGAATAGTTTACCATGGGTGCATTCATTAATCATACGTTGCGTATGGTATAACAGTATTATTCAGTGAGGAGGTTGTATGTCTATGGGTACGACATCATCTGGTACGCTTGCACGTGAATTACTTCCGCGTCGTGGTATTCTTGAACAAGCTTGGGCATGGAATACGTTGCTCGTTGTGGGGGGCAGTCTATTTGTAACGCTGTGTGCGTATATCCGCATCCCACTACCTTTTAGCCCGGTACCTGTCACGGCACAAACAATGGGTGTTTTGCTTATTGGGAGTTTGCTCGGTTCTCGTTTGGGTTTTATCACACTCCTGTTCTACTTTCTCCAAGGGTTGATTGGCTTGCCCGTTTTTGCTGGTGGTGAAGCTGGTTGGACGTATATACAGGGGGCAACATTGGGCTATTTAGTAGCCTTCCCCTTGGCAGCAGCTCTAACTGGCTGGCTCGCGGAACGTGGGTGGGACCGGCGCGTTCACACCATGGTGCTTTCTATGGTGCTTGGTAGCCTTGTCATCTATGGGCTTGGGGTTGCATGGCTCTCAACACTTGTTGGGTTGCAGACCGCATTGGTTGTCGGCATGCTTGTGTTCATCCCCGGCGACATTGTCAAGGTTGTCCTTGCAAGTATTGCTCTTCCGGGTGGTTGGCGCTTGCTTGGTAAACGAGGTAGCTCACAATCATAATGACCACTATTGTGTTGGCAGATGATCATCAAGTGGTACGTCTGGGGATGCGTTCCTTGTTGGACGCTGAACCAGACTTTTCTGTTATTGGCGAAGCTTCCGATGGGATAGAGGCTGACCGCATGGTGGAAGACCTGAAGCCACATGTACTCATTGTAGATTTGATGATGCCGGGGATTAATGGCTTGGAAGTTGTACGCCATGTCAGTCAGCGTTCGCCTACCACACGCATTATTGTGCTTTCTATGCATGCGAATGAGTCGTATGTGCTTGAGGCGCTACGCAATGGTGCATCGGCGTATGTGTTGAAAGAGTCGAGTGCAGGTGATATTGTGCATGCTGTGCGTGAGGTGCTCAATGGGCGACGCTACCTTAGCCCGCCACTCTCTGAGCGTGCAATTGAGCTATATGTGCAGCAAGCGAATGAAGAGACGGTCCTAGACCCCTACGATAAGCTGACGAGCCGCGAACGTGAGGTGCTCTATTTGGCCGCCCAAGGCTTTAATGCGAGTGATATAGCCGATAAGCTCTCTATCAGTCCACGCACTGCTGAGACACATCGCACCAACTTGATGCGCAAACTGTCGTTACATACCAAGACAGACCTTATCAAATATGCATTGCATCGGGGCATTATTCCAATGGATGAGTCGGCTTTGTGATTTTTTTCTTTGTCAGACTAGCAACTCTGTTATGTTCATCGTTAATCGTTCATGCGATTAGACAATATAGCCAAAATAGCGTACACTCATGCGTTGTTTATCACACCTTTTTGTATTAGGAGAACATACATAGTATGCGTGTCATACCTGCAACGAACACGTTGAGTATCCGTTCTGCTTCAGCGAAACGAAATCTATCCATGATTGTATTGGGGGAAGCACATGAGTACCTACACACTGGCACTTGGGCCGTTTGCTGCGGTATGGCGTGGTCCCAAGCGCATTGTGTTTACTGTTGAGGATGATACGGTTGTAGATGTCGAATATCGTGGCGGCTACAATGAACGCAGTTGTGCCGAACGCCTAACCATGCTCAACTTAGAAGAATCGTTGCACCTCGTGGGGCGTATCTGTGGCGTTAGTTCACATGCGCATACGCTGGCCTTTTGCCAAGCTCTCGAAACACTGATGGAGCTAGATGTGCCTGAACGCGCCGACTACCTACGCTGCGCAATTGCAGAGATAGAGCGTCTTGCCGCACATTTAGAAATACTCAAAGCTCTGTTTACCGTGCTTGGGCAGCCTGTGCATGCCAATTTGCTGCAAGAATTGTGTGAAGGCACGCATCAAGCTATGATGCTCATAAGCGGACGCCGCATCATACCCGATATGTGCATACCGGGAGGTATACGCCATGATGTCGGCGAACAGCAGTGTAGCAAGTTACTCGTGTGGTTCACCAAAATCAACCGCCAGCTTGCCCACCTACTCGGCCAAGTGACAGCCGATGCTGCATTGTCGGCACGCACGGTAGATGTTGGCACCCTATCGCGCTCAGTTGTCGAACAATTTGAACTGCGCGGCCCACTAGCACGAGCCGCAGGGCTAAACCAAGATAGACGCTTGCATCAACCGTATGCAGCCTACCCATATCTTGCCGTAAGCCAATTAGTAGAAGAAAGCGGCGATGTCTATGCACGTATCGTTGTGCTGTTACTCGAATCGTTTGAAAGTGTCAAACTTATTGAACAGATTTTGCACAACCTACCCAATGGTACATGGCAAGAAGATTTGCCCAAACGGTTCCCGGCTGGTCAAGCGAGTGCATGGGTTGAAGCACCACATGGCATGCTTGGCTACACGTTAGAAAGCGATGGGCAACGGCTCAAGTCTGTCACCATAGACCCGCCACGCCAAATAGACCGTTTGCTTGCGCGTGTGCTCTTTGTAGGTGCAATGGTAGATAATATTGTCCTCATTGCACTTTCGGTAAACCCATGCGTAGCCTGTGCTGAGTGTTGATACCATATGATACTTCTTGCTTTTATTGTGTTGCTTACTGCTGCTAGCATGTGCCTGCTCTTGAGTCAGGCAGTAGCGACACGTATTCTTGGCATCATTGCTGGTGGCGCAACAATGTCCGCCGGCTTAGTGCTCCTCATCGAAAACATACGCGGTCGTACAATTTCTATACCACCTGTTATCTGGGCTTCTATGGAAGAGCATACTGTCTACCTCACCTTGCATCTGCATGCCACAAGCTTTATGTTGGCATTGCTCCTCTTAGGCAGTAGCACACTGGCTTTGGTTGCCATTGCAATGGCATTGGCCCCCACCATTCGTGGTTTTGGCACATTGTTTGCCTCTATGCTGCTCGCTATCGCAGCCGCATTGCTGACGCTCGTTAGCGAGGGAATTATACTTGCATTTGCATGGGCATTGATGGTGATAGCGGGCTACAGTGCTGCGCAAATGAGCGGTGTCTATGCCCGCAGTGAACAAGCACTACCCGGCATAACCTTGGGTTTGCTCGCTAGTTTGCTGCTGCTCAGTGGTATGCTAGCAATACAACCCGCTCTTACCGATGCTGTCATCCCTAGTACACCCTCACTCGTATGCATCATTCTCGCTTGTCTTATGCTTACCGGTAGTGTCCTCTTTCAGAATACGTTGGATGAGTTTGCTGAGGCTCCTGCTGCCATAGGTGGCTTGTTATATGGCATCATAGTGCCCATAGTGGCTTTGGGTACGTTGGTACATTTTGCTTGGGATATACGCATGCTTCCCGCGTTGGCAGATGGTGCGGCGACATTTCCTTCGGTATCGAAAGTGCTGCTCCTCGTCATGGGCGCTCTCAGCATGGTGCTATGCGCGGCAGGCGCGTTGAATGAACACCATTTGCGGCGCGTATTGGCATGGCAGGTGGGCGTACAAGCCGGCGCAGTCGCCATTGCAACAGGATTAGATGGTCCCCTAGCTGCCCTAGCCGCACCAACATTGCTGCTGAATGTGGTGCTCGCAACCCTCGTTGGAGCATTGGTTGTGGCTGAGGTTGAGCTTGCCACAGGCCATGATGATTATACACAAGGTCGGGCAGACCATATGGGAACGAGGTATGCATCAATGCCCACGTTCAAAATACCCGGCCTGTTGTGGATATTGGCAGCATTGTCTGCCCTCGGTATACCACCGTTTTGGGGCTTTTGGGGGCGCTACTGGCTTGTGCGAGCTGCGGCAGTGCAGTCGCCATGGGTTGTACCACTCATCTTTGCGGCTAGTGGGCTTGCAGCGCTGGCCTATCTTGTGCCACTGGCGCGGTTTTGGGCTGGCAACCTTGAAGCCGGCAAGCATATCCATACACAGGCATCACACCATGCTCTCGCTACCACGGCTACTCCGTCGGGTATGACTACCACATTGCAACGTGCTGGTGAATCGACATCTCACGGACGGTCCGCACATGCCACCCACTACCATACGCAGAGTACTACATTCCAGAGTGCTGCGGCTTTCCTTGCACTACTTCCACTCATTACACTTGGTGTCGTGCCGCGTCTTGTTTGGGAAAACTGGCTGCGGCATATACCGAATGCCCCCCTAAAACTGCCAATCAATCCCCTGATGCAGGTGGGAATGGGTGTGCTCGTAGGTGTGGGCATGGTGCTCATAGCTCTGCTGTGGAATATGCCATGGTCACGCCGCACACTTTCCGATGAGGATATGACAGATGTCGTCCTAGCCCCCGATACATTGGCAAAAAATGTTGCATACCTTGCTTGGATAGGACGCCCCGGCGCAGCAACCCGCCGTGTGTGGGATGGGCTTATGGTTGTCAATCACCTCATTCGTGCTATACTAACACCGTTTGAACAGCGATACTACCTTGCGGGGGTATTGTTAGCCTTGATAAGCTTAGTTGTTTTGATGGCACAATAATCATGTTTGCACCCATAAATTGGCTTTTGGTAGGGATAGCATTGAGTGCTGGCACAGTGTTGCTCCTGCGCGACTGGCGACGAACATTCATCGCATTATTATTCAACTACCTCTTTCTAGCCCTGTTTCTCGCACATCAGCAATTCATTGCACCCGATATGCACATATTTGGCTTTTCGATGAGCACCATTGTCTTGGTAAAACTCGTCACGGGTATAGCCGTGACTTCTATCTTGACGCTTACAGCATTGACATTTTCACGCGAGTATGGGCTACAAGACCTAGACGAGTTTGGGTTGTCCGAGTTGCGCCGTGCTGCACGTGCTGCACAACGTCAAAAGGATACACAACCATTCCGCCTAGGCGACTATGTGTTGCCATTCTGGGCTATGGTATTGGCGCTGATTGCAAGCTTAACGCTACCGCGCATCTACCCCATTGCACCATCGCAACACATAGACTTTGCGTGGTATTGGATGGTGTTGACAGGGCTATTTACCCTAGCCACTGCTGGCGATTTGCTCAAAATAGGCTTGGGGTTGCTGCTCTCCATTGGCAGCATTGATTTGCTGTATACGGCATTGACTAGCTCGCCGGGCGCTAGTGGTGTGGGGGTTGTTCCCATTGCGCTGTTGAGTCTTGTGACAATACTATTGGCGCTAATGGTAGCCTATCTTAGTGGCTTGCTCTATGGCCGCCTCAAAACGCTTGAACTGAGCGAGTTGTACAAACACTAATGCTCTATCTTTTGATAATTCTGTTTCCGCTTTCCATGGCAGCAAGTTGCTTTGTCATGCGAAAACATACCGAACTGGTCATCATCGCATCCGTAGCAGTGATACTTACCCAAATGGCTCTTGTGGTGCAAATACCGCTCGATGCGCCATCGCGCTTGTTGGGGGTAACACTTGCGCTGAACAAATTGACACAACTGTTTATGCTCGTCTTTCTGGGCATGGGCGCGTTGTCGTTCCTTATTTCGTGGCACCTGCCGCATGGCGAAAACTTTGTACCGGTAACGTTGGTTATCTTGGCGGTAGCATGTACCATTTTGCTGCTGCAAGACCCGTTCATTGTGTCATTGCTGTTGGTATGGGCAGGCGTGGTGGCTGTGCTGGCTATTGTTGATCAGCCTGCGGGAGCGGGTGTGCTGGTTGATACCCGCACGATTGCATCGGCGCTCAAGTATCTTATTCTCATGGTCATAGCCGGCGTGCTCATATATTTGAGCTTTGTGCTGGCCGATATTTATCGCCCCGGTGATTTGCCGGGGCGCATTCCCCTGGTCCACTTTATCTTGGCACTTATGACAGCCGGCTTTGCTCTGCGGCTTGCCCTGATTCCTTTTCATACGTGGTTGCCCGATGTGGTAGAAGACGCATCACCTATGGTTTCAGCGCTTATTGTAGCGGTTATCAATACGACGAGTCTGCTCGTGCTCATTCTTTCATTGCAACGCTTCCCTATATTGGTGACAGAGAATCCATCTGGCATGACATTGCTACGGGTTGGGGGAATCATTACGAGTGTTTTGTCTGGGTTGATGGCGTTGAACCAAACGACAATACGGCGAGCTTTGGGCTATTTGCTGATGTACAATAGCGGGATGATTTTTTATGGGGTGGCATCAGTATCAGTATCGGGCTTGACAGGCGCAACGTTTGAGGCACTGAATCAGACATTGGCAGTGGTCCTTATCTTTGCAAGTTTGGGCTTGCTTGAGCGACCAGATAACCGCCCACCGGGGGTAGAACGGCGCGATTTACTGCGCCGCTGGCCAGTGGCCGGTACGGCTTTTCTCGGCGGAGGAATGGCGCTGCTCGGTATTCCGCCATTCAGTGGGTTTGCGAGTAAGATGCTGTTGTATCAGGCGGCAGCAACCCATGGGTGGTTTGAGCTATTGGCATTGCTGTTAGCAACAATGCTGGCCGTGCTGGCGCTCATCCACATTGTGTATACGAACTTGCTTGGGCCGAGCGAACATTCTCCTTCTTCTATCCCTGACATATTCTATGAAACGGAATTTGAACGTCCATCAGAGCATGTACTCAGTCCAGAGCCACATAGCACGGCTATTGTAGTTGTCTTACTCTTGATTGTTTCCCTTGTGGTTGGTCTCTATCCACAACCTTTTTTGCTCACGATGAATGATGTTGTGAGCGGTCTTACCTTTGTTAATCTATAAATGGCTTATGGTATAATGGCACTATGAAATATGTCTACCGCATCAATACTGGCTCATGTGGTGGCTGTGATGTTGAAATTGAGTCCGCAATTGGCATGAGCGCCAATGTGCAATGGGCCAGCTCGCCACAAGATGCCGATGTGTTGCTCTTGACCGGCCCCATAACCCATAGCACGCGGGCACCGCTTTTTGCATTGCTCCGTGATGTTGGCCCTATACCACTCTTGGCGATAGGGCGTTGTGCTATAGATGGCTACCCTTTTGGCAAGGGAGGTGTGCAAGCAGTGAAAGAGCTTGCTGTACAAGCACAGCTAGAGGGGTGCCCACCTACGCCCGAGGAAATCGCGGTGGTCATTCAGAAGTATTAGGTATGATAGTGCAAACACTGATAGCTTTCTTGTTCTATCCGGGTCTGTTCTTGGCATTGGCGCTGAGTGCGTTGGCGATAGCATTGCAGGAAAGTCCTACACAGGCCCATGTTTTCGTAGGCAACATAGCAGTACCGAACGCATGGCAGCGGGTTGAAGGGTTGTTGTTTGCCATGAGCATGGTGCTGGCAGGCATGAGCTTGGCCTTTCTGCCGTGGCCGCTACACCCGGCCCCACCACCAAACGAAGGGCTATGGCTGTTGGCTTGGGCCGCTATGGAAGGTGCATGGTGGCTGGCGCTGCTGCCGGGCTTGATGTCCGGTACGCCGACTGTGGTACGGGCGAGTATCCGCGAGGCGCAGATAGGGTTTGTGGGTCGTTCGCTGCTATGGATGGCGCTCTTTGTTGGCTTGGTGCTGCACAATACATGGGCATTGGTAGATTATGCGCATTCACCTTTCCTAGCACATTTGCTAGCTATCGTAGCGGCCGGTTTTGCTCTGCCGGTTGCCATTGAGTGGGGGCCGTTTGCACCTGAAACAAGCGTGACACCGGGTGGGTCCGAACAGGGGCTTGAGCGGGCAGTAGCCAACCTTGCACGTGCTGCGCGTGTGGTGCGCACAAATGCCTTGCTGTCCGCGAGTCTTATAGCATTGCTACCGGTGTCTCCGCTGAACCCACTCATTGGGCTAATGGTGCTGATTGCATGCTTCGTTGGCGTGACGATGCTCTTAAAGCGATTTTCGGGAGTGTTGCCGCGTCTGTCGCTTCCCAAGGCACTGCAAGTATGCTGGTGGCGTGTGTTGCCGACGGGGGTAGCAGCGGTGCTCTATTTGGTTCTGTGCTGCGGGGCGTGATAGCTTCATAAGTTCTGTTTGTCTCATATCTCATCATCATGGTGCATGTGTAGTAACGTGGCGGGTGTCAATAATCAACCGCGCATGCTGGCAAACGATAGCCCAATCATACGCCGAGTGGTCGGTGACGACAATGACACAATCTCCCTGCTGGAGAGCCGTGTTCAGGTCTGGAACACATGTCATAGCAATACCATCATAGTGGAGGGTTGGCACATGCGGGTCGTGATAGCTCACCACAGCGCCCTTTTCCTTGAGCAGGTGGATGATGTCAATAGCGGGTGATTCGCGTATATCGCTCACATCCTTTTTGTAAGCAATGCCGAGCACCAACACCTGCGAACCATTCACGGCACGGCCGACGGTGTTGAGCGCATCTTGCACCTTTTGCACCCAATAGCGCGGCATAGCAGTGTTCACCTCACTGGCTAATTCAATAAACCGCGCATTGTAGTTGAGTGTTTTGAGCTTCCACGAAAGGTAGAGCGGGTCAATGGGAATGCAATGCCCACCCAAGCCCGGGCCGGGCGTAAAGCGCATAAAGCCAAACGGTTTCGTCGCAGCGGCATCTATCACCTCCCATGCATCCAGACCAAGCGTATCGCACATCAGTAACACCTCATTCACCAAGCCAATGTTGACAGCCCGAAAGGTGTTTTCAAGCAGCTTGACCATTTCAGCGGCTTCGGGTGAGGAGACTGGCACGACACGTTCTATGGCCATTTCATACAATGTTTGCCCCGCTGTGAGGCACGCCGATGTCATGCCGCCCATCACCTTGGGTGTATTGATAGTAGTCCAGTCGGCACGGCCCGGGTCTACCCGTTCGGGCGAAAAGCACAGAAAGAACTGCTCGCCCACATGCAGGTGCGGGTTGCTTTCGTGCAAGCGTGGCAGTATAATTTCTCGCGTTGTGCCGGGGTATGAAGTGCTTTCGAGCACAATGAGCATACCGGGGTGCAGACGGGCAGCAATTTCATTGGTTGCGCTGACAATGTAGGATACATCCGGGTCACGGGTTTTGCGTAGGGGGGTGGGTACACAGAGTATCACCGCATCGCACTGGACAATGCTGTCAAAGTCGGTCGTAGCCGCAAAACGCTTGTTGGCAACCAAGGGGTGTATGCGTGCAGAAGGGACATCTTCAATATGCGACACCCCTTGGTTAAGAGATTCTATTTTGCTGGCATCAACATCTATACCAGTGATGCGAAAACCAGCTTCGGCAAAGACTACGGCTAGGGGAAGCCCCACATAGCCTATGCCAATGATGGCAATATGCGCTTGGCGCGTAGTAATGTTGTTCAGAAGTGCTGAAAGCGTATCTGACATGAGTGTGTTTCTTACCTTTCCTTTTTTATGAACCACAAAGGGCACAGAGAACAAAGAGCAATACGCACACACCCTGTGTACCCCTGTGTCCCCTGTGGTACACGTATAATCTTATGCCTTTGGCGTGGTGTGTTCTTGCTCGCCAGTATCATTGCTCTTGCTCTGCCAACGCTTTTCAAACGAGGGAATATGCTGCCGCTTGGTCATCCAACGATAGAGATAGTTCCAAGGTGCTTTGGGGCTACCGAGCAGGGCTTGTGGCAAGGGCACGGGCGCAAGATATTCAAGCCAGAATGCACCACACAAGCCAACAAGCATGCCGAGCACCAAAAATATGAGCAATTTGACCTGCTTGCGCTGTGCGCTGATAGTTTCAAATGGCACGGGAGCTTGAGCAGCAAAGCGCACTTCGCTGCCGGGCAATTGGTTGGCTACCTTAAACTCTTCCACCTTGCGGGCCAGGGTCGCATAGGTATTCCAAGCACGGTCGCGGTCTTCTTTCAGCACACGCAATGTTGCCGACTCACGCTCAAGCTGTGACTGCAAGGTGCGTATATCATCCTCTAGGTCGCTGATGACGCCATTGAGAGGTGTATCGTCTGAAGAAAAGGAGAGCAATTCGCGGTTGCTGCTCATTTGGAGCAAGTCATTGGCTATCGCTTGGGCTTGGTTCGCCAGAGAGTTATCGGCCCCCACAGAGGCACTCAAAGCACTGAGTTCACCCGGCACAAACAGGTCTGGGTAGCTTGTTTGGATGAGCGCCGTGAGCACGGTATCGGTGATCGGTTCATCTAGGGACAGCCCTTCATCTTCAAGCAACAATTCGCGTTGCTGCTCAATGATCGCGTTTAGTTCTTGGCGCTGCGTTTCAAGGGCTGATACGAGGGCCTGGGTGTCGCGTGCTAGGTCGGCGGGAGCAAGGCTATCCACAGTTTCAAAGCGCAGGTCAAGGTTTCCGGGCGAGGATGTGCCGGCTACTTCGGCTTTGAGGAAGGCAAGAGCTAGGCTGGTAGAACGGGCATCGCCGCCCTGTTGGGCCTGGTCGCGTAGCGCTTTGGCACGGCGCAGCAGGCTATCATTGCGGGCCAGGTTGGCATAGGCATCGTTGAAGATGCGCTGGCGCTGGCTGGCTTGCTGGTCAAAGACACTCTGGCGAGCATTCTGTTGCGTATCAATGTAGGTATTGACCCTGTCCCGTTTATATCCCTGCTCTTGGTTGATAGCCAACAGGCGGTTGTTCAGTTCATTGTTGATGTAGGTCTGATAGAGCTGTATTTTCGACTCAATCTCAAGGTCAATAGTCGTAGATATGGCTACTTGCCGCCCAGTTTGCAACAGCTTGAGAATATCGGTCTTTTGTTTCATTTGGCGTTCTGCTTGCGCAATATAGTTTTCCGATTGAAAGCTAGTCATAGCTTCTTGGGCAGTGGTATAGGCTTGTTTGGCCGTTTCCAAGTCTTCGAGCATGGTGGTGCTGGCTTCGGGTGGGCGGGTGTAGACATCATTCACGATTTGTACATATTCGCGGGCCCACGCATTGGCAATATGGCTGGCGAGCACCGGATCACGCGATTCGACGATAATCTGGATGAGATCGCTTTGGTTGCGGCCACTGCCGGACAGTTTTGCACTGACCATGTTGTGCAATTCGGACACACTGCGGCGGTCTTCGGGGAGTTGATCATAAAATTCTTCAAACACCTTTTCGGCTATGGTGCCATTATGCACCAACCCAACAAGCGTTTCGCGCCGTGCTTCGGATTCGGATTCAAGCACGGCTTGGCCGGCCTGTTGCAATTGTTCCTCACTCAATGTCTTTACCGACGTGTCAAACGTCACTTGGGTACGCGATTTGACAATGGC
Organism: uncultured Chloroflexaceae bacterium; assembly: GCA_964626155.1. GTDB lineage: Bacteria > Chloroflexota > Chloroflexia > Chloroflexales > Chloroflexaceae > JAAUSY01. Next base: position 44,505 of record CAZVEN010000008.1, on the reverse strand, counting down.
CACGCCGGCTATGGCCTGATAGGTGTCGGGGCTAAGAACGGGGATGTTGCGCATTAGCGAGACTGCCCCGGCAATAAGCACACATACAACAATGACGCGCCACCATCGCACCGGAGGTTCGAGCAGGGGACGCAACGAAATAACGGTTGTTTCTTCCACACAGTACCTTTCTGAACATGTATCAAATAAGCCTTACATTTAGCACTGCATATCATACCACACAAGAGTATGGTTTTACAAACAGTGAAAGCTTTCCTTTTTTTCACGAAGGCCTCGCGCAAAGACGCAAAGAACGCAAAGGTGTAAAGAAGGGAACAGGCTATTCTTTGCCGTTACGCTGCAACGCTGCAAGGTCTCGGTATATTAAGGTGTATTGTACCACATGCTGACTCATGTGCTCGTACAGTAAAGATGTAGAACCCATTGTTGGTATCCTGATTTCAATGCTGATTTTGCAATCATATGAAATCTACATAACCCCCAGTGCTTGGAACGAACTCAAACAACCATACACCCCCACCACCCGCGCAACCAGCGTCTGCTCATCGTAGCGTGTGCGCAACGTCGTGCGCCCGCCGGCAATAAGCCGTGTGCGCAACGCATCATCATGCAGCAAGCGTATTGTCGCCTGCGCCAGCGCATCAGCATCGCTATATGGCACCAGCAAACCATTTTCCCCATCCTGCACAATTTCGCGCACCACCGGTATATCTGTCGTAATCACCGGGCAACCCGCTGCCATTGCCTCTAGCAAGGGCAACCCAAAGCCCTCATAGCGCGTAGGGAAGAGCAACGCATCACTTGCACGATACAGGTTCATGAGTTCCTCATCCGAAAGGTAGCCCAAGAATTGCACATGCTTCTCTATGCCCACACGCCGCACAAGCTCCAGCATATGCTCACGTTGCTGCTGGTTCAACCCCGACACAATCAGCAATGAGACATCCGGGCAGGTAGCCACAATAGCGGGTAGCGCCTGAATAGCCACATCATACCCCTTGCGTGGCGTGATTTGCCCCACAAAGAGCAAAGTGCGCCCACTCCCAATAGCCGGGGTAGTATGGGGTATAGACTCAATGAACGGCACATCAACCCACAACGGCACGACTGTTTGGGGTTGCGTCAGACCAAAACGCCGCATAACCGTCGCCTCAAACTCCGAGCAAGGCAGCAGCGCTGTAGCAGCATGCAATGGCCAATGCAAGCGATAATTGCGCAGCACATCACGCGGGCGACGCTCAAGCAACAAAAGCCGCAACAATGTAGTGCGCGTGAATGCCAGCCGCTCATAGGTTGGCGTGGACTCAAACGGGCGCTCGCGGTCACTCGTCAAATAATGGTCGTGGAAGGGGCCGAGCCATGTATACACCGTTGGAATAGCCCGCTGCATAGCCCATGCTGTTACTTGTGCAGCCAACACATTGCGCGGGTGCATCACATGCACAATATCTGGGCGTGGTCCTCGCTCCAATGCCTGCGCCAATGCACGGTTTGGCCAATAGACAGAGCGCACCCGAAACACTTGCACCCCGTCAATGACCTCATGCCGATTCGCAAGCGCCGGGTGGTGTACATCACGTGTACCAATAGACCACACGGTATGCCCCTGCCGCGCTAGGGCTAGGGCAAGTATGCGCTCTGGCCAGTGGCGAAAGGTGGCTGTGACGCCGCCAAGCCCAACAATAAGTACATTCATGGAGTCTCCTGTTTCAACAACACAAAATCGTGCTCTTCTACCAATGTTTGCCAACGCTCACTTTGCTGCAATTCCCGCAACCGTGGCATAGCTTCTGGCGGCACCTCGTGCAAGTCGGCAATCAAGTACTCGCCGCGCTCGACAAATGCTGGCGGGTAGATGACGTTGCCGGGGAAAAAGTAGATTTCACGCCGACGTGCCATATGCGCCCCAAACGCACTCGTTGCAGTAACCGCCGCATCGTCTGGCACGCGCTCTATAAGCGTATGCGCAAACGCGATGCGCTCAGCATCCCGCGAGCGTGTGGCTAGGTGAATGAGCGGCGAACGTACAAACAGTTGCGCAGCCAGCGAAGCTACAATGAGAAGAGCTATTGTTGTAGACCGGGGACGCTTAGTCACCACATACACCGTAGCAATAAGCAAAAACGGCACGATAAACGCTTGGTAGTGGTAGCGAATGCTCCAATGGATACGCTCTGGAGAAAGTAAATTGAGCATGAGCGACGGCATAGCTATCGCAAGTATATCTGGGCGCAGCAACGGCAAAAATAGGAGCGGTGCAAACAATTCAAACAGGTAAGAGAGCTTGCCCGGTGTCAACACATGTTCAGCCACATAGCCCGGTTGTGTGAGCATGGTACGTGCCATTTCGCCCCAACTATTGCCAAGCCATGTATAGATAAACCCATAGAGAAAGCCATGATCATCACGGAAGGAAGGGATGAGCACCTTCAAGCACAGCACAAGCCAACCCATACCAATGGCACCAGGCAGCACAACCCAAGGCCACCTGCGACGGTGTATCAAGGCATACAAGCCCATTGCTGCAAATGCAAAACTGGCATCGGAGCGTGTCCAGATGGCAAATATGCCCGCAACCAAGAAGGGGGCGAGCTGTTTGCGTTCAAAAAACAGAAAGGCCCACAAAAAGCATACCGTGCCAACTGTGCGTATCTGAAATTCATACAGCATAGCATATTGCACTGGCAAGCAGACATAGTAGAGGAATGCCGCGAACAAACCATAGAGCGCCTGCCCCGAACGGTCTCGCGCCAGCAGAAAGAGCGGGATAGCCCCGCTTGAAGCCAAGACGACTTGCACAATGAGCATGGTCGCGGTGTATGGTGCAAGGGCATAGATAGGTGCGAGCAACAACTCAACAATGATAATATCTACCCCAAGATAGGAGTGTGTATGACCTTTGGGCGATAGCTCGGCTAGACGTCCATGGGCTGTGTTCCACAGTACTTGCTCATGCACGCCCAAGTCAAAACCCATCCAGAAAGAATGATGCTTGTAGACTGCGGCTACAGAGAAGATGAGCGCATAGAGAATAGTGCCAACTGCAAGCATAAGCCATGCATAGCGTTCGAGCTTGAGTTTTCCGTTTTCCGTTTTCGTTTGCAGTACTTGATACGTTGTTTATGCCTCGCGCAAAGATGTAAAGAACGCAAAGATGCAGTTTTTATCTCACGCAAAGAATGCAAAGAACGCAAAGACACACAGGCACAACATCGGGTTATGTTTCACGAATACCTGTCACGAGCAGACCATTGCCAATAGCTGGTGGGTATGGAATGGGCATTTGTATATCTAGCTTGCGTGAAGAAATCCAAAATGCAGGTTTCACCCCTGTACGCCATTGGATGTGCGTAAATCCGGCCGATGTCATCTCATCTACGAGCCGTGTTGGTGTATACAGATTGACATGGGTTGGGTCAGATTCTCCACTCCATGGATGCTTTGTCACCTTTGCCACTACACGACGCACGTCCCACAAGTTGGGGGTTGTGACGATAATCCGCCCACCGGGGCGCAGAACGCGGTAGCTATCGAACAGGAGATGTCGCCCATTGCGGAGATGTTCTATAAGCTCACTGACGAGCAACACGTCAAAGCTATTGTCGGCAAAGGGCAATACATACTCGACATTGGCTTGCACCAAGCCAAAGTTCGAGTTCATACGTTGGGCTTCGTTGAGCGGGTACCGCATCACGTCTACGCCAAATGCTTCAACCCCACGCGCACTGAGGTAGCGCAACCCGGGGCCAGCGCCGCACCCGACATCTAATATGCGCCCGACGGGGGTTGCCCCGGCAAGTGCGAAAATGTGGCCATATTGCCAAACTACCTTCCTATCTGATTTACGTACCTGATTGGCAAAATATTGCTCATCGTACTGGTGGGCATTTCCATAGGTATTCTTTCTTACCATTGCAACTCACTCTTTACCTTTCAGTGGCAAAAAACCTGAACCTAATGCCTGATGCGCATTCCCAATGACGAGAAAAGCATTGGGGTCAACTTCAGCCACAATTTGCTTTAACTCTTGAACCTGCGAACGATTCACCGTACACCATACCATTGAACGGGTCTGCCCTGTATACCCTCCGGTTATATTCCATTTGCTAGAGCCACGTTGTAAACCAACCATGAGAGCTTGAATAAGTTCATCGGGATAGTTGGAGATAATGGTGGCAGTACGTACCATACTCGGGCCTTCCATCACAAAATCGGTTGCCATGCCAATGATAAAAAGTGTGAGCAACCCATGCAACGCAAGTTCCCAACCAAACACAGTCCCGGCTAGCACAATAATGGCCCCATCACTATAGAGATAGACTTGGCTGAGTGGGATACCTGTTTTGCGTTGCATAATGCGCCCAATAACATTGGTGCCGCCTAGGGTACCACCAGCCCGAAAAACCATACCGTTGCCAATACCATAGACTATGCCTGCATAGATAGCACTGAGCAGTTTATCTTCAGTGACAGGATATTCCTCCATGGTATGTGGCAGGAAGAGAACGAACATATCGGAAGCTATCGAAAAGATAACGACACTCAGCAAAGTGTATATGAGAAATTGAAACCGCCCGAGATAGAAAAAGCCTGCAATCAATAGTGGAATGTTGAGCACCATGAACATTCCCCCGACCGGCCATCCGGTAAAATGGTTGATAACAATACCGACACCGCTGATGCCTCCAGCGACAATATCATATGGCACTTGGAATATGCTATAGCCCAGTGCGGCGATGACAGAGCCAATGGTAATAAAGATGATCCGTCGGGCTATGCGCCACGGGCTAATTTGAATACCTTTTTGTATAGCTTTCTTGTTGCGGGCAAGCCTTTTCACAAGTCGTCATGCTCCCAATGGGTATAATGCCCATATACTCTAGTCAACATCTTCTGGTATTTCGTCCGATTCTAAAAGTATATTCTCTTCCCTACCACGACGCACTGTTACGGTATCATGACCAACAGTGATTATGCGTGCTTTTGTTATCAATGCAAGTTGTGTATTTGATAAACTCACATGTATATACCCATATCACAACATAAAAACTGTGTACAAACCTTTTCTGCCACCTTCTTCAGCGCCGGACTATACCCACTCGAAAGTGTTGGTACAAAACTGAGCAATGCCCCTTCTTTTGTTGCCGGTCCAGGGTCAGCCATATCTTCGGACAGACGCGATGCAATAACAGAAGCAAGTAGCGGTGGTACAGCATTCCCTATTAATTGCATCTGTCCTGAGTAGCTGCCGTTATTATACCGCATCGTACCACACAACAAAATAGGTCTTACCTTAATTATATCACACAACAAATTGGATGGTATCTACTCAACCCACGCCTCGGCCAACACCACCCCCTGCGGGTATGGCTCATCCACATGCACAATGTGTGTAGGCGAACGTAACTCAAGCAATGTAACAGTATCATCCTGTGTCGTCAACATTGCCCTAGCGTCAATTGGAATAGAAACCTGCTGCCATGTCGTACCAACATGCACCGTCTCTACTAATACGTGCTGATAATACACCCCTACAGGGGTATCAGGCAAATGCGCCTTGAGCACCAAACCAATATGCGTGGGTTGTTTCCCATCTGCCACGGTATTGCCACCATTTTGTGCCTGTTGTGTGCCAAAACGTACCTGTGCATGCCCCTTCGTCCAACGATATACACGCCCACTATCTTCTTCAACCTCGGCAGCATAGAACCCACGTATCACGCCCAAACCCGGCGCACCAATATCTAAGTGCGTGCCTGTATGGGCAGGGAGATTGTGCCATGCCCACACATACATTTGGTTGTTATCCCACCCGAATGCCGCAATTGCATCCATGGCTTGTTGCATGCCCTCTTCATTGCCCATATGCCGGTAGAGGTCAACACGCTGAGCCTGCACATAGGTATTTTGTGGAGCAAAACGTGCCGCCGCATTGTAGGCAACCAGCGCATCATCCCTATCGCCTTGCTGCCTATGCCAATCTCCAAGCCGCACATAGGGCAAATAGGTATCTGGTGCTGCGGCTATTGCCCGCTCTATAGCTTGCTCGCCACCACCTAGATACGACATCGCAACCCAATAGTGGCTTTGCACAAAAGGAATATACGCATGCGCATAGAATAAAAAGCCCACTATGCCCACGCCCACCACTAGCAACGCCCTACGAAACCACGATGCTGTCTTCACCCGCTCCCAAATCACCTGTGGATGCGCCAGCGGTAGTGCCGCATACACTATCATAGTCACCAACAATGGCAAGCGCAAGCGGGGATGCCCCAATGAGACTGCACTCAGCAATGTGCCATAGACAACCCATCCAAGCAGCACAGCATTGCGCTCTGGTGGCAGCGAAAGCACAAGCCCCAGCAAAGCCAGCACCATTATCGCCACGTATTGCACATCGGAAGCAAGCGCAAAACTGAGCGAACGCTCATCAAGCGTGATACCAATGGGAGCATTGGAAACAAAGAGCCGTGTATCGAGTTGCCAGAGCGAAACCGTTTTATAGCGCAAACGGGCAAGAAAAGTCAGCGGCTCACGTTTGATATTGTCAATAGCGCGGGACATGGCCACTTTCTGGCGCGTAGCCGAGTTGGGGATTGTGTGGTTCCACACGCCTTGCAACTCGCGCTCATTCGGTTCGAGCAGGTTGCCAAGCCAAAAGCTTACCCCGCCATTCGTATCTACCAGCACCACTTGGTCATAGACGGTATAGTTGCGTATTGCCCATGGTGTGATAACTAGCACAAAGCCAATCAGCAATGCAAGCGCTGATTTATAGCGTTGCCCGGCCCGGCCCAATAGCCACACCCACGCCATCATCATCGGCAATGCATAGAGACCAACCGGGCGCGTGAGCGTTGCAAGCCCCCACACAATCCCCCCAGCGAGCAACCAACGCCAAGGCATGCCGCGCCGACGGGACAACTCAAACAACAACAATGCCACAGCAATAAAAAAGATGTACAGCGTTTCAGCATACATTTGGCTGGCATAGCTTGCAAAAGGCAAGAATACAGCCGCCAACAATGCGGCCGCTATACCGGCCCGTTGACTAGCAAACACACTGCGTGCAATTTCGGCCAGCACCACACATGTCGCAGCACTCAGCACACACTGCACCAGCATAGCAAGTGGAATATTGATACCTGTGATGGCAAAAATACCTGCTAGAAACAGCGATGTCATAGGAGGGCGAAGCCATTGTCCCTCATCATAATAATCGCCTTGCAGCACAAGGTGAATGGACCCACGGTAATACTCATCTTGGTCGCCCGGATACACCATACCAGCGCGACCCTGATCATTCCACAACCACAAACGGGGCAGCAATGCAAGCAGTAATATCAGCGCAAGGAGTAAGAGGTAGCGTTTGTGCATTACAGCACCTTGGCAATCCAGCGGCGCAAAGGCAACCGACTTTCCAGAATACGTTGGCGGTCTTCAGCCTCCAAACCACCGAGCAAACGTAAGATAACACCAAAGCTCAATGCACCAGCCGCAGCAATAACCAACAACACAAGCGCCGATGCAAGACGGGCTATCAATGTCGTGCCTATCACTTCCAACCCCATCACCTGTTTCATACCCACCACAACGAGAGCCATGCCCAAAGCCGCCAAACTCACGCGCCCGAAGAAAGCCCACGAGTAGCGCAATGGAAAGGCACGTTGTGCAAGGAATGCCGTAGCCAAACCAGTCAACACACGCCCACTGCCCACAGCAATAGCAGCCCCAACCAGACCATAATGCAATGCAGCCCATACAATAAATGGCAGGGCTAGTAATGTCAATAAACGCGGTAGCATCAGCAAATAGTAGCGTTCATACACTTGCAACACAATTTGGGCGCTGCTCAAAAAGGACTCAATAAAAAGGCAAGGCGTCAATATATACACCACAATAGTGGCATTGGCATAGTCCGGATATTGCACCAGAATGAGCGCATGCGCCAGTAATGCCAGACCCACGCCCCCCGGAATGAGTATCATCGCCAGAATACGCCCCACAGCCGCATACACATCCGAAAGGTTGCCATTGCCCCCACGCACGCGGGTAAACAACGGCACTTGTATGCCCACCAATGGAGTATACAGCAATGCCAACGCTTGCCGCACCATAGCCGTGCCAGTGGTAAAAAACGCCACAAGAGCCAGGTTTTGCAGCAAAAATACGGCAAAGTACCAACTGACGACATAATCACTCAGGTTCAGAACATTGGATATAAGTGCGTAGATAGTGAACCGTGACCAAAGCCCACGCTTGGGTTTCTCAGGGTTTAGGGATCGGGTGTCAGGTGTTAGGTTCTCTCTATCACCTGATTCCTGATCCCTGACTCCTGACTCCTGACCCCCGACCCCCGACCCCCGACATCCCTTCAAGCTACCCACCATTTGCCATGTTGCCAAAGCCACACTGACAACAGGCGTGACAACCATAGCAATCAGCACACCGGCTATGCCTTTGCCAGCCAATACGAGGATGGCCGCAAGTGTTGGCTGTAGAACACTGCCCACCAACCCAATGAGATTCCATGCGCGTTGGCGGAAATAGCTAATGAGATAGGCCATAAGCCCATCGTAAAAGCTACCAAGGATGACAAGAGCAAGTACAGCCCCAATAAGCCATGGAGCCAGTTCCATAATGGTATTGTTCAGCACAGCACGGGCAGCCTCAAAGCGTTCTGGAAGTTGTTGCGAACGGTTGAGCAAATATGCCACAAAACGGTTGGAGAGGAGTAGAAAGACAAGGCTGAACACCACAAGCAGCAATGCCTTGATGATAAAGATAACCGTCATGAAACGTCGTACCGCCATACGCCCTTGGTGCTGCTCTAGCTCTGGAATAAAGCGCGGCAGAGAGCGGTCTATGCCCAAATCTACCCATATGCCCAAACTAGCCGCCGCTGAACTCACAAGCCGCAACAAGCCAACATGGGGCAGGGGCAGAATATTCAGAATGATAATGTTGGCAGCAAGCTCAGTGACGGTTTTGAGCGGTGCCAAAAGCGTATTCCACGCGACTGCCCGTGAAACTTGCTGTGTCAGGTTCGCGGGTTTAGAGGACCGAGAGGAAGCAGACATATGCTATTGACCTGGCATGTCAAGGTCTATGAGTGGCACCTCGTTTGGCGTTTCCACACCACGCAAACGGAATTGTAATGCCGTAGCATCACGTGGCAGGTCAAAGATCAATTGGCAGGTTTTTTCTTCATGAGGCATAAGAGGTTGTTGTAAGCATTGTTGTTCGGTCGGAATATGAGAACGTATCTCATCATCTGTTTCATGTTGAAACAAACGGCCTTGCATATCTATGATGTCGCCCCCCTCAAAAACAAACTGCTCAATACCTAGATTCTCTACCTCTACATACACGCGCACAAATCTCCCTATTGCTTCCCCAGCAGGCGAATCGGGCGTTTCAGGTAAAACAGAACCAGCGCGCTGTACATCGGCAATGCCCCAACGCATATCTGCTACCTGCACATCATCCCCAATGCCATACACCATTGGTGCCGTGGTTTGTTTCCCTTGTTCGCGGTCTTGCTCTTGCCATGGATTGGCCGAGATGAACCAGACAGAGAGCACAAAAACGAACACTGCGAACAGAAACACAGCAACAGCAACAAGCTTTCGACACCCCACAAGCGTATCTGGCATCCCCTGTGTGTAATACTGCCGATATGAGGAGCCAGTATTCAAGACAGGCGTAATGCGCCCATAATATCCATAGGTAGGTGACGACAAGTCTGTCTGTGTAAGTGGCTGTGTTTGATAGGAGTATGCAGGTCTACTAACCGTTTCCTGATATGGCGGCTTCCAAGGCAGTGATTGTTCTGGCTCCTCGTCGGCTTGCGCTTGGTAGGGCGGTACTGCGTATGGCTCCTCGTCGGCTTGCGCTTGGTAGGGCGGCACTGCGTATGGCTCCTCGTCGGCCGGTGGCTGTGATGATGATTTGCGAAAGGGCCAGATGTTGTGCAAATCGTGCATGTCTGGCACATCCAATATGAAGGAAACAAGGGGATGTTCAGGATTGTTTTCGGGTTGCAATGGACTTTCAAGCGGCGATGATGGCGGCAACTCTTCGGGATAGCTTGCGGGTTGTTCAGGAACAATAGCTAAAGCGGTTGTCTTATACATGCCAGCATTGGTCGTATCATCATCCATACATGCACGGTATGCGCTAAAAGATTCATCAAATGTTTCCCATCCCGCCCCTGTTGGGGCTTCGGTAGGAGCTTCGGTGAGGGCTTCACTCATCGTCTCACTGCCCAACGTGTCGGCAGTATAGCCAGTGGGGGCTTCGGTGGGCGCCTCATCGCTTGCTCCTGCGACCGGGAATGCTTCCTGATAGCCAGTAGGGGCTTCGGTGGGCACTTCGTCGCTTGCAGGGTGATGCACGATGTCTGTACCTAGTTCATCAACAGCGGTCATTCCATTATGCTGTGCCTGCAATTCGGTTGCTACTGGTGCTTCTGTTGGCGCTTCTTGTACCGGTTGGTTATCAAGTTCTTGGGCTACAAAAACGTTTGGCAATGCCTCACTATCTTGCTCTTGAACCACTGGAATTTCTGCCAATTCACCATGTCCATTCGTATCTGGCAGTATAGATGATTGCTCGATGGTGTCTGTTTCGGCAGCAAAAGAGTCATCGGCAGGCACATCAGAAGACACCAGCGGGGTTTCAACGGGCATTTCAAAAGGCATTTCAAAGGGAGTGTCGGTGGTTTGTGCAGCTTCTTCCCTTTTGGGCAACGTAAGGTTGGATGGCAAAGATGGTGCCGGGCCAGATAGTTGGTTTAAGGATGCAGCAGCCGATAGGCGCAAAGATGTTGGCGCTCCACCGCCAGCAGCGGATAGCACACTGGAGCGATTGACGGCCGGATGGTCTGGGTTCATCATGCGCAATTGTTCAAGACATTGTTGCCGCTCTTCCTCTGTGTCCATAGCCCACGATAGCCAGAGCCAGAGCCGCTCATCGTAGGGGTTGCCTTCAATAGCTTTGTTGAACAAATCACGCGCTCGTATTTTGTCACCTTTTTGTAAGGCAACAATGGCCTGCTGCGCCAGTTCAGGGACCGGAAGTATACCCATAAGTTCAAAAAGCCGTAGCCCCGGCACTATACCGGGCATCATTACCTCGTTGCTCATTCCCTGTAATACTCAATGGGGACAGCTACATCATCCTCCATTATTCTGTATTAATACGCTCGCGTCAAGTAGGCTAGTTGGAACAGAGCCTTTGACGTGTACTATGCAATGTTGCGTAACACCTAAGCATAGCACTCAATGTATGTTATACGTTGACTAGTTGTTTCAAGACAGATCGCACCATTGCAGCGTACCAGCAAAGAATTGCCTGTTCCCTTCTTTATAGTTTTGCGTCTTTGCACCTCTCTTCATCTTTGCGCCTCAGCGCCTCAGCGTTAAAATCCTTACAAATCATGTAGGATTGCTATAGGTACCCCTAAATTAGGACACGATGCCGACATGTGCAAATCTTCCAAATGTATGCTATGATAGCATAATGGGGATTGTAACACAAAAAAAGTGTTTTATGTAAACTGTTTCCTGAATGTGTTGAAAGGGGACAGATGCATTTCCCCTACGGCTACACCATTTAAGGTGGCGAACTGTTTGCCAAAGAAGGCAGCTTATTTGGAAGGAGGTGTAGAGAAAAAGTCCTATGGTACAGTTTCACACACTTTGAAGACTTTAGCATAGAAAAAGGTTCATGCTAAAGAAGTTACGGCCCGAGTAAAATGACACGTTATTAGCTACTAACATGAGCGCTTTTTTTGCAAAAGCCTCATAAGATGTTCTTACATCAAAAGGAGCAGAATACAATGGTTTCATTTAGCGTACACGCTACAAAGCGCAATTTGAATATTCTTATCGCGCTAGCAGTTGGTCTTATCATAGCCCTAAGCTTGTTTGTTACACAAACAACCTCGGCAGCCGACACCGGCAGTATTAGCGGAACGGTGACATCTTCTACAACATCAGACCCTATTTCTGGAGCAAGCGTCACAATTTCATCCAATGTCTATGCAGAAACAACCCATACCACAAACTCTTCCGGTAACTACACATTTCTCGACATCCCCGATGGGTATTATACACTGTATGTTGAAAAGGTTGGTTACAACCCCCTTCCCGTGCAATACCTCGAAGTGTTAAATGGACAGGCAATCACACACGATGTAGCTCTTGACCCAATTGTCAACATATCCTTCAGTTCATCTTCCTATGGCGTACTTGAAAATAGTGGTAGTGTAAATGTGACAGTGCAGTTGACCAATGCAGCAACCCAAACTGTCACTGTTGACTATGCCACCAGTGACGGAACGGCAACCACAGCAGACAGCGATTACACAGCGGCCAGTGGAACACTATCCTTTGCGGCCGGCGAAACATCCAAGACGTTTACCGTGGACATCTCGGATGATGCAAACATTGAGACCAACGAAACATTCAACGTGAGCCTGAGCAATGCAAGCAATGCCACCTTGGTAGACCCCACGCAAGCAACCGTGACTATTACAGATGATGATGATGAAACGGTTGACCCAACCCAAATCAATGTCGCATTGAGTGCAGCAACATACAGCGTAGACGAAAGTGCGGGCAACGTGGCAGTGTCTGTATCGTTGACAAGCCCATCAACCCAAACCGTCACCGTTGACTATGCTACCAGTGATGTTACTGCAATAGCAGACAGCGACTACGTACCAGCAAGTGGGACGTTGAGTTTTGCGGCAGGCGAAATGGAGAAAACCGTTTCAGTAAACATTATGAATGATATGCTAGTTGAAGGCGACGAAACGTTCAACATAAGCCTGAGCAATGCCGTCAATGCCACTCTGGTAGACCCAACACAAGCAACCGTGACTATTACAGATGATGATGACGAAGATGAAGTACCCCCAGTCGTCAAGCTACCTAGCGTATCGTTTGGCAAGGCAACATACAACGTCAGCGAAGGTGCAGGAAGTGTTGATGTAGAGGTGAAACTAGCAGAAGTTTCAACCCAGGTTGTCACTGTCACATACGAAACGAGTGATGGCAAAGGAGGCGCAACCGCTGGCGAAGACTACACAGCCGGCAGTGGAACGTTGACGTTTGCAGCAGGTGAAACATCGCAGAATATCACCATAGCCATCCTAGATGACCAACTGGTTGAAGGAGATGAAATCTTCTATGTTTCCCTGACCAATGCCACCAATGCAACGTTGGGCGACAACAGTTGGGCCGATGTGACTATTGAAGATGACGAACAGGGCGGAAGCATTTCCGGGTCACTTACCGCTCCACCAACACCAACAGGATGGAAGAGAGCGTATTTCTACGATGCTAATTGGTGGTACGTCGGGTCATCGCCTATCAATGATGATGGCTCGTATGGCATAACCATGTTGGATAGTGGCACCTATCATGTCATGTTCTACGGATATTGCAACAACAACTTCTATACCCGCTACTACAAAGACGGGTGGGATTTTGATACCGCAAATAGCGTGACTGTCGAAGCCGGCACAGCAACAACGCTCGATACGTTTGACTTTTGCGCAACACCACCACCACAGGTAGACCTTTACACCTATAAGTATACATCATGGTGGAATGGCAAAGCACGCGCAGGACAAGACTTTGATTTCCACATTTACTCAGGTGATAGAAAGTGGCTGAGCACTGCAAACAATGTCGTCATTACTGACACGTTGCCGGCCGAAATGAGCTTCGTTTCGCAGACCAATAGTTGGGGTGTTGAGCCAACAATAGACGGTAACACAATAACGTGGTCCATACCAGAAATGACGCCTCGTTGGGGTTCTATTCGTTTGACAACCAGTATTGCCGATGATACTGTGGGCAAGGAAGTAACAAACAAAGCCAACATAGCTTCAAGTACACAAGACACCAACCTCAGCAATAACGCATCGGAAAGAACGGTTTCCATCAAAGGTCCTCCCGGTACGATTGAAGGAACGGTGCAAGCACCAGATGGTACCAAGCTTGCATATGTTGGGGTCATTGCCTATGATACCACTGGTAGGTGGGTCTCTAGTAGATCAACTGATGCTAATGGTTCCTATCGTATAGAAGATATTGATAGTGGAAACTACACGGTCCAGTTCCAAGATTGGGGTGGTCGTTGGCTAGATCGCACTACCTACCCAGATGAATACTACAAAGATGCACCCAATCGTGATGCTGCCACGAAAGTAGTAGTTGAAGCAGGACAAACAACAACCGCCAATGCAACACTCGATGAACCCGCACCACCGCTCGCTGAGTTTGAACTAGACGACCCGTATGCATGGGTATCGGTGGAGACAGACCCAAGGACTGGCAAACTAGAAATTGGCACGTCGAGTTGGATGGAGAATACCACCAACATTACAATCACCCGTAAGGTAACGTGTACAAATACTATCACACCAACAAAGGTGGAATTGCAGTTTGTCTACGATAATGGGAGCACACCGTTCCTGACCACGATGGAAAGTACTGGCAGTGACAACAAGTATCATGGTGTTTTGCCGGCCAGTGTCACCAACAAAGAAGGCACTATCAATGTTATTGCTACATGCGGAGAGAAGACCGAGTCTACAGAAATAGGCACAGTCACCAAGATAGACCCAAGTGGCAATATCACCGATGCGTTGACAGGCGAACCTATTGTAGGCGCACGTGCCGAACTCTATAAGCTAGAAGACTGGACACCAAAGGCCAGTGTTGCGGATGAGAACCCCAACACATGCCACACGCCAGAAACCAAGGGCGAGGGGCTAGATTGGATGCTCCTGCCGCCAGCACCAGACATGGGTGCGCCGGCCGACCCGCTCGATGGTGAAATTGAGCCAGCACGTAACCCATTGTTGACGAATGATATAGGACGCTATGCATGGGATGTCGTACCAGATAAGTGTTGGTATGTCGTTGTGCAGCACCCTGGGTATGAGACACGGGTCAGCCCGGCGGTTGGGGTGGTTGAAGAACCTATCACCGACCTCGATATGGAACTTATGCCCATGCAGGTGCAATTTGAAAAACTGCAAGGGAACGTTGCCGAAAGCCAAACCCAAGACGTCATCTACAGCATTGATGTATTGCTCACGACCGAAATGGATACCGAGGTAACGATAGCGTATGCTGTTACAGGTGGCACGGCTACCGAGGGTAGCGACTATACCGTAAGCGCGGGAACGTTGACCTTTGCACCTGGTGAATTGCGCAAAACGATTGATATTGTCGTCAAGCCCGATACTGAGCAGGAAGATGTTGAAACGGTCATATTGAGCTTGCAGAATCCCGCCAATATCCACATACGTGATGGGTACGATACCTTTACGTTGAATATCCAAGATAACATTGGCATGCCCGATGTACACCTTGGTGCTGAAGCATACAATGTAGATGAAGGTGTGGGTAGTGTTGCTATCACAGCAATATTAACAGCGGCGTACACTGATACTGTGACAGTTGCCTATGCCTCAATTGATGGCACAGCGAAGGCCGGCAGTGATTACACAACCATCAGTGATACATTGACCTTTGCTGCGGGTGAAATAACCAAGACATTTACCGTGGACATCTTGGATGACGCTACCGATGAGAGCGATGAAACATTCACAGTCAAGCTGAGTGATGCCAGCAATGCAGCTTTGGTTGAACCCACGCAAGCAACCGTGACCATTGCAGATAACGATGAGCCAGTAGTACCAGGGCAAGCATTGGTTAAGCTTTCTATGCCCACCTACAGTGTAGACGAAGACGCAGGGCAGGTAACCATTATGGCAACATTGGCAGCAACATCAACCCAAGTCGTCACCGTGACGTATGCCACGAGTGACGATACGGCAACGGCAGGCAGCGATTACACAGCGGCCAGTGGTACGTTGACGTTTGCCCCAGGCGAGGAATCGAAGTCCTTTACTGTGGATATTACCGACGACGCCGAGGACGAAGATGATGAGACGTTCATGGTTAGCTTAAGCGATGCCGTCAATGCAACATTGTCCGAACCCAAGCAAGCAACCGTGACCATTGTGGATAACGATACTAGCTCGGACATCACTTCTGCCGGTGGCTCAATCACCACAACCAACGGCATAGTTGTGACATTCCCGCCAAACGCAGTTGATGATGCCATCATTGTAGATGTTACTGAAACACAAACAGCTACCAATGCCCTGCCGAGCAATAGAATCGGGTTGTACTACTTCACCATTACCGCAAAGAAAGCGAGCGATGGCACACCAGTGACAAAATTTAATCTCCCAATCAGCATCAAGGTACCCTACACCGATGACGATGTCACCAAAGTGAAAGATGAAGAAGCGATGACCATAGCCTATTGGAATGGCAGCGAGTGGGAAAATATTACCACAACGGTGGACGCAGAAACCAATACGGCAACAGCCGAAGTGGACCACTTGACAGAGTTTGTGCTCATGGCAGAGAATACCGGAACAGCAAGCGATACGCCAACCGTTTATCTGCCACTCATCAGTCGCTAATACGAGTGTCAGGTTCTTTAAATGTTGGGGCGTGCGGCCGCATGCCCCAACATCGCACATACAACTTCAAAGGAGAGCGTACCAGCAAAGCATTGCATGTTCCTTTTTTTATAGCTTTGCGTTCTTTGCGTCTTTGCGCGAGGTCTTCATGAAAAAAGAGGATAGTGTGCCAGTCGCACCGTGCTTATGTGAAAGCATAGATGTCCAGATGCCTAGCATGCTTGACAGTAGCTCAAATATGATAGTATGCTATGGAAACATAAATAATTCTCGCTACAAAGAACATAGAGAATATAAAGGGATTACAAAAGAAAGGAAAGAGAACTATGAATGATCGCATCTTGCTTAAACGCATCACCATCAACCCCCAAATCTTTGGTGGAAAGCCAATTATACGCGGGCGAAGATTAGCTGTTGAACATGTGCTAGGTATGCTTGCTGCTGGTGACACAGAAGAAACGATAGTATCTGGGTATCCATGGCTGGAACGCGATGACATTCGGGCATGTCTGCTCTATGCGCATTGTCTTGTATCCCATGAACGCATTGAGCCATTGACGATAGAGCTTGCTGCATGAAGGTTCTACTTGACACATGTGTGTGGAAGGGAACAAAAGACACTCTTGCCGCTGCTGGATATGATGTCATCTGGACCGGCGACTGGAATGAAGACCCAGGTGATAATTCAATCCTTGAGTATGCGCATCGGGAAGGTCGCATTCTCGTGACCCTTGACAAAGACTTTGGTGACATAGCAGTTTTTCAGGGAATATCACACTCTGGGATAGTGCGTTTAGTACGTATACCATCTAGTCAACAAGCTCTCATTTGTCTCCACGTACTTGACAAATATGGAACTGAGTTGATAGCAGGAGCTATAGTCACTGCTGAATCAAACAGACTGCGGATTCGTACCCCCAGCAACTAAAAGAAGGAAAGAGTATGGGAACGTTAGCCTTAGAAGAAGTGTTCATGCGAGAGAAAACCATAGCACAAAAAGTGGAAAGCCAATTATACGCAGGCGAAGATGAGCTATCCATGGAGCTTGGCTAACTGAAACGTTTGGAGTAGAGGCAACCTCAAATTGATTTTTGTCGCACCAGCAACGCCGGCATCAGCAACCCAAGCACAGATAGCCCAACCCACGGGTCAAAGCGTGGCAGTGTAAGCGTTGGGTAGGTATAGTAAAAGAGCGTTGAGCGGTCAATGCCGGGTATATTTAGCACAAAGAGAAGCACCACTACCACTGCGCCCACAATGATAATAGCATCTTGACAGCTCCACCACTCACGACGATAGACCGTGTGCGGCGTGTGCCGGCTGATAGCCCACAACACTCCCCCGATGAGCAAAGCACCAATACCCATACACAGCATGCCAAGAATGGTATAGCCCCATACCATATGCAACAACCAGCCACAGAGGAAGGCAACTAAGCCAAGAACAATAGCAGTACGGTTTCTGGTGTGGTAGGCATATTCATTGGTACTAGCAAACCCACGCGCCGTCATCGCCTCTGCCAACTGAAACGCACGCTCAAGACCCCCAATGAGCAACGGCATGAACAGAGGCAACCAATCGCGCAAGCCACGCACCGTGTGCCCACGCACAGCTTGCGCCTCGCGTATATGCTGAAACTGGCGCAATGTTGTTGGTACAAACGTCACTGCAATGGACGTGACGACAGCCAATGGATAGAACGCACGCGGAATAAAGCGTATAACAGCCCGTATTGGCAGAGCCATATTCAGCACCGTAAACGCCGTGAAGAGTGCCGAAATGCTCAACCCATTCACCACGCCAAATGCCAACGCTTCAGCAGTCATGTTCCCGCCCACAAGCGGCAACACTGCTGGCAAGCGAAACAACGTCGTATCGCCATAATGTACCGTCAGCATGTTAAATAGGCCGGTTATCAGCGTCACGATGACCGTAAACGAAAATGGTGACATAATGCTTGGGCGACCCTGTATTGCCGTGCTCCCTTGAAGTGCTGCAAAAACCACAAAGAGGTTGAGTAGCAGCAAGACCAGATACAATGGGTTGCGGGTTATTATAATAGCCACAAGCGTTGCCCCTAGCCATACAACCCACGTCACTGAGTGAAATGGTGCTTCGCCGGGCGTGTTATATGTCAGCAGTTGCTCTTCTTGTTTGTTTGCTAGGGTATCTTTCATAGTTTCAGGTATACCACTCCGTCTATTCGGACTAAAAATTGAACTCCATAAAGTTGTGCTATTCGCTATGGTGTGATATATTATTGCATCAGGTTTTACAGTATAGCAGATTTGCACTGTTCATTGCCAAGTTTGCTATAGCATGTATAGTTCAAAAAAGGTATAAAATACATACTGAAGAGAAGGCATAAGGAGGGTAATTCAAATGCGAAAAGTTATCGTGGCTGTACTTGCAGTTGTAGCCTTGTTTGTCAGCTCAACTGTTCGTGCCGATAATCCGCCTATCGGAGAAAATGCGTTTCAGCGATTGTGGGACAGGCAAGATCGTCCTGTGCAAGAGAAGTGGGTAGATGACCGTTCGTGGACATGGGGTCCAACCGTAAGCGAAGCAATGTTTGAGCAACTGAAACAGGCCACCGACCACAAGCGCAAGGTCCAGTACTTTGAAAAAAGCCGTATGGAAATTAACTACGATCCCAGTGTTGACCCCGCATCCGAATGGTATGTCACCAATGGTTTGCTACCAATTGAAATGATGGAAGGCCGAATACAAACCGGCGCAGATTTCACAACCGAGTTTGAGCAACATGTCAAAGCCGATACTATCTACCCTATTGGTGATCAAACTGAAGGCAACTTTCCAAGCTATGCAGACCTTTCCGTTGTCTACAACGATCCCGGTTCTATGAACCCCAATGAGCACAAAATGGGTGAGCCGGCTACGGCCATGTTTAGCAGCGACGGCGAAGTATCTGTGTTCAAAGACTTTGTGGAAGACACCAATACCATTCTCGTGAGTGTATCACCCGACCTTGATAATGGCTATGGTATTCCCCAAGCATTCAAAGACTTTATGACCAAGAGTGGTAGCGTCTTTGTTAGTGGCAACCTCGTTCAGTCGCAGATATACAATCCCTTGTTTGTGTTTGGGAAGGCCGTCACTGCTCCCTACTGGACCAAGTCCATGGTAGGTGGGCAAGAAATCCCCATCCTCTTCCAAGTGTTTGAGCGTCGCGTGTTGACCTACAACCCAGCCAACCCAGCGCCATTCCAAGTAGAAATGGGCAATGTTGGGTTGCAATATTACAACTGGCGCTATGGTGGAACGCAACCTAACGGTGGAGGCACTGACCCAACACCTACACCTATGGTAGAAGCAACACCCACACCTATGGCCGAAGCAACGCCCACACCAGCACCATATCCAGCACCGTAGGAAAGCTAGATTATACGAGATGCAAAATGGAGAATGAGCATAGTGTGCTACATTCTCCATTTTCATATGGCGACCCGGGAGGGATTCGAACCCCCGACACCCAGTTCCGAAGACTGGTGCTCTAATCCACTGAGCTACCGGGCCATAGAACTACTAGAAGTGTAGCATATGACACACAGTTTTGCAACATGCATATGACCAAATTACGTGTCGCACTAGTTCACGATTATCTAAACCAATATGGCGGAGCCGAGCGCGTGCTTGAAGCATTGCATGCGCTCTATCCCGATGCACCCGTCTATACCTCTATCTATGACCCAGACGCTATGCCAGCATCCTACCGCACATGGGATATACGCACATCGTTTATGCAACACCTGCCGAGGTGGAAAAAACACTTTCGGCGCTACTTCTTTCTCTACCCTAGCGCGTTTGAACATTTTGACCTGAGCCAATACGATGTCATCATCAGCAGCAGTAGCGCCTATGCCAAAGGTATTATTCCTCCCCCCGGAGCCTTGCATATCTGCTATAGCCACACCCCCATGCGGTTTGCATGGCGCACGCATGACTATCTTGAGCGCGAGGCAATTGGTGGCGTGCAGGCGCTCATCTTGCCCATACTGCTTACCTATGTTAGACTGTGGGATGTTACGACAGCAGCCCGTGTTGATGCATTCGTGGTAAACTCGCAGGAGGTAGCCAGCCGCATTAGGCGTTATTACAACCGACCGGCTATGGTGATACCTCCGCCAGTAGATTTACCGCCGTATCAAGAACGAGAAGCAGAGGATTTTTACCTAGCAGGGGGAAGGCTCATACCATACAAGCGGCTGAGTATTGCTGTTGAAGCATTCAATGCCCTTGGGTTGCCACTTACCATCTTTGGCGAAGGACGTGACCGTGCTCACCTTGAAGCACAGGCTGCTTCCAACATTACGTTTGTTGGCTGGGTGGATGAACAACAACGCTCCGACCTATTCGCTCGTTGCCGGGCTTTTATCTTCCCCGGCGAAGAAGATTTTGGTATCACACCAGTAGAGGCTATGGCCGCCGGACGACCAGTCATTGCGTATGCTGCTGGTGGCGCATTAGAAACCATTATTGATGGTACAACCGGGCGTTTCTTCTATCAACAACATGCTGCCGCCCTCGCTGCCGCTGTCGCTACATCACGCTGTGATACCTACAACGCGCAAGTCATTCGGCATCATGCCGAACACTTTGAAAAGGCTGTTTTCATTGATCGTATGAAAACATGTATTGAAGAACATATTGCAAACTGGTCTCAAGATCCAGGTTTTATTATTCGTGGTAGGGATAAGCTTTAGAACAAAAAACCGCAGGAAGGAAAAGCAGAAGCATGCAACAGTGGGAGTATTGTGCAATCATTGGCGTTGGGCGCTTAAATATTAGTCGGCGACCTCGTCCACTTTTTCCCGCAATTTGGTATTTTGACGTGAACGGTGTCCAAGTCGTTGAACTCAAGGGACAAGAAGCAGATGAAGTAGCGCGGGCTATAGCACTGCTTGGTGAACAAGGTTGGGAAATGACCGCAGGTGGCAACTTGGGCGACGCTACCCACGCCATCTATTTCAAACGCCCACGGCTCGAACCAGAATCTATGGACGACAGTTGGATTGTTGGCAATACAGCAAATGATGCTGCCATGGCCGAATAAGTGCGTACCTATCATCATCGGACTAGAGTCTACACATCATGATGGTGGTATACCAACAGGAATAGACAGCATGCAGGTACGGCATTACGTTGACATACTTCGGCGCTTTTGGGTGATGATAGTGGTGTTACCATTGGTCGTTGCGGGGGGCAGCTTCGCTTTACAGCGCAAACAGCCACCCCGTTACACATCGGTTGGCAGAGTGATGGTGACACAAACACCCCATAACAAAGACGAAGTATTGCCATTTCCCGACTTAAATCTCATTCACTCTTGGCAGAGTTCTGAGTATATTTTAGATGATGTACCACAGGTTCTCAGTAGCATGGCTTTGGCTGAAGATGTCAGCGCATGGCTCAAAAGCCAAGGGCATGATGTTACACCAGCGGTTATCAGGGCAGGGCTCGCAGGCGAAAAATTTCATCGTTCTATTACCATCACATCCAATGTCGATAATCCTGAACTCGCACAGAAGTTTGTTGAGGGCGCTATAGAAAGCCTCCAAACCCATGGGTTGAAATATTGGAATCGCCATACCGATACCGATACCGGGTTGCGTGTGGCTGTGCTAGACCCGCCTAGCGATGCCATGCAGGTGAGCAATAGGCGTACTCTTGTGCTCGATGTAGGGCTAAGTGGCATACTTGCATTCGCTACCGCCGTTGGCCTTGCCTTTCTGTTTCACTACCTTGACGATACCCTGCGCGACCCGCACCAAGTAGAAACCTATCTTGGCTTGCACGTGCTCGGCACAATACCAAGGAAAGGGAAGTTCTAACAATCAATGCAAATACAAGACTACATAACGGTTTTACTCAAGCGCTGGTGGGTCATCATCCTCACTGCCATGGTCGCTGTCGTGATGTCCTATGGCTTGAGCAAACTACTGCCGCGCATCTATCGCACGCAAGCTGTCTACTTGGCATTTGCCAACCGTGCCGATAATGGGTTAAACATTGTCCTACGCAATACCATGAACAGTTACCGTGAGCTCGTGCTGCAACCAGATGTACTAGAGCAAATTAGCCAGCAACTCAAGCTCGATGTGAGTGGCGAACGGTTGCTACGTGATGTACGCATACAGCCCAGACCCGATGAGCAAAAAATTGTTATTGAAGTTGACCACCGCTCCTTAGAGCAATCGCAAGCCATTGCCGAAGCGGTCGGACAGCGTATTGAAGAGGAAGTCGTCCGCCTCAATGCCAACTTAGAAGGGACAGACCGCATCAATGTCAGGCGCATTCAGCAGGCCCGTCTTATTAGCATCAAGCCCAACACGCGCACCAACGTTATGGCTGGTGGCATCTTGGGGCTTGTCGTAGGCGTATTGCTAGCGTTTGTGCTCGAATATCTTGATGATACACTCAAAGATAGTGGCGATGTTGAACGCTTTGTTGGTTTAACCACATTGGGGGCCATCCCAATGCTTGACACAAAATGATGGTATGCCAAACGAAATAACAAGTGAAAAGAAACCCGTAACGACAGCGGCTAATCAGGTACATGGGGTGCCAGTTGATTCACGGTTGGTGGCATTCCACGATGCGCGTTCACCAGTTGCAGAAGCGTATCGAACATTACGCACCAATATTCAATTTTCGAGCCTCGATAAGCCATTGCGTACCTTGCTTGTCACCAGTACAACCCCAGACGAAGATAAGGGTACAACGGTAGCCAACCTTGCCATCACTATAGCCCAAACAGAACAGCGCGTTATTTTGGTAGATTGTGACCTGCGCCGCCCAGGGTTGCATACGCTCTTTGGCCTTTCGCATGAACAAGGGCTAACCGATGCTATCCTTGACCAGAGCGATGCGCCGCTACCGTTGCAACCAACCCAAGTGCCCGGTTTGCGCTTGCTTGCCAGTGGACCACTCCCACCACGCCCTTCCGACCTGCTTGGCTCACAACGGATGAAGGCAGTGCTCTCACGGCTCTTGACTGAAGCCGACATCGTGCTTTTTGATACACCTCCCGTCACCGTCGTCACCGATGCAGCAGTATTGGCTACGTGTACCGATGGTGTATTGCTAGTGCTGAAAGCCGGCAAAACACGCCGAGACCGTGCCCGTGAAGCACGACGATTGCTTGAAAAAGTGAAAGCGAATATTATTGGCGTCGTGCTCAACAATGCACGATTAGAAACTTCCTATGGATATTACTAAGAGCGTATGATTGATTTTCACACCCACATTTTGTATGATATTGACGATGGACCACCCACGATTGATGAGTCTATTCAAATGGCGAAGATGGCCTACAACGACGGTACACGAACGATTGTCGCCACGCCCCATGCACCCGGGCTTGGCGGCTATAGCGTGGCAAAGGTGCATAACCGTGTAGCTGCCCTGCGTGAAGCACTTGCTGAGGTAGACATTCCCATTGAAATACTCCCCAGCAGTGAATTGTTCTACGACGCCGACTTGGTAGAAAACCTCAAAGCTGGCACACTGTTGTCATGCAACAATACCCGTACCATCCTTGTTGAGTGTCCTATCTACGAACAGCTTCCACCCGACTTCCATCGTGTGATAGATGATGTGCAGAGGCATAGCTATCGTGTGGTGTTGGCACACCCAGAACGTATCCGTGATGTGATGGATGACCCTAATACAGTGCTACCACTCATTGAACGTGGTATCTTGATGCAGATAACATCGCAGGCTCTTACCGGTGAGCAAGGGTTGCGTATGAAAGATGTTGCTGAAGTGATGCTACAACACAATATGGTCCACGTGATAGCATCTGACGCACACCGCCCAACCTATCGCCCCCCCATCCTTTCTGATGCGGTTGACATTGCTACAGCATTGATTGGCGATGCAGCCGTTCAAGCACTGGTCTATGACAATCCCCGTGCGTTGCTAGATGATGCCCCTCTCATGGTGCCTGAACCAAGGCGCTGTTAGCGGCTTGCACGTACATAGCCGGCGTGCCATGCATTTTGATTGGTTTGGGTGCGTGAGGCACATGGTGCCAACTGATGCGTATTTTGGGCACATTGCGGCATTAGCTGGCCTTGAGGTGATTCAGATTAACACTCCACGAAGCAATCGTGTAGGAAGTAGTATTATTCAATCTAGTGTGCGTGTAGGTAAGGTTGCTGACACACACAGGTTGTATGAATCGGTTATAGAATTAAGGAAGCATTGATACATGAACGTTTTACTGTCTTAACATGTATTATATTGGAGACACAGAGAAACGAAAATCATGATAACCTTCGAGCATGTGACATATACCTACCCCGATGCACCTCATCCGGCTTTGCATGATGTCTCCTTCAGTTTGCCAGAAGCAAGCTTTACACTCGTTGTGGGCGCTTCGGGTGCAGGAAAATCCACCCTGCTGCGGTGTGTGAATGGGTTGGTGCCACACTTCAGTGGCGGTGTGTTGCAGGGCACACTCTCTGTGTGTGGGCTAGACCCGGTGCAGGCTGCACCACATGTGATGTGTCGCTCTGTCGGGTTTGTGTTTCAAGACCCCGAAACACAGTTTGTGGTAGACCAAGTAGAGGATGAGATAGCATTTGCGCTGGAAAATAGCGCCATGCCACGGCAGGAGATGCGCGTGCGGGTTGAGGAAGTGCTCGATTTGCTCGACCTCGCCCCACTGCGCAACCGACAACTCAATACACTCTCTGGCGGCGAACGACAGCGAGTCGCTATTGCTGCGGCTCTAGCGTTGCGCCCACACATATTGGTCTTGGATGAACCAACATCGCAGTTGGACCCCAAATCTGCCGAGGATGTGCTCAATGCGCTGGTACGCTTAAATAATGACCTTGGCTTGACCATTGTGCTGGCAGAGCACCGTTTGGAACGGGTGCTCTCCTTTGTTGATGGAATTATATACCTTTCTGATAGTCATTCTGGGGTTATCGTCGGCCCACCAGAGACGGTATTGTGTGAAATGGATTTGACGCCACCACTTGTAACGCTAGGGAAAGCGTTGGGGTGGGAGCCGTTGCCGCTAACGATAAAGGATGGCATGCGCTTTGCACGAAAGGAGTTAGGTGCTAGGGAGCAGAGGATTGGTACTAGCGAACAGGGAATAGGTGCTAGCGAGGGGCATGCTGTTATCCGTGCGCGTGCGGTAGATGTGTCTTATGGCAATCAACAGGTGTTGCGCCATGTGCATATAGATGTGTGGGCGAGGCAAGTTGTGGCTGTCATGGGGCGCAATGGTGCCGGGAAGACGACACTACTAAAGGCATTGGTAGGGTTGGTGCGTCCTCGGCATGGTCGTATTGAAGTGGGAGGACGAGATAGTGCGCGGCTTGAAGTGGCTGAAATATGTCAAGATGTAGGCTATTTGCCCCAGGACCCAAATGCGCTGTTGTTTGCTGATACCGTCCGTGAAGAGCTAATGATAACGTTGCGCAATCATGGATTAGATGACAAGCAGGTATTATCTGGTGAGCACGGGGATACGTCAGGTGTGCAAGCGTTGCTGACACGGTTGGGCTTGGCTGATAAGACAGAACGGTATCCACGCGATTTGAGTGCGGGTGAGCGGCAACGGGTCGCTCTAGCGGCTATTGCCGTGACACAACCGGGGACGTTGCTGCTCGATGAACCCACACGCGGGTTGGATTATTTGGCGAAGCAAGAGCTTGTGGACCTGCTGCGTGGTTGGCGCAATGGAGGTATGGCGATTGTGTTAGTGACGCACGATGTTGAGTTTGCGGCAGCATTGGCAGACCGGGTTGTGCTGATGAGTCAAGGGGAAATGATTGCCGATGGTCCGCCGTCGGAGATCATGGGTGCTTCACCGCTTTTTGCCCCACAGGTAGCACGCCTTTTTCCAAGCTCAGGCTGGTTGACGCCAAATGATGTGTTTGATGCGTTGCAATAGCACAATAAAATGGGTGCAAACATGTTTAGATGTGACTATCGTTAGATGACTCAACGTGGTACAATGAATGTAAGCACATGCTACGTTGGGTTTAAACGTGTGTGTGTACCTATTGTACGTTATGTCTATATTACTTGCCTTTGTTTGGTATACAGGCAAAGAACTATAGAAACATCATGCATCCTCTCTATGATACCCTGTGTCCTCTGTGGTTCATGAAAAAAGGAGGCGTTATTATGATAGGTTTTGAGTTGTCGGTAATCATGGCCGCAGTGGTAGTAACGCTCGTGGCAATTGGGTTGAGTGCAAAGTTGATAGCTGATTTGCGTAGCAAGGGACAAAACAAGGATTAAGGATTGACGAATGTCGTGCTGTTGTGGCCCTTCTATTACCCATGTTTCTGTAGATGATGATACCCTGTCCGTTGAGATATGCGATGGGCGCATTATCGTTGTGCCATTAGCATGGTACCCGCGCTTGGTGGATGCAACCCCGCAACAGCGAGCGCACTGGCAATTAGAGGCAGACGGAAATGCTATTCGCTGGCCCGATGTTGAAGAATGGGTCAAAACAGAAGAATTGTTATGGAGCGGACCACGTACCTGTGACATGAAACAAAGAATGCAAACAGCCTATGCGGAAGGACTGAACGAACAAGTTGAACAAGATGCACCGATGCAATGGCTAGAAGAAAGTATCCATGAGTTTAGCACATTGGATGAGGATGATGAAGCGTATCCAACCAAAGCCTTGGCATGGGCTGAGCAAACCATTCGGAGGTTGAAGCGATGAGCACTATGTTCCATGTGCATATTGATGATAGAGTTAGGGATGTACAGGTAACGGAAACAATGCTACAGGTAGGTTTGTGTGATAATCGCACTATTATGGTGCCGTTAGCATGGTACCCGCGCTTGATAGATGCAACCCCGCAACAACGTGCTCGCTGGCACATAGATGCAGACGGGGATGCTATTCGCTGGCCCGATGTTGACGAATGGGTGTATGTAGGTGAGTTGTTGGGTGATGGTCATGCTCAACATGAGATAAACCGTCAGATAGAGGCTTCGTATCGTGCTATGGCATCAGACGAGGAAGGTGAAGCTGAAGCTTTGGAATGGATAGAGGCTGTCATTGGCGATGTCTGTGATGAAGATGACGCGGATGTAGACTACGAAGCGAGGGTTTTGGAGTTGGCAGAGAGCATTATACGGAAGTATCAATGAAGCGAGGAGAAGTTTGGTGGGTAGATTTTGACCCCTCAATCGGCGGAGAAATACAGAAAGAACGTCCCGCTGTCATCGTAAGTAATGATATTGCCAACCTGTTGCTCAATCGTGTGCAAGTAGTACCACTAACAAGTAACGTAGATAAGTTACATCGTGGGCAAGCTTATGTTATGCTCAACGGTCAAAAACATAAGGCAATAGCAGATCAGATAAATACAGTCAGTAAGCTGCGAATCAGTAATCGCATTGGGAGATTATCAAAGTCGGATATGAAAGAAGTTGAAAATGCCGTTAAGTACCAGTTGGAGTTATCATAATCATGCTATTGCCAAAAAATAGCCTCTTCCTCATAGGGCTAACGGGTAACATTGCCTGCGGGAAAAGTACCGTTGTTTCTATGTTGGCTAATTTGGGTGCGCATACAATTGATGCCGATGCCGTGACTCGTCGCCTGCAAGAGCCGGGTATGCCTGTGTATACACAAATTGTGGCAGCATTTGGTGCCGATGTGCTTGTTGGTCCCAATGGCCCAATAGATAGGGGCAAGCTCGGTGCAATCGTGTTCAGTAATCCGGATGCGTTGCAGCGTCTTGAGCATATTGTACATCCTGCCGTGCATGCTGAGATTGAAGGGTGGCTTGCTGAGAAAGCACAGACTGCCCATATATCCACTAAAGACGACGAACCTAGCAGTGTGGGGCGTGCAGTTGCTGTGATAGATGCCATTAAGTTGCTCGAAGCCGGCTGGGGCGAAGTGTGTGATATGATATGGGTTGTGACGTGCGCGGAGGCATTGCAGCTTGAGCGCCTTGTCACCAATCGGGGTATGCGTACACAGGAAGCACAAAAGCGTATTGCTGCACAGCCACCGCAATCGAGCCGTTTACCCTATGCCGATGTAGTTATTGATACTAGTACTTCCTATACGCATACACAGCAGCAAGTTTTGGATGCTTGGCACAATCGTGTAAGGGAGCATATCCCCTTACATTCATGTGATAGATAGTTCCATTCCTCTCCTAACTCTGCACGATAATGTGCTACAAGACCTTTCTGAAAGTGTTATAATACCAGTGAGATGGGATACGATGCGAGCAATAGATAAAATGAATCTGTGAATGTTTACTATGTTATGTAGCAAGGAGCACCGTTGGTGTCTACACAAACTCTGATCGAAGTTGATCAACTTATAGACAACCTACGTTTGCTCTGTACACAACCTTCTACAAGTGGAAATATCCATGAGCTTGAAGCAACAGTTCGTGTGGTAGCCGATATGGTGCGACGTGCAGGACTCGATGTGATGACTGTACGTACACGCGGTGCGCCTGTGGTAATAGGTTGGTGTGCTGGTCGCAAACCGTATACAATGCTGTTGTATCATCACTATGATGTTGCACCTACCGGTCCGTGGCGTACATGGTTGCATGAGCCATTTCAGGTAGCCGAACGTGAAAATTGCCTGTATGGACGTGGGGTTGCCCATGGCAAGGGCCCACTGGTGGCCCATTTGCAAGCCATTCAGTCATTGCTGCGCGTAGAAGGTGAATTGCCACATGGCATTGTTATTATTATTGAGGGAGAGAAACTGCTTGGTAGCCCGCATCTAGCACGAGTAGTGCGACGGTATACCGATAAAGGTGATATTCATGCCTGCTTGAGCAGTGGCGGAGAACGTGATACGGCAGGACGCCCTTTTTGCTATAGTGGCAGCAAGGGGTTGTTGCAATTGCGTCTTACCGCAAAGGGGGCTTCGCTTCCGCTCTCTTCTTGCTTTGGCGCTAGTGTGCCAAACCCTGTTTGGCGGCTTATTTGGGCGCTGAGTGCTATCAAGGGTGCCGATGAGGATATTCGCATTAATGGCTTTTATGAAACGGTAGAAGGCCCAGGCCGCAAAGAACGCTTGTTGTTGCGTGAGATAGAGCTTGATGAGTCGGGGCGCATGGAAGCATGGAATATCCCCGAATTTTTGTTTGGCATGTCTGGCTCTACCTTGCTGCGGACAGAGGTGACGCTCCCAACATGCAATGTAACATCATTCAATGTCGAAACCTCTAGCGATATGCCGTGCATTCCCACCATGGCTTCGGCACGACTTGACTTTCATCTTGTGCCGCAACAGCAGCCGGATATTATTTTGAATCTGCTGCGCAAACATTTGGTGGAACGTGGTTTTAAGGATGTTATTATCGAGAAATTGCCCGGTTGCTATGCGCCTGTCGCCGGGAAGATTGATGAGCCATTTTTGCAGCAAATTGCCTATACGGGGAAACAGGTGTATGGTGAGCCGTTGACCGTGTTGCCATTTGGGTTATTTACGCAACCCTTGCATACGTTTGCAAACTATTTGGAGATACCGGTTGCGACCCTAGCGATTGCACGGCACAATAGTGCAGAGTTTGGAGCAAATGAAAATTTGCCTATTGATGACCTTGTAAACCATGCGCATATGTTACTTGAGATAATGATTCAGGGGAGTGAGTTGGCGCGAGAAGTTGCCATGCTTCACATGTGACCTATCCACGTAGTCCAATCATCATTAATTAGGCCACGTTGACGCACAGCTTGCATAGCATGTGTACATGCGCAGGTACGTTCGGGAGGGATGAAATGATATACATGCTGCAAGATGTCGTGCAACATGGTGTGTATGTAGCTTTCCGATGTGCTCTGCTCGGTAGCCAATGAGTCTGTACCCACTTGTGTGATATAGCCAAGTGGTGCATAACATACCTCTAGTTCACGCGCTAAGAAACTGGTTGGCACACCAGCAACGCCGACAACATCAATGTCTATAGCGAATGAGATGCGTTGTGTGATAGTATCCATGTCCATGTGCGTACCGTTGTCAATGGCGGCGTAGGTGGCACGTTGGAAGATGCGTGGACGTGTGGGCAGGGGGGCAGATGTGACTATGTGCCGAGTAGCGTTGACAAGTGTGGTGTGCAAGATAGGGCAGTAGGGTGGGTTGTGTGGCAAAAAGCCATATCCCTTGCCTACAAAGAAGGTAGCATAGTGCCCATAAGTCATGTCGAGCAAGTCGGTGGGAAGAACTATATCGTGTAGCTCTAGCAATCGGTTGATAGCGTGCAATGGCAGCACTTCTATGACATGGGTAGCTCCCATCTTTTTGGCTGCATAGATATGTGCATACGGTGACGTGGGCAACAGCCAGCGTACAGTATGGGTGCTGTGGTATAAAACATCACCGTAGGGTGTCTCCTGTGTTGCCAGAGCTTGGCTAGTGGGTTGTAGTGCTGTTGGTGCTATGACACACATGGTGGTCATTCCATTTGTCGCTTCGGTTTTTTCTTCTCGTGTCACACTACTACTCTTTTTTAATTAAAAAAAAGAACCGCCAAGACGCCAAGATATAAAAAAGGAATATGCAATTCTTTGCTGGTACGCTCGAAGGGTGCGAGCTGTCTTTTTCTAACCATGGGTGTATAGACGTTCATGATGGCTTATTGTACTGTACTATGCTGTGTGCAACAAGTGGTTGCACACATTTTTGGTAAATAGGGTTTGTAGACGTACTTTACAGTTGCCTATAAAATGCGTTATAATCAAACATATTTCTGAACAATCTTATGAGGTACCTATGAAACTTTCGTGCCTACAAGAAAATTTAAAAAAAGGGCTTGCAACTGTGGGCCGTGCAGTGGCGAGTAAAAGCCCTCTGCCAGTGCTTTCTAATGTACTGTTGTCCACTGAAGGAGACCAACTGAAGTTGGCTGCAACCGATTTGGAAATTGGCATCAGGGTATTGATAGACGCACGAGTTGAGCAAGAGGGTTCTATTACGCTGCCTGCGAAGCTGTTTAGCGATATTGTTGGTAATCTACCAAACGATAGGGTAGAGATGACGCTTGATGAGCGTACCCAAACAGTAAAGTTGGAGTGCGGGCGGTTTACAAACAACATAAAAGGCATTGAGTCGGATGATTTTCCGTCTATTCCAACTGCCGAGGGCGAGGAATTGTCCTTTAAACTCGCACCCGATATAGTGCGCCAGAGTGTTGAGCAAGTGGCGTTTGCAGCTTCTAATGATGAGTCGCGCCCTGTGCTGACAGGGGTGCTGTTGCGCTTGTCAACCGAGGATGCCGCAGGTGCTACCGTGACATTTGCTGCAGCAGATGGCTATCGCTTGGCAAAACGCACAGTCACCATTCCTGAAGATGTTGCATCAGGGATATCTTCATTTCAAGACCTCATTATACCAGCGCGTGCGTTGAGTGAGTTGGCGCGTGCTATTAGTGACATTGAGCACCCAGTGGCTGTATATATTACGTCTACTGGTGGGCAGGTGTTGTTTCATACCCCAACAACCGATTTGGTTTCACGCTTGATAGATGGGAAGTTCCCGGATTTTGAGCGTATTATTCCAAGCACATTTACCACACGCACACTGGTTGAAACGACTGAATTGCTCAAAGCGGTGAAGCTTGCATCTTTCTTCGCCTCATCCAATCAAAACTTTATTAAACTTACCATAGACCCCGGCGAAGATGATGTACCAGGGAAGTTGACGATTAGCGCCAATGCTGCCGAAATAGGCGATAATACGAGTGTACTCGATAGCACCATTGGTGGTGAGGGTGGGCAAATTGCGATGAACTTTAAGTTTTTGAATGAAGCTCTCGATGCGATGAAAACACCGCAAGTTGCCCTCGAAACACAAACATCGCAAAGTCCGGGTGTCTTTCGCCCCATTGGAGATGACACCTACGTGCATATTATTATGCCGATGACGTTGCGGTAACATTCTTGTCTTTTATGTCTGTATAGAGTATAATCGGTAGTGCTCTTTGCGTAAATCACTTGATGAGGTCTATATGCCTATTTTTGTTGACACAAACCGTTGCCCATGCGCCAACCCATGCTTTCCATCGAAAATGTGTCCATATGATGTCTTGCACTTTGACTTTGATACACCAACCAGCCCTGCAACCCTCGACCCTGAACTGTGCGGCGAATGCCGAGGTATTTGTACAAATTTTTGCGACCCGCATGCATTGCATTTTGCTCCAACCATGGAAGAATTGCGCCTATCTGAGGCTGAATTGCTTGGCACAATGACAGCCGAGGAGCTAAACGCCGAGCGTAAGCGCTTGAAAGAAGCACAGGAACAAGCTGAAGCAAGCAAAAAAGCTGCCACGAGCGTGATTGAAGTGACAGCAGCAACATTTGATAAAGAGGTGATGCATGAGCCGCTACCTGTGGTGATAGATTTTTGGGCACCATGGTGTGGCCCGTGTAAAGCTTTTGCACCAACCTTTGCACAAGTAGCTCAAGACTATGCCGGACGAGTGAAATTCTGTAAGGTCAATACAGATACCGAGCAAACGATTGCTCAGGCTCTCCGCATTCAAAGCATTCCTACCTTAGTAGTTTTCTATGGTGGTCAGGTTTTGGGTGCCGTTCCCGGTGCTATGAGTGCTGCTCAACTGCGTTCTACAGTTGAGCAGGTTTTGCAAGCAATAGCACCACAGTCATCCCCGCAATCATCACCAACTGCTGCTGCAAGTGGCAGTAGTGGCTCCCTAGCAACAGATGCACCTATACCTTCACCTGAGCGAGTGCAGCGCGGGCGAAAACGCTAGAAGAGAATGTATTTGCCGT
The DNA here is from genome assembly GCA_964626155.1 of uncultured Chloroflexaceae bacterium. GTDB lineage: Bacteria > Chloroflexota > Chloroflexia > Chloroflexales > Chloroflexaceae > JAAUSY01. The sequence goes on along the minus strand of CAZVEN010000008.1, from coordinate 11,198 downwards.
GACTACCACTGTTGTTTTGGTACACAGTCATTTTCTGTTTCTTGAAGGGTTGCGCCACAATTTGATTGCGCTACCTGAGTTTCGTATTGTTGGAAATGCAACACATGGCCAGCAGGCTATTCAGGTGGTCAGTGAATCTGAGCCAGATATATTGGTCATGGATGTTGACCTGCCCGGTGTGAGTGGCTTGGAAGTTGCGCGTGTCATTAAGCGAAACCATCCCCATGTGAGTATTGTTTTACTCAGTGCTTCTATGGAGAGCCATTATATTGTCAAAGCAATGCGGGCTGGCATTTCCGCTTGGCTACCGAGAAACACGAGTTGGGATGTTTTGCATGACACGCTCTACGCTATCCGCCGAGGGCATTATCCTATTAACGATATGGTTCTCGCTATGCCCGAAATTGCTTCTGAGGTTTTGACGGCCTTTCGCCAAATGTCAGTAGATGGAGAATCCGTAGCGATTTATTCACCCCTTTCTCCACGCGAGCTCCAAGTGCTTGAACTTGTCGCCGAACGTCAAACAAACAAAGAAATTGCGTCTATGCTTGAAATTAGCAATCAAACAGTTAAGAACCATATTTCATCTATTTTACGCAAGTTGGCTGTCAATGACCGCACGCAAGCAGTGGTGTATGCTGTTCGTCATGGTTGGTTGAACGTACCGGATACAGGCAATAGAGAATGATGACCTTTTTACTGCGACGTTTTGTGCTCATGTGTCTTTCCTTGATCCTGTGCCTTGTTTTTTTACTGCTTTCTTTTGGCTGTACCCCAAGCGATGACGATGGCATTATGAATATCCAGACTATTTTAGCGCTTACTCCTACCGATACCCCAACCTTGACTCCTTCACCAACCAAAACACCCACGATGCCGCCAACGCCCACCCCAACCCTGACTCCCACGCCATCGCCTGTGCCAACAGCTACTCCCACACCATTGCCACCAACACCCACCCCAAACCCGGCTCTCAAAGGGTTTAGTTTCTGTAGTCAAGACTTTGGTGAAAAGAACAATGGGCGTTTTTCGGCACGCACAACCGGCGTTATTACAGCCGAAGTGTTCCCCGCGTTCGAGCGTCTTGGGGCCGACTTTACACTAGACCAAGACTCAGCTCCATTGAGTGCGCATGCTACCTTGGTAGATGAACACGATTTTAGGATGCTCACGGGTGAGCCAGCAGCACCAGCCCCCTATGTATTGATGGTCCACTTGAACAATTGGCTCCACGATGAAGCATTTGCGACATCTGTCATGACCGCCACCAAAGAGTTTACCAAAACAGGTGTTATACGCACCGTGGACTTTTTGTACGATGAAGACAAAACTGCCGGCGCAACTATGGTGTTGGCGCTTCAAACCCCCACGCTGTATCGTTTAGATATGAGTCGTGATAGGCCACAGCTTCGCGTTGAAGTTGCCCGCGCAGATGAAATGCCGCCCATGTATGATGAGCTCACACTCGCTTCTGGCAAAGGCCGCGTCAAACCACCCGACCCGCTCTACTTTTTGCTTCAGGGCGATATGTGGCGCATAGATTCGTCGGGTGCTGTCACCCTTACCCATTCGCCTGAAGAAGAAACAGACTTGGCGGTGAGTAGCAATGGTGCATTGATTGCGTTTTGTAGAACGCAAGAACCAGGGATTAACCCATCGGAAAGTAGCCTTGCTGTGCCGGGTACCCTCTGGCTTATGCAATCTGATGGCACGCATGCGCGTCGTATTCCCGACACCGGTGTCAACTGTAAAGACCCAGCGTTTAGCCCCGACGGTTCACACATTGCGTTTAGTGTTGATGAAACGGGTACATACCCCGAACAGCGCACAATTAAAATCGTGTCTGTAGAAACTGAAGCTATCACTCGCACACACAGCATCACTGAGATGGACGATCTGCAAGCAACTGATGCGATGACAACGACACAACCACTTGCAACAGATGATACGCAATTGGTGATGTCTGGCAATGGCTGGAACCGCTTTGGCCCGCAGTGGCTTGATAACACCACGCTTGTGTATGCTGCCAATGCCACCGATGGGCGTAGTACGCTCTTTTTTCTGGATATAGAAACCAAAATGGAGTATGATATAGGTGCAGACCTAAAAGTTGTTGGTGAACAGTTCCGCTACCAAGCCTTGGAGCAACCGCTTGTTTCACGTGATGGGCGAATGATTGCAATTGAGGCATTGCGTGCCAATGACACGGGTACCGACTTGCTGCTCCTCGACTCAACAGGGCAACAAAAACATGTCATAAACAAAGGCCATTGGTCACGTCCGCTTGCCTTTACCGATGCGGGCGAGTTATATTTCCTTACTACCATATGCGAAAGTACGTTGGTACAAACATATGAGTTATACCTGTACGATAGCGATGGTAAGGAGCAGCTATTGGCTACCGGCGAAACCTATGGAACAATAGGCGAATCTGTCACGCTTGATGATGCATTGGTATATGTTGTGACATCGCGTGCTCTGCCAGGACCACGCGGCCCCAATACTGCCTCTCCCTACAGCTCATCTGCATTGTGGCTCTGGGATATAGGCAAGGTACGTGGCGAATTGTTCTCGTCACAATGGGGCATTACAAAACTGGCGCGGTAAGAAACCACAGAGCACACAGAGGAACACAGAGCATGAACCAACCCACCTTGCTTGGCTTTCTTGGCGGCTTTGCACGAAGCATTCCTTCTGTGCGACAGGTTTTCCTGCTCCTCGTTGCCTGCACGCCCCTGCTCCTCGCCGCCTGTAGTGCGCCATCGGCAAGCACAGCCAACGAAGCTGAACCATCAAACAACACCGCAACGACGCCAACGCTCACTACGCCGAGCACATCTTCAACGCCCACATCAGATAGCACCGTATTTACCGATACATTCATTGCCACACATACCCCCGTAGCGCAAGCAGAAGCACCTTTTGCCCCACCGGTCGGTGATGCTGCGTTGCTCCCCGCACCGCTGTATTTCCTCAGCCAAGGGCAAATAGTGCGTCTTGAGCGTGATGGTACGACACAAACCCAAATAACCAACGAATCGGGGCATGTAGATGGCTTCGACAGTGCCCCCACAAGTGGCGCGTTAGCCTACACCGTGCAACCCGAAGACCCAGAAGCATTGCGCTTTATTGCCTATAGCAACGCCTTTGGAGAGCAGCGAGTAGAGCTTTTCACCGCCGCCGTGCGTTCGCCAGTGTTTGTAGAAGACGATGAGATGCTGCGCGAGCTAGACCCGCAGAGCAATGGGCACAATATTGCCTACCGCGTATTTGAGCGTGTGCCGCATGTAGAGGAAGCGCGTGCCAATCCGGGCGTGTTTCAATCTACCGATGTTGCCATGTGCCCATTCGTGCGGCAACCCGATGACCCGGCCCCAGACCCCAATAACCCACCGGACGGAGCACGTGCCTTTGAACCGTTGGCTCTATCCCCCGATAGCACCAAACTGCTCATGCGCGTTGCCGTAGCCCCAAACGCCAGTGCCATTGTTGTGCAACAATCCAACAGCACGCTTGTCGAGATGACGCAGCGCGATAGTGCCTTGCTTCCATATTGGCACGCATCGTGGAGCAGAGACGGCACAGCCGTGTATGCTGCGACGCCGCCAAGTGCTGCCGCAACAGAGACAGGTATGCCCTCTGGCTTGTGGCGTGCTAACGCCACCACTGGCTTGGCAAACCTGATACTCCCTAGTGTACTCCCCAATACCGCTGATACGCAAGATAGCCCAGTGCGTATCGTCGCCTACCCACGCCAGTTGAACAACGACGCAGTGTATATGTTTGTGGCAATGCCCAATATAGAGACAGCGCTCACTGCTGATGCCGATACGCTCCCGTATACGATGTATCGCGTTTCCCCAGATGGTAGCGTCACGCCAAAGGCATTGCGCAACGATAGCCATGTTCTGCGCCATGTATTGTGGGCCGATGATGCAAGCGGCGCTGTCGTTGAGGCGGCTATGCCAGATGAGTCGGTCGCTTTGCTATGGCTACCCGCCGATGACAGTGCGCCTGTACAGCTTGCACATGGCGATTTGGGCAGCGACATGCATTGGGGAACGGTAGAACCATAATCATCCGTTTTGATGCAAGACAGCTCGCACCATTGCAGCGTACCAGCAAAGAATTGCATGTTCCTTTTTTATAGCTTTGCGTTCTTTGCATCTTTGCGCGAGGTCTTCATGAAAAAAGATAGCACGATTCGTGGTCGGCACACGATGGTCGTAGCACCGGCATCCTACCGGAGTCTTTTGGGAAAAGGTATGTATGCCGGCTAGGGGAAGCTGGAGACGTTGCGTGCAACGTCTCCACACGAGGTCCCCTGTGCGTTCTTAGCGTCTTTGCGCAAGACAATATCCCCCAAAAATTGCCCAAAAAGTCGTGTAAAAAATCGCATTTGTGAAATAACTTTCGTGTATAATAGGGGTAGCAGTTTTTATGGTTCACCCAATTGAAGAGGTGATATATTCGGGATGAATACATGATTAAGGAGGGAGCAGTAGGAAAACAGACGTAGGATAGGCTTCTAGCCTGTCCTACGTAGCACCGTCATGGTAGCACCGTCATCCTGACGGTCTCCGGCTAGAAGCCGGTGCTACGTTTTGTCGGTCTCCGGCTAGAAGCCGGTGCTACGTTTTGTCGGTCTCCGGCTAGAAGCCGG
>CAZVEN010000008.1:0-6435 GCA_964626155.1 uncultured Chloroflexaceae bacterium | reverse complement strand
TGCTACGTCACACCCAACACAATTGAATACCAGAACCATAGGTTCAATGTCCATCTTGTCTGTAGGTAATAACTATTCTTTGTTGCTGAAAGGAGCAATGAAACATGCAGTTCATAAAATCGGTCCGAACAATGGTTTTCACACGCCCACCATTGGCAGTTCTTTTGACGGTCTTGTTCGTTTTGACGCTTGGTATTGGTACTGTTGCCGCTTGGCAACCGCATGACCCTCCCCGCACGGCAGCCCTCTGTCCAGTCACTGTGACGGTGATAGAAACCGACACAACCTGGAGTTTCTCCGAATGTGATGCTTATATTGTTGAAAGTGAATTGACGATAGCCAGCGACGCAACACTTACGCTCGAAGCCGGCACCATTGTCAGGTTTAAGAAACAATCTCCCACAATAGGGTTTAAGGTGCTTGGCACCCTCGTCGCACGCGGTGCTGAGGGCAACCCGGTGATATTTACCTCCGACGAAACTCCAAGTAGTGCCTATGACTGGGGCAAAATTTCTTTTACGGCAAGTAGCAAAAGTGCGTCTTTTGACGAAAACGGCACCTACATTGGCGGCAGCATTTTACAGCATGTACTTATGGAGTATAACTTAGGAATAAGTATAGACACTGCATCACCCTATATTGACCATGTAACAATACGGAATAGCAATAGTGGTATTACGGTGAACAATGCCACTGAACAGCAAATCACTAATAGTACAATAGTTCAAAATGTTACTATTGAAAAAGGGACATTTCAAATTAGCAAGAATACTGCTAAAAATATTATTGTTAGTGGCGGTTCGGGTACGATTAGTGGGAACACATTGAGTAGTTGTATTATTTGGGATAGAAGGACTGATGATGGTGCATTTACCATAAGCGACAATACTATTACCGGATATTGCCAGACTTCCAGTTATGGTGGCTCAGGATCATCCCAGATATTCATTTCCGGTGGGCGCGAGAGGGGTACGATTAGTGGGAATAGTGTTACGGGTTCTACTCGTACTTATTACGAGTGCAGTATCTATCTCAATGGTGCAAGTTATAGTACTGTTAGTGATAATATTATTTCAAAAACAGGCTATTCATCCTCTGCGGCTGCGATATGCATTGATAACGGCAGTTCGCATACCATAACTAACAACTCCATCACAGAAAACACAGGGTCTGGAATTTATGTCACAGGTGGCAGCACGCACAGCATAACCAACAACTCTATTACGAATAATAAAAGGACTGGTGTTTATATCTATGAAAGCTATGCAACCAAAGTCAATGATAATAACATCTATAGCAATGGAGGTGATGTAGACCTTCAATACGTATATGGCATTAGTTCGCCTATCCTTGATGCCACCAACAATTGGTGGGGAACAATAGATGAGAACATCATTGCAAGCCATATAGAAGGGGTGGATAATGTCAACTATAAGCCTATCCGTACAGAAGAAGTTGTTGTTGATGATGCGTCTACGCCCACACCTGTTGCTACTGCAACCCCGGCTCCTGCTACCAGTACGGTCACGCCGTTGCCTACCAACACGCCTGTGCCATTGCCTACCAACACGCCTGTGCCATTGCCTACTAACACGCCTGTACCATTGCCTACTAACACGCCTGTGCCATTGCCCACCAACACGCCTGTAGCATTGCCTACCAACACACCTATGCCACAGTTCACACCCACGCCCGTGCTCAACACCACTGGGCGCATTGTGTTTGAGTCAAACCGCGACGGCAACAGTGAAATCTACGTCATGAACGGCGATGGCACACAGCAAACCAACCTTACCAATAACCCTGCCAGCGATACCGACCCGGTATGGTCGCCGGACGGTACGCGCATTGCTTTCACATCCAACCGCGACGGCAACATGGAAATCTACACCATGAACGCCGACGGTAGCGGATTGACGCGCCTAACGAATAACGATACCGATGACCAATGGCCCGACTGGTCGCCGGATGGCACGCGCATCGTCTACACGGCTGCGCAGGGTAGCAGCACCGAAATCTACGTGATGAATGCCGATGGCACGGGGCAGATAGCATTGACCAACGATGCTGCAAACAATGGCGAGCCGGCTTGGTCGCCAGATGGCACGCGCATTGCCTTCTCAAGCTACCGCGACGGGTGGTATAGGATTTATGTGATGAATGCCGACGGCAGCGAGCAAACGCGCATCACTCACGACGATATGAGTTGTGTCGCTCCCGATTGGTCACCCGATAGCACACAACTGGCTTTTCAATGCATGTCAGGCAGCAGTTGGGAAATCTACACCGCCAACGCCAATGGCACGGGCTTGCAACAACGCACGAATAACAACCAATCCAACAAATCGCCTACATGGTCGCCCGACGGCAACAGCATTGTGTTTGAGGCGCGGGCAGGCACTGACACATTCTATTCGCTGTATGTCATGCGCTTGGATGGCACAGAAACCGTGCGCCTAACGACCAACGGCACGACTGATGCAAGCCCCGACTGGGTGGCATCGCCGGGGTCTGGGGGGCAGGCAACGCCCACACCCGTAGTTGGGCAAGCAACGGCTACACCCGTAGTTGGTGAGCAGGCAACGGCTACACCCGTAGTTGGGCAGGCAACGGCTACGCCCGTAGTGGGTGAACAGGCAACGGCTACGCCCGTAGTAGGTGAGCAGGCAACGCCCACGCCCACGACACATGCCGGCACAGAAGACCCATCGGGGCTATCGCTTGGCGCAATGCGCGGCTACCCAAGCATTCAACTGCAATGGGCTCCGCCTGATGACCCCATGGTTACGGGCTACCGTGTGTTGCGTGGCGTGGAAGGCTCCAACGATATGGCCGTCATAGCGACCATCAATGACACCGTGTTTTTCGACACCGACACGTCCCTAGAGCGCAACACCACCTATTGCTATCAGGTTGAAACGATGCGCTCCGACGGCGGCGCAACACAAACATCTGCGCCTTCGTGTGCGCTCTATGGTGCTATAGAACTCTACATTCCCGACACGTGGGCTGGGCCGGGCGAGGATGTTATCGTGCCGGTGAATATCCGCAATGCGAATGGCTTGGAGATAGCCGCGGGCGACTTCTGGCTCGACTTCGACAGAACCATCATTGAGCCAAAAAACATTGCACGTACCGCGCTGACGGCCGACTATGCCTGGTCCTATGACGTAGACCCCTACGAAAGCCAGCATAGCCGCGCCCGTATTTCATCCATTGCCAGTCCGCCGGTGCCGCTCTATGGTAGTGGCTCACTGTTCTGGCTTACCTTCCACGTCATTGGGCAAGAGGGCGATAGTAGCCCGCTGAACCTGCGCGAGTTTGTGCAGGGTGTGGGTGGTTCAAGCATCTCATCGCCCGACAAGAACAATCCGGGCAGCTTGGTAGATATTCCCCTAGCGCTGAGTAATGGCACCTTCCATGTGGATGTTGCCTATATGCTTGGCGACCTGAACGGCAATGGTGTGATACAAGCGGCCGATGCCTACCTTGCGTTGCAAATTGCTAGTGGGCGTCTCGAACCATCGTGGGAGCAGCGCAATGCGGGCGATGTGAACGGCAATGGCATGGTAGACGCTGCTGACGCGACAATGATACTCTACCATGCGGCCCATCAGGAGTGGCCGACCATCACCGAAAACAACGCAAGCGTATTGCTGGCCGCCGCTACGACGGATGCGAATAACCCGACTATCAGCATACAAGATGTGGTGGCTGCGCCGGGCAGCACGGCAGCTACCACGGTGAATGCGCAAGACTTGGACGAGTGGGCTGGTGGCGATTTTGCCATTGCCTACGATACCGACATGGTGCAGGGCATTGCGAATGTGGCCGTCACTGATTTCACGAGTGGCTTTGGGCTATCGTTCAACGACAACGGCGATGGGTTGTTGCGCGTGTCGTTGGCCAATGGTGCGCCGCTGACGGGCGATGGGGCATTGTTCACCATATCGGTTACGCTTGCGAATGACGCCACGGTGGGCGAAACGAGTATATTGGCGCTTTCCGATGCACGCTTGAACGATATTGTGGGGCGCGACTTTGCGACCTCGGCCCTGCAAAAGACGGTTACACGCGAGAATGGGCAAATCACGGTGGGTGACTCGGTTGGAGAACCCACGGAGAGGAAGGTGTATTTGCCGCTTGTGCGGAAGTAGGTTTTGCTAGGTGCTAGGTGCTAGGTGCTAGGTGCTAGGTGCTAGGTGCCAGGTGCCAGGTGCTAGGTGCCTAGGTGTCAGGTGCTAGGTGCTAGGTGCCAGGTGCTAGGTGCTAGGTGCTAGGTGCTAGGGGTTTGGTGTCCTGCTTTGCGCCTTTGCAACGGGGTTGAACCGCTGATGCGCTGAGGCGCTTGTTGTAGGATAGGCTTCTAGCCTGTCCCTTTGCAAAGCCATAGAGGGTGCCACGCACTTTTGGGAGTGCGTGGCACCGGGGCTAGTGCATGGGTTGAACCGCTGAGTGGTAGCACCGGCATCCTGCCGGAGACCGGCTAGAAGCCGGTGCTACGGGTTTGAACCGCTGATGCGCTGGGGGGGCTGATGCGCTCAATCGCTCAATCGCTCAAACGCTCAAACGCTTAATCGCTCAATCGCTTAATCGCTCAATCGCTGATGCGCTCAACCGCTCAACCGCTCAACCGCTTAATCGCTTAATCGCTCAACTTTGCGCCTTTGCATTAAAATCTTATAAATCATGTAGGGTTGCTATAGTAGCACAAAATTAGGAGCTGTAATATGAGTCTCGTTATTGCAGATGATTGGCTTAAAACGGCACAATTGACAGAGCGTGAGTTATTGCAAGAAATCGTGCTGATGCTGTTCAAACAAGAACGTATCACGCTTGGGCAGGCAAGTACTTGGCTTGAAATAGACCGCTTTTCTTTTCAGCAATTGCTTGCTGCACGTCAAATACCGGTGCATTATGGCATTGCAGACTATCAATCCGATATGGATACAATCCACAAGCAGGGGTGGAATTGATGATCGTATCAAACACATCACCAATCATCAATCTTGCTGCTATCGGGCAGCTCGACCTCATACCAAAGATATATACGACGATCACTATTCCACAAGCTGTTTACACCGAAATAACAGTTGATGGAAAAGGGAAGCCAGGAGCAGTTGAGGTACAAAACGCATCTTGGCTATCTGTTTGCGATGTAACAAACAAAACACTGGTAAAGGACTTACTCAAAGCGGTCAACCTTGGAGAAGCTGAATCAATAGCTTTATCTATTGAGCATCATGCTCGACTGCTTTTAATAGATGAACAGAAGGGACGTACAATTGCAACAAGCTATGGGATTACGGTGAAAGGACTTCTCGGTATTTTAACCCTTGCCAAGCAACAAGGATTGCTCCTGTCTGTGAAACCAGCGCTTGATGATTTACGTCATTTTGGCTTTTGGATTGATGATACACTCTACAAATACGTTTTGCAGCAGGTTGGTGAAAGATGATAAAGCTCTGTTGTCTGTTGGCTAAGGACGCCGCTGAGGACGCCGGTGCCACGCACTGTCCGGTAGATTGCGTGGCACCCTAGGCGGCTTTGCAACGGGTTTGAACCGCTGAGGCGCCATAAAAGCCCCCCCCGTCCCCCCCGCACGCAGGGGGGAGATGCCCGATTCCCCCCCGTGTACGGGGGGGCTAGGGGGGGAAAGAGTAGGGTTTGGTGCCACGCACTGTCCGGTAGATTGCGTGGCACCCTATTGCAAAGGGTTTGAATCGCTGATGCGCTCAATCGCTTAATCGCTCAAACGTTCAATCGCTCAATCGCTCAATCGCTCAGAAGAAAGGATTGCTTTATGAAACCACGGAACAATTATCGCATTCAGGTAGAGCAACCAGCGGCAGACTGTGTGCCGGAGCATGTGGGCATGGGCACGGAGGGGTGGGTGCATATGAGCCTGCTCTCGGAGCCGCGTATTGCTGTGCTCACTGCCACCCCGCTACCCACACCCACGCCCGGCCCCATGGTGTTTGACGTGAACCAGACACAGCAAATCGGCCCCATCTGGAATGAGTCACGCGACGAGACCTATTCAACAGCAATTACGCTACAAAAGGTGCTATGGGCAACCGAAAGTGGCTATAGCGAACCCAAAACGGGGTTTGTATATGTGGTGGTCTATGTGCGCGTGACAAACAATGGACCAGATATGCAACGGTCTGTTTATACATCCGACTTTGAGGTAAAGACGGGTAGCGGTTCGTTGCTTGGCGACAATGGTTTTTTGGACTTGGTAGACGATTGCGACTTGGACTTGGTAGACTTGGTGCCGGGTGGCAGTGTGGAGGGGTGCATTGCATATGAAGTACCGGAAACGGGCCGACTCGATTTGGTGTTTGCACCCTATCAGTACGATTCGTTTGGCGCGGGGCGGTATCTGTCGTTCAACCTGCGCCCGTGATGGGTTGCTAGGGGGCAGGGGGCAGG
>CAZVEN010000007.1:83525-171594 GCA_964626155.1 uncultured Chloroflexaceae bacterium | reverse complement strand
AGTATGAGCTTATCCCCATCAGCTTTTTGCCTGATGGCACGCCGTATATCTACAGTGAAGTGCTAGAGTTGGAACTGCGCCTAGAAGGTGGACGGTTGCGGTTTTATGACCCGGTACAGCAAAGCTACCTGCTCTCGCTGAAAGAACAAAAAGACCGCGCTGATGCGGCTGAACAGCGTATCAAACTGCTGGAGGAGGAACTTTCTCGCCGCTTGCAGGGTGGCAATAGTAGCAATGGCAATAGTAGCAATGGCAACAGCAGCAATAGCAACAACTAGCTACATTTTAACCAAATAGATATTTGCACCGCGTGCAGTCTATGGTATACTATGTGTAAAGTAGGTGTACTCTACAACATTGCAAACTGGTTGGAGCATTAGCATGGTTATGTTGGTGCGAAAGTGATAGGAGAGACATAGAGAAGGACCCTATGCAACATACACATGCGCGTGCAGTTCTGTGGGATATGGATGGCACGTTGCTTGATTCAGGTGAGTATCACTGGTTGGCATGGCGTGACACTATGGAAAAAGAAGGGCACCCCATCACGCATGAGCAATTTGTTGCAACCTTTGGGCAACGCAATGAAACAATTATACGCACCTATTTAGGCGAAGATGTTTCTATGGATGACATAGAACGCATTGCTGATGTGAAAGAAGTTAGCTATCGTGACCTCGTGCGGAGTCGTGGTGTGCAACTCCTTCCGGGCGTACACTACTGGCTAGACCGCCTACGCCAAGATGCGTGGCAGCAAGCAGTTGCCTCATCAGCGCCGAGGCTCAATATTGAGACGATTTTGGAGACGCTCAACATTGGGCACTACTTCCAAGCAGTGGTCTGTTCCGAAGATGTTGAACGTGGCAAACCAGACCCGCAGGTGTTTCAGACAGCCGCTGCCCGTGTTGGTGTTGCACCACAGCATTGCATTGTGGTTGAGGATGCACCCGCAGGGGTTGAAGCTGCACGACGTGCAGGTATGCATAGCATAGGTGTCTGCTCATCACACGCTACATTGCAAGCTGACATGGTTGTTCATTCACTTGATGAGCTACCTGCTGATGCGTTTGAACAGTTTTTGCGCTAAACATACGTTATTCTACAGCATTGAACAAGTACAAACGTTGCGTCTTTGTGTCTTTGCGCAAGGTTTATGAAATAGGAAAAGGCAAGGCTATGGGGAAGCCTTCAGTTATCACAATTGATGGCCCGGCCGGAAGTGGCAAAAGTACCGTAGGTGCATTGTTGGCCCAACGCTTGGGCTACACCTATTTTGATACTGGCGTTATGTACCGTGCCGTTGCATTCATAGCGTTGCAACAAAACCTTGATTGCCACGACGAGTCTGCAATGGAGCAGTTGGCACAAACGATGCAAATCGAAGTTTGTACCCCTACTGACAACGATGGACGCCAATATACCATTTATGCCAATGGACAAGATATTACATGGAGCATCCGCTCACCCGACGTAGACCGCAACGTTTCTGTGACCTCGCGCTACCCCGGCGTGCGCACTGCGCTTATACGCCAACAAAAAGCTATCGGTCAAAAGGGAAGCATTGTGATGGTGGGGCGAGATATTGGCACCATTGTGATGCCGGATGCGCCGTTGAAAGTGTATCTGCAAACCTCACTTGAGGAGCGAAGCCGCCGCCGTTTGGTGGACTTACAGGCAAAAGGGCATGCGATGACCCGTGAAGAGGTGGAAGCCGATTTGGCCCGCCGAGACAGGCTCGATGAGCATGTGATGCGTCCGGCCAATGATGCATGGGTTGTACACACCGATACACCCACACCAACTGAGGTGGTAGACCGGATTGTTGCGCTGTTTGATACTGGGATAAGCCATGTCACGCATGGGGAACGCCCTAGCGTGAATACTGTGGAAGAGGTTACATCATGACAAAGGAAGAAAAGAAACAAGCACGCGAAGAAAAGAACTTTCAAGCTGGAGCAAAGACAATACGAAAAGAAGTGACTATGAGCGAAGGTGAAGATGTGCTTGCCTTTGCTCGTCGGCATTGGGTTGAGCTGTTTAGAGACTCGGTATTACCTGTTACCATTGGCTTAATGGCACTTCTCGTCGCCGTCTTTCGCGCTATGGGGGGTACGTTCTTTGCAATGGGAGCACAAATGCAAAACCCATTTGATGCTACCAATATTATCATCAGTGTAGTGGTGGTAAGTCTCTTTGCCTTTATATCACTCGCTCGTATCCGCGCACCGAAAAAGCAACAAAAATCGCATCAATACCTTACCATATTGGCAGTCGCATTGGCCGCTGTCTTTCTGTTTCGGTATGGGGGAGTCAAGTTCTTTATTATGGACCCGCAGGGTGCCATTGGGCAAATATTCGATACCTTTAATATAGCACTCTTTGGTGTGGGAGTCTTAGGAGTAGCATATTTTCTCTACGTCCGTGAAGAATGGCTCAACGATTACTTAATTTTGACTAATAGGCGCGTCATTTCATGGAACGAACGAATATTGGGCAAAAATGAATTTCGACAGGTTGCAGTTGAGGATATTCAAAAAGTTGGATCACGCACAAGCACCTATTTTGAGCACTATCTCAACTTTGGTGAGGTTTCTGTAACGTCAGCTTCCTATGGCAAGGAAGTGAAGTTTGAGATGGCCGCTGCGCCACGCAAAATAGAGCAAGCTATTTCTGCAAAGATTGGCGAGGTGCGCGGGCAGTTTAACCCACTGCGCGAGGTTGTCGAAACCAAAGTCTATGGTCAAGGTCAAAAGAAACCAATGCTGACAACCCAATTGACGTCAAAGAAAAATCTTTTGGCAGAAAAAATATCGGCCGAAAAAGTGCCCCCTATGTTGCGTTGGTTGCTCGAACCCAACCCCTATATTGAAGGTGAAGGCACCAAGATAACGTGGCGACCACACCGGTTTTGGTTGGCAGTTATGCTCATGAAACCAATAAGTCTCCTCATCATAGGTTTTGCGCTTATTCTTTTCTTGGGGTCACTCTACGCTATCAATGCTGGTTTTTTGGTGTTAGCAACCATCGCCTTGCTGCTTGTCGTTTTTGCATGGTCTGCATGGGTTATTGAAGATGAACGCAACGAGCAGTATATCCTCACACCTTCTGAAATCATAGACATTGAGCAAAAACCGTTTGGTCCCATGGCACGCAATTCTGCAACACTCGATAAAATTCAAAACATCACGTTTCGATCATCGTTCATAGGGCAGATGATCGGGTATGGTGATGTTATCATTGAAACAGCCGGTGCCGGCGAACCATTGACATTCCTCCGCTTGCCCAAACCAAGAGAAGTTGTTGCCACCATTGAAGACTATAAAATAAAGCACAAGCAAACAGAGAAACAACGCACCCTCAACGATACCGTGCAATTACTGAAGCACTACCACGACATTGGGCAACCTATTTTTGAGGGACGCCATAATGAAATCAAATCGGAAGTGCAGGCGGTCCGCACCGACATTCAAGAACAACAAAACTCAAACCAAGAACGCCACGATGAATTAAGAAACGAAATTGAAGATGTTAAAGTTAGGCTCCAAGGGCTCCAAGGACAGGGCGCACAAACCTAACGGTTAGTCTGTTACATATGCTATGGTGAATGCTGAGTGTTGAGTAGTTCTATGCTCAATAGTCAGCATTCATTATGTTATCATATAGGCATGGTTCATGACCCGTATCTCACCACTCCAAACATATATGTTTGCGTTGTTCCTTGCGTTGTGCTTGGTGACACAGCCACGCTCGGCTCTAGCGCAGCAACAACAGCCACCAAACCAAAAGGGTATCACGCTCGATGTGCAGGCAGGCTACGATGGCCACTATCGCCAGCAACAGTGGCTCCCTATCACCATTATCGCCAGCAATGATGGTCCAGACATACGTGGCACTATCGAATGGCGCTTCATCAATGACACTAGGCGGTTTCGGCGCGATGTTGAGCTACCCCGTGGTGCTCGCAAACGCATAACGCTCTATGCTGTTGCCCAAAACTTTATGCGTACAGGCGAAATACGCCTATTCCACGGCAATAAACAAGTATACCAACAGCAAGCACAGGTCACCCCTATTGCACCAGATCAATTTGTTGTTGGTGTGCTGAGTAGCGACAAAACCTTACTCAATAGCCTCAGTGCTATGGTCATGGATAATACCTCCGGGACGATTGTCCTGCACCTACAACCAGATATGCTGCCAGACTATGCACGTGTCTTTGACACCTTAGATGTGCTTTTCATCCACGATAGTGCAACCCAGAACTTGAGTGCAGCGCAGCAAGCGGCTCTTCGGTTGTGGGTGCGTTTAGGTGGGCAACTTGTGGTTAGTGGTGGCGCTAGTGCCGACCAATCTACCCCGGGACTAGAAGATATATTGCCGGTCACTATCCAAGGGTTGCAAAAGGATGTCTCGTTGGCGTCATTACAGCGCCTTGTACATACATTCCCGGGCCAGCAAAATACCACGTTCCCACCAAATACCACGGTGAGTGTGGTGGATGTACACGACGATGTACATGCACTTGTGAACGATAACCTGTTGACAGAGCACAGTTACGGGAGCGGAAGAGTCATCTTTAGTGCGTTTGATTTGAGCGCCCTGCGCATATGGTCGGGAGAATCTGAACTCTGGTCTAACGTTTTGGAGAGCAAACCCCGTTTTGCGCCTGCGCTTGAGTTTTGGCGACGTGGCAACATCCTCTATGACATCCTTGAAGTATCCTCTCTCTACCTGCTATCATTTTGGGTATTGGTGCTCTTTGTGTTCTCCTACATAGTGATAGTCGGGCCATTGAATTTTCTTTTGCTACGACGTATACGGCATGCTGAATTGGCATGGATCACCACACCGATGATTGTCGTTTTGTTCGTAGTGGGTACCTATGGCACTGGGTTTTTGATGCGTGGTACGCACCCCAAGCTCTACCAAATGACTATTGCGCAAAGTTCCGAAGGCCATAGCTATGGGCAAGCAACGGCATACACGGGGGTCTTTTCGCCACGCCGCAAGTCCTATACTATAGCCTTTCCAGAGCAAACCCTTGTACGCCCAGCAATCCGCGATTCTGAAAGCGAGTCCAATGCTCCTATCGTAGCTTGGGCCGACCAAGCAACAGAAGTGCGCAATGTATTGATAGATGTTTCAGAAATGCGTACTTTTACGGCTGAAAAGGCAATGGAAATGTCTGTCAATATGCAGAGCAATCTCACCTATGACCAGCAGCGTATCCAAGGAGAAGTTGAAAATGTTGGTACGCTATCGCTTGCCGACGCTATCCTCGTGCGAGGTAACGTAGCCCAAGAGCTAGGTACACTAGCGCCGGGCGACACGGTATCTATAGATATGGAAGTCCACGATCAATTCGACAGTTGGGATGCGTTTCCAGATGCTATCACAACTCCCAACCTAGGCGTTTTCAATCGCAGGGATGCGCTCATGGTGCTATTCAGTTGGAACCAATCGCTCTTCACCATTCACCCGAACCAAGATGCATTCGTGTCGGGTATGCCAGAGACAGAGGGCGTTTACTTGCTCGGATGGAGTGAGCCTGAGCAACCGCTCATTGAGGTGCAGGTCAACAACCGTTCAATTGAACAGCAAAGCATTGTGTTGCATGTCATTCGACTGAAAAATGTGGAGCAGTCATGACCATGACCATGATAGTTGAAACCAAAAACCTCACCCGTCGTTATGGCAAAACGTTGGCTCTCGATAGCCTCACGCTGAACATTCCCCAAGGGGCAATCTATGGGTTTATTGGGCCGAATGGGGCAGGCAAGACGACAACCATGCGTATTTTGACAACGCTCTTGTTGCCGAGCAGTGGGCGGGCATGGGTGGCGGGGCACTCTGTCATTGATGATACGAAAACGGTGCGGTCGGTGGTGGGCTTTATGCCCGATTTCTTCGGTGTTTACGACAATATGAAATCGTGGGAATACTTGGATTTTTTTGCGGCCTCTTTCAAGCTATCCCCAGCACGTCGTGAAACGCTCATTGAGGAACTGTTGGATTTGGTGGGACTCATCCATAAGCGTGATGAATATGTGATGGGGCTTTCGCGGGGGATGAAGCAACGCCTGAGCCTCGCCCGCACCATGGTCCACAACCCGCCACTGCTCATTTTGGATGAGCCAGCCAGTGGGCTAGACCCACGGGCGCGGGTGGAGCTGCGCGAACTCTTAAAAGAATTGCAGGCTATGGGCAAGACGATTATGATTAGCTCGCATATCCTCACTGAGCTGGCCGAGGTATGTTCCCATATTGGTATTATTGAAGGCGGACGCCTCGTTGCGTCCGACGATGTCAAAACCATCTTACAATCTATCCAACCGCATCGCACGTTTGAGGTGCATCTGCTCAGCGAAGCAGAATCGGCGGCGGCATTGGTACGCGACATGCCCGGCGTGTTGGATGTACGCACACTACCCAATGCAATGCCAGCAACCCTGTATATTGACTACCAAGGCGATGACCAAGGAGCCAGTACATTGCTCACACGCTTGATAACAGGGAGTGCAACGGTGCTCCATTTTGCCGGGCAAGTCAATAACTTAGAGGATATTTTCCTCAAAGTAACCGACCAGTTTCAGGCTGCGCCTGCTGCCCCAGAGCCTAATGCTACGAAGAAATCGTAGGACAGGCATCCTGCCTGTCATGCTGGACAGGCTAGAAGCCTATCCTACGCCTTTCGCGTCATTTCTTAGTAATGCCTCAACCACCGCACTCTGCAAACTCCCCCGTGTCTCAAGACTAGACAGGTCTACCCCCAGATGCACCAGCGTCTGCGCCATAGCGGGACCGATACCCGTCAGGATGACCCGCGCACCAAGCAACCGTACTGCCTGCGCCGACTGTATCAATGCATTGGCTACTTGGGTATCTACCACTGATACACCCGTTATGTCGAGTATGGCAACATCAGATTGATACTGGGCAATCCCTTCAAGCAAAGCCTCCATGACCATTTGGGCGCGGTTGCTATCTATGGTGCCAATCAAAGGCATAAGCATAACCGTATCGGAGAGGGGAATAAGCGGTGTTGACAATTCACGAATATCTGCCCGTTGTGCATCAATGATTTGCTCTTGCAAGCGTTGCTGCTCACGTTGCGCCTGCTTGAGGTTGGTAATATCCACAACAAACGTCACCTTTTTGGGTTGTCCATCTTCGCCAATAATAGCTGCTGCATCGGCTAGGATGTTCCGCGGTTCTCCTCCTTTGGCGAAAACATCCCACTCATTGGGTATTTCTTGGCTCTCGTGCATAAACGTGTCGTGTAGCTCAATGGCTGTTGGGCGATAATCTTCGGGAACAACCATGGTAAATGGCTGCCCGAGCAATTCCTCTGTTGTATACTTGTATATAGCGCAGTAGGCAGGATTGACGTATTCAAAACAATACTGCTCGTTGGTAATGCATATACCTATCGGTATTTTTTCAATGATTTTCCATAGCCGCTCTTCGCTGTTGCGCAATGCTTCATTTTGGCGTTGTTGCTCAGTCATATCACGCACGATAGCGGCAAGCCCTTGGATAGTGCCTGCTTCATCCGCTATGCGAAACACGGAGATGAGTGTTGGCACTAGTGTGCCATCGGGCTGAAGATACTGCATTTCTCCACTCCATATCTCACCTTGTATCGCACGTTGTATTGATGCTCCTACCTGGTCCATTTCTTCAGCAGCGTGGAAAGCAGATACAGACATCCCTATTGTCGCTTCGCCATACCCGGTGATAGCCCCAAACGCATCGTTCGCATAGGTGACACGACCATCGAGCGAGCCAAGGGCAATACCGTCGGGTGCCCTTTCAACGAGGGTTTTGAAGGCATACAGTTCATTTTCTATCCGTTTACGCTCGGTAATGTCCATTGTTATACTACCCACACCATAAATGGTCCCATCGGCATTATACAAGGGAAATTTATTGGAAATGTAGGTGTGGGTGCCGTCTTCAGCTTCGAGTGTTTCTTCAAACGACATCGGTTGCTTCGTTTCCATAACGTGTTGGTCATTGGCACGAATGGCATTCATAGATTCGGCAGGAAAAAGATCATACTCATTTTTGCCCAATATCTCTTCTGGCTCTAGCCCCAAGAGATTGGCATACTGCCGGTTGACTAGGGTAAGATTCCACTCGGTATCTTTGGCAAAGATAATGGATAGTGAATTGTCTATGAGATTTTGCAACAGCATTTGGCTTTGCAACAACTGCTCGCCCATGCGTTTGGGTGCGGTGATGTCAACACCAACATACCAAGCTTTGTCGCCCGGAATGGGGTGCCGATGTGCAACGCTGCGCCAAAGAATAACCTTATTGGTGCCATCTTTGGCTAGCATGTTGAATTCCCAATCGTGGCCAGATTCCACTTGGTTGCCCCATTCACCAAAGAGCTTCGCACGATAATCTGGGTTGGGGTACAACAACTCAAATGCTTTGGGATTGCCCACGATTTCATTGGCACTATAGCCGGTGACACGCTCACATTCTTGGTTCCAGTAGGTGATTTGACCGTTGGTGTCTATTGCGTCAATTATGACTGGCATATGCTCTACTAAAAGACGCAATTGCTCATTGTCTTGCTCCAGTTCCACCACACGTTTGCGCAAGGCTTCGTTTTCGGCTTGCAATGCGGCTATGGTTTCAGTTTCACTGTTCACGTTTTTCAAGTTCCTTTCCATCTTTCAAAAGACCGGAGACGGGGGACGGAAGACGGGTGCCTGAGCCTGTCGAAGGCACCTTGCCACTTATTTTTTTCCCAATGCCTCAACCACGGCACTTTGCAAACTGCCGCGTGTCTCAAGACTACTCAAATCAACCCCCAAGTGTACCAGTGTTTGCGCCATGCTTGGGCCTATACCCGTCAATATAACTCGTGCTCCAAGCAGTCGCACGGCTTGGGCAGACTGAATGAAGGCATTGGCTACTTGGGTATCTACCACCGAGACGCCGGTTATATCTAGTATAACCGTATCTGCTTGATAGTGTGCAATACCTTCTAGCAACGTTTCCATGACTAATTGCGCCCGGCTACTATCTATGCTGCCTATGAGCGGCATGAGCACAACGTTGTACGAAAGGGGGATGAGCGGTGTTGAGAGTTCACGGATAGCGGCTTGCTGTGCATCTATGACCTGTTGTTGCAGCATTTGGCGTTCCTCTTCGGCACGCTTTGTTTCGGTGAGGTCACGCACGATGGCGGCCATAGCACGTGGATTTCCTTGTTCATCACGAATAAGAAAGCCAGAATTCAAGCCCACAAAGGTACTGCCATCTTTGCATAGATGCACCAGTTCACCTTGCCACCTACCTTCCCCTTGAATAACCTGTAGCACCTGCGGCAGATATTCAAGCATTTCCGGTGTAAAAAACTCCGACACGTCCATGCCAATTGAGGCATCGCCATAGCCAAGCATGGCACGATAGGCCGGATTAACATAGAAGGTAACCCCTTCCATATCTGAAAGGGCAATAGGGTCTGGGGCATAATCGGCGAGTGCCCGAAATATATGCAACTCATCTTCCATGCGGTTGCGCTGTAT
This sequence comes from uncultured Chloroflexaceae bacterium, assembly GCA_964626155.1. Taxonomy (GTDB): domain Bacteria; phylum Chloroflexota; class Chloroflexia; order Chloroflexales; family Chloroflexaceae; genus JAAUSY01. The sequence continues at coordinate 162,049 of CAZVEN010000007.1, read as the reverse complement.
GACAATGGCATAGAGCGATGCGAAGCGCTCAAGCAGGGCAAGGTCTTGTGATGTATAGTCACGTTCAGCATTGGCTAGGGCTATTTGCCCAACGAGATTATCGCCTACGAGCGCTGGCGCAGAGAGAAAGCGGGTAATGCCCACATGCCCCGCTGGTACACCACTGGAACGCGGATCATCACCTATTGTATTCGTTAGAAGTGGGGTACGATTGTTGAGCACCCACCCCCACAAGCCACCAAACTGCTCAAAAACTGCCTTTTTATCAGAAACTTGGCATTCGGCCCATACCTCTCGTGTCATTGTTGGTACAACGAGGTACCCGGTTTGCGTATCAATATAGCCTGCAAATCCAAGAGAGCTATTGGTCAACTGTTGCGCATAGTCAAGCACTACTGTTGAAATGTCATCAAGCGAAGATGTGGTGAGAAGGGCCTTAGAAAGCTCGGCCATCGCAGCATTGGCTTGTGATTCGCGTGCGATGGACTGCTCGGCACGTTTCAATTGCGTTATATCGGTTATGATACCACCGATGGCATAGGCTTCCCCCTGTTTGTTGTAGATGGGGAACTTGGTTGTGATGAGCGTGTGTATATCATCGCCGATTGGCACATTCTCTTCTATGAGCAACGGCTCACCAGTTTGCAAAACGCGGAGTTCCGATTCCCAAATGCCATCGGCTACGTCGGATGGGAGGAGGTCATACACCGTTTTGCCTATGAGTGTGCCCGGTTCGGCTCCAAGAAACGTATCGAGTTGGCGGTTGGCAACGATGACATGTCCTTCAGTATCTTTGATAAAAATAGGCGTTGGTGAAAATTCACTCAAGCCTTGAAACAAAGTCTGGCTTTCATTCAGCAAAATTTCGGTAGCTTCAAGGGCTTGGTCTTTCTCTACTTTGCTCGTGACATCAACATTGAGCACACCAAGATATGCTATGGTGTCGTCTTGGGCATACATTGGGAAGTAGGTTGACTCAATCCAATTGGCAACATCGCCCTGCCGTTCTATTTCTTCTATGTGTGCCGTGTCTATATGATGAGGATGCGAGATGATGACTTGGCCTTGCAATGCTTGGAGAAAGAGTGCTGGTATACCTTGGTCTTGCAATTGGGGATCTTGTAAGATGTTGAATATGCCGGCGGCATCAGTGCGGCTGACCTTCCAAAATGCTTCTGATGCCGCATTCATTGTCACCATAAAGCCATCGGGAGCATATACCTGTATGGGGACTGGTATGGCATCAAAAAAAGCCAGTGAAAAAGTGGTAGATTGCACTTGTTGTATTGTACTATGTGCTGGAGTTGGTTTTTCTAATGCAGCAAGACGTTGGCGCAGTGCCTCATTTTCGTTGCGCAATGCTGCTATTGTCTCACTATCATCGTTTACCATATCTCTAGTCCTTTCGTTCCGGTACGCTCGTCGTGTTCTTGGTGCAATGCTTCTACCACAGCGCTTTGCAAGCTCCCGCGTGTTTCAAGTGTGCTCAAGTCTACGCCCAAGTGAACGAGTGTTTGCGCCATAGTGGGGCCTATGCCTGTTAGGATAACCCGCGCACCAAGCAGACGCACGGCTTGAGCAGATTGGATGAAAGCATGGGCTACTTGGGTATCTACCACCAACACGCCGGTTATATCTAGGATAACCGTATCTGCTTGATAATGCGCAATGCCCTCTAGGAGTGTTTCCATCACCAATTGGGCGCGGTTGCTATCTATGCTGCCTATGAGCGGCATGAGTACGACGTTGTGCGAAAGGGGGATGAGCGGTGTTGAGAGTTCGCGGAGGGCGGCTTGCTGTGCGTCTATGACCTGCTGTTGTAGAGTAATACGCTCAATGCTAGATTGCCGACGGTGCATGGCGTTGCCCATCATGGTTGCGGTTGCACTCAATGCACGAATATCGAGTTCAGACCAATAGCGTTCTCTTTCGCATTCGTCAAACCCGATAAATCCCCACCAGTCATCGCCGCAAAAGATGGGTACGACCACAAGGAACAGTATATCTTGTGGCTCTAGGATGTCGCGCTCGGCTTGCGGGAAGCTAGATATGTTGCCATAAATTGCCTTCCCACGCGACAACATCTCAACCCAACGCTGAAAAAATTCTTGGTAGGAGAGATTTTGGAGTTCGGGGTTGTCAATTTGTGGTGTCACTTCGGGTTTACACCATTCATACTTCTGACTCATGAGCAACGTACCATGATCGTCGTGGTGGTTGGCAAAGATGTACACACGGCTTACGTCTGTCGCCTGCCCCAAGTAGGCCAACATGCTGTTAATGTTGGCTTCTATATCGTCGCTACGCAAGAAGTGCTCAGCGACATGGCTGATGGCATCAAGGATGGCGTCACGCCGACGCAGGTCTTCGCCCTGCTCACGGCAGGCATCTTCCAGCCGAACGAGTTTTTGTTCCAATTGTGCAATGTGTTGGGTCAATGCTTGTTCTTTAGGGTGGCCATCCTCCTTGTCCTGCGCATCATTATGCATCATTCCTCCTCATATTCACATTGGCAACCAAAAAACTTATGGTTGCCATGAAAAACGTATCCATGGGTTTTTTCTGTACTATGGTTTACAAGAGACTATACATAATCTTTGGGTACATTCAAGCATGTTTATTAGGATTGTCAACGATCATCCCTTCATTTTGTGCAGCTTGGACAAGATCATGGTCGGCTGTCACAAAAACCATGCCGGTGCGTCCATTTCCAGCAAGAATATCTCTCGTTGACAAAGCGATAGCAAGTTGTACAGCATCATAGCCACGGAGATTGTATGACTGTGTGAGCCATATGGAACGGTCCAGCATAGCACGCATGACAGGAATGAGTTGATATTGATTGTGACAATGACACAAAAAGAGATCAACTGCCGCATCACGTTCTTGAAGTGTGAGACCGCCAGGAACACGGTGCTTGGCAGCAATCGCTGCTGCTGTTTCAGCTAATGTTATCTCGGCTAAAAATATGGTGTGATTGGCTGATGGGGCTAACAGATTCATAATCCAGTTTGTCCCGGTTTCTGGAACATATCGCTTGACAACTGCACTGGTATCTAGGTAGAAATGGCTCATGTTTTTGGACCCCGTTGCTCAATCACAATTTCACTGAGTGGCTTTCCTCCAACTCTTGCAAATGAAGCTTGTACCTCTTCCAACGTTGCTGTTGAACGCATAGCTCGCTTCTGAAGTTCAGGACTAAGTTCCGTCAATAAACCAGCAGAACGTAATATTGCACGTATATGCTCGCGCTCTTGGGTTGTTTCAGTATGCGATGCACGCTCTACCAACCATTCTTGCAAAATATGTTCCACTGATTTTCCTGCACGGCTAGACATATCCAAAATCTTCTGGTAAATGTCTGTTGGAATATCAATGGTTACTGTTGTCATTGTGACGGTGGTCATTATGCACCTCCTTAACTTTGCTAGACTTAATCCATACGGTATATCTTATTATAAACCAATTATCCATGGTTTGCGTGTTCGGTTGTGGCAACACGCAAAGTAGGGCTAGTTCTTTCTCACACAATGGTAGCAAACTCACCACCTTGGCTTTGGCTCATGTCTGCGTCAAGACGCTGCGTACACCAAAGTTATGCGTTTGCTCAACACACAGCAAGCGAGGCGGAGCAATATGCCCCGAACGACATGCAGGCACGGTACATGATGGCATTGGGTAACTCCTTTAGCAGTACCGTTCCCTGAGCGTGTCGAAGGAAACAGACAATCTTTACCATGTAGTACCGTTCCCTGAGCGTATCGAAGGGAACATACAGGGTATACACTGGTTCTTACATGCTTTGCTGAGGGTATTATACCATCTTTACATGGGGAGGTTTTACTGAAGATACAAACACTCTTTACCTTGTGCGATGCTGGTAGGTATTGATGTCGTTGCTCTGGTTTATAGAAATTCATTAAACTATTAAAACCAGGTTTCACCAATACGGTCAGCATTGCCAGAGATAGCTGGCTCTGTGAACAAACCCTAGCCGATATTGCTGAAGTAGCAGCATTTAGCCGCTTTTTATACGACCTCCTGCAACTTTCTGCGTAAAGGGTGCCACGTACTTTTGGAAGTACGTGGCACCCAATGCATCTTGTACACGCTTTTTTGTATGTTACCAACAGAACTCGCGCACAAGCTTATCGTGCTCCTGGTCCATACACATAGAAATCTTCCCACGGTTGATAGTTGGTGTAGTATACGTCGTGATGGAGAACGGTGCCATCGGGCATAGTGACGGTGCGCATGTATGTCACTTCTACACCAGAGCGCCCATGCACGAGTTGATTGATTGCACCGGGCGGCATGGTGGGGTCATACTCCCATATGGTGGGGCCTGGTTCGCGCCAATTACTGGTATATGGGCCTTCATAGGAGACTGTGCGTCCATCGTGATAGCCCCAAAGCCAAAACGTCACTTCAGCCGTATCGGGGTTGGCATTGGTAAAGACATAGGCTGGGCCGGATGTGTCATTGTACCAACGAAAATCTAATTCTGGCTTGAATACCGTTGCGTCGAAGCCAAGAATGTTTTCGTAGAAGTTGACAACAAAAGAATGTCCATGACGTTCGACAATGCGCAAGCCAGCATTGGAAACAGCCCGGAAAAAGGTCGTTGATACTTGACACAACCCGCCGGCTGCCACTCGCTCCAAGCGCCCACCCATAATAGCATACCCATCAACAAAGCCATCTTCTTTCTCAAAGTCACTCACAGAATTGAACGAAAATTCGGTATTGGGAGGAACGATGAGACCATTGAACATGTCTGTGGCACGGCCAATGTTGTGGATACGCTCATTGATAGATGCGGCATAACTGGTGGTTGCCTGCCCTAGCAAGGCTATTTCGCGGGACGGTTCCATGAGCGCTTGCGCATCTGGGCGCAATGCCAACAATTGCTTGCCAAGGGAACCTAGTTGTATTTCATGGGGGGTGCCCTGAAATTCTGGGTGATATTCAAAGCGTGCTCGCTGAAAATACTGCACAAGGTAGCTTTCACCATCGTCAGGGTTGACTTCAAAAAACTCCTCGGATATGGGGTAGCCAAATACTTCTAGCCCCCCATGCGTATGCCATGCATATTTGAACGCTCCGCCAAGCGTATGCCCCGATTGCGGAAAAAAATCACGCGCAGGGTCTGGCGACTCAACGAGCCACTGAAAGGGTGTGTCGGTACGATGTTGGGTCATTATTGACCCAACAAGGGTAAGGCTAACACGATTGCCAGATGGCATATCGGGGTGCAGTTCAAACCGGGCACGTTCAAAGTATTGTACCTGTAGCCCCGTATGCGTATCGGAAATAACTTCGGTTATGGGGAAGCCAAAAATACCTACTCCGCCATGGGCATCGAAAAAATCTTTTATTTCAAACGCAATATTATGCCCGGTCTGCGGATAATACCTGAAATGTTCGCCATGTTGTGCAAGGGAGGGGGCAGCAAAGGTAACAGGAGTGGCAGATGGATTGAAGCCTAGCAACAAGCTTATGAAAACCATGAGAGAGACACAAACACGAATTGGGCGCATATACAACCTCACAATAAAATACTAGCTAAAGACTGATAAAACAGGTTTTCGACAATTATAGCATAGCTCCATGCATACATAACTGATATATACCTGAAAAATACATGTGAGCGCACCTACGCACCAACATAGGCTGGACATGTGCTCATAGCATCGTTTGCTCAAAGATGTGGTAAAATGTATCTTGGTGATGCTAAGGCTGATCGAGGTACGCCAACATGCTCATCGTAACAGACAATGACTGGAACATAGAGTGATACGTTTTATGAGGCGCTTTTGACAAGAAACACCATTTCCATTCTCGGTATTCCGATAGATAATGTCACTGAAGATGAGGCATTGGACTGTATAGCCCATTTCCTTGAGCAAGGCGGGCTACATCAGGTTGTGACGACGAACCCTGAATTTATCATGGAAGCACAACACAACGCTGCATTTCGCACAGTATTGCACCAAGCCAACCTATCGGTGCCCGATGGGTTTGGGGTGATACTGGCATCGCATTGGCTTGGCACTCCCCTGCGTGGGCGAGCAACTGGAGTGGGGTTAGCCAACCGTATAGCGGCCTTGGCATCTCAGCGTGGCTACCGGCTCTTCTTGCTAGGTGCCGCGCCAGGTGTAGCTGAAGAAACTGCACATATTCTCACCCAGCGCTACCCCGGACTCTGCATTGCTGGGTGCTTTGCTGGCTCGCCTAGCCCACGGCATGAGCCGTTTTTGCGGCAAATCATCACTGCTGCCCACCCCGACATACTTTTTGTAGCCTATGGACACCCAAGACAAGACCTGTGGATAGCTCGCAATCAACCCTATCTTCACATTCCTGTTGCTATGGGCGTAGGCGGTGTCTATGATTATCTCACTGGTCGCGTTCCATTTGCCCCGGCATGGGTGCGACGCATTGGTATGGAATGGTTATATCGGCTTTTGCATCAACCACAACGCTGGAAGCGCATTTTGGTGGCGGTTCCACTGTTTGCTTGGACGGTGATAACACATTCCCGTAGATATGGTATACTTGGCATGCCTGAATAATCAGTAGACAAAAAAGCACTCGCTACCTGGAATAAGCAGGAGCTAAAAAGAATGACAGTAACTAGTGACAAAATTAACGAACTGCGACAGCGTCGTGAACGCGCCTTAAAGGGCGACCCGAAAGCAATCGCAAGACAACACGAACGTGGCAAACTCACTGCCCGTGAGCGTATTGATACGCTCCTAGACCCTGGCTCATTTATCGAAATGGATGCATTTGCTGTGCATCGAACATCGTCATTTGGCATGGAACAAAAGAAACCTATGGGTGATGGTGTCATCACTGGCTATGGAACGATTGACAACCGACCTGTGTGTATTTTTTCACAGGATTTTACCGTGTTCGGTGGGTCACTTGGGGAAGTCTTTGCAGAAAAAATCTGCAAAATTATGGACCTTTCGATGCGTATGGGAGTGCCATGCATCGGTATTAACGATAGTGGTGGTGCTCGCATTCAAGAAGGCGTTGTTTCTCTTGGTGGCTATGCTGAAATTTTCTATCGCAATGTGTTGAGTAGCGGCGTCATCCCCCAATTATCTATCATTTCTGGTCCTTGTGCTGGCGGAGCAGTGTATTCGCCAGTTATGACCGATTTTATCTTGATGGTGCGTAATATCAGCCAAATGTTTATTACTGGCCCAGATGTGATAAAAACAGTAACAGGGGAAGAGGTGGATTCTGAGACACTTGGCGGAGCTATGACGCACAATAGCCGGAGTGGGGTGGCCCATTTTGCTGCCAACGATGAGAACGAATGCTTTGACCAATTACGGACACTGCTCTCGTTTATACCATCAAACAATATGGAAGAACCACCATATGTACTGCCAGAAGATGACCCAAACCGCATGGATGACCGGTTGCAAACTCTGATACCCGACAATGCACGACGCCCTTATGATATTACCACTGCCATTGAAGCGATTGTAGATGATGAGTTCTTTTTTGAGATACAGGGCTATTGGGCCCGCAACATTGTGATTGGGTTTGCGCGGCTCGATGGGCACTCAATTGGAATCGTGGCCAACCAACCGATGCATTTGGCAGGAACACTCGATATAGATAGCTCGGTTAAGGGGGCACGTTTTGTACGTTTTTGTGATGCGTTCAATATTCCTATTTTGACGCTTGTTGATGTGCCTGGATTTTTACCAGGAACACAACAAGAATATGGCGGCATTATTCGGCATGGGGCAAAATTGCTGTATGCCTATTGTGAGGCAACTGTTCCTAAACTGACGGTCATTACGCGTAAAGCGTATGGCGGCGCATACGATGTGATGGCAAGTAAGCATGTGCGTGCCGATTTCAATTTTGCTTGGCCAACAGCCGAAATTGCTGTGATGGGAGTAGATGCGGCAGTTCGTATCATCTTCCGTAAAGAACTTGCCGAGGCAACCGACCAAGCAGCTCGACAAGCCGAATTGGTAGAAGATTATCAGAAACGTTTTGCCAACCCATATGTTGCAGCAGAGCGCGGATATATTGATGCAGTCATAGAGCCACAAGAAACACGCCCAACGCTCGTTCGTGCATTGAAACTTGCCCGTACAAAACGGCAAAGCTTGCCAGCACGCAAACATGGCAATATTCCGCTCTGAAATGCGGCTATGCATCAAAAAAAGCTGCACCACATTTGGTTGCAGACTGCTAACAACATATACAAAATTGACAGTCTTGTGTTATAATTGAATCCAGTACATTATATACATGCATGAATGAGGTTTTACGAATGCGGTACAATGGCCAGTTTCTTGTAGTAGCTGTATCACTGATGCAGAATGAAGAACCTTTGGCACTTCAACTGCATTGGCATGGCAGGTAGGTGACGTGCGCATGAGCAATGATGCATCAAACACCGACTCTTCAAAAGAGAAAATCGTTGAGCTACGCCTACCCAGTAGGCTTGGCTATGAACGGGTAGCTATGGATGCTGCGTCCACCTTGGCTGAACGCATGGGGTTTCATACTGATAAAGTTAATGACCTCAAAACAGCAGTCAGCGAGGCAGTAACCAATGCTATCGAGCATGGCAATCAACATGACGAGGCCATGAAGGTCGTCGTCTTGCTTACGGCACGCGAAAGCGAGTTGATTGTTAGTGTTGAGGATGAGGGTAGTAAGACCATAGATAGAACATCGGTCTCAAACGTTCCAGATATTCGCAAGAAGTTCGATTTATCTGATAAAGGTGGTTGGGGCATTTGGCTGATCCATGAATTGATGGACGAAGTGGAAATAACAACAGCACCGAGTGGTGGCAATCAGGTGCGTATGGTGATTCACCTTGAGCGATAAACGCAACACACCAAACACAATGGAACTCTCCTTCCCAAGTGAATTAGGGTATGAGGTTGTTGTGCGTGATGCAGTGGCAGCCTTTGCTCAATGTGTCGGTTTGCATCCAAACCGCATTGAAGATCTCAAAACGGCTCTCTGCGAGGCATGTATCAATGCTATCGAGCATGGCAACAAGTTACAGTTAAACCTCCGGGTACATGTATCATGCATAAACAAAAGTGACCGGCTGTTGATAGAAATACAGGACCATGGAGTGCAGTGCTACTTGCCTGGCAAACAACCACTTAGCATTGCCGATAAACTTGCCGGGTTAGGACCATTGCGTGGGATGGGGTTGATGCTGATTACCGAGCTGAGCGATGAGGCAGGGTTTGTACCTGTAACACAAGGGAACTGTTTTCGCCTAACGTTTTATCACCAACCACATGGCATCACCCATGAGATGCTAGTGGCTGACACCATAGAAAGCTCGTAGCTGTGTCGTGTTTTACCTTCAGAGAAGAAACATTCGGGAATGAGAGGAACAAAAAAACCATATGCTCCCTTTTGTTGACCCGAAGTGAATTGAAGACCCACTAAGGAGTAGCATCGTATGCTGGAAGATGAACTGACAGTAAGCACCCGTCAACGTGAGGGTATAGCTATTGTTGACTTGATGGGTGATGTGACAACATTTGCGGAAGAAAAAATCAATACTGCGTACCGAGAAGTAACCAATCAAGGTGTGCGTCAGGTGTTGTTGAATTTTCGCCAAAATGACTATATCAACAGTGCCGGTATTGCTATCTTGATTGGTGTCGTAACCGAAGTCAACCGGAACAACCAAAAACTCGCCTTTAGCGGGCTATCGCAACATTTCCAAAAAATCTTCCGTATGGTTGGATTGGCCCAGTATGCAGATATATACCAAAATGAAGATGAAGCGGTAGAGAACATGAAGGCGGTAACGTCTTAGAACGCTACGCAAAAGGTATCTGAGTAGTATTACCTAAAAGATGCAAGTGATGGTAGCATATCTGCTACCGTCGCCTTATTGCTTTTTTATGCTACCACTGCCCCATAGCATATCCCGTTGTAAAACCATAAAAGAGGGCCAAAGCACGTTCGGAAGTGCTGGCCCTCGTCTGTGTAACACACATGCGTGTATGCATATGCTCTATGCTCAGGCATAAGCTATTCCCTATCACCCGTCCCATATCGCCTCACCACTAGCGTCCTCGGCGCATAAGGAGAACACCACCAACAATCATGAATGCTGACATCATAAACCACATTGGTACTCCAATCTGATTCAGAAAGATAACAGCTCCCATACCAACAAGAACTACACCTATTTTGCGCCAGTTTCTTTGTCGTGGGTGCTTTGTTGCATCTGGTGTTGATTTTGGCGGAGTGTGGGTATGGGCATGAGGGTGTGCTCCCGGAACGTGCGCAAACGCCCCCGCCCCCAAGTTGATCGTTTCACCTATGGCAGGGTTGGCATTACCGATAGGTTGCCCCGTCTGCGGGTCGAAACGATAAGCTTCCGGTGGTGGAGTTTGCGTGTATATACCAGAAACCGGTGGCGTCTGTTGTACAGAAGAAGATGCTACTCGCGGACTGACATGCGACGCGGACTGTGGGCTAGATTGGCTCTGGGCATCGTGGGGTGGCGAATCTTCTGCGCTAGTGGACGTGTCTTCTTTGGGTATAAGCACCCACAGCAGAATGTAGAGCGGTATGCCGATACCAAAGAATTGTGGTTGAAGCGTTATGAGCACTACGATAAGCCGCGCTATGATTGGGTCTATGCCAAAATATTCGCCAAGTCCGCCGCATACACCGGCGATAATACCATCTGTTCGACTACGTGTAAGTCGTGGTTGCATGGTTTACACTCCTCCTTTTTCTATAACCGTTCCCTGAGTTTATCGAAGGGAACACAGTACTCTTCTATAATTATGTCCAGCAAGATACCGGTGCTACATCTATCTATTTCCTTTGTGTATGACGAATGGGTAGGGGTGTTTGTTGCAACATAGCTACTTTTTGATGGCATCGAAGTCGAGTGGGTTGTGATTAACCCAGGTACCGTCTTGGTATTGCCATACTTGGTAGTCAAGATGTGGGCCAGATGACTGCCCCGATGACCCCATATAGCCAATGATGTCGCCACGCTGCACAATATCGCCACTAGCAACGGTGAAATCTTGTAGATGAGCATAACCGGTTTTGTAACGGGAGTTGATAACCCATACATGGTTGCCGGCTGGCCAGCTATTGGGGGTTACACGCACTGCCCCGCTATGGGTTGCGTAGATGGGCTGCCCAGTGCTGCCACTAGGGTCAGCATGCCCATCGCCGTTACTGTCGAAGGCTAAGTCTATGGCTCCCCACACATGAGCTGGCGCATGGCTCCCTACGCCATAATCTTGCGTCATAACTGCGTTGGCGGATTGCAGTGGGTTGCCTTTGGGTTGTAAGTTGCCTCCACTCAAGGCAACACCACGCAATTTGCTTTCGCGCCAAGAGTCTACTTTGCGTTCAACAGTTGTTACATAGGCATCTACATCATTTTCAAACGCGGGGGCATAGATGGGGATAATATCGGCTACCGTTTCTGTGCCGCGTCCTTCAATATACTCATCGTGAATGAGTCGGTACCAATCCTCAATGCCCTCTTCCCATGACACATAATCGCGGAAGCGCCCGTGGCAAGTGGGGTAGCCCGCACAAATGATGTTGCCTACGTTGTGCGTCGTTCCACCATTGGGTTTGTGTCCAGCCCAACCGGGATGCGATCCAGCGGTGCTTTCGTGGATGAAGAACGCTAGGGCAAAGGCCGGGTCAATATTGTATTTGCGCCCTTTGTCAACCCAGGTTTGCCCGGTGCCATAGGCAGGAGAGCCATAGCTCAAGAGGATAGTATCAATGTCTTCGGCTGCAAGGCTTGGTGCGCTGGCAAGGCGATAGTCGCCTACGGGGTTGGGTGCGGGTGCCATAAATGGTAGTTTTACTGGCAATACTTTGCTAATGTTCCCAAGCCAATGGCTAATCTGTGGTGTTTGGCTAAACTCTTCGTAGCTTGCAAGGAAAATGATGACAATGCTTATCGTTGCAATGAAGATGACAATGCGCCATGGGGAATGTGGCGCTTCGCGCACGTTATACAATGTGACTTGGCGCGGTGCTCGCGGTTGCGATCTGAGAAGATGCTCCGTATGCAACTGTTCTGCCCTTGCATATCGAGTTGCAACATGGTTACTGCCAATATGGATATTGTGAGGTGTCGTATGAGCATTGCTCTCTAGGCGCGATATAGGGGTATGGGCAGGTGGTGTGTCGTGCAATGAGAGAAATTCACCTTGCTTATTCGGTTCCTGTTGTTGGCGCGATGTGGTGTGTGCCGGTTCGCTACTCTCTGAAAGGTCAAACAGCGGTTTGGTGTGCTTCTTCTTTGTAGATAAGGTTGATGAGGCAGTTTGTTGGCGCGATTCACTGGTTGGACTAGCTTCACTCGCGGGATGAGCTTGATTGTCCACCATATGCTCACTGGCATGATGCTCACGAGTGGGCGATGCGTTGCTGCCAGTTGGCTTGTGTGGCTGTGTCATGCCACGGGTAGACGTTTTTGGGCGGCTTGGTTGTTGCGTGTGTGTGCCAGTCGAGCGCGGACGCCGTGTTATAGGCGGGTCATCATCTATGGGCATTGGGAAAAGGGGCTGCTTGGGCTTTTTGCTGCCACTTGCGCTGGGCTTGGGTTGCGCATGGCTTTTTTGAGAGGCATGCGTATCCATGTCACCTGCCGTATGGTCCATATGGTCTATGGTATCGTCCATAGATTCCATAGTCCCATCGGCAGGCGATGGGCTAGATTGCTCGCGGTGTTGATATTCTTCTGGATACGAATCATGCTCTTGTGTCATTGATTGTGCTCCTGCACAAGAGCAGCTTGCTCTTGTGGTGTCGGTAATCGAAATGTCCCATTTTCATTAAGATACACAACACACTCATTGTGTACGGTGACAAGTAGGTCATTGTGACTGTCTTGGTTTATGTCTTGCAGCTCCATCGTCACGGGTGTCAACTCTTGGTCTGTACCAAAGAGATATGGACCGGGAAAACTACGTACCTTACTAGGATCGCTCCCTGGTAATTCTAACACGACAATTTGCCTTTGCAAGTTGACTGCGATAAAATGGCTTGGTTGCCCATTCGTTTCATCATGTCCGACGAATCCTTTCAGGTGTGTGGTGCGCGGTCGTCCATAGTGGATGTCATTGAGGATAATGTGTGTTTGAGTGATAGCAGCATGCACGACGAGGTACAATGCAATTGCTGCTACTATAAACGTAAAGATATAGGTTCCTGTCGTAGTAGTATGGGCTATTGCCGTAAAATGTGTCCTTTTGGGTGGAGACGTGTTGATAGGTTGGCTATGTATGGACATGGTACTCCTCCTTTCTTTTTTCATGAAGACCTCGCGCAAAGACGCAAAGAACACAAAGCTATCAAGAAGGGAACATGCAATGCTTTGCTGATATGCGCCAAGGGTGCGAGTGGTCTTGTATACGTTGCTTAATGCATGATAAACGATGACAAGTCTAAATATAGAACTTGTGTTCTATATTCTATACGAACAAGTGCCTTGTGTCAAGGGTTTCGCATTGAGATTTTTGCCATCCTAGTACCGTGTCCATGGCTATTTGACACGTAGATTTGCTACGTCGAAACGTAGCGCATGTACCGTGTTCGTCGCCATGTGATATGTAGAGACGTAGCATGCTACGTCTCTACGGTAGTACTGTAAACATAGGTTCACAAGGGTAGGTACCAAACTGGTTAGATGGTTCTTCCAAAGACCTGCCGTATCGCATGCTCTAGTTGACTCATCACTTGCACATCATCTAAATGCACACCGAGCGCAACGACGGTCTGAGCAACTTCGGCCCGCATGCCAGAAATAATGGTTTTTCCACCTAGCAAGCGAATCCCTAGCGCCAGTTGCTCAATATGGTGCGCCACAGCCGTATCCACCTGTGAAATGCCGGTCACATCCAAAATGACTATCTTTGCTCGCCGCTGGTATACAGCATCCAAAACTGTTTGGTTGATATTTTCAGCACGGTCTTTATCGAGATACCCCACCAACGGCACCAACAACGCCCGGTCTTTTATAGGAATAACTGGCGTTTCTAGCTCACGAATAATATCGAGGAGCTTGCGCATTTGCTCATTGGATTCGCGCAGGTCATCCATTGCCTGTTGCTCAGTAGCCATTTGTTTCTGCAATGATTCGGCCATGGTGTTGAAGGCGCGTGCCAGCCGCCCGAGCTCATCTTGGCTATGTACCTCAACAATATGATGTAGTTGCCCTCTAGTGATATATTCAGCTCCGTGGACCAGTTCCTCAATGGGGGCTATCATGCGTTGCACTACCCACAAGCCTAGGGTGAGCACAATGGGCAATATGATAAAAAAGGTTATGAGTGCCTCATTGCGTGCCCACTTCCGATTGGCCAATATCATAGAAGCATCCAACTCCACCACGAGCACACCATCTAAACGCCCATTAGAATCGTAGATCGGACCATAGCCACGCATCACCATCTCACCAAATGCATCTTCTGACGGCTGACCCTCAATAAGTGTCTGGTCCAGCCTATCTATACTGTTCTGGAGCAACAACGGCACAACCCGTGGTTTTTCCCCAACAGGCCGCCGTATGCCAGACTCGTTGGGCAGATCTACCACCAAAACAATGGTGCCATCCTCCTTTTGGCGCAAGGTATAGATATGTGCAATATCATCGCTTGCTGCTTGGGTTTTCTCTAGGGTCTCGCTTATAATCCGATAATATGAGCTACGTATATCGTCAGGTACCATGATATATGAGTGAAATGTGCCATCAATTTGTGGAACGACAAGGTTGACAATGTCTCTAACTCGCCTGCGCATAGCATTATGCTGCTCAGTACGCAGTTGAATATAGAGACTGACAGACAGCACACCAGCAACGATGATGATAAATAGTGCATAGACGCCCGTCAGTTTGGTACCCAAGCTCAAGCCGCGTTTCTTTTGCTCCATGGGTCTTTTTCTATCCTTGTGTCTGCTACTTCTTTCGTTAGGGCACGATTTTGTCGCGGTAGGTAGTATACTCTTCGACTTCGTTGGAAATATACAAGGTGCTGATAGCCCAATCATTCCCCCAACGCCAGCCTGCTATACCGCGTGAATCTTCACCCCCGCAAACCTTCACCAACAAGATATGGTTGCACCAAGTCACCACTCCAGAGATGCGCAAGGAAGACACCACCCACATCGTCAACGAGAATCTCCTCTGCTTCTTGAAACATCTGCAAACGCTGTTTTTCGTCGGCTATACTACTGGCTTCTGATACCAACCGATCATACGCTTCATTCTCCCAGGCGTGGCGACCACCCGACACCCACACCCCAAGTAGATTGGCCGGGTCGAGAAAATCCATACCATAGGTAACGGAACCAAACTGGAGCTTTGTTGGTTTGGCCATGAGCCATTCCATAAACAGCTTAAAATCTTTGTTTTGCACCGTAATATCAACCCCTAGGCATGCTTGAATAGATTGCGCGGTCGCCTCATACACGGGCAAATTGCCAGACTCGTTGCGGAGCCACATTTCCAATGGAGGGAAGCCTTCACCACCCGGATAGCCAGCATCAGCAAGGTAGCTCTGCGCTTGCCCACAATCATACTCCTGATAGGGGTGCAATGTACCCTCGGTATCTGAAGCTGGAAAGCCCGGCATCAGCATACTATAAGCAGGCATAGCTTTCAACTCGCCAAAATGTTTTTGCACAATAGCCTCGCGGTCTATCGCATGCGCAAATGCTTTGCGCACATTGATGTCATCAAACGGTGCTGTGTTTGTATCGAAGAAGAGATACACTGTGCGGAAGTCTCCATAGTGGCGCAGGTAGTTTTCGCTCAAAAGCGGGGCAGATTCGATAGCTTCATAGTGTTCTGGCACGAGCCAGAAATGGGCCACATAATCTAGTTCGTGATTTTGGTAGCCCGGAAATGCTGTGTTCATGTCTCGATACTCACCAATTAAGCGTTTCAGCAATGGCTTGCGGTAGCCTTTGTAGGTGGGGTTTGCTTCCATTTCAACAATGACGCCCGGTTCATATTTGGTGAGGATGAATGGACCGGACGATACGGTTGTTGCTACATTGCTATTGTACTCGGGTCCATGTTCTTCAATAGCCGCTTTCTGCAATACGTAAGAGTTTTGCATCATAGCCAAAAATGCCGGCATAGGCTTTTGCAAAGTAAACTGCAAGGTCAAGTCGTCAACCGCCTCAACCCCTAGCTCTTCAGGGGGCTTGTCGCCGGCTAGTATCTCATCCCAATGCTCAATCACCCCTTTGTAGAACCATGCAAAGTCCCATGCATGGTCGGGGTCTGCTATCACACGATAGGTAGCTACCCAATCGTGTGCCGTGAGTGGCGTTCCATCAGACCATTCAAGGCCGGGTTTGATATGAAATGTCCATGTTAGCCCATCTTCAGAAACATCCCACGACTCGGCAGACGCTGGTATGACATGGTAATCTTTGTCGAGAGTGACAAGTTGGTCTTGAAAGAGATCATTCAGCTTGCCTTCGGTAGCGCAAATACGCCGATAGACACCATTGGTGGTATCAAATGCTGTTTGGTTGCGCGAAGCGTCACAGGCGACTTTGTATATTTGCATATCATAAGGGGCCGCATCTTCTGGTAAGGGTTCCCCATAGATAGTTGTGTACCCTTCTGCATCTTCTGCATCTTCTGCATCCGACGATACCGGAGATTCATCATCTAGCACACCCATATCTTGGGGTTGCGATGGTTCTTCAGATACCGCCGTTTCGAGGGCTTGTGTTGCTTGTATTGTCATGTCTTGAGATGAGCTACTTGCTTGTTCTGTAGGAGCAGAGCCACATGCTGCTAGGAAAGAAACACACAGCAATACAAAAACTGTTCTCAAAAGCCATTCATATCTATTCACTTCCACCTATACACTCCTCCCTTCCAATATCTGAAAAGTCTCGTGTTAGTATAGCACAAATAATGTACGTGTTTAGAGCGTGTCCAATACCTACATAGGTTTGCTCTATCAAAAAGCCTTCTGTATCTACAATTGTGTTCTTTGTGTTCTTTGTGGTGAGTTTGCTAACATTGCGTTAGAAAGATAGCCTTCGTTTGCGTTCTTTGTGGAAATGCTTTGCCAAAAAAAACGGCACATGCTACACTACACACCATGAGAAGGTTTCTTTTCATATCTCCTGCCATCAAGCTAGTACTTGCGTAAGTTCAACCCTATAGCACCCCTATATGAGATGTAAATTTTTATTGCATAGGCGCACAGGCGCAAAGACGCAGAGAGATGCAAAGATTTATGGTTGCTCTGTATCATGCACAACTCAAATAGGATTGCTCTATTTAAAAATCGTCACCTTTCTTCTGTTGAAGCTGAAGAGTGGTTACGTTCGTTTGGTATAGACCCTTCGGATGGTGAAGGACAAAACACTAGACAAAATGAATAAAGGAGGATTTGATGAGTACCACTATACATCGCAATGCCCTACGTAATCGTTTGCAGGTTGCTTTCCCTCTACTACTTATTCTTTTTAGTTGGTACACCGTTATTCAGCAGAGTCGGCGAATTGAGCAAGCGAATATTCAGACCTACCAAAGTGCTGAGTTGGAAGTTGTCAAAAATGCTGCTCGTGCAGCAAAACTCTATATTGAAATACAGATCCGCGACCGTGGAGAAGATGCTATTCACGAAATAGAACAAGAAGTTCTTGAAAAGTTGGTAAAACCTATTCGTATTGGGAAAGTTGGTGATGCGTGGATTTACTCACCAGAGTATGTTATCTATGATGAAAGTGACGATTTCCCGGCTGAATATATTGGGAAGAGTATGGCCGAAATTTTTGCAATCCAGAAGGAAAAAGGTGCGTCCCATTATGAAGATATGACCAAAGCAGTCAGCGAAGGTTCTGAAGGTGTCGGATGGTACATGTGGGAGCCTGAGAAAGCACAGGATTCTGCGCCTTTTTGGGAAGTTCTTACCCAAGACTCTGGCCGTGAAATAGCCGCATGGACACGTGTGGTTGTTTTTCCGGGAACTCATAATGAACGCATTTGGATCATTGGAATGTCTGCAATGCTCCCCGAAATCATGAAAGAAACCGGTGCGTATGGACACATTCAAAGTTCGATTATTACCATGACCGTTATAACAATCCTCGTCTTTATCATGCTGTGGTTGCTGAATCGTGCTGAGACGGAAGTAAAACAATTGCAGATGAAAGTCGCAGCATTGCATATTGAGATTGATGAAGCACGAAAGATGAAGGAAGTTTCGGAAATTGTTGACAACGATTTCTTTCATGATCTTAGTACTCGTGCTAAACAGATGCGCGCACGCAGAAGGGCAACAAAGGAAGGTGAAGAACAATCACCATGACAATGATGTTCATACCATCATTGTAGGGGCAGGCATAGCTGGTCTGAGTTTCGGGTATCACACCCAACTACCATTTCAGATCATTGAACAAGAACCACACGTTGGAGGAATTTGTAAAAGCGTTGATCTTGCCGGTTGTACGTTTGACTACGGGCCGCGCATTTTGCTGCCCGGTAGCCAATATACGTTCGATCTCTGTCAGTCTCTTTTAGACGACAATCTTCATTTTTCGATCTTCAATGATTGGCTCTATCATCACCGCTACAATCTGTACACAAAATATCCCATTCAGAAACATTTGTATGGATTGCCTGCGGATGAGGTGATGAAATGCCTAACAGGGTTGGTTGAAACGGCAACTGATTTTGATTCACAAACACACAGGACTTTTTCCAACTATCGTGAATGGCTTTATCAGAAGGTCGGGCAGTATATGGCCGATACGGTGGTCATACCACAAGAGCTGAAGAAATGGCAAACTGATCCTGCCACTATGGATTATCGTTGGGCTTCGCGCAAAGTTGCTCGCCCGGATTTAGAAACAGCTCTGCGTGGAGCAACCCATTCCATCCCATATGACCGACAATTTGGCTATCCATTGAGCGGTGGCATCGCAACACTGATAGAGGCGTTTGCGGCACAGGTGCGACATCGCTTGCGGCTTGGGGTTGCGGTAGAATCTCTCGATACGCACAATCACATCGTTCGGTTGAGCGATGGTTCTGTGCTATCGTATCGCTCGTTGGTATCGTCTATCCCGCTTCCACTGCTCGTCTCGCTTCTTGAACACGCTCCATCGCACATCTCTGAACGTGCAAAAACACTTCAACATATTTCGTTGCATTGTGTGTGTATGGTCGTTGAGCGTGAGAGAATCTCAAACAAGAACTTCGTTTATGTGTATGATCCGTCGTTGATTTTTCAGCGAATCTCATTTTTCAGCAACCTGTCGCCACATATGGCTCCGCCTGGATATAGCTCGTTGGTCGCTGAAGTGTCCTACAAAGGGACTCCATTAGAAGACAAAGGGACGTTGATACAGCAAGTTCAAACAGACCTTATCACGATGAATGTATTGAAGTCTACCGATACGATTGTTACAACGCATGTTCTTGACCTTCCCTATGCGTATCCTCGTATGCACATTGGTTGGCAAGAATCTGTTCGCACAATCCGCGACTATTTAGAAACACAAGACATCTATCTTTTCGGACGTTTCGGGGAATGGGAATATCTCAATATTCACGACATTATTCCACAGAGTCGTGACCTTGCGATACGATTGAAAGAACGTTATGCATAATATCCGTGCTTGGTTCGGCCGGCTCTTTGATATTCGCACTGGTGAATGGAAGCGTCTGCTTCTGTTATACGCATTTGCTTTTTTGCTCAATATCAGTGTGGTATGGGGACAAGCGGCAAGCAATGCGCTCTTTTTGGAAAAGAGCGGGGCCAAAAATTTGCCGCTGATGTTTATAGCTGACGCTATTCTTACGGCATTCTCGATCATTATTTACAGTGCATTTGTTGACCGTCTATCCAATACCCGCTTGATGATCATTATCTCTCTTGGGGGTAGTATTCTTCTGATTGCAACACGAATTGGGTTGTTTTATGAATTGCCACTGGCCTACCCTACCCTGTTTCTTCTCGAACGGGTGTGGCGTGCGCTCATATCTATCCACTCTTGGACGTACATCGCCGATTTTTATGATACGCGCATGGCCAAGCGTCACTTTCCTTTGATTGGTTCTGGCTCACGCACATCGGGGATTCTCGCCGGTGTCTTGATTGTCCCGATCATCCTGCTCTTTCAAATTGAAAACCTTGTGATTGCTTGGATTGGTGCGCTCTTTGCTTCAGGCTGTCTTGCATGGGTCATCCCTCTCCTCGCACCGCCTGCATCAACAGAGAAGAAAAAGGCATCGGCAAATGCTATCAAAAACTACCAAGAAGGGTTTCGTTTTGTTCTTGGGTCGCCCTTTCTGAGGTTGATGGCCGTTGCTGCTCTTTTTAGTACGTTGACTATCTATCTGCTTGAATTTGAAGCACAGAGTTTTTTGGAAGCCCATTTTCGTTCGTCTGCAAACGAATTGGGCATGTTTTATGGAAAGCTTGAAACCTTATCTAATCTCATCACGCTCCCAATTCAAATGTTTTTTCTTTCACGGGTGATTACGTGGTTGGGCGTTGGAAATGCCAATCTCATCTTTCCGGTGCTTTCGTCCATAGCCTATTTCTGGATCATCCTGTTTCCATCGCTACCGGCGGCTTCGTTTGCACGAGTAGACCAGACGGCTCTCCGTTCAGTTTTTCGTACTCCCATAGATGGCTTGCTCTTCAATGCCATTTCGCCGAATATGCGCGGGCGTGCGCGAGCTTTTATCAACGGGCTTTTGATACCTCTCGGAGCACTTCTTGCGGGCCTTCTTTTGCTGGTTGTCGAACAGCAGTGGCTTCCATCGTCAATTCTCATCGGTCCGGGGTTGTTCATTACCTTTGTCTATGTTTTCCTGTCGCTTCGATTACGCTCACGCTATGCACACTCAATGCTTAGTCTGCTTGAAGCAGATGAAATGGAAGTATTCCGTAGCAGTCGGGCAGAAAGTAGCTATATGGACCCTGCAACCCTACACCTGCTAGAACAACGACTTGAACAAGCAGAGAGCAACGAAACAACGGTTATCTTGGCAGAAATGCTCTATGATCTCCAAGGTCAAAAGGCGTTACCACTTCTCTACAAAACAGCACTGAGGAGTGATACAGAAGTTTATGCAACCATTCTCTATATGCTTGATAGTGATGTCTTTTCTCATCCCCTCGTGCGTGAATTATGCTTGGGTGGTATATACAATGCAAACCCCGATGTTCGGAGAGCAGCGACCAACATCCTTGTCAAATCCCCTGGCATGCTTCAAGACACCGTTCTTTTGGATGTTCTTCTGGAAAAACGAACCGATGTGGATGAAACGATTCAAGCAACCATCATCCCAATGCTCATTCAAACACACCAACCAAAGTATGAGCAACCGTCCCAGGCCATTCTAACCGCATGGCTAGACAACGCAACCAATGAGAACCACCGTTTGTTGGGATTGCAAGTTTTGGCAAGAACAGGCGACAAACGCTTGTTGCAAAAGATTGAACAGTATGTCCAAGACCCATCACCATCTGTTCGCTGTCAAGTAGCAGAACTCATTGGGCAACTCTTTTTGAGCACCTCGCAGAAAGAGGTACAACAGCGCGGAATGGATATTTTGCAGACCTACCTTGCTGATGAAGATGATACCGTGCGTCTGACGGTTGTCAACAGCCTCATCCATTTGAAGAATGAACAAAGTAGCACTATTTTGTTTGTGGCTCTTCAGGATGAACAGTTGAATATACGTCAGCTTGCTTGCCAAGGCATACATCCCCTTCCCCAAAAAAAGTTAGAACAGGCACTCGATGACAAAAAGAGTTACCTTGTTGAAAGTGCAACCTTTTTGCTGGCACGTGCCAACCATCATCGCGCACGTCGCTTGATCCCGCAGTTGATGGAGCAACTTGTTATTGATGTCTACACCCTTTGCCTCCATCGCAAAGTCATTCTTCCATTGCATTCATCAGAATCAGAGTTGCTGGCATTGTCTCTCCAAGAACAATGCACCCTCGTTATTCAACGAGTTTTCTGGCTTTTAGAAGCGATACGTTCAAAAGAACAAGTACAAACGCTCTATCACTCACTGCAAAGTACCAACTCCACCGAACGCGCCAATGCAAAAGAAGCCTTAGAATCCATAACGACACCTCGTCTAGCACGTCTTATTGCGCCATTGATTGAAAACTCATCGCTCGATGCGCTTGTCATGATTGCCCAAGATAGCTTGCATCTTTCGCTTCCTTCTCTTTGGCACGTGGTTCATTCCTTCTGGCCGCAGTTCAAGCAAAATCCTCAAGCCCTGAGCCTATCAAGTCGCAACCTCTTGTTGATTCAAACAAAATGGTTGCAAGCCCTAACAATGTACACGCTTGCACAGGAATTACATGCTTCAACCCTTGAAGCAGACACACATATAGTTGAAACATTCCAAACTGCGCTCCAAGAAACGTATGAAATGTACCAGGATAAGAAAGAACATCTGGTCTACACCACCGCTCGTCGCCTCCTGTTCCAACATGATACGAGTGGTCAATATAATCTTATTGAGGAGGAATTGCCAATGTTATCCCGTATCGAAAAAGTTATTTTTCTCAAACAGGTTTCGTTCTTTGAACGTATGACAACGGAGCAACTTCGTGTCATAGCTTCGATTAGTGAAGAAAAAACGTTTGAAGCAGAGGAAAAAATTGTCTCCGAAGGCGAAAGTGGAACAACACTCTATGTTATTGTCAGTGGTCGTGTGGCTATTCAGCGGCAGGCAAAGAATCGTCGCAAAGCCATTGCACGACTCGGCGTGCTTCGCCCAAAGGAATATTTTGGCGAGATGTCGCTTTTTGATGATGAACCAACCTCTGCTGATGTAGTTGCCCTAGAACGTTCGTGTGTCCTTTTAATGCGGCGGGACCCGCTCATTGCCCTCATAAAACGTCAGCCTGAACTGGGACTCGAAATGCTCAAAGTTTTCAGCAAGCGTTTGCGTCAAGCAAATACGCAACTTTCCGATAAGACAGAGTCTAAACCAAAAGAGTTGGTAGATGTGTATGACAAACTTTGGGGCGATCTGGAATTTTGAGACGGCCACAGCCGGGGACGAGTGTGTTCCAACCATCAGTCGCTCCCCCTGTTCATCAGCACTACGTTTCTCCCGTTTGGCGCACGTTTTGCTAACCTTTCATTGAAATGGTATCATTGTTCTCCTGTTTGTATTGTATGAAAAAGAGTGTGACATGCTTGACAAACCAAAATACCATATTGGCTTTTGCCAAAACGATTTGGGCACACCGCCACCAACGCTGGCATTGTTGTGTGGCGACCCGGACCGCGCACGGCGCATAGCGACTGAAATACCTTGGCTTCGCTGCGAAAAGCAATTGTCTGCCCATCGTGGGTTGCATAGTTTCCTTGTTGCCCTGCCAGATGGTCGCCGCATCATTTCGGCTACCAGTGGCATGGGGGCACCATCACTCAGCATTGTTGTCAATGAGCTCGTGCAAGTTGGCATCCGGCAGATTATTCGTGTGGGCACGAGTGGCTCTATTCAAGACGGTGTGCGCGTTGGCAGTGTCGTCATATCACGTGCTGCGCTCTGCCGCAATGGGGCCGCCAATGATATTGCCCCAGTGGAATACCCGGCGGCGGCCAACCCTTTCTTGACTGTTGCGCTTGTAGATGCTGCACGTGCGTTGGGGGTAGATTGGCATGTTGGCGTGACTGCTTCCATAGATACATTCTACGAAGGGCAAGAGCGAACAGAATCATCTGCCAACAAGCATTTGCTACGCCGTCTGCAAGGCATAACAGAGGAATACCGCCATCTAAACATTCTCAACTATGAAATGGAGGCGGCCATGCTGTTGAAAATGGGCGGTGCCTATGGGTTTGCAGCCGCGTGTCTATGTGCTGTCGTAGCAGGACGTACTGCGAGTGAGCATGTGGTGGAAGCAATGAAGCAACAGGCTGAAGAACATGCTATGAGCGTTGCACTCAAAGCAGTGGCAGATATGGACCCAAGGTATTTGGAGCCGGCTTACTGGCGCTGAGAGCTATAGTGCTCCAGAATGGCATACCACCCATGCAGCAATGCACCAACGGTATCAATATAGTAGCGCTGGCTGTCAACGCTAATACCGTTTTCTTCAAGTTTGAGAAACTGCCATGCCTCACCATTCGTGACACACCCGAAAACACGTGAGACAGTCCGCCCCTCTTGCTGATTGAAGAGCATAGCCCCAACCATCTGCGCAGCACATTGCCCTAAACCCGCTTCTATATCGTGCTTTTTGGCTTCAACAATTGTCACTATAGGAACTTGCATGATGGGCAATGGTGGCGTGTGACACACGACAAAATCGCATTCGCCCACAAGCCCTCGCGCACTGTCAACATCCAAGCGCTGCCCGGAGTAGATGGCAAAGGCATTGTTGCCATGCTCTACAACGGTCAACAACACAGGTGAAACAATAAACTCAGACCGTGCCTTTTCGCTACCAAGCGCAAATGGACTGCCTTTTTTGAGCGCTTCTTGGAGCCATTGCGGAACGTCTACCCCATGTCCACGTTCAAATAACTGCTCCCGTTGTATCTTGAGGTCAAATGTTTTGAGCACCGTATCAAGCGTAAACTCACTATAGGTCATAACGTCGTATCCCCCATTATTTGCACCCCTGCGCTGGTACCAATGCGCGTAGCACCAGCATCCACCATAGCCTGCACATGCTGCAACGTGCGTATGCCCCCGGATGCTTTGACACCCATGGTTGGCCCTACCGTGCGCCGCATCAGCGCGACATCATCCACCGTTGCACCGCCGCCGGCAAAGCCGGTGCTTGTCTTCACAAAGTCGGCACTAGCTTGAGCCGCCAGCAAGCACGCGGCTACTTTCTCCTCGTCCGTGAGAAGAGCCGTCTCTATGATGACTTTACATAGCGCATGTGCGGTGTGACATGCAACTGCTACCTGCTCAATCTCATCGAACACTTGCCGATAGTCGCCTACTTTCAGGTAGCCAATGGATAGCACCATATCAACTTCTGCGGCACCATGGTGGCAGGCTTGTTGCGCCTCGGCTACCTTCATTGCCGTGGTGGTTGCACCCAAAGGGAAGCCGACCACAGTACACGTTTGTATAACGCTCCCTCGCAATACATCGCTACACAGTAACACATAGCAGGGATTGACGCAGACACTCGCAAACCCATAGCCTATGGCTTGCTGGCAAAGGCGCTCGATGTGTGCGGGTGTGGCGTCGGGCTTGAGCAAGGTATGGTCTATAAGGGGCGCTAGGTGTCTAGGTTGGAATGCCTCATCGGTAGCAGGATATGTGTCGCCAGCTCTGTCTACAGCATTATCCAACGAGCTATCTCGCCAAGGCACATCTTGCTTTGTCCATTGTAAGGCTGTTTGTACTTGGTGGGCAACACGCTGTATGAGGTCATCCATGCATTTCCTCCTTGGCATACAGGTTCTTGATATATGTTGGGGTTATGTGGGCATCACACAATGGATGGGCAGTTGTAGATGCAACAGGCAATGTTTCATGCTCATATGCTGCTATATATATGTTGGCTGCGTTGATGGTGATAGTCACAGGTTCTATTGTGCTAAGGTAAGTACGGATGCTCTTTTCAGCTTCTTGTTGGGCCAATGCTGAGACGGTAGCATCTTGAATGAGACCAACACGAAAGTAGAAATCATTATCTCGCTCGTCTGGGTTGGCGTGGTATTTATGCACTATGTGGAACGCTTCAACTCCCTTGCGTATGCGTGCTAAAACACTACAGTAAGGGGTATGCTGATGCTGCGCATGCGCAAGGGGCAGTGAAGGGAAACGTAGGGGAAAGCCTATGGCAATGGCCCTATCTTTGAACATGCTAAATGAACGTTCGTAGGGTCTTTTGCCGCGACTGGTGAAGGAGTAGTCGCAGTTTTGAAACCCGCCAATCTGTACGTTAAATGGAAACCAATCGCCTGCGCACAGAAAATGCAGCAGACCGGCGAAATCCATTGGCTCTTGCTGTTGCTGTTGGCGGTATTGTGCCATACACAGGTTTATCATATTGGATTCTGCTACGCGCTCTAGGCTGACGATGGTAGCGTGGATTTGTTCCATGGTATAGGGCTGGAAGTTGCTTTTGAATATGTTGTGCAGACGGTGTTGTATTGCGGCAATGATTGTGGCCATCTCTGGTGGCTTGGGGCCATAAAGCGCTACAAGTGATACTTGTCGCATGAATGTAGTATCTTTCTTTTAAGATTCAGGTGTTAGGTTACAGATGCTAGGTGTTAGGGCGTTACCTCCAGACTTCTGAAGTCTTAGAGACTTCGGAAGTCGCACAGTCTCGCTAGTACGCTCCAGTGGTGCGAGCTGTCTTGCGGTATGGCCGAGAGCACCCGCCGAATCTCATCGTGTGTAAAAACTTGTGCGACTTCTTGGATGCGATTTGCTAACGCCTGGTCCGCAAGGGGCATTATACCATTTCTTTGCTGTTTTTGCTTGTGTGGGGTTCAAAAAACATGCACTACATGTGGGGTGCTGATTGGTGCAAAAACTGGGTAAGTTCAGCGGGAGAGACGACAGCATTCCCAAACTTGCGCACTACCAATGCAGCAGCACCATTGGCCAATTGTGCTGCTACACATGGTGCTATCCCCGCAACCAGCGCCAGCGTTACAATGGCAATAAAGGTATCGCCGGCCCCTGTTGTGTCATAGACTTCGCTGACATGCATAGACTCTAGGTGCGTATAGTCTACCGCATCGCCTACCAGTGACAACCCGGCTGGGCCGCGTGTCACAATAACGAGCTTGGCCCGTAGGCGCTCCTGCAATTCGTGCAAGCCGGCACAAAAATCCTCTTCTGTTTCGAGTGGTCTCCCAAGCGCACGGGAAGCTTCGACATTATTGCAACGAAACAAATCAACTTCGCGGTAGTAGTGCGAGTTGCCCTGTGCATCTACCGTAAGCAAAACTCTATGGTCTTTGCACAAGGTGCGAATGGCATCTACCACACGTGGCGTAAGGAGTCCAAGTTGATAATCTGAGCACAACACAGCATCTACAAAAGGGATACGCTCGGCTAACACATCCACAATATGCTGTTCATGAGAGGAGTCAAGCGGAGCGCGGTCTATCACGTCTAGCCGCGCAACCTGCTGTGGCAGGCGCGGCGCATCATGGGACATAATGCGTGTCTTGGTAGTGGTAGCACGGTCAGCAATAGATATCAACCCTTCTGCACCAATACCACCATGCTGCAAGGCAAGGCGAAACTGTTCACCATGCGCGTCATCGCCAACCACGCCAACGAGTGTCGCCTTGCTCTCTAACGCGACGATATTGCGTGCGGGATTAGCAGCCCCCCCAAGCACAATCTCACGCTGTGTCATCTCTAACACCGGCACTGGAGCCTCCCGCGATAGACGGGTAGCCCGGCCATAGAGGTATTCATCTAGTGTCACATCGCCAACCACAAGCACATGCTTGCGAGCAAGGCGTACAACTAGATGTGCAGGGCTATGCAACAAACCAGTATCTCTATGCATATTTTCACAATCACGTACCACTTCGTTTGGGGTCAAGCAGCATATACCCTAGCCCACGGTCATTGACGATATAGCCGGGGGGCAGCTTTTTGCGCAAGTTACGCAGGTGGGTTCTGAGCAACCCTTGTGCATCAATAGTATTGGTTTCTATCCCATGGGTATACAAGATAATTTCTCGATATGAACACACTTGTCCAGACCGCTCTGCAAGGTAACGCAAAAGGGAAAACTCGGTGGGCGTTGTTGGCAAATGCTCTCGCTGGAATATCACCTCGCGGCGTGTTGTCCCTACAGTTAGCTCCCCAATGTGAAATGTTTTGGCTTTACGTGACTCTTTCGGTAACGGGGGGGCTTGTTGTGGTGCAAACTCTGGCTCTTTATCACGAGGGGTATCTTCAATGAGATCGTTGACAGTGCCACGATGGTTTTGGAGCACACGAAATATATGTGTGGCTGCCTCTTTGAGTTTCTGGGCTTGATTTTCACTATCGTGGCGCTGCACCGCTTTCTCTACACATCGCAACAATTCATCTTCATCGCACGGTTTGAGCAGGTAATCATATGCGCCGGCCCGAATAGCCTCAATGCTGGTCTCAAGAGAGCCATGCCCTGTGAGCAAAATAACGGTTGGGTGATAAGGTTGTTTTTTGGCCACTTGCAATACTTCAATACCATCAATACTGCCCATAATAATATCGGTCAACACCACATCAAACATTCCCTGCTCCAACAAGCTTATGGCTACTTTTCCATCGGGAGCTTGGGTCACACAATAGCCTGCATGTTCAAGCCAATATGACAAGGCTTTACGCATCTTGGAATCATCTTCAACCACTAAAATTGTTTTTTTCATACTTATGTTTCCTCTGCGTATGCATCAAGATGTGCATGAGTGTATGAAATAGGGAACACAATAGTAAAGGTACTTCCTTGATCTGGCAAACTTTCGACAACAATGTAGCCGCCATACTGTTTCACTATTTGCGCCGTAATACTCAACCCCAACCCGGTGCCATCTTCGCGTGTGGTGACAAAAGGTTCAAAAATACGTTCCAACAGGTCTGCTGCAATGCCAACACCTGTATCGGTAATAGCTATTTCCAACGCATGCGGGAATGTTGGCAGGGGCGCACATGGTGAAAAGGTGTTTGGCCTAGCTTTTTTGGAAAGACCACCTCTTCCCTTTCTTGTTTTTGCTGTGTGCTCTTTTGCATCTTTTTCATAGCTACGGTCACTCTGTGTTGGCTCACCAGCATGTGCATAGATACGCAGCATACCCCCCGATGGCATCGCATTTAGCGCATTCATCATCAAGTTCAGAAACACTTGCATAATTTCATCGGCACGCCCCTGTAGTTTTGGAAGGTCTGGTTGCACATCGCATACCACGTCCACACCTTGGTCACGGATGCGTTTGCTTATCAGGAGCAAGATACGGTCGAGCAGGGTTGTTATATCAACAGGTCCGGGCACAGTGGCACTGAGGCGATACAAGTCGAGCAATTGACGCACAATACGCCCAACCCGATAGGTTTCTTCTAATGCATCTATCAATAGTTGGGACAAATCCTCTTTTTCAACAGAAACACTCACAAGCTTGAGCGTGGTTTGAATAGTCTGAAGAGGCGTATTGATTTCGTGGGCAACACTGGCTGCCAGCCGCCCATTGGCCGCAAAACGCTCATTTTCAATCACACGTGCTTGCAACTTAACATTTTCTGTTACATTAACGACATGGACAATCACTTGCTCTATCGCTTGATCTGACATGCGTAATGCGATTGTTTTCACATCAAGAATGTATGTCATGCCGTCGGGTCTATTGCACCGTATTCGCTCAGGGTAGTTGGTGATAGGAGGAAGTATTGACGATGCGGATAAAAAAGCAAACCCATCTGAGATACACGGAGAAAAGGCATTCCAAGTTTGCCCAATCACCTCATCGGCCGTGGTCCCTAGCAACATAGCCAGCGAGGTATTGACCACTTGCACAACACCCGTATTGTCAATGAGCAATATCCCCTCATCAAGACTATCGAAAATAGCCCGCAGCAAGTTGCGGCTATTGGTCAAAGCTTGTTCAGCACGCTTACGCTCAGTAATTTCATCTTGCAAGGCACTGTTTGATAGGGATAGCTCGGCTGTGCGTTGCTGCACGCGCATTTCTAACTCATCGTGTGCTCGCTGTAACGCTTCTTCGGCGCGTATGCGTTCAGAAATTTGTTGCTGCAATTGTTCGTTTTGTTCTTGCAATCTTTTTTGCATATTGCGTAGTTCCATATGCGTCGCAACACGGGCCAGCACTTCTTCAGTTTGAAAGGGCTTGGTAATATAATCTACTCCACCTACTGAAAAGGCCTTTACTTTGTCGAACACCTCATCTAAAACGCTAATAAAGATAACCGGAATATCACGCGTAGACTCTTGGGCTTTGAGTTGTTCGCATACGGCATAACCATCTATGCCGGGCAGCATAATATCGAGGAGAATAACATCGGGGGGGACAGTGTGGGCCGATATGAGCGCAAGGCGGCCATCGGGTATAGGACGCACGTTATACCCCTTTCCTGTCAATATACCTGCCAAAAGGCGCAAATTATCGTGGTTATCATCTACCACCAACACACTTGGCTTCTGGTCATCTACCAAAAAATGTTCCATCTTGTGCTATCCGCTTTCTTTTTCTGTACACGCTCCGACATAGTGTATGTCTATAATACCGCATGTCAAGACAGCTCGCACTCTTGGAGCGTACCAGCAAAGCATTGCATATTCCCTTCTTTATAGCTTTGCGTTCTTTGCGTCTTTGCGCAAGGTCTTCAAAAAAAGGGATCTATTTGATTCTCTACCAACAAACGGTGTATAATCTCCACTAGATTTCACAGCATATCCTTTCTGTCGTATCGTAATTTACAAGGTGGTTTTATGAATTATAACGCTTGGTTCGCATCTCAAGATGATCCAGATGAACGCTACCCACTTACTGAGGTTGTCTACTACAGCAAATCCGGTGCCCTGCTTGATGTAGAGCACGATATGGATATTTTGCGCAAGCGTGGCCCAGATGAATGGAAAACGCTCTTTGATAGCCGCTGGATGCGGAATCAATGGCCCTACGGTAGCGGCGTGTGGGGCAAAAAAGAATGGGTTTGCCCTATTGTAAAAGATGAGAATATTGTAAGCATGTTTGAAGGCGGCAGCAACCTCTTCCTTGCAGACCGTCTCGGTAAAGAGTTAGGCGTGCAAGAGTTTTGGATTAAGCTGTGCGGCAACTCACACACCGGCAGTTTCAAAGACCTTGGCATGACCGTTCTTGTCAGTGTTGTCAATCAAATGATAGCAGATGGGAAACCCATCCGAGCTATTGCATGTGCCAGCACGGGCGACACATCGGCTGCGCTTGCATGCTATGGTGCTGCGGCCGGCATCCCAACCATTGTCTTTCTCCCCAAGGGCAAAGTAAGTACTGCCCAGTTGGTGCAACCTATCGCCCATGGAGCACTCGTCATTGCGCTTGAAACAGATTTCGATGGGTGTATGCGTATTGTGCGCGACATAACCGCAGACGAAAGTATCTACCTTGCCAACTCGCTCAACTCTCTGCGCATTGAAGGGCAAAAAACCGTCGGTATTGAAATTGCACAACAATTTGATTGGAATGTCCCCGATTGGATTATCATTCCCGGCGGCAATCTTGGCAACACAGCCGCGCTAGGGCGCGGGTTGCTGATGATGTATGATTTGGGTCTTATAGACCGCCTCCCCCGCATTGTATGTGCGCAAGCGCAACATGCCAACCCGCTCTACCGTGCCTATATCAAGGGCTTCGACAAGTATGAACCTATCAGAGCAGAACAAACAGCCGCCTCAGCTATCCAAATTGGTGCTCCAGTCAGTTTTCAACGTGCTGTGCGTGTTATAGAGCGCTTCAATGGCATTGTCGAAGAGGCAAGCGAGCAAGAACTTGCCGATGCAGCCGCACAAGCCGACCGAACCGGGCTCTATACATGCCCACACACAGGCGTGGCCATTGCTGCTGCTATCAAACTCATCAAGCGCGGCGTCATCAAAAAATCAGACCGTGTTACTATCATCTCCACAGCCCATGGGCTAAAGTTTAGCAATTTCAAAGTAAGCTATCACGAAAATACATTGCGCGATGTAGCCGCTACCCATGCCAACCCTCCCGTAGAAGTACCGGCCGATATTGATAGTGTGCGGCGTACACTGTATGAACACTTACCAGTTATGCGATAACCCGTAACACGGAAGGACTACCGTCATCTATTCAAAAGAATTTCGCAATCTCATTGTACAGCACGTGTCTACAGGAGCATCAGTTGAACCACGGTGCCCACATGCGGGCATGTGTGGTGGCTGTGCCTTTCAAGACCGTGCGTACAATGACCAGATTGCAGCAAAAGCACAAGCCCTCACCAACCTGTGGCAGGCACACTACCCAGCAGGCATTGCTGTCGTGCCCTCGCCAGAGCCATATGCCTACCGTACTCGCATGGATTA
This sequence comes from uncultured Chloroflexaceae bacterium, assembly GCA_964626155.1. GTDB lineage: Bacteria > Chloroflexota > Chloroflexia > Chloroflexales > Chloroflexaceae > JAAUSY01. The sequence goes on along the minus strand of CAZVEN010000007.1, from coordinate 129,989 downwards.
TGTCACAACCAAAGAGCGTTTTGGGCTACGCATGCGCAAACGATGGAATTATATTGTTGAGCTAGAAACGTGTCATCTCATTCCACCAGATTTATTTGGTGTTGCCCATGCGCTCTGGATCCAGTCGAAAGCACTAGGGCTACCCGACTATAATATCCGTTCTCATACCGGCTTTCTGCGTTACCTCGTAGTACGGCGCAGCCCACAAAATACCCTCTTGATAGCAGCAGTGACAGCAGACGGTGAGTATGATGCTGAGATGGAGCGCTTGGCCGAGTCGGCACTCGAATTTCCCGCAGTGGTCAGCTTTCACTGGCTACACAATGCGACAATAACCGACGTTTCATTTGGCGACACGGTACGCTATTGGGGAAACAACGTCTTGCCAATGCATGTTGGCGAGCATACGTTGCACATTGGGCCGAACACGTTTTTTCAAAACAATGTACACCTGCTCAACACCTTCCTTGAAACTATCGTTGAGGCAGTAACATCGTTCTCCCAACCTGATGCATCATCCGCGACCAGACATAGTGGCACCATAGCAGATTTGTATAGTGGTGTAGGCTTGATTGCCCTCCATCTTGCCAAGCATGTCAACCGTATCGTTGCAGTTGAATCCCACAGCGAAAGCGCAACCCTAGCCGAGGAGAATGCCACCTTAAACAGCATAACCAACATCACTACTATACCAGAAGATGTGGAGACGTTCCTACAGACCCAACCAGTGCATGCGTTCAATTGCATTGTGGTAGACCCGCCACGCACAGGGCTAGGCGCACAGGTATGCGCCGAGTTACTGCGCCTAGCGCCACATCGCATTGTCTACATTTCTTGCAACCCCCTCACCCACCTGAGCGACATAGAGCACCTCCGTGCCAACTATCGCCTAACAACACTCCAAGGGTTGGATATGTTCCCTCACACGCCACACATTGAGTCGTTGGCGATACTCGACAGTGAATAGGTTCCCGACCTGTCAGGTTCCTGACCTGTCAAGTTCCCGCCTCTGCATTGAAACGTAACCCACAGGCAACGTGTGCCATCCACGAATATTCGTGTGCTACTCGGGCAAAAACAACTACCGCTTTACCGCTTCCAGCAACGCTTGCCGTCTGCGACGGGCCCATTCTTGCAAATCAACAACGCGGTCTGTCTCATCCACAATTTCCCCTGTCAACACTTCGAGCACATCTTCAAGTGTCACAACACCAGCAAACCCGCCAAACTCATCTACCACAACTGCCAAATGCTCACGCTTATCTTGAAACGTCGCCAGCAACTTATCGGCGCGGACCGTCTCTGGCACGAAATGCACTTCGCGTGCCACTTGGGAAACAAATTGACTACTGCGCCCTTCTATCAATGCTGCTAAGAGTTCATTTTTCAGCGCAATACCAAGCACATCGTCAATAGATTCACCTATGACGAGAATGCGCGAATGTTGCGATGCGATAATCTCTTGTTTGGCTTCGGCGAGGGTCATAGTGCCTTCGAGATGGGTGACAATGACACGCGGAGTCATAAGCATGCCGGCAGTAAGGTCATTGAGACAAAACACACGCTCTATGAGCTGGGCCTCGTCGCCCTCAATGCTCCCCTCTTGTTGGCCTATCTGGGCCAGCAATTGTATTTCGGATTCGTTCGTAACAGGGCGAATGGCTCCCTTGGTGATGGGAGATACCAAACGCTCTATCGTCCATACCAAGGGAAACATAACCCACGACAACCCTGCGACCGGGCGTGCTATAAGAAGGGCAATCGGTTCGGCATAGCGTTCGCCAATGGTTTTGGGGATAATCTCAGAACAGATAATGACCAGAAAGGTGAGGATTGCCGAAAATATGCCTAGCCATCGGTCGCCTAGCACATCGCCGGCTATGCTGCCCACAACAATACTGCCAACAATGTTGAAGATATTGTTTAAGATAACGATAGTTGCAATAGGGCGACTCATTCTTTCACGAATCTGGAGCAACACCTTTGCAGCGGGCTTCTGGGTTTTCGCCATGTGCCGCACTTTCACCAGTGGCACAGAAAAGAGTGCAGCTTCAGACCCTGAGCACAACGCCGAGCCAACAATAACCAGCATCACAGTAGCGATCAGTTCAGTCATTCGGCCCTTCCTTTTGCGCCAGCCATAATAACTGCAACGGGCTGCATGCGGGCGAGGATACGCACCAGACCAGCTTCAATGTGCAACTCCATCACACGTTCAATGTCTTTATAGGCTTGCGGCGATTCGTCTACACTCAAGCCATCAACAAGAATGTTGTGCTCGGCAAGCCATTGTTTCACCTCGGCCATGCTCAACCGTTGCTTGACATCCGAACGGCTGCCAACACGCCCAGCCCCATGGGATGCGCTCCAGAGTGCTTCGGCTTGTCCTAGCCCCTCTACCACATACGATGCTGTGCCCATGCTACCCGGTATGACGCCGTGCGTGCCATGCTCGGCCGGGGTTGCTCCTTTGCGGTGAATGACACTATCGCCATGTTGCCATGCAAAGTTGTGATGATTTTGCACGACATGCAGCGCTTTGAGGCCGGCACGTCGCGCAAACGTGGCATGGATGACTTCATGATTGGCTTGCGCATAATCCCCGGCAAGATGCATCAGATGCCAATATTCCTGCCCCGCTTCGCTGTCGAGTGAGAGCCATTCGTACATTTTGGGCACATGCGCATGCTTGGCTGTTTCTTCAGCAGCTAGGCGCATGTAGTTCTTGGCAATGGCATAGCCCACCCCACGCGAACCGCTATGCGTGAGTAATCCTGTGAACGTTTCCGGCAACCCCGACTCGCCAACGCGTGTGCCCGTTACCAATTCGGCAAAGTGATTACCGCCACCCGATGTGCCCAACTGGGCGGCTGCCTTGGCATGCAGGTCTTGGGCCTGGTTTGTCATATCCCAACGTGGGTCATCGAGAATAGGGTGCTCGGCGGTACGACGACGTTTCTCTCCTATGCCAAAAACGGTTGACGCTTGCAAGTCTGCAAACAGCGGTTGACGTTTGCGCAGCATCTCTTCGGGCGACATGTCGAAAATGCTCAGATGCATGCGGCAGCCAATATCTACTCCCACCATAGCGGGTGATACGGCTCGATGCGCCTCGAAGACGCCGCCAATGGGCAATGCATACCCGGCGTGTGCATCGGGCATGAGCACACCACGCACGGCTATGGGCAAGCGCAGGGCAAGCTTTATCTGGTCCACGGCATGCGGGTCTATATCATACCCAACAATGCCATAGACTTGGAGCGGCTGCGACTCTTCGCTGATACACACAACTTCGGCTGGTGCGCCAAACTCCTCGCTGATGAGGAGACGAATTTCATCGGCACTCTTACCAGTTTTTTTGAGCGCGGCGGCACGTTTTGAGATGTCGGTAAATCGCTTTTCGCCCTTCCAAGGGGCTATAATGCGTTGTACTTTCATTCGTTCCTGTCATTCTGATGGTTCATTCTTTTTTCATTAAGACCTCGCGCAAAGACGCAAAGAACGCAAAGCTATAAAAAAAGGAACATGCACTGCTTTGCTGGTACGCTGCAATGCTGCGAGCTGTCTTGCTTTCACCACAAAGAGCACAAAGAGCACAAGGATTCTCTGTGTCTTCTCAGTGTCCTCATTGTCCTCAGTGTTCTCTGTGGTAAAAACCTATCCATATTCATGATTGACATTACTTCCGCCCAACAACCATATCAAATACTCTGTTGACACTAGGGCGGCCACGCAACAATACACAAAATGCACTCGTATCATTTGCAATGACTGCATCGCGCAGGGCATCAGCACTATGCGTCAAACGTTGCCGTACATCTTCGGTAAGCGCCTGCACATCTACGGGCGCGGTGGCACGATGCATAGGACCGAAGCGGATGAATACCTCCGGCCGCTCCTCACCCCGAAATTCGTAGCGCAACGCAACCGGGCAAAGCACAACATACCCCACACGCTTGACGATATGCGCCAACCCTGCATGCAGCACAAGTGGGCGCTGGTCATTAGGCGCTATCTCTCCTTGCGGAAAGATGATAGTTGCACGACCCGGCCGCTCAGATAGCAGATGGCTTACATACCCTATCGAACGCATCACCTCACGCGGGTTGGTGCGGTCTATCGAAAACGCTCCACACCATCTGAAAAAGCGATAGGCTGGTAGCTCCTCCATCATAGCGTAGGTGTCAAAACGACGTTGCAAGATGACCATATCTACTATCATAGCCATATACGCATCCCACCACGTTGGGTGGTTGAGGTAGCAAATCAATGGACCGTCATTTGGCTGTGGCAGGCGTCCATGCACCTGCAACCACACGCAATGAAAACTATTCCACATGGGCCAACGCATCAGAAAGCGATAGAGCACCTCGCGCCCAAGCACGTTCTTGGCGGCTGGTATGGCCGGTTGCATCATCTTTGTTGTCACAGTTCATGCGCCTCATACTATTTCATATCCATACTATCCCATGCGCTATACTGTATCACATTTTCTGCATGCAGGGTAGGCATATGTTGTATAATGCTTGCAAGACAGCTCGCAGCATTGCAGCGTACCAGCAAAGCAGTGCATGTTCCTTTTTTTATATCTTGGCGTCTTGGCGGTTCTTTTTTTTTATTAAAAAAGAGTTGATTGCCCATGTAGACGACCGTGTAAGTACTGTTATTGCACAGGTGAATTAAAGGGATGATACATGGAAAATTTCACTCTGGTGTGGGAGTCGCAAAATTATGGCTTGAGGTATAGTGGATTCATACAGGGATATGAATGCACATTGACTTGCAAGCTCATATGGGAATACAGTATACAGGATTCATCACAAAAATGTATTGCTGAAGGAATAGTTCATTCATGGGATGAAGTTTTTGCTATGTGTGCCGTAAGGCAAGAACTGGTAAAGTTGCTCGGTCATCCTATTGATATGGTAGGATAGCCATGTACGCACAACGACACATCTCAAGACAGTGTGGTTGCTGTTGCTTGCATATCTTGCACAACTATGCTACGATTTATGCCTAGTATCATAAGACTGGCAAGCACCTAGCCTGCCAGATATCAGCGTTGTGTGTTGCCACACCCAAACGCGAGAGAAACGACAGGAAAACAGATGCCTGTACCCAACAACATAACGATTGGGCAAAGTTCTCTACAAGTAGCCCCGCTCGGAATTGGCACATGGGCATGGGGCGACCGTGCCTTTTGGGGCTACGGGAATGCCTATGGACATGAGGATATAGCCCAAGCATTTACCGAAAGCATCAATGCTGGCGTGACATTGTTCGACACTGCCGAGGTCTACGGTCCATGGGAATCGGAGCGCATGCTCGGCGAATTGATGCGTGGCACCGATACCCCTGTTGTTATTGCTTCAAAATACTTACCGTTGCCGTGGCATCTCAGCCCCAATGAGCTACGCACATCGTTGGATAATAGCCTCAAGCGGCTCCAAGTTGAGTGTATTGACCTCTACCAAATCCATGCCCCGCCATTGTTGCTCTCTATCGAATCGCTCATGGATGCCATGGCAGATGCGGTTGCCGATGGTAAAATACGCACAGTTGGCGTGAGCAACTTCAATGCGCAACAAATGCGCGAGGCGCATGCAACATTGCAACGACGTGGTGTGCCGCTTGTCTCCAACCAGGTGCATTACAACCTGCTCAAACGCACCCCTGAAGTTGATGGCGTGCTCGACGCATGCCGCGAACTCAACATCACGCTCATTGCCTATAGCCCCCTCGCCAAAGGTCTGCTCACCGGCACCTACACCTTTGCCAACCCACCGAGTGGCCTGCGCTACTTCACCTTTATCTTGGAAGACATCCCCACTTTGCTCAAGGTGATAGACTTGATGCGGCAGATTGGTCAGCAGCATGGTGGCAAGACGCCCGCACAGGTTGCCCTCAACTGGCTTATGTGCCAAGACCATGTGCTGCCCATCCCCGGAGCAAAAAATGCCAAGCAAGCCATTGCCAACGCTGGAGCTTTGGGGTGGTCACTCACCCCCGACGAGGTAGAGGCGTTGAGCCGCGCTACCTTGCCTTGGCGCAGTTAGTGTGCCCCGCCACAGCGAGTGAGCGGCTGAGCGATTAAGCGAGTGAGCGGCTGAGCGAGTGAGCGGCTGAGCGATTGTTTGAAACCGTATGTGACAAGTGTTCCTACGCCAGCATACCCCGCCGCGCTATCTCAGCATGGCGTTGGTCAAGTTCACGCGACACTTGCTTCGTCGCATCTGAAAGATGCAACAAGAGCGTGTGCAAATTCCTAGTGGAATATGAACCCAACGCCCGCGTCTCATCGCTCTCGCAGATAAGCTTCAACAGCCGGTAGAGTTCTTCTTGGTCTTCTTGTTTCATACTATACCACTCCAGTTTATAATCCGTTCCCTTCGACAAGCTCAGGGAACGGATTCCCTAGTCTAAAAGACAACCTGAAAGCCCAATGCTCCTAAGAAATGGTGCGCAAGGAGGGGGATAGGCTTCTAACCTGTCCTCTGTAGCACCGACATCCTGTCGGACTCCGGCTTACCAGCCGGTGCTACGCTCTCAGCGATTCAGCACCCCTCGGTGCGACGCACTGTCCGGTAGAGTGCGTCGCACCTGACTTGCAGCGATTCACCCCCCCTCAGAGCCTCAGCGATTCAACCCTGTAGCTCACTTGGCGGCAGTTGGTGGCTCGGCAATAGTACGTTCCACAGCCGATGCAATAGCAGACAAACGCGGCATCATGGCGGCGAAATTCTCCAGCGTCAACGACTGCGCCCCATCACTACGCGCACGGTCTGGGTCTGGGTGTACCTCTACAATAACCCCATCGGCACCAGCCGCAATACTAGCCAAAGCCAGTGGCGGTACAAGATGCCATTTGCCAGTACCATGGCTTGGGTCTGCAATAACGGGCAAGTGCGAACGGCGCTTAACAAGAGCTATGGCGTTAATATCCATCGTATTGCGCGTGGCAGTTTCATAGGTGCGAATACCACGCTCGCACAACATCACATTGGAGTTACCTTGAGCTACCACATACTCGGCACTCAAAAGCCATTCCTCAATGGTTGCAGCAAGACCACGCTTCAGCAACACAGCCTTGCCAGAACGTCCCACCTCTTCTAGCAACTGATAGTTTTGCATATTGCGTGTACCTATTTGCAACACATCCGCATAGCTTGCCACCAGCGCCACATCCGCTGGGGTCATCACTTCGGTAACAATGGGCAAACCAGTTTCTTCGCGGGCCTGCGCCAACAGTTTCAACCCCTCTTCGCCCAAACCACGGAATGCGTAGGGTGAAGAGCGGGGTTTGAATGCACCACCGCGCAACATCGTCGCTCCCGCTTCGCGGACTGCGCGGGCAGTCTCCATAATTTGCTCTTCACTCTCCACGGCACAGGGGCCAGCCATCACGACACAACTATTGGCCCCAACTTTTATGCCGCACACATCCACAACCGTATTTTGTGGGTGAAATTCACGCGAGGTGAGTTTGTAGGGGCGAGTGATACGCACTGCCTGTTCTACATTGTTGAAGTATTCCAATTCTTCACGCAATGTTGGGGGAATAGATGCCCCAACCACACCAATAATCGTCCGCTCTTCACCCGAAGACAGGTGCCCTTTGAGATTATGCTCCGCCAAGCGGTCAAGAATGGACTGCACGTCCGACTCGCTGGCTTCTGTACTCATCACAACAATCATCGCATTATCCTCCTCTTTATGAGTATGAGTTGATGATACAACCATTTCACATGCGCTTCTTGGGCTAGAAGGCACTAACTCAATCAGCGTCCGTCTTTCAGCAACTTCGACACTAGCGCTCATTCCGCTTCCTCCTTTTTCACAAGCTCAGGACGCAACTGTTGGGCATCCCGAAGATAGACATGGACAAGGTCACTCGTTAGCTTAGTTGTATTCCAATGGATAAGAATACGGATGCAGCGCTGCATCCCTCCAGTTACATACATTTCCTGGGCACACATAAGAGCAGGTTGATTCCAACCCATCTCACGCGCCGCTACAGCAGGAAACTCGGCATCTAAGTCTGGCGTCGCCGTAAAGAAGACGCTCGCAACATCTTCAGCATCAATACCATTTGCATCTATAATCTGCTGTAGCAACTCCTTTGTTGCACTCAAAACACCCTCACGTGTATTTTCAGCTACCGTGATAGCTCCTCGTACACCACGACACCAGACGGTCATTGTCATTCCTCCTCTTTCCTTGCATACAGACAAAAAAGAAAAGGCGTGGAGCTTTGTTGCCCCACACCTTTGATTCTTGACTTTTTCTGTTAAAAATCACACACAGGAAGGCAACCAGGCTCCTTTATGGCTGGCAAAATAAGAATAGAAATAAGTGCATATGTTACACACAAAAACCATACCTAGTTGACTCGTCCGCTTATCATAAAAACGTGATGCTACTATAGCATATCCCATGGCAAGAGTCAAGCATGAAGTACTATGCAGATTTAGGAGAAACCACAAGTGGATGACAAGCTTCTAGTCTGTCCAACAGCGACAGGCAGAATGCCTATCCTATGATTGTACACCCGAAAGTAAACATATACTTTCGGGTGTACATTTTATTCAGGCAGGCACCTAGTAGCGATATTAGATCTGGTTATTTGACAACGAAACTTATTTTATGTCAACATCTTTATGAGAATACCTTCAAACTCATCGCATTCGCTGATAAGTGCTCGTACAACCTTTGCGAAATAGTTGGCATCAATAAGTTGCATTTCCGCATTGTGCATACAGGAGTAGACATACTTGCCTGCTATCCTTTCAATACACCAAAAGCCAATTTTTTTCTCGGAGCTTCGTTTCAGTAGGAGCGTAGAGAGAATATGGGGAATACTATCTTCAGAACTGTATGCAGCCATACTTGGTACAGAAAACTCAAGAGTTGCCTCGTATCGAATGATATAGAGCGTTTGGCTTCGTCCGGAACTCATATTAAACTTGATAACTGCCCGTTTGTCATTCAGGTCAGCTATCTTCCATCCATGAACAGCACAATATTTCATGATCGTATTCGTGAAGTTTACGCCTGAGAAAAGTGCTTCAAAACTCATACATTCCCCCTTCTTCAAGGTGTTAGATAATTTGGGCTACCCCTTGGGCTGTGTCCAAAACTATCTTAACGGAATTATAACGATATAAGTTCGTTCAAGTGTACCTATGTCCTCAACTTGTTTGACATAGCATATCATAATCCTCAGCCATTAAAATTATACACCTATTTCCTATAAGTTGACACTGTTCATTTCATACTAGACACAATTGCAAAATGCATTATAATGGGTGCGCGTAGAAACTATACCATGAGCGTTCTATGCGGTATACCTATCATCTACTTGAAGAGGGAATATATATGCGAATATGGCACACTACTCGGCATTCAATAGCCATAACACTTGCAGTTGTATGCATGATGTTTCTATGGAGCAGTCCTGCCTTTGCGCAAACTGTGCCTCCAACGACCAGTAGCCCACCCTCAGTCGCCTTTATTGCAGGCATTGTAGGAGTCTTTGTGGCTATACTGGTTGGCTTCCTGGTATTTGCTAGAAGCCAAGGCTGCGATACCAATAAGGATAAAAAACATCAGTGGGAGTGATTCCCTGCCCGACTATGCCTTCATCTACGATATAACAGGGCAGGCTGCTTTTCGGCGACAGCAGGCCGAACACATGCTTGCATGGCTGCGTGCGTGCGCATGGGAAACGAACGCACAAGCTATTCATCGTGTGCTTGACTTGGCATGCAGCACTGGCGAGTCCGCATGTGCCTTTGCTGCTGCTGGCTACCACGTCACAGGTGTGGATCATTCGGCGGCCATGCTTGAGCAGGCACACAACAAAGCACAACAAGCTGGATTGGACGTGTGCCTATTGCAGCGTGACATATGCACACTATCCCCAGCACGAAACGGCGTAGATACGTCAGCCCATTTGCCATCCCATGCATTCGACCTCGTCACCTGCATCGCCGGGAGTTTGAATGAGTTGCTCAACCATAATGACCTCAAGCAGGTCTGCATGGCTGCTGCGCTTTTCCTGCGTCTTGGCGGCTTGTTTGTGTTTAACCTCATTCCAAAAGCTGAGCTTAGCGCTCAGGATGAGCATGACCGGCTACTCTACGACAGCCAAAGTCTCCTCGTCTATAGCCGCCATACATGCAATGTCCAGCAACGCATTATGACAGAACGTACCGTGTGGTTCCACAAAGAACAGCAACATTGGCAACGCTACGAGGAGATACGCTTCAAACGAGCATGGACCAACGAAGACGTATCGGATGCGCTTGCCCACGCGCACCTCTCCCTGCACAATATGGGTGCATGCCAGCCCATTGGCTTTTTCGTTGCTACCCACGGCTAATGCCTTTCACGGGTGGGGTTTTACGACAGCGTATTATAGAGCGCTATTGTAGCGATTGGTTTCGCATTAGGAAACGTGCAAGTCATCTAGCACCAGCATACGAATTTCAGTCACTCGTCGCAAGCCGGTGTCATTGGTCAGAAATGCATTGCAACCAGCATGCAATGCAACTGCCACCTGCAATGCATCTGGCAGAGATAGATTATAATAGGCACGTAATTCAGCAGCATGGCGTCCTATGGTGTGGTCTATAGATATACATTGTGTATGTATGCCTTGCACAATGACATTGAAAAAAGTCTGTTGGACTTGAACCAGATTCATGCGATACGGTATCACCAATGTTTCTGCAAGTGTGATTGGTGAGGTTATTGCTTCAAAAAGTCCGTTGTCGAGTGCTTGAAAGATAACTTCAACCGTGTTGATGTAGCGTGCATGTTGTTCAACGTAATAGATAACTGGTGCAGTATCTAGGAACAGACGAGAACATTGTTGCAAGGCGTCATGCACATTCATAGTGTCTGTGTCCATTGTTTTTCGCGCTCTTGGTCACTTTCGCTTCTCGTGCGTGATACCCAATCCTGCGCATCTTCGCCCAATGCCATAGCTGGTAGCAAACCACGAAGGTCGCGCCAACGGTATTTTTGCAATCCTGACTGTGTGTTATGACGTACTTTTGTTGCTACATGGGCTATGAGCAACAATTGGTCATCCGGCGATAGACGGTCAACCTGCTCTAGGATTGATGCTATTGTTATCGTATCCATTGCTTTCTCGTTTCGTTCCAGCGCCAAAGCGCCAAAGCGATGCCTACGCCACAGCGCCTCTATGTTTGGGTTATCATAACATAGGGGAAATATGAGGGCAAACTGTACTGAACCTATACTCTTTCTGTCAGGCTATTGTAGCGATTGGTTTCGCATTAGGAAACGTGCAAGTCATAGTGTATGGAAATAGCGTTTCATCATACACCATCCATCCTTACTTTGTTTAGTCCTTCAGCGCATACGTCACTGCTGCCTCAGCGTGGATGCGTGTTGTATCAAAGAGCGGCACATGGCTATCATCAGGCGACACTAGCAAACCAATCTCCGTGCAGCCAAGGATAATACCCTCTGCTCCATCTGCAACCAAGTGTGCGATAATCGCTCGGTAGTGTATGCGCGACGTTTCTTGCACAATACCTGCGCACAGCTCATTGTAAATAATGTTGTGGACTAGCTGGCGCTGCTCAGCGTTTGGAATATGCACCTCTAGTCCGTAGCGCTCAATCAAACGTGCCTTGTAAAAATCCTCCTCCATCGTGAAGCGCGTGCCCAAAAGCCCCACCGCTTGGATGCCCCGCACTCGTATCGCCTCTGCCGTCGCATCAGCAATATGCAGCAAGGGGATACTCACATGGCTTTGTATCGCATCCGCCAGCTTGTGCATGGTATTGGTGCAGAGAATAAGGAAATCGGCACCGCCACGCTCCAATCGCTGTGCCGCATCCACCACTATGTCAGCCGCCTTATCCCATTCGCCCTTGTGTTGCAGCGCCTCAATTTCGGCAAAGTTCACCGAATACAGCAGCAACTTGGCCGAATGGAGCTTCCCACATCGTGCGCGAACCGTCTCATTGATGATGCGGTAGTACTCAAGCGACGACTCCCAACTCATGCCACCAATGAGACCAATGACTTTCATGTCTTTTCTCCTGCACGCATAGCGTGCAACTCGGCTAGTGCATCCTTGCTCATCTGGTCGAGTTTTTGCATCCACGTATCTTTGTAGGGGCGCAACGCTTCAACAATGGTATGTGCCACGGCTAGGTTGCGGAACCATTTACGGTCCGCAGGCACAACATACCATGGTGCATAGGTCGTGCTACATTCACGTAGCATATCAGTGTAAGCGGCCATATAGTCATCCCAATATGCGCGTTCCTGCCAATCGCTAGGGGCCAATTTCCACGCCTTGGTCACTTCCTTCTCGCGCTCTAGTAGGCGCTCCTCCTGCTCCTCCTTGCTGATATGCAGAAAGAACTTGAGCATAATCGTATTGTTTTCAGCCAGCAAGCGCTCAAACTCATTTATCTGCTGATAGCGTTGTCGCCATACCTCTTCTGGCACAAGGTTGTGAACGCGCACAACGAGCACATCTTCGTAGTGTGAGCGGTTGAAAAGAGCTATATCTCCAATGCGGGGTGTGACTTTGTGGACACGCCACAAAAAGTCATGCCCCAGATCTTCCGTCGTCGGCACCTTGAACGAGTGGACACGGCACCCAAGCGGGCTAACATGCCCAAACACATGCCGGATAGTGCCATCTTTGCCGCTCGTATCCATGCCCTGCAACACAATGAGCACACTATGGGTACCTGCGCCATAGAGCAATTCTTGCAGCGTATCAAGCTCTTTTTGGGCTAGGTCATCAAATAGTTTTTCGCCATCTTTGCGGGATATATCAGCATCGTAGCGCGGTTTGTAGCTATTCAGGTCTACGGGCACTCCGGGCACAATACGGTATGAGAGAGGTTTATCCATAGGTATTATTTCCTTTTGAACCGTTGCATTTTTCTGCGTCTTTGCGTCTTTGCGTTAAAATCTTTACCAATGTGGGTTATTGTAACACAAATAGCCAATCGGGTTTCTCTCATGGTTGGGCAGGCGAGGGTAAATGTACTATCTGTGTCTATCTGTGTCTATCTGTGGTTTCTTTTAAAACAGGCTTTGAGACTTCCGAAGTCTTTAAGACTTCGGAAGTCTGGATATAACTTACCAACAAACTCCGTTTGGGCATTGCTCTCACGGTGCGACTGGCGCAAGCTGTGAATCTGGCGCAAGGTGTGCATCACCCACCGGCTGTCGAAATGCCTGCTGAGTCTGACGCTCAATTTGCATAATTGTTGGCACAAAGAAAGCAGCTCCCCCAAGCATACATGTCACCACACCCGTGAGCAAATACCATGTCTGCACATTGAACGCATCTACAAACGGGCCGGCTACCAGTAAACTAATCGGCATCATTGCCGAAATACTACTCATAAGCAGTGTCAAGACGCGCCCTTGCAACCGTGGTGGTACATTGGATTGCAACACCGCGATTAAGGAGCCGTTGAGTATCGGCTCCATAAAGCCGGCGAGGAACAATCCACCTAGCGCAATCGTATAGCCAGATGGCGGCACGACCCCTATCACAACTGTGCCGATACCCATACATACCAACGCCAGCATGCCTGTCACAATGCGTTGCTTGAAGCCACCCCAAACACTAAACAAAATACCACCAACCACAACGCCACCGCCCCAAGCTGCCTCTAGCCAAGCCAGTTGATAGACATTGCCATGAAAATGGTCTGTCACAAGCAGTGGCGTAAGGGCTTCAATAGGCATATACAGCATATCTGTCACCATAAACATACCAACCAGCAACAACATACCCGGCCATCCCCATAGGAATTGAATGCCTTCCTTCATATCATCAAACAGTGAGGGTCTGTCTTCGGGGGTAGCATAGTGTTGTTGCTCAGGTTGCGGCACGGGGATAAAACATAGTGGCAAGATAGCAATGATCGCTGTGCCGACATCAATAGACAAAATCGTTTGCATGGGGAACAAGCCAAGCAGTACTGCTGCCAGCGGTGGAGCCATAATGTTGGCAACCCCAAACAGGGTTTCATTTAACCCTGCAATACGCGCAAAATACTTCTCTGGCACCATGAGCGTCGTCGAGGCCTGCATTGCAGGCCAGTGAAATGCCGCACCAGCCGACCGCACCAGCATCAACGCATAGATATGCCAAACCTGCACACAGTTATGCGCAAAAAGAAGTACCAATATGACGGTTGATACTGCGATTGCACCATCGGAAAGGATCATCACAACACGACGGTTCCAACGGTCTACAAGCGCTCCAGCGAAAGGCCCCAAGAAAATTTGGGGTAAGACTGCCATCAATGTAGCAAAGGCAAGTACAGTTGCCGAACCGGTTTCTTTCGTGAGCCACCATACCAATGTAAACTGTACTAGTTGGCTACCCAATAACGAAAACGCCTGCCCTATCCAGATAACAAAGAACGGGGCCATAGATGGCAACACTAAACTACGTTTATGAACGTCCATACGGTACCACAAAGGCCTCAAGAACACAGCGGGACTCTCAATAGTCCTGCACTTCTTTTGCATTCTCTAGCAGGGTTTGTGGTATGCCAGGCCAGTGCAATGTACTGGTAAAGGTATGTAGGCACCTTTTCTAGCCGGAATCCGACTGATGTAGCACCGCCTACGCCACACAGCAATGCTGCTGCTGTGGCGCTTGATAGCCAGCCGGAGTCCGACAGGATGTCGGTGCTACTCGCACCATTGCGCATGCACTAGCGGGCTGTTTCCCCGTCTGAAGCTCCACGGGTCGCTGTCAGAGGGCATCAAACCTGTCATTGTGGTCTACAGTGCCTCCTTATTTGTACAAAATACCTGACAACGAATAATTTGGTTCACATACACATCTTTGGTCAGCGAAAGGTTGTGTTCGCTGCACACTGTCGGGAACGCGTTATCCCAAAAGTCGCTTATGGAAGGGTCAAACGCACGAAAAGCATACCACGATACACCTATCAAACCGAGTATGCCAAAACGTGGCTTGCTCACATCCACAAGCGCAAAAAATCCCCCTAGCTTGAGCACTCGCGCTACTTCACGAATAGCGCCACGCCGCACTGTTGGCGGCACATGGTGAAATACCAGAATGGATACTACGCCATCAAAGGATGCATCGTCAAAGGGCAGTTCATCTATTGAAGCACGATGAAACTCAAAAGGTACACCTGTGGTATTGCGCGTCTTGCTCCTAGCGTGCGCAAGCTGCTTGTTGGCTAGGTCTACGCCATATATCTTGCCCGTGGTCCCGATATGGTTGGCGACCGTCAAACCAAAAGAGCCTGTGCCACAGCCTAGGTCAAGCACATGCATGCCCGCTTGCAATGGTATGTGTGCAACTATTTGTTTGTAGAATGTGTTGATATTGCCAAATGTTGAGGTGAACCAATCGTAGCTCGCCCCACTTATCACGCCGTCGAATGCTTTCCCTTTGTACTCGACCATACACGCCCCCTTTCCTCTATTGTACTGCAAAGTAGGGCACTATGTCTAGGGTTCTTTTTTCAGCAAGACTTCGCGCAAAGATGTGAAGCATGCAAAGGACTACTGTTCTCCCGCTCTATCGCTCTATCGCTCTATCGCTTGACATATCCCATATCATAGGACATTTATCTGTGCGCCACAGGCAATACCACGCGCAAAGTGTGCTATAATAACCGCCAACGATTTCACTGGGGATGTATACGATGAGGTCTATCCGCCAATTGAATATGCCACCCTATATGGATACGTCGCGCAATGACTTGACAATGGATTTTTTCAAGCCACTGCTCGCCAATGAACACGCAATGCAACAACAAATGGACAATACAACAATGAAGTGCTTGTTGCCGCATTGCGCGTAGTCGCTGTTGTTTTCTCTGCGCAAGCGAGGAAAGGCAGGAACCTTCCGTTCACAAAGAACTCTTTTTTGTTTCAGAAGCAGGTTTAGACTTGCTTTCGCTTTGTGATACTTTACTTTCAGATGCTACTAGGGATGAGAAACGACGTTCTAATGTGGTAAGCCGCTCTTGAAATTGAATGTAATGCTGTATAAGTTGACCTATTGATTGCTCTACTGTTATTTCTTCCCTTGACCATAGAGCCAATAACTCATTGGGTGAATAGGTACCCATTACGTGCTCCTTTGCGATACAACACCTTGGACACTCTCGGTGTCCAAACAAGAATAGCATATGTTCTGTTGCATGTCAATCATGCACTCGTTTTGTGTTGCTCGGAGTTATCTTACTGTCATATCAATACGTATTTGGATTGTGACCATGCGAAGATTTGGGGAAAAGCTACATACGCTACGTACACAAAGAGGAATGTCTCTGCGCGAGCTATCGCGCATGCTTGGGTATGCATCGCATGCATATATCAATGCGGTAGAGATGGGGAAGAAAAATCCAACCGTCGAGTTGGTGATGAAGGTCGCCAACCTTTTTGAGGTGACACCAGACCAGTTGCTGCAAGATGAGCTGGATATTCCTACGTGAGGTTTGGATTTGTATAGCATTACCACGGTACTTAATCGCCCGTCCCCAATCACTGTTGTGCGCAAAATTTCCCACTTGCCAAGGCATCTCCAGTTGCGTGACTATCAGGATGAGGCTATTGCGGCGTGGTTTGCAAATGCTTGCCACGGTATTTTAGAGATGGCGACCGGCACAGGCAAGACGATTACTGCTCTGTCGGCTATGGTATGATATATTTCATGTAAAGAAGAAAATATGGAAAAATCTATGCAAGAATCTGTAAATCTATCCCTGCCTGTAAATGAGATTATTCATGGTGACTGTATCCACATTATGAAAACGCTACCTGATAAGTCTGTTGATCTCATCTTTGCTGACCCGCCATATAACCTTCAGCTCCACAATGAATTGTTACGCCCCAACCAAACTGTTGTAGACGGAGTTGATGATGAGTGGGACCAGTTCACCGATTTTGCCGCTTATGATACGTTCACCAGAAACTGGTTGCATGAATGCCGCCGCGTGTTGAAAGATACTGGCACTATTTGGGTTATTGGTTCCTATCACAACATTTTTCGTGTAGGGACCATTATGATGGACCTGGGCTACTGGGTACTCAACGACGTTATCTGGCACAAGACAAACCCCATGCCCAACTTTCGGGGAACCCGCTTTCAGAATGCTACAGAAACCCTTATCTGGTCTAAGAAATCCGTGGAGCAGAAAAAGTACACCTTTCACTACCACGCTATGAAAAACCTCAACGATGAAAAGCAGATGCAAAATGTGTGGCATATTCCACTCTGCACCGGAGCAGAGAGACTAAAGCGAAATGGTAAGAAAGCTCATTCGACCCAAAAACCTGAAGCTCTTTTGTATCGCATTATATTGGCATCGAGCAACCCACACGATATTGTACTTGACCCCTTCTTTGGCTCTGGTACAACAGGAGCAGTCGCGCACAAGCTCAAACGACGGTTTATCGGCATTGAGATTGACGCAGAATACATAAACATTGCCAGAGAACGCATTGAACAGCTTGCTCCCGTCCAGATTGAAGATGCTAAACTTGTTACACGAAGCAAACGTGATGCACTTCGTGTGAGTTTTGGACAACTGATTGAAGCACAGTATATCCAAGTGGGACAACACGTTTACTCAAAGGACCGGAGCATTGTGGCCACAGTCAAAGCAGACTCGCATGTGCAATGGCAGGAACATACCGGATCCATACACAAGATAGCTGCTCTTGCACAAAATAAACTAGCATTCAACGGATGGGAATATTGGCATTATGAGAACCAAGATAGTCAGCTTGTAAGTATTGATATGTTGCGCGAGCAGTATCGTGCTATAAACCAAAAGGAGCAAAACGATGAGCACTAACGTTAAACAGATCGTTCGTGATACGATCATGAAAACAATCCAAGATACAGTAACAGAGGGTAACATAGCAAAAAGTTTTCATACTCACGAAGCAAAAATCCATTTCATGCCAACAAAGTATCGTGTTCTGGGTGGCTTACTTCAATCTCTCAATATTAAATTTGGTAACTTTATTGAAAAACTCATTGCCTTGATAATTGAGCAAGATGGGAATGTGGAGTCTTTGCCTGCATCCGGTAAAAAATTTCGTTTCTCAATGACAGAAGAAACAGATGCGCTCATTGATCAGTACATAACCCAAAGACAACTCCCTGAAAGTCCGGAGCATTGTGATACCCTTTTTGCGGCATTATTGCAGGATATTGTACGTTTAGAAAACCAACCCGAAAGAACAAATTATACTATCGTGAAAGATGTTGATGCTCTATTCAAAACTGCATATGGACAAACAATCTACCTAGAAATTAAGTATAACGACGACCACGATACAGGTAAGTTCGTTGATATAAACCGTAAGTTTGTCAAAACATTTGCGGGTCTTGTAAATTATTTATCTATAACCGATGCTTCTCAGTTAAAGCCTATTCTCTATTATTTCAATCCAGTTAGAAGATGGGGTTCTATCTATACACCAACGTCGCATATTTATCGAGGCACACAACTTTTTGATGAGTTTTTTGAAACAAAGTTTTCTGATATTGACTCGTATTTGCGTGATTTAGGCGATGATAATGAGATTATAGCTATCTTTGATGATCTTTATCAATCAATACGCTACAGATAATAGATTACATAACCTGAAAATACAATCGCAGAAAAGAGACCACACACACAAATGCTAGAACACTACAAAAAGAAACTCGCAAAACTGCGTCTGGATAGAGTATCCGGACGGTGGGGAGCCAACACCAACAACTTCGCCCCCTACAAACCCTTCTTATTGCTCGCCATCATGGACATGATAGCACAGCAGCAAATAACCACCAACTTTGTGAACCTCGACGCCGAATTGATAGATGCCTTGACCTCTACTGGACCAAAATCATGGGCAAAGACAAGGGACGCAACCCCGTACAACCCTTCTACCACTTGAAAAGCGATGGCTTTTGGCACCTCGTACCAATAACCGGCAAAGAGCAAGTACTAGAAGCTTCTAGCAAAATCACGTCCATCAAGCAACTGAACAACCTTGTTATGGGAGCGACCATTGACGAAGACTTATTTGCCCTGCTGCAAGACCCACAGTCGCGTGATGCATTGCGGTGTGTGTTGATTGAAACCTACTTTGCACCAGACACGCGCCCGCTATTGGTAGAGGTGGGCGAAATTACTGCACAGTCGTTTGAGTATAGCCGCGAGTTGCTAAACCGCTCACGCGGGAAATTCACCCTAGAGCAAGCCCCAGACGTAGAAGACCAATACTACACTGAATCGCTCTCAGTAGGGTTTCGGCGCACCATTGTCAATGCCTACCAACATACCTGTGCCGTGTGCAAGATTCGCATTGTCACCCCCGAAGGCTACACGGCCGTTTCAGCGGCGCATATTGTGCCGTGGAGCGTTAGCCACAACGACGACACGCGCAATGGCATGGCTCTGTGTGGCCTGCACCATTGGGCTTTCGACAAAGGGTTAATTGGCGTCACCAACGAGTACCACATTGTCATTTCGCCGGTCATTCCAGATGACGAGGGACCATCCAAACCGCTATGGGAATTGCATGAGCAAGTGATATATTTGCCAGATGATGGCACCTTGTACCCGGCAAAACAAGCGTTGCAGTGGCATTACAAAAATGTGTATCGTGATTGAGCACGAACCCGCATGCTATATGCGGCATGATGACAAACCGTATGCTTCAATCCAACCAAATACCACTTGACCTCGAAACTATGTCACAGGCTGAATTGTGCGAGCTCGTGCGCAAGATGATGACCAGATAACCAAATTACATGCGCGTATTGCGGAGTTGGAAGCACAATTGAACCAGCATTCGGGCAATTCATCCAAACCCCCATCGTCTGATCCACCTGCGGCTCCGCCTCATCCCAACAGAAGCTACCAATGCCAAAAGCGCAAGCGTTGAGCAAAGAGTTGCTGGAGTTATGGGATGGGTTGTGGAATGTCGTCACGACGGAGGAGTAGAACCAACCAACAACAGCGCGGAGCAGACGTTGCGACCGGCGGTGTTGTGGCGCAAAGGGAGTTTTAGCACCCAAAGTGCGATGGGCAGTCGCTTCGTTGAACGCATGTTGACGGTACGGGAAACGTGCCTTCGCCAACAACGCCCGCTCATCACCTTCCTGAAAGAAGCTGTACAAGCCCACTGGTCCGGACAACCGGCACCCAGCCTTTTACCTACCCCCTGAACGCTTACTTCTTTGTCATCATTGCACCATATGGCAGTTGTGCCTGTGCATGCTATAATGCATCGGGAGAAGATATAGTCAATCATACATGAGGAGCTATCAGGAATTATGTTCCGAACGCATACATGTGGCGAATTACGAGCCGACCACCATGGTCAGAAGATAACATTGGCAGGATGGATCCATCGTCGTCGTGACCATGGCCCGCTCATTTTCATTGATTTGCGCGACCGTTACGGGTTGACACAAGTTGTCGTTGACTCTTCCAGCGTGCCCGAAGCGCATGCCATTATCAATGATGTCCGTACT
Organism: uncultured Chloroflexaceae bacterium; assembly: GCA_964626155.1. Lineage (GTDB taxonomy): Bacteria > Chloroflexota > Chloroflexia > Chloroflexales > Chloroflexaceae > JAAUSY01. The sequence goes on along the minus strand of CAZVEN010000007.1, from coordinate 109,447 downwards.
GAATATGTCATTCAGGTGCGCGGCACCGTACAAAAGCGCCCAGAAGACGCTATCAACCCAGAGATTGCAACCGGTGAGATTGAAGTACACGGTGTTGAGGTTGTGGTGCTCAACCCAGCACATACAACACCCTTTATCATTTCGAGAGACAGCAACGAAGAAGAATCATTGCGCCTAAAGTATCGCTACCTTGACTTGCGGCGCGAACGCATGCAGCGCAACCTCCTTCTGCGTCATCGCATGGTCAAGTTTATCCGCGATTTTCTGGACCGCGAAGGTTTCCTAGAAATAGAAACCCCCATCCTCATCAAATCTACGCCAGAAGGAGCGCGTGACTATCTCGTGCCGAGTCGGTTGCACCCCGGCGCATTCTATGCCCTCCCACAAAGCCCACAGCAGCTCAAGCAGTTGCTCATGGTGGCAGGGTACGACAAATATTTCCAGATAGCCCGCTGTTTTCGGGATGAGGACCAGCGGGCCGACCGTCAGCCAGAGTTTACCCAACTCGACATGGAAATGAGTTTTGTAGATAGGGAAAACATTATCAATCTCATTGAACGCATGTGTATTGAACTAGCGCAGGTGATAGCCCCAGATAAAAAACTCAACACACCCTTCCCACGGCTAAGCTATGCCGAAGCACTCGGGCGCTATGGCACCGACAAGCCAGACCTACGCTTTGGCATGGAGTTGGTAGACGTATCCGACCTCGTCGCCAATGCCGAGTTTAAGGTATTCCAAAATGCACTAGCAAGTGGCGGGCAAGTCAAAGGCATACGAGTGCTAGGCTGTGGCAACTATTCACGCAAGCAGTTGGATGAGCTTGTTGAATTGAGTAAAACATTTGGTGCCAAAGGGTTGGCATGGGCTGCGCTTGCACCCGATAAACCAGTACCGAGCAGTGCTGCCGACATACGCTCATCGTTTGGGCGTTTCCTGAGCGATGACGAAATGGCCGCCGTTCTTGCTCGCTTGGGGGCCGTTGCCGGCGATATGCTGCTCCTCGTGGCCGACGCCCCGGCAGTGGTAGCCAGTGTACTCGATAGGCTACGGCGCGAGTTTGCACAACGCTTAAACCTGCCCGATACCACTATGCTGGCGTTTGCGTGGATTGTAGATTTTCCATTGGTAGAGTGGAACGAAGACGAAAAGCGTTGGGATGCGATGCACCATCCTTTCACCTCACCTATGGACGAGGACCGTCAATTGATGGAACGTGACCCCGGCAAGGTGCGGGCAAAAGCCTACGATATTGTGCTCAATGGCTATGAGATTGGCGGCGGGAGTATCAGGATCCATCAGCGTGACTTGCAACAGGCTATGTTTAAGCTACTCGGCATTTCAGATGAACTAGCCCAACAGCAGTTTGGGCATATGCTCGAAGCTTTTGACTATGGTGCTCCCCCGCATGGTGGCATTGCCTGTGGCATAGACCGCTTGGTCATGTTGCTGGCCGAAGAGACAACCATACGCGAAGTTATGGCCTTCCCCAAGACACAGCAAGCCGTTGACCTGATGACCGATGCGCCATCTACAGTCGAAGAAAAGCAATTGAAGGAATTGCATATCAAATTGAATGTAAAATAAGGGGTAGCTATGTTGTTAGATGATGCACGCAATCTGTTACACGAATGGGTAGAATCCGACAGTTTGCGCAAACATTGCGAGGCCGTGTCGGCCTGCATGCGCCATTTTGCCCGCAAGCACGGAGCCGATGAGGATATGTGGGGCGCAGTAGGCTTGCTCCACGACATGGATTATGAGAAGCACCCAAACCTGAGCGACACGGGGCACCCATTCGTGGGAGTAGCCTACTTGCGCGAGCACGGTTGGAGCGAGGAGATCTGCCGCGCCATTCTCAGCCATGCCGACCATGCAAACGTTGAGCGGGTGACGCCAATGGAAAAAACATTGTATGGCGTGGATGAGTTGAGCGGCTTTGTCTCCGCCGTAGCACTTGTGCGCCCAGACAAAAACATCGCCAGCGTCAAAGTATCTTCTGTAAAGAAGAAGATGAAAGATAAGGCGTTTGCGGCCAAAGTCAACCGTGAAGACATACGGCATGGTGCAGATGAGCTTGGCGTGCCGCTGGAAGAGTTGATAGAAGAAGTTATTATGGGCATGCAGGCCGAGTCCGAACGGCTTGGGCTGGCTGGCTAAAAAAACATCGTTCAAGGTAGGTATTGAGCAAGACAATACCTGCCTTTCCCACTTCCTACCCTCCTTCTCACGCTTGCGACTTTCCTACCAGCGCCGCACGAGGTAGGTTGTATACTCGTCCTCGTAGCGCACAGCCCAAGCCGGGTTATTGTACACAAGTTTGAGTAAACGAGACTGCTCCTCATTGTTTAGCAGCAACCCATCAATCGCATATTTTTCCATCAGTTGTGTGGTGTTATTGCCCCTATTCAAATTGATATAGTCTTGCCATTGAGCAAAAGGGTAGAGTTCAATGCGTGGGTCTGCAAACACAGGTTGCTCTGGAGCAGCCCAGATGAGGTAGCTACCGTAGCTCATAGCGTGGAAGAGATGCCGTGGGCGATCTAGATCATTTTTGAGCACCTCAACGGCTTCTACTGGCGTGTCGGGTGCTATGAGCGTTCCTATTTCTGGCGGCAAATCTAAGGCAGGTTTTACCCACGGCAGGCCGGCTAGGAGCAACAGCAACAACATACCGATGAGAATCGTATTAGCCAATGGAACGCCTGTTACACGCAGGCTACTAGAGTCTTGCTCCTCTTGGCAAAACCATGGGGCGATTTGCACCGTAAGGAGCGGGGCAGCTACGATGCCAAACCAAATAATATTGCGATTGGCCCCTAGTGCCAACCAAAGAAATGGTAACGTCAGCATCACATCCAACGGGTCTGGCTTATGGGGTGCATAGGCAAAGATGATCGCACAGATGATGAGAAAGACGAAAAAAATCGTGCCGCTAGTGTCACGTATGGTTGGTGGAGCCCACTCGGTGACAAGGTTGGTCACAGATGATGTGCTCAACAAGTTGAACACATAGCCCAATACGCCAATGCCGCGTGGGTTTATCAGCATAGCGAATGCCGTAACCCCCCCCCAAGCAAAGAGCGACCGTAGTGGCAGAGTACATGCGTTGGCGAGGAGCAAGCGTGGAGCGAAGCCGTGGGTTCTGTACTCGTGTACCAAGCGCCTACCCCATTCCCCCAAGAATATGAGCGCTATCAAAGCACCGCCAAGCACAAAAGACCCATGCACATTGACCCAGAGCACCATCAGTAACGGCAGTAGCCATAGGCGTGGGTTGCGTAGGTTGGATTCGGAGTGTTCGTCTGTAGCAGATGTATGAGAGAGTGCTAATCGCCAAGTTGTCAGAATGTGTAGGAAAACTACGAATATGGGGAGCGCGTAGCTCTGTGGGCGCACATTCCAATTATCAAACGAAAGCGGCATAATGGCCAGCAGGAGCACACCAACACTCAAGCGGGTGGCGTGGCTTCGTTTAATGCTAAGATGCAGAAGTAGACCATAGGCGAAGGCTACTGTCGCAGCTTGGAATAGCAACAGAAGCTCTATACCACCGATGCTATGCAGTCCATACATGAGCAGTTGCGATAGCCACCCCTGATTGTAGAACGCTTCACCTGATTTCGTGTACGAAAACCTATCGGTGGTAGGGATCGTGCCGTTTTGCACAATAAAACGCCCCATAGCCATATGCCACCAGAAATCGTGTGGCGGTATGGGTGTCATGAGTGGGCGCAGGGCCAGTAGAATAATGGCAGCACTGACCCACACATGGTTGAGTGTAGGAAAACGAGTACGCTTCATGGTAGTATCATATCGTTACATTGCCCTTCCTACCATCCAAACCCTGTGTGTTGACGCAGGCATGCGGGGCGAAATCCTACATGCTTGTTTGACAAGGTTATGGTATACATCTAATCTAGGCATACTAATTTTTCGTTTCTCCTAGGAACAATCTCATACGATCATACCCCTCGCTATCTCTATGATGTGTGCAGCAAAGGGAACTACTACTACAATACCACACGGTGCAATGAAAAGGGCTCTCTCCCAAAAAACGAACCCGTTGAATCGTTGTGTCGTTCCCCCTACCATCGCCTCCAAACCTCGCTCCGTTCATCGGTGTAGGTGCGTTCCCAACCGGGTAGTGTTGCCATCGCCTCTGCTAGGCGTGGCTGCAGCTTCTTGTCCAGCAACACACACGAAATAGATTGCTCCTGATATGGCTTGTTGAGTAACCTCTCAACATCTACCCCTTTTGTCAATGCAACATAATCTTCCCAGAGAGTCATCGGGTAGAGTTCTACACGTGGGTCTATAAATACCTGTGTGTCGGGATAGAGCGCCCAATCAAGATAGGAGCCATAGCCCATTTCATTGAATAGACGCCCTTGGCATGGATTTTCGCGTAGGTACTCAGCGGCTGCAACAGGTGTATCGGCACTGAACATGAGGGGAGCATCTAGCATAGGAGCAAAGAGCGCTGTATATGGTTCTGGAAGTGGTATCATGGACTTGAACCAAGGCTGAAATGCGAGTACACTGCACGCAAGTAAGCCGGCAATGATAAGGTTGGGTATAGAACCCCTCCTCTTTACTGGTTGCCTAGGCGTATCTTTCGCAAAACATTGTACTGCAATAGGCATAGCGGCCATGCCAAACCATACCACATAGCGCACGCCGATGAATGCTTGCCAAGCGAGGCCACACACAATGAGCACATCGGCAATACGTGGCCTTGTGCGAGCAAAGGCAAAAGCGGCTATCACAAACAGTATGCCTATATAAAAGCATGCCCCAGCCAAAGTACGCGGCGTTGGCGACTGCCATTCATTGATGAGACGTTGGCTTGGTGCATCTTGCAATAGAGTTTGCACATAGGTAAAAATATGTATGCCCAATGGATTGGCCAGAGTTGCGAGGAGCATAGCAATACTGGCAGTGTAGAGATAACGCAGGCGGCTCCAATCAAGCGCATGTGGTAGGCGCAGCAACCATTGCAGTGTTTCGCCCACAACAAAAGCGCCTGCAATGAGAAGCCCCATAACAAATGCACCATGCATATTGACCCAAAACACCATGATGAGTGGTAGCAACAAAAGCCAGCGTGGACGGAGAGCATAGTGTATATAGCTGCTGAAAATGAGCAAAACGAGTGTGAATGGCACCCAAGACCAATTTTGCGTGCGTGTTGCTAGGTTGTTGATACTCATAGCGGCTGCAAGGAACGTAGCCCCGGCAGCAAGTCGCCAAGAACCGCTACGTCGTTGTGCTTCTCCTGCTACGAACGTGAAAGCCAGCAACCCAAGCATATTGCGTGCAAAGATGACAAGTGGGAAACCACCTATGTGGTAGAGTGCATAGAAGAGCCATTCGCCGAGCCAACTTTGATATATATAGGGTGTGTCAGCCGGAAGAGTCCAAGCGAAAAGATTGCTTGTGGGAATAGTCCCGGTGGTAGCCGTCAATTGGCCAACTTTCAGGTGCCACCAAAAATCGTTTGGTCCAGTTGGGACAAGACTAATAAATACCCCTATGATACAAAGTGCTAGCACAGTCCAGATATGATCTATGCGCACACTAGTAAGCATACGGTATAAATATACATGGTATTGTCTACTAGACATGAATATGATACCCTGTTTTGCTTGTCTTTCTATCTTGTTTTTGCTTGACAGGGTGTATAATACCATGGAGAAATATATCGTGTCACGAGAGAGAATGGTGGTATGTCTGAGCCTTTGATGATGCCGTCGGAAAGTTTTGCCAATACTAATGCGGTTGCCGCAGTAACTGATTGTGTCGTTGTTATCCCTACCTACAATGAGCACGACACTATCCGGGATGTGGTGCAACGTGTGTTAACCTATCCACGCTTCCGGGTGTTGGTAGTAGATGATAATTCACCTGATGGCACTGGGGATATTGTTGCTGAGATGGCCCGGCAGCAGCCCCGTCTTGGTTTGCTTTCACGACCAGGCAAGCAAGGGCTTGGTTCGGCCTATAGAGCTGGGTTTCAATGGGCGCTACGTGAAGGAGCCCAATTTGTGTTCGAGATGGACGCTGATTTTTCGCATGATCCGTCATACCTCCCACAGCTTCTGGAAGCAACCGAAAACCAGTATGATTTGGTTATCGGTTCACGGTATATACCGGGTGGTGGTACAACCGATTGGGGAATAATCCGTCAGTTTATTAGTCGTGGCGGTAATCTCTATGTGCGCTTGATACTCGGCTTACCAATTGCTGATAGTACCGGAGGGTTTCGGTGTTATCGCCGTACCGTGCTTGAGACGCTCAACCTCGATGCTATTCGTTCTAATGGCTACTCATTTCAGATTGAAATGGCGTATCGCACATTGCGGGGTGGTTTTCGTGTTGGTGAAGTGCCAATCATATTCCCAGACCGGCGCGTGGGAAAATCGAAAATGTCGCGTCGTATTGTTGTCGAAGCACTAGTGAATGTCTGGAAGATGCGGTTTGGTATGTTGTAAGATGATAGCACACCATAGGATATGTGTGCGGCTTAGGTATATTAAACCATGTGTGTTGTGAGAGTAAGATGCTACTGGGGACCGTTTGTTGTGAAGGAGTGACGTTATGGGAGTGGAGAATCCGCAGCAGGAATTGGATGAGGCTGTGAAAGCGTATCGTGAAGAGCAATCGCGCCTCCAACGTGAGTTGAGTGAACTTGAAATAACGATGCGTCAAAGTTCAGCCGATGTTGACAAACTTGGACAGCGCGAACTATCGCTTTCAAGCCGTCTGCGCGACCTAGATGCAAACTTAGAGAAGTATGGGAAAAGTGAGATTAAAAATCTGTATACCACTGCGCAAGAGATGCAGATGCGGTTGCAGATGATGCGAGCCCAACATGAGCAATTGCAAATTAAGCAGAACAATATGAAGGAACGTCTTGAACTCATAGCCGAGTTTATTCATTTTTTGGATCAAATGCCAAGTCCAGAAGCGGGCAGTGATAGTAAAGGAAATGGCATTTCCGACGAGTCAAGTAAGGATAGTTCTGATTTAATGGTGAATATTATCCAAGCGCAAGAAAAGGAACGATTACGTATTTCCTTGCAAATGCACGATGGTCCTGCACAATCTATGAGTAACCTCGTCTTGCGGGCTGAAATATGCCAACGGTTGCTCGACCATAGCCATGAGCAGGCGAGCTCAGAGCTGACCAGCCTCAAGACAGCTATCAATACCACCCTGCAAGACATACGCAAGTTCATTTTCGATTTGCGCCCAATGATTCTGGACGACCTAGGGCTTGTGCCAACCCTGAAACGCTATGTAACCGATTTTAGCGAGAACCATCATGTTGAAGTCAATATGTCGGTACATGGGTTGGAAGGACGGTTGCCCAATCACTACGAAGTGACCCTCTTCCGGTTTGTGCAAGAAGCACTAAACAATATCTACAAACATGCCGAGGCACAACAGGCACGTGTCCTTATTACCGTTTCTGAGGATATATTGCAAATAATCGTTGAGGATGATGGAAAAGGCTTTCATGTTAATGAAGTCCTTTCTGACCTCAGCGGAAGGCGCAATATGGGGATAGCAAGTATGCGCCAACAGGTTGAGACGATGCTCAAAGGCGAATTTGGCATAGAGAGCGCTATTGGGCGCGGTACTCGTGTGGCTGCAAACTTGCCTATGCCATCGTAATAAGGATTAGTCCCATATCAATACAGGACTATAAGCCTATTGCTGTATAACGACTGCTGGTGTATACTAACCTGTAAGCCTGTGATTAAGGGCTGTACTTGAACAAGGAAGGAGGTGAACAGGAATGATTCGAAGCTTTTTCGCTAAAGAAGAAGGCCAAGGCCTTGTAGAGTATGCTCTTATTTTGGTACTCATTGCTATTGTTGTTATTGGTATCTTGACGCTACTCGGTAAGAAAGTCAGTGAAGTTTTTAGCAATATTGACAGCGGTCTAGGTGGAAGCACAGAAGAGTAGTTTCTTGTTGAACTTATTTATTATTAATAAAGAGACCTTGCAAATTGCAAGGTCTCTTTTCATTGTCCCACCACAGACTGTTCTTGTTCCGCTCTTCTGCAACCTTTTCAGCTCAATACAAAGACACAAAGGAAACATTACCCTTGCTTTTTGGTTCTGAAGAGCGTATAATACCAAGGGTATCACTTTGTAGCATTTGCCCCATGCCTCTTGCGAAATGACGAGGTACAGGCACATGGAAAAAAACAAGAACACTGCAACGACAATAGAAGAACATGAGAAACCGTTGCCTCCACCAGACCAGAATGGAGGCGCAGAAACATCTTTAGATGAAGGCGAGAATGAACTGAACCTCATGGAACAGTTCATGTCAGACCCTGCCCACGACTATCGTAAGTTGCACTATGGCGAAACGATAGACGGTACGATTATGCGTATTGACAGGGATGGTATCCTTGTTGATATTGGTTCTAAGTCTGAGGGCATTGTACCGGCTCGTGAGATGCAATCACTCACACCAGCAGAGCGTGCTCATCTGCAAGTTGGTGCCGAGGTGCTCGTTTTTGTGGTTCAAGCCGAAGATAGAGAAGGGCAAGCAGTTCTTTCTATTGACAAGGCTCGCCAAGAAAGAAGTTGGCGCTTATTGCAACAGGTCTATGAAACCGGCGATGTTATGAGTGCAGAAGTTGTCAACTACAATAAAGGTGGGTTGCTCGTAGACTTAGATGGTGTGCGTGGGTTTGTACCCTCGTCGCAGGTTGATGGCATTAGCCGCACCTCTGACTCGCAGAAACAATCGGATATGGCGCGTATGGTTGGAAAACGGTTGGAATTAAAAGTTATCGAAATAAACCGTAACCGTAACCGGCTAATCCTTTCTGAACGACAGGCTGTACAAGATGCACGTGAGGAAAAGAAGGATAAACTGCTCGCTTCACTCCAAGAAGGCGATATTTGTACTGGTACAATCAACTCTATCTGCGACTTTGGGGCTTTTGTAGATATTGGCGGTGTTGATGGGCTGGTCCATCTTTCTGAATTGTCTTGGGGGCGAGTGAAGCATCCGAATGAACTATTGACACTCGACCAGAAAGTGCAAGTATATATTTTAAGCATTGATTATGACCAACGGCGTATTGCTCTTTCCATAAAGCGTACACGTAATGAGCCATGGGCAACCGTCAATGAACGGTATCACCTAGGGCAAATAGTCGAAGGTACTATTACCCAAATAGCCCCATTTGGGGCGTTTGCACGCATTGAAGAAGGTATTGAGTGCCTTATTCACATTTCTGAATTGGGCGATGGGCAGGCGCAACATCCAAGCGAAAGGCTCAAAGAAGGAGATGTGATAACAGCACGCATCATTCGCATAGACCCTGCTCGCAAGCGTATGGGGCTAAGTTTACGTCTGGACCTAGAACCTGATGAGCATGATACATAGCAAAGTACCAATGATACACAATCGGATGGTTGATATGGTCCTAACAGCAGAACCATACCAACCAACGTTTTGCAGTGTTGCTGAATATAAATACAATTCCTGCATGGGGAATTTGCGCATTTCCCATGTGGTGATACCAATGGCACCAAGTATGTGCCGGGGATATGGCTGATGAGTTTGATGATAGGCTGTTTCACTACGGTTTCAAGCTCCACAGCCATTATGGGGGAATATATCACCAACGGAGAGGACTATGGCAGATCGACTCTACGATAAGTTTACGAAACGTGCAAAACAAGTTTTGCAACTCGCTACTGAGGAAGCTCGCGCCTTCAACCACCCCTATGTAGGAACTGAACATATCCTACTGGGGTTGATACGCGAAAGTGAAGGGATAGCGGCACGAGTTCTGGATGAACTGGGCGTTAAATTGTCTCAATCACGTAGCGCAGTTGAGTTTATTGTTGGCGTTGGCGAAGGAGTACGTCATACAGAGCAAGAATTGACTGCTCGTGCCAAGAAAGTTATCGAGTATGCAATAGAAGAAGCACGGAGGCTCAATCATCATTACATCGGCACCGAACACCTCTTGCTTGGCTTGGTACGCAACGGCGAAGGTGTTGCCACTGGTGTGCTTGATATTGTTGGTGTCACGCTTGAACAAGTGCGAAATCAAGTAATGCATGTGCTACGCCATGGCACCGGACATACAGTTGAGCGTATGCAAGGCAGCTCTCAGCATCAGCGACAAAGCAAAACACCCTACCTTGATGCATTGAGCACCGACTTAACCGAAATGGCCGAGGCAGGCCGATTAGACCCTGTCATAGGGCGTGAACAAGAAATAGAACGTGTTATCCAAATTCTTTCGCGCCGTACGAAGAACAACCCTGCCTTGATAGGCGAACCGGGGGTAGGCAAAACCGCTATTATTGAAGGCTTGGCGCAGAGAATTGTGCAGGGTAATATCCCTGATAGTATCAAAAGCAAACGTGTTGTTGCTCTTGATATGGGTGCTCTTGTGGCAGGCACAAAATATCGTGGGCAGTTTGAAGAGCGTCTCAAACGTGTTGTAGATGAAATTAAAGAGACGCGCTGTATTTTATTTATAGATGAGTTTCATACCATTATTGGGGCCGGTGGAGCCGAAGGCACCTTGGATGCTGCCAATATCCTAAAACCAGCACTGAGCCGTGGCGAATTGCAGACAATCGGCGCAACTACGCTTGACGAGTATCGCAAATATGTCGAGCGTGACTCGGCACTGGAGCGCCGCTTCCAACCAGTGATGGTAGATGAGCCATCAGTTGAAGATACCATCAGCATCTTGCGTGGCATCAAAAGCCGGTATGAAGACTTCCACCAATTGCAAATCAGCGATGAAGCATTACGGGCCGGTGCGTTGCTTTCAGCACGCTATGTCACAGACCGATTCTTGCCTGATAAGGCCATTGACCTTATTGATGAAGCCTCCAGCCGTGTTCGCATGTATCGCTCTACCACACCACCAAAATTGCGTGATGCTTTGCGGGGACTAGAAGCATTGCGCAAGGAACGCGAGGCTGCTCTTGAAGACAAGCAGTTTACCGTTGCCGAAGAACTGCAATCGCGTGAAGAGTTGATGCTTTCGCGCATTGAAAAGATAGAACAAGAAATGGGCGTTCAAGCCGAAGAAACCCCTCCAGAACGTCCGTATGTTACGGAAGACGACATAGCTGAAGTTGTGAAAATGTGGACTGGCGTACCTGTCAGAAGGCTCAAGAGTGATGAGACAGAGCGCTTGTTACACATGGAAGAAGCACTCCATGACCGTGTGGTTGGGCAAAATGAAGCCATCGTCACTATTGCCAAAGCCGTCCGACGTGCGCGTGCAGGCTTCAAAGACCCGAAGCGTCCTATAGGGTGCTTTATTTTCCTCGGTCCTACTGGCGTTGGCAAGACTGAGCTGGCCAAAGCATTGACCGAGTTTATGTTTGGATCCGAAGACGCACTCATTAAAATTGACATGTCCGAATTTCAAGAGCGCCACACCACAAGCCGCTTAGTTGGCTCCCCTCCAGGATATGTTGGGTATGGCGAAGGTGGGCAACTAACCGATGCCGTGCGTCACAAGCCATACAGTGTCGTCTTGTTTGATGAAATTGAAAAAGCCCATATCGAAGCCTTCAACCTCCTCCTACAAGTTATGGAAGATGGCTACTTGACCGATGGCAAAGGCCGCAGAGTTGATTTTCGCAACACCGTCATTCTCATGACTAGCAACGTTGGTACCGAACATATTCGCCGCGCTAGTCGCATTGGTTTTAGTAACAATGGCGATGATATTGATATTGACGATACACGGCGAAAAGTAGAGGATGCGCTCAAAGAGTTCTTCCGTCCCGAGTTCTTAAATCGCCTTGATGCAACCATTATCTTCCAACCCCTCACCAATGTTGATATTAGGTATATTGCCAAAATTATGCTCAAGCGTGTACAACTACAACTCGATGACCATAGCATACACCTAGAAGTGAGTGAGGAAGCACTTGACCTCCTCGCCAAACGTGGCTATGACCCGGCCCTTGGGGCACGCCCACTACGACGCATTATTACCAACCTGATAGAAGACCCACTTTCTGAAGGGTTCTTGGCCGGACGCTTCTGCACTGAAGATACAGTCTTTATAGATACCAAGGATGATTTGTTGCGATTACGCTCTCTACGTCAAATAGAGCAAGAGGAACTTGAAGAAAAGCGTAGCCCAAACTTTTTGCAGGAGCGACCAGAAGAGGATGCTGAGCTGGTTTCGTAAGCAAACCATAAGCATACAAACAAAAACCATTGAATGGTAGTATGCAGGCAAATCGGGAACGAGAAGCAGAGCTGTTTCTGGTTTCCGATTTGTGTGTTATGTGTTGTATGTATCAGGGGTGTCAGTATGGATTGCACTGAAGCACGCAGATTGATCAACCAAGGCGTTGTGCCAAAGTCGCAACCGCCGCTGAGTGCTCAGTTGGGGTTTCATCTCTCAACATGCACCGAGTGCCAAGCATACTTCACCAAACAACAGGACCTTTTGAGCACCCTGTTGCTTGATGATGATACGTTTGAGCCACACCCTACACCATATGCTCAATCGTTCTCTGCTGAACATACTGCTACCAATGCACCTACAAATGACAATGGAACTTTCCCAGAGATGGTTAGACATGCTGATACCAATAAGGATAACGAGGACGCAGAAGATGACGATTCGTTGCTGCAAAGAGCGTTGCTTCCTTGGATGTCCTTTCGTGAGCGTATTGCTGTCGTAGATACTGGGCGATGGCTGTGGGTGCTCAGTATTGCCCTTTTGATAATCATTCCTCTCGCTGGTATACTCTGGCTTGCCGGTATCCTTGTTCGGGCACATGACAATGTTTCGGCAATGATTGTACCCACGCCTGCCATACCAAGTACGCCTGTGCTTGCACCAAATACTGTTGCACACGTATCCTCCTCACCAACGCCTCAAGCGATGCCAATGACGGCCACGGTGCAACATGCACGCGCAGTGCTTTCACCTTTGCAAGGCTCAACACATGGCGGGCAGAGGGATGCAACCACCGTAGCCTCCGAGAGAGGCACTGCTACACATGACCCAGAAAATGCCCTAGAAGATGGGGAAAATGGCGCAGCAGAGCAAACACCTATGCAAGCGCAAGAAACCAAGCCTGAACGCCCCGCTTTTGTTACGTTGCCTGAGATAGAGTCATTGCCTCTTGTATCGTTGGATGACCCAACCCCATGGCCAACAATAGAATCAATCCTACCTACAGAAAAGCCGTCAGCCCCTAACCCACAGCCACAGCATGTTCCGCCAGCCCCAGTTGCCATGGACATACCGCCACCGGGGAGCGCTATTAATGTCTTACTGCTTGGCAACGACCGTCGCCCCGGTGAGGATGGCATTCCACGAACCGATGCCATCATGGTAATACTGGCCGACCCACAACAACAGCGCATTGCGATGCTTTCGTTACCACGTGATTTGTGGGTTGATATTCCCAGCTATGGTGCAAGCCGTATCAATGCAGCCTATGTGTTAGGCGAACAGTATAACGCACCGGGTGGTGGGTTGTGGGTAGCCCGAGATACTGTCAGCAATCTGCTTGGTATCCCCATACACTACGTCGTGATGGTAGACTTTGAAGGCTTCATTAGCTTGGTAGATGTGCTTGGTGGCATCAATGTCTATGTTGAAAAGGAACTATATGATACCACCTTCCCAACCATGGATTATGGGTATACCACCGTTCATTTTCTGCCGGGCATGCAGTTTATGGATGGGTATACAGCGCTCACCTATAGCCGCATTCGGCACCCAGACAGCGATTTTATGCGCACAAGTCGCCAACAAGCCGTCATCGTTGGCATAGCATCGCGTCTGCGTGAGCGGGGCGACCTGAAAAACATCACTAGCGTTGATAGCATTACAGGTGCATTAAAGGGATACGTGCAGACAGATATGCCCGTAGACCGTATTGTAGGGTTGGTGTGGTCGCTACGCATGGTTGAGGCAGCACATGTTGAGCACTATGGCATCAATTCCTCTATGGTATCGTGGGGCGTTGGTGCCGATTCATATGCACTTTCTGCTTCGCGTGCCACGCTAGATGCGTTGACAGGGCAGTTGCTAGGTGTTGGCGTAGAATAAAGATAGCAACGAAATGCCCTTGCTCAGAGTAGGTCCCGGCGACAAGTTCCGAGAATAGGTTTTGTATGACAAATGCATTACTGCCCGCTTGTAAATCCCCTCTTGTGCCCAAATCGGGTAATGTTTTCGTCCACGTTTTCGTTCTTTCTGTTGCATACATACCAACATAGCACCAGAAAGAGGCACGGTACCTGAAAAGAATATGATAAAAACCTGATTGAAACCTGACAAAAAACTTGCATATTTCTCAATTGTATGATACACTCCTACCTCGTAATTTCTATGGGAACCAGTGCCTGAAGTGAATAATGGTCCACCATGTTTGTGGAAATAATGCAGGAAAAAGCGTGCGAGTTGTGTAGCCGCTGATGCCTGTGCTAAATATGAGTATGTCTCTTTTGTATAAGCATGTTTTGTACAAGCAAATGTTTTTTTGTATTAAGCGACTTTCAATGACATGATAAGGTGCTGTATTATTCTGAATAGTGAGAGGTGAAGTGCTCCATGATAGAGCCTAGATATACAACTCCGCTACGTTCCATGCGGAAAGATTTGCGTGAATTACAAGAACGTACCCATCAACAACGTCAGCGATATAAACAATGTAGCCATAGTATCATTCGTATACAAACTTTTTTCGCATCGCTGTTTTCGTCACCAATGCAAACATTACAACGTTTGCCTAGCCGGTATGTGCTTCATCTTGTGGTTGCACTTATCGTCCCACTAGCCCTTGCCTTTAGCCAACTTTCTATCACGCAACAACGTATGCACTCAACCATGCAGCCAGTTCCGTTTGCCGATAGACCTGCTGCACTAGGACCACTGAGTTTCGATGCCGACACACAAGTGGGCGACCTACCCCTGAATGAAAACGACATCCCCATGCCCATTTCGCTTGTCTCACGTAGTGAAGCCCTAGCTCCCGTTGTCGTGCCGGGTACGATTGCGTTTGACCGTGTGAAAGTGCGCAATGGCCCCGGCCTTGAGTATGATGATGTCGAGCGTATGGTCAATGGCACACCTGTCAAAGTCATAGGCCGCCATGGCGAATGGTTTAAGGTACAGGGTTCTGAAGAAGGGAAAGAATATTGGATTGCCAGCGAGTTAGTCACTGTTCCCGATGCAGCCTTCCATACCCTGTTTGAAGTACCAGAAGAAAACATACCAGCGCCGCCACCACCCAAGATTGGCACCGTGGTAGAAAGCAACCTCAACCTGCGCGATGGACCCGGCACACATTACGTCAGTATGCATCAACTTGAATCTGGCACCGTGCTTTCACTTGTAGAACAATATCAAGATTGGCTTCATGTGGCGTCTGATGATTATGACGGTTGGGTAAAATCTGATTTTCTCGAAATCGCCCCCGGTATTATTCCCCGTGTTCACAAAACAAACGAAATACCAGACCCCAACCCACCGCTGATTGGGGCCATAAACGACTGGTCCGTGAATTTACGCAAGGGACCAGGGCAGGCATATCATGTGGTTTCTGAGTCCGACGTAGATACCCCCGTGGACCTGCTTGCACAACACAAAGATTGGTTCAAAGTGCAACTCAGCGATGGCACAAAAGCGTGGGTCTTCAGTGACTTGATAAATATGTCGCCAATGGTGCGGCGACGTGTTCCCTATACCAACAATATCCCCGCCCTGCCACAACCAGTGCGAGTCGCACGTAACACAGGTGGCGGAGGAACCACGACAGCAGGTACTGGTGGTACTACCAGTAATACCTACTCAAGCAGTAGCAATAGCAGCGGCAGTACTTATTCGAGTAGTAGCAGCAGTAGTGTTGGCAATGCCGCAGCCTACATCCCCGCGAGTGGTGATGTGGCCGGCTATGCCATGCAGTTTGTTGGCTACCGCTATGTCTATGGTGGTGCAAGCCCCGGTAGCGGGTTTGATTGTAGCGGCCTTGTGCAATATGTCTATGGGCAATATGGCATCTACTTGCCACATAATGCCGCTGCCCAGTTTAGCACCGCGTATGGCGCATCGGTTGGCAGCATGAGCAACCTCGCCCCCGGCGACCTCATGTTCTTTGCAGGTACGGCTGGCCCTGGCATTTCCCACGTTTCTATTTATATTGGTGGCGGGCGCATGGTCCATGCCATGACGCCGAGCTTGGGTGTGGGTGTCTCCAGTATTTGGGATTCCTACTGGGTTAGCCACTACTACGGTGCCATTCGTGTAGGCCGGTAGTTTTTTCGTCTTGTGGTATCATAAGACCTGACGGGTTCAACAACCCGTCAGGTCTTTATCGTGTAGAGATATATACTAGATTGAGGATAAAGAAGAACATATGAAAGCATTGGTATTGAGTGGTGGCAAAGGGACACGTTTGCGCCCAATTACCTATACAAGTGCAAAGCAACTCGTTCCAGTAGCCAATAAGCCAGTTCTTTTCCGGGTCATCGAGGCCATTCGGGAAGCGGGTATTGAGGATTTCGGCATCGTCATTGGAGATACCGGCGATGAAATTCGCAACGCGGTAGGCAATGGGCGACGTTGGGATTGTCGCGTTACCTATATCAGTCAAGATGAGCCTCGTGGTCTTGCGCATGCCGTCAAAGTGAGCCGCGACTTTCTCGGCGATGACCGCTTTGTCATGTTCTTGGGCGATAATTGCATTCAAGGTGGCATTGGCACGTTGATCGAGCAATTTCAGCATAGCGAGCATAGCGCCCAAATCGTGCTGAAGTATGTCAATGAGCCACAGCACTTTGGTGTGGCCGAGCTCAATGATGATGGGCATATTGTCCGCCTCGTTGAAAAACCACGTGAGCCAGTAAGTAACCTTGCCTTAGTTGGCATCTACATGTTCGACAAACATATCTGGGATGTCATAGATACCATTACCCCTTCCTTTCGTGGCGAACTAGAGATAACTGACGCTATACAAGCCCTTATCACCCATGGCTACACTGTCTACCCCTATATTCACGAAGGGTGGTGGATTGACACGGGAAAGAAAAATGATTTGCTGGAAGCCAATCGCCTAGTGTTGGATGAGCTAGAGCCACTTGTTGAGGGCTATGTAGACCGCGATTCGCACATTGCGGGCAAAGTCATTGTTGAGCGTGGCGCTGAAATCATCAACAGCACCCTGCGTGGGCCGGCCATTGTGGGTGAACATACGCGCATCCTCAACTCCTACGTGGGCCCATTTACTTCCATCTACCACCATTGCCTCGTTGAAGAGAGCGAAATTGAGCATAGCATTGTGCTAGAACACAGCAGCATCAGAGATTTGCCGCATCGCCTAGAAGATAGCTTGGTAGGGCGCAATGTTGAGATTGGGCGCAGCCCGCTGAAGCCCAAAGCCTACCGTTTGATGCTTGGCGACAATAGCTCGGTTGGGGTGTTGTAGAGAGATAAGGGAATACACCCAATGAAAAAGATACCATATGCTCAGACCCTCACGACTGAACGAGTGGCAAAAAGACCGTATGCGGATTTTGGGTAGGCTGTTCTGGTTCTGCTACATCAACCTCAAGCGCCACCGGGCGAGCACGTAACCGCATTCCATCCTCAGTTCCCCCCGCTGCATAGATGACGACACGGTAGATACCGGGTGTAAGAGACTCGGATGTTTCCCCATACCAAGAGGTATTATTACTGCTCAGACTCAGACCCTCATTACTCCTGTGCAATGGCAGGGTGATGGGTGCTGTATCGTAGAGCCATTCGCCACTCGTTTCGGGCGTTTCATAGCTGCTTGGGTAGATATGTGCTGTCACCTGCTGCATATCCGTCTGTTCGTCATGATAGACGTGGGCTTCAAGCGCAATCACCTGCCCGTGTGTCACAGGCATTGTTTGTTGCACAGAGGCAATCGAAGGTGGCAGTGGCGTACTACTACTCGTGCGAGCCGCGCCAAATCCCCGTTGTTGTGCCTTGCCGCCATCCGTCGAATCATGTGCCGTCGTATCATCGTCATCGTTCAACCATGGTGTTTGCGATGGGTGTGCGGCTTGTATAGCCCATTGTGCCTCTTGAAATGCGCGGTAGAGGCTCGTCCCCTGCCGTAGCGCTGCCAAGAAATACTCCGAAAACAGCGTACCTTGCTCTGTGCACCAAGCCGGGCTACGTTTATCTCCCGTCGCAGTGATGATGACTCGCCCAGACTTGCTGATGGTGTCTGGTGCAGTTATAAAATTGCCCGCAAATGGTACATCCAAAATGACGTTGATGCGTATATCGGGGCGTTCTTCTTCCAATGCATCCAGCCACGAGTCTAGCAGTGCAGGCGTGAGGGTTTGGTCTTGCAACGCATCCACAATGATGTGTGCTGTACTGCTATCAGTAGCATCAATGCCGCCATAGCCAACAATGTAGAGCGTCAGCATACTGTTGTCGCCTGTTTTTTGGGCCGCCCACGTGGTAATAGCCTCCTCCAATTGCTGTAGATTGAGTGCATTATAGTAGAGGTCAGCGGATAGCTCATATATCTGGTCTTGCGTATATCCTTGGTCAAGCAGCAGGTGCTTGAATGCATTTGCACTATACGCATGGTGTGCTTGCTGTGGGTCATTGTCTTGTAGATGCCCATTGACGATAATAAACGTGTCGGGGTAGGGTGTTTGTGGCAATGCTCGCACAGATACATCGTAGGTGACAGTGATGCCAGCAGTTGCAGTATCATCGTTTGAGAGCTTGAGGTAGAACGGGGCATCACTATCTGCTTGATAGCGTACCTGCACACCGCGTGTAAATGGGGCATATCGGTTTGCCGATGCGCTTTCGCTAGGGCAATGGGGGTAGAGTTCCAGCACCACATCGGCGGGAGATTCTGGTGGCACTTGCGCCTCAATCAGGTAGGTTGTACCTGTAACCGCTTCTACTTGCACATAGTCTACATCGCCCGGCACATGGAATGTGTGGTCTTCCACGATGCCATAGTTTGGGATATGACGTGTTGTTTGTACGCTACACAAATCATCTGGCTCATAGACATCGCTCGGTGGCGGAGTTGGCGTTGCTATTGGCGTGGGCGTGATGGTTGGCGTGGGCGACGCCATGGGCGGGGGCGAAGCCGTGGGCGTGGCCGTAGGAGTGAGGGTAGCAGTGGGCAATGGCGTAGGCGTAGGCGTAGGCTCTGGAAGGATTTGACGTATGTAGACGGGGGACTCTCCTACCGTGACATTGACAGCATTGTTGTGTGGTGTAAGCGTCTGCTCATCCCCATAGAGCGTGATACGTTCAACACGTTGCACAGACGGTTCAAGCGGTAGACGCACCTCATCTTCGCCGGCAGCAACACATGAGCCGCCCGTGCTATGCCACAGCACATCCACAAGCCAACCGTTATCTGGTCCTTTGAAGCGCATGTGGTAGCATGCAGGCGGGTTGTCTTCAGCGTTCGGCGTGTAGGCATAGGTATGCAGGCTTCCCAAGCCATCATAGGTCGCATCAGCAAGTTGTTGTTTCAGCGTAACATAGGCCGGGTAGGCGAGACGTGGGGCATAGTCTTCTGCCTTCGTCTTCACGATAGCCGAGCCACCCCACGGGTGGTAGAAGCCAAAGTAGTCATTATCGAACTTGTCTTCAAGCTGAAGATAGTTCACATGAGATACACCCAATGCCTGCGCAATGACATGCGCCCGCACCATGTACAGAGCTTGGTCTTGCTCATCTATCGTCTGGGCCGTAAAAGTCGTTAATTCAGCATTGCGATATTCGGCAGGTATGCGATAGCGGGCCAGCGGGTCTTTCTCTTGCTCTTGCTCATGTTCAGCATCTGCAAGGGTTGCTTGGGGAATAATCCAACCTATTTCACTAATCCACAGTGGGCGTATGGCACCGCCGCGTTGGTGCGTTTGCACGGTCAGCCAATCCCGTGCTGTCTGTATACGTCCCCACAGAGAAACTTTTGATAGGATAGAGGTGCTATCTGGGGCAGTGTCGGGCATGTAGGGATGGATGGCCAGCGCATCAAATGATTGCCAGCTATCGGTGTTGGCTTGCAGCACTTCGTTGAGGAAGTACAGTCCATCTTTATGGCATTCGCAATCGTTCAGTTGCGCACTTTGCCCATCGAGAACGTAGAGACCGCCGGTTGCCACAAGAGCAGTCGGGTCTGCGGCTTTGATAGCATTGTAGCCAACACTGAGATAGGTAGCATACTCAGCGGGTGTGCCGGCCCACGTCTCCCAGTGGTTGGGTTCATTGCCTATTTGCCAGATGGCAATGCGTGGGGAGCCTTCGGCATCCTCATCCCCGTCGCCATCGTAGCGCTCCACGATGTTGCGCACAAAGTAGTCGAAGTCTTCATTGTTGGCGTTGCCTATAAGGTGTTCTGGTGCGGGAGGACACCAACTTTGCCCTTGCGGGAGATAGGTCGGGTTGTCTGCATAGCGCAAAATGCGCTGTTCACAATCGGCTACGCGGGCCCACGGGGGCGTGGTGCTGATGACGCCGATGATGCCATAGCCGGCCTCGGCCATATCGCCTATATAGCGGTCGTAGCGCTTGCGTACATCGCGGTCCCACCAGTCGGCACCGCCTTGCCGTTGCAAGTTAGACCAACTGATTTCCTCGCGCCCCCACTCAACACCGGCCGCTTGCCCAAGATGCATGAGTGTAGGGATACCGTTATCTTCTTCTGTTTCGCCTAGCTCAGTATTGGGTTCATCTGTGAAATGGCGTTCTAGCCCTGTAAAATACGTATTCATACCCCAAAAGCTGAGGTGTGTGGGCTGCGACGATATGGCAGGAGTGTTCTGTTTGCCCATTCCTACTACTCTATCTTGGTGTTCTTGGTGTCTTGGCGGTTCACTACCTATCTTTGTGCGGTCGGGCGTATTGGGCTTTGCAGTGGCTATTATGGGGATGATGATAAGCGCTACCAAGATGATGAGTGCCATCGTATGGGCAAACGACTCTTTTTTTCTCATGCAGGGTGTACCTATTTCTCCGGGTCTATACCTAGCTTCCGCAACTTCTCTTTGAACTGTTTTATTTGCAAGAGGGCCAGTTCCTTTTCTTGCCGTTCCTGTGCTGCTAACTCTTCTGGTGTAGGTATGAGCATACCCTCAAGCGTCTCCCAGCGCAACCAACGACCGTAGATGCCATTGAATGTGCCACGCCAACGCACAAGCGCCAAACCGAGGTGGGTACTCACTAATCGCTCACCCTGGTCGGTTGGCATGGTTGGCATAGGGTGATAGATGCCGTTTTGCAGCACAAAACCTTCCCATTGTCCGTTGAAGATGTCAAACCAAATATATTCGGGCACAAAAAGCTTATCTTGGTAGATAAGCTTTTTGTCGTGTTTATCCTTTGCGGCTGTGCTTTCCGAGATGAGTTCAATGACAAGTTCAGGTCCTTTGCCTTCTTGCCAGACGACCCAACTTTTGCGGTCGCGTTTGGGAACTCCAAGAACAGCGAAAAAGTCGGGACCGAGAAAGTCTTTGTTGAACACATGCTCTGGGCTAAAGTAGACAAACATAGTACCACTAATGAAAACATCCTCGCGGTCATTCCAAAAAAGCGATAGGGTTTGGATGAGTAAAATCATTTGCAAGACATGGCGGTGCGTTTCCATTGGTTCTCCTTCACGACAAGGGGGGTCGGGCATATCCTCACTGGGAAGATAGATTGGTGTCGTTGGGCGTGGCTTCATGTGCATCACTGTTTTCATAGGGCTTATTCCTTTGACTCTCTAGTATGCTTTCTCTGCGTTTCTTTTTGGTAGGAATCCGGCAAGATTCCGTTGCTATAGATACTGTATTATAGCATGCATGAGCACCTCGTCAATCAATTGAATTGAAATGAACTATATTGTGTTCCTGTCTACCGCCTCGTAGAGACGTTGCACGCAACGTCTCTACCGTTCTTTTGTATTGCATTGCTGGCTTGGCTAAGCCCAGCCGGTCTTGTATTCTATAGCCGGGGGCGTTGCCTGAGTATATATCTCGCAAAAGAACCCGCGTAGCTCCCCACGGTCTTCAATGGCGCATGTCTCTGTTGCTTGGAGCTGCTCGCCACGAAAATCAAGGCATGTCTTTTGCTCTTTATCGGGGCAATTCATGTCGTAGAGATAGAGCACTCCTGTGCCGTCGCCGGGGTCATCATAGCCATAGACGAGTACTTGATGGTTGTGGAATGGGTTAGTAGAGCTTCCCACGAGGCAGATGGGCCAAGGTTCATCGTTATCAATATGTTCCTTTAGTTTTTCCCATTCCTCTTTGGTGCGTTCCAGGAGCCATTGCGGCCCACCAAGAATAGCCCCCATATGCTGCACAGCCATCCAAACCAACAACATCGGTACATTGGTAGACATACTCTCAAGCTGCCGTCTCCACAGATAATCACGCATCGTCTTGCCAGAAGGCGTGTCGTTTTTGGGGTTATCACTATAGCCAGCACCACGTGGCAGCTTCTGCCCTTTTTTGAAATAATCTAGCGACGCAAACGCCATGCCCCCACATAGCCCGTAGTAGACTGGCTCTGCCTTGCCAATCCATTGCTGCATAATCGTCTCAACAAATGGGATGGCGGTGAGGGAACTAGCCAACGAATTGACTGCCCCAGATACAGATCCATGGAGCGTATTAGCCATTTGCATACGTTCAGATGGGTCGAAAGACCATGTGTTGACGAATGCAAACCCGTGCATGTCGGGACGAAAAAAAGTCTTTTTCATTGTTTCTTCTCTTTTCCTTTCCTTTTTTGCAAGTGTCTCGCACAAAGATGTACAGTGCATAGAAGGTTTTTATAGCTCTTTGCGGTTGGTTTACTATGGTGTATGCTCATCTTGTATCCTAGTATAGCACAGGTATCAAGACAACTCGCACCATTGCAGCATACCAGCAAAGAATTGCATGTTCCTTTTTTTGTAACGGGGTACACCAGGGTAATGCTACTCAGGAATTGTAGGACAGACATCCTGCCTAATGTTACTAAGAAATGGCGCGAAAGATAGAAAATGAGTTGTGGAGTCTTGCCGACCACGAATAGGAAACGAATAAACAAATACTCTTCCGCCTACAAACGTTGTACCGCGTAGGAACCTTGCCTCTATGATACGTCTGCCAGATACATCATGTACGGTTGTAGGGCGATACCTATTCGTTTATTCGTGGTCCCCATTCGTGGTCGGCAGGGTAGGGAATGGGAGCAGAACGGATGCATTCTACGATTTCTTAGGAGCATTAGGCATCCTGCCTGTCAATGTTGTCTATAGCATGGGTTGGCAAGCTGTATATGTCAATATGCCGGTGCTATAGAAATAAGTCTTTGAAAATCGTGCTCTGTACATTCCTGTGTTTTGGCGCGTGGTTGATAGTGTTTTTTGAACCGGATAGTGTCATTGTTTACGCTACATAAGAACGCATCAACCCATTCCGGGGTTGTATTGTGTTCATAGACGAATGTGATTTTTGAACTCGCATCACACCCATAGCATGTTACCAAGGACAAAAAACTGGCATAATCTCCCTGTTGTGCCTGCTCAAACAAAACTCTGTGCGCTGTAAGTTGGGCTAACATCTGGTTATATGCATCCTCGATCAAGTCCACAAGCTCTTGGAGATGAGTCATAGCTTGTTTTTTTATCTTGCCATTTGACAGTTGTTGATACCACCACATACTGCGACAATTTGTCAAAATGCCATTGCTACAATCATGACGTTCAAGATATGTTATTAGCTGCCGCTCATTGCCCGGAATATTCAACGGCTCTATTTCTGGGCGCTTGGTTTCAATAATTAGGAATGGCGATAGATCGGGGCAGAAATCTTCCCATATTGGCTTGATAGAGAGCGCAATATCCAGCGAGCAATGTTCTACCCGGATGTCAATGTATTGTGGATAGAGAGCAGGGCATGCCGTTTGCAGAAAAATCAACAGGGCTTGGCGCACTTTTTCCTCTGGGGTTGTAGATAGCCACTTGCGACGAATAGCACACCGAATAAGCCCTGTTGCCTCTTCTAGCTCGGCACGAAAGGGTTGTTTGTTGAAATAGAGACATTCGACCGTCATATTCACTCACCGAAAAAGGCCAGCACCGTCGTCCTCATCCTCATCGTCCTCATCGTCGTCCTCATCGTCATCGTCCTCATCGTCGTCGTCCTCATCCTCATCGTCCTCATCCTCTATTGCATGTATCAAACTACCTACATCCTAAAACCGGTCTTCTGGTTTCATAGCCAAGAGCGTGTGAATGATAGATGCGAGGTCCGATTCATCTTCGTCAATAGGCTCTAAAGGGTCATCTGGTGCTTTTTGCATGCGCTCTAGGGCATCAGGTGGAACTTCTCCAACCAGCATACTCGAGCATCGTACATCCTTACATCTCAGTAAAAACGACCATTGACAACATAGGGCAGGCAGGTTGCCTGTCCCACACTAGCGTTATAATCTTGGTTTTGGCTATGGAATAGCTTGGGATGCGGCGCATAGGGTGCATGCGTCGCTAAAACAAGTGTGCTGTAACCGTTGTGCTGGTTGTTTGCACACTGCCGAATAGTGGGCGCACAAACATGCGCCCTCGTGGGCATATGCCATGCCCACCAGCGCCTAGCCTGCGTGTATGACCTAGAAGGTTGGCAACAAACTGGCTGCATCAATGTGGTGCGGGCAGCATAGCATACCACACATTGCATGTCTGCAACCAGGAAACAACATGTATCATAGCAGTTGTTGCCGGCTCTCTACTGTAGGGGAGCTATCTGTGCTACTGGTTTGGTTTGTCCGTTCCCTGAGCTAGTCGAAGGGTACAAGCATGTTGAAGGCAACAGATGGTATTTTTGGAGCACAGTATTTTCCCGTGCTTACCTACAAAGTGCTTATTATACAATGAAGTATACCACAAATCACATCGTTTTGTGTGTGCTCATAAGGAGCGGGTTTTACCACAGGGGACACAGCGTTACACAGGGGCTTGCACGGGTAGGTTTTTACCTCAAAGGGGCACCGTCCGTTTCTAGCCACACGCGCAAGCATATGCTACAATAGGAGCCATGGAAGAAGAAGAAAAAACTGAGCGCATCTGTTGGCATTGCCTGTTTGGGGGCATGTTAGAGAAAACCTACCGCGCACCAAAGATACAAGTCAATGAAGAGGTAAGCAATGCCCCGCCCAGGGCCGATGTCATCATCTGGCGTGAAGCCAACAAGCCCATGTGGTCCGAAGAGGACCTCGCCAATGTGCCGGATGGGTTGCGCGATATCAAGGTGGACTGGCTACTAATGGAGTTTAAGTACACCGAATCATTCAACCTGTCGGTGGCGAGAAAAGTGGCATGCTACGAGGAGTTGTTTTGTTCCACCCACAAAATTGCACAAAAAAAAGTACTGAGCGCGATAGTGCTGGCCAAGACGCCCAACCGCGCCACACGCGAAGCACTGGGATTTACGAAAAAACTCTACCCTGGCGTGTATGTCAGCACGAATATCTGTTTTGCCAACATCCGCCTGATTGTGTTGAATGAATTGCGTAATGTCCCACATAATTCCTTGTTACGGGTGTTTGCCCAAAAAAAGAAATCGCGCAACGAAGCGATAGCGCAACTAGAAGCACAAGGTTGGAACAATCTGCCCCAAGAAACAACGTCGTTGGTGTATGGATTACTGAACATATTTGAACCGGAAGGAGCGGAAAGAATGGGACTGGTAACGGTAGACAGTTTAATACGATTCGGAAAAGAACACTTCTTGAGTTCACTTGAGGATGAAGAATTTACACAGTTGCTTGACGAGACCGACTACATGCGCCGCAAGATGGCAACCTTTCGCCAAGAAGTACTAGAAGAAGGACGTGTAGAAGGACGTGTAGAAGGACGTGTAGAAGGACGTGTAGAAGGACGTGTAGAAGGA
>CAZVEN010000007.1:28163-83425 GCA_964626155.1 uncultured Chloroflexaceae bacterium | reverse complement strand
CTACGCCGTTCCGTTATAGAGATACTTGTTGCACGGTTTGGGATAGAGGAACACACAGTAGCAGACCTAGAAACGCAACTCGCTACTATAACCGATACAGAGCAGTTGCGGCACCTGCTCCGTTTGGCAGGCACGGTTGAGCAATTTGATGCGTTCAATGTGCAAGGACACAATGGGAATAGTATCTGAGGGTGAATGAGGGAGACGTTGTGCAAAACAGCTCGCCCCCCTGTAGCGTACTAGCAAAGAACTGCATCCTTCTTTCATAGCTTGGCGTTCTTTGCGTCTTTGCGCGAGGTCTTCATGAAAAAAGAACTACTGGACGAAGGAATGTCTATGTCCTTTGTCAGCGAAAAAGCACGGTCAGAACTTATTAGTATGCCGTTGCTGCTGACCGTGCGGAAACTTTGTCATCAGGCTATTACCATTTATTCTGGGCATCGTGTCGCTACTACATCAACGATGTTGGCACACTTTTGGGCATATTCCACACAATACTACAACCATATTTACCCTTGTGAAGGCAACGAAGGAGGAGCTGTTATATCAGTAACTACCATAGAAACCTTTAGCCCAACATACTCAACAGTACGTCGCCATCCCCACGATATACCCCCCGGCTGTGTTTGTCGAGCCTGTATAGACGCACGCAAATCTTCAGCACTAAAGCCAAGAAACCGCGTATACCCAAGCCCAATAGTTGAAAGCTGATGCGAATCGCTCCCCCCACAAACAGCCAAGTTGAACTCTTTTCCAGCCGCCACCGCATTCTGGTTGCTCGTAGGCATCCACAAACTAGCATTAAACCCCTCCACACCGTCAAGGTGCCACACCTTAGACCGTTGGCGTTCGCGGAGACCAGCCCACCCCATAGAAGGCACAACCCAAGCATAGGGGTGTGCAGCAATACAGAGACCACCTTGTGCATGCACCGCAGCAATCGTTTCTGCTGCCGGTCGCCCCGGCACAACAAACTCCTCAATGAAAAGCGCCAACAAATGGCCATCGGACGTTGACACTTCCTCACCAACCACAACCTCTACCCCATACTTACCTGCAATACGCCGAGCTTCCAAAGCACCATCAATCGTATCGTGGTCAGTAATAGCAATAACCCGCAGGTCCGTCTTACGCGCAACATACGCTAGTACTTCCTCAACATCAGCCGTCCCATCAATGCTATACGTGGTGTGGATATGTATATCGGCCTTACTCCAACTTCTCTTCATACTATGCCTCTTCTTCTCCTACATATCAGCTCTCAACCAACCCTATCAGCAATTGGGAACATAACCATAGCAGAGAAAGATTAAGAAATAAGGGCGAAAAGATTAAGCATGTGTAAAGCCTCTATTATGATACAATAATAAGACAGTTCGCACTGTTGCAGCGTCATGGCAAAGAATCGCCTGTTCCCTTCGACACACGCAGGGAACGGCTCAATGAAAAAAGGATAACCTGTTTTCATACAACCCTGCAAAGAGCAGTGACAAGGCAACGAGAGAAAGGAAAGCCATACTTACCCGATCTTATACTACTAAAATTCTGGTCAAAATATCGTTTATACTATCGTATACCATTTCATGTGAGTACAGATTTTGGGTAAGGGAAGAGCGATCAACATACCTATACACAGTTCAATCCGTGTCATATGTCTTCACAATCACAAATTATGTACCAACTGTAAGATGCCATGAAGACGTGTGGCACATTTGCCTAACTAATGCTATCATGTACGCAGACGCTTGCGTTTCTTTTTTAATGAACCACAGAGGATATGGGGTATCACAGAGGATGTATGATACTCTTGACAGAGGCTTTTGAGAACTTGTGATACTAAAGCTAGACAGAATATGGTACACTACATACGTAACATGCACACTTCTCGATGCAAAATAATTGAGGTGAGGTAAAGGTTATGTCATACAAAAGCACCATTCTCATCGTAGATGATGAGTTGTTCATGAGTAAAACATTGGAGGGGCTGTTGACCTCACCAGACCACATTTTGGCGTTTGCCACCAATGGCGAAGAGGCACTGGCAAAGGCAACAGAACTGACGCCCGATTTGATTCTCCTTGATGTGATGATGCCCGTCATGGACGGGTTTGAGGTTTGTCGTCGTATACGCGCCGATTCCGTTTTGGCTGAAGTGCCGGTGATAATGGTAACAGCCCTTGACGACCGCGAATCGCGCCTACGCGGTATTGAAGTTGGAGCCGACGATTTTATCTCCAAACCGATAGACCCCGTTGAGTTGCAAGCACGAGTGCGCACAATCACCAAACTCAACCGATACCGCCACCTCATTGTTGAACGAGCAAAGTTTGAACGTATTACTGAACTTGCACCCGACGGTATCATGATCATCAATGCAGAGGGTACTATCTGCCTCGCCAATCCAGCATTACTGAAAATGCTTGGAGCCTCAGAGCTACAAGACGTTTTGAACAAAAATATTACCGCGTTCATAGCTCCAGAACAGATAGACTATTACACAGCATCACTAGGCGATGTTATCTCCGGCGCATCTCATGTCGCACGTATTGAAACAATGTTCGTCCGCCTAAATGGAGAGCGCTCTCCCATAGAAATTCAATCTGTCAACCCACCCTTCACACCTGTAATCAGCGTTGGGGGAGAATCGTTCCCTGTTGAAATCCATGCCGGACATTGCGAATGGAACAACCAGCCCGCCATGCAAATCATTGTCCGTGACATCACCGAACGCAAGTGGGCCGAAGAGTCAATAAAAACGGCTTACGCTAGCTTAAAGGAACTCAACGAAGACCTACGCCACAGTCGTGATATGTTCCGTATTCTTTTTGATGGTCTGGATGATGGTTTGGCCCTGCTCGATGGTGAGGGGCTTGTTTTAACAGTGAACCAAGCAATGTCCAACTTACTTGGCAGTAGTGCCGATGAAATCATGTATGAGCCGTGGGAAGAAGTTTGTAACCGCACCAATCCGCCTTTCCCAGGACAATTGGCAGTTGAAACGATGTCCGATGGGTGTTCTCGTTGCAGTCGTGAATCCTACGTTGGCCCCAATGGCATGTATCGTGTCCTCAACATTGAGACATTCCCGCTGATTGGGCGTGAGCAAACTGTTGAAAAGGTGATAGTACACATTATTGATTCGAGTGAGCGACCGCTAGGCGCATAATATGGCCCACAAAACACTCTGTATTGGCCCAGCCGGAAGCGGCAAAACACAATTTGCCATATCCATGCTGCGGCAGGTTCGTCTTGGGCGTGCCATTGTGCTCGTCCCCGACGCTATACAAAAGTATGTTGTCAAGACACGTATCCAAAGCAATAGGCGGGTACGTGTCCATCAATTCTCTAGCCTAGCGCATCTTATCCTTCGTACACATCGTGCCGATGTTGCCGACCTTGGCGATACTATGCAACGCATGCTCCTCCGTGCTGTCATACGCAACATCCATGCATCAGGTCAATTGCCTACCTTTGCATCAGTGTGCCACAAACCGGGGTTCATCGCCACCGTCGGGCAACTCATTGCCGAAATGCAAGACGCCGAAGTACCACCAGACAACCTCACTGCCGCAACCGTGACCCCCTATGATGTCGAGCTTGGCCGCATATACAGCGCATATATCGCTGAAATGGAAACCATCAATCGTGCCGATAGACGACGCCTATTGTCCCTCGCCCGCGATAACCTGCACAACAACCCGCATCTCCTCGCCAACCTAGACCTCTTCATCGTAGATGGGTTCGACCAATTCACCCCCCTGCAACTGAGCTTATTGACCAAAATAGCCAACCGTGTGCATCAAAGCATCATCACCCTCACCGGCGAAGAATCGCGCATGCGGCCAGCCCATCGCCGGTTTCAGCGTACACGCACCCACCTAGAGCACACGTACCAACCCGATGACATCCGCATACTTGTACCATTGCAACCAAGTGCCACAGTAAATGTGCCTACTCATCCCACACTCGCTTTTTTAGAAAGACACCTATTCAACCTCGACACACCCGCACCACTCGACGCAAACGGCGCATTAACCGTCATAGAAACCGCAGACCGTACACGCGAAGTACGTGCAGCCCTGCGACACGTGCGCCGTTTAATAGATGCAAGCACAGACCCAGAACACATAGCCATCTTCTTTCGCAAGCGCTTGCCCTATGCCCCATTGCTACGTGAAATTGCCCAAGAATATGCCTTGCCACTCGCACTGTATGATAACCTGCCGCTCATCGAAGTGCCATCTATCATCGCCATGCTCACCCTCTTTCGCCTGCGCCAAGAAAACTACCCACGCCGCATGCTCGTAGAAACATGGCGCAGCTTTGCCGATGGTAGGCTCTCACCAGAACCATTGCATGCCTTTATGCAAACACACAACCCAAATATACCCATACCTGTTGATTGGGAGCATGCCGCCAGCATGCTCGACCGCGTCGCCCACGATTCGCAGATAGCAACCGGCATATCACGCCTCCAAACCCTTTTGCATACCTTAGCCCAAACCGGCCCTATTGCAGTAGATACCACCGTAGATGAGGATGAGTTTGCCCCTACCATCAGTGCCGACAATGCCGCACACTTGCACCATGTACTCGATGCCTTTCACACATGGCTAAAACCGCCCACCAAAACCACCCTAGATGCGCATGTCGCATGGGTCCGTGAAAGAATCGTTTGTACATTCCAATCTCACGATACAACTAGCCAAGTTCCCCAACCCGACGCACTCCTAACACATATACTTGAGGAATTGCAACAAGCAACCCATACCCTCAACGAACCCCCCGTTCCATTTGCTACCTTTCTTGCTGAACTGACGACAGCCCTGTCCTCGACCCGCTATGGACGCCAAAAACTCCAACCAGCGACCATAGCCGCATTGCCGGTTATCGTAGCACGCGCACCGCATTTCGACCATGTCATCTTGCTAGGCATGGTTGAAGGCGAATTTCCCCTAGCCATGACCAACCCACCACTCTACACCCATCGTGAACGTTCCGCGCTTGCACAGCAAGGCATCACCATCCCGCCCCCCGACCAAGCCGATGAACGCTCCCTCTTCTACGAAACCATCACACGCGCACGCCGTAGCCTCACCCTCACACGCACATATCTCGACGAGCGTGGCAATACATTGCCAGCATCCCCCTACCTCACAGCATTGCTTGACCTTGTGCAACCAGCAAGCGTACCGCTACAGCGCATTGGTGCCGGGAGCGTGCCGACCATCCATGAAGCCGCATCGCCACAAGAAATGCTCGTGGCTATTGTCAAAACAGCTCATGACAGGCAAGGTGCCTATCCTACAGCTATTGACCATGACCACCATACCACCGTGCCGTTACTAGAGCATGTTGTGCGGGCATGCGCCATAGAGCAAGACCGCGAAGGGACAAGCGCCTATGGCCCCTTTGAAGGTATGCTGCACGACGAGGTATTAATTGCCGACATAAAAAACCATTTTGGCTCTGAACATCGGTGGAGCATTACCCAATTCAACGATTACAGAACATGCCCATTTCGGTTTGCTGCATCGCACATCTTGCGTTTGAAGCAACGTGGAGAGCCAGAAGAAGGCATAGAAAGCGTAGGACGCGGACGCATCTACCACGCCATCTTAGCCAAAGCAGGCGAAACATGGAAAAATGCCCACTACCCATTTTCAGCGCAGCAAGAACAGCCTATCATACAAGCATTGCACGATGCTGCCGATGACATCCTTGCTGCCGCACCAGTACGGTATGGCTTTCGTCCAGGTGCTTTTTGGCACTGGGAACAAGCCGACATACGCCGCCGCCTCATCCAAGCTGTCCGTCGTGCCCTCTACGAGGGTGGCGACTGGACCGCCTTCCATGTTGTAGAAGTCGAAAAAACATTTGGTATGGGTAGCACGACAACCCCGCTCGATATTCACACCCACGACGGTACTGTGCAAGTCATTGGACGTGTGGACCGTATAGATGAGCGTGATGATGGCTCACTCGCATTGATAGACTACAAAAGTACCAGCACCGTGCGCCCACTCAAAGAAACATTGAGCGGGCAAGACGTACAAATGCCCATCTACCTCATGGCAGTTGAGCACATCATCAAACCCGGACAGCAGGTTGAACGCGCAGGGTTTTTTCACCTTGGAAGTGGTAAATATAGCTCCCCTCTCACCGACGATACACGCGCCCAAGCACATGACGCTATGATAGAAAGCGTCACCGAAACCGTGCGCGGAGTCCATGCAGGTGTGTTTGTCGTGCGCCCACGCGATAGATGCCCCACCGGGTGTATGTATACCAGCATATGCCGCCTAAACTTGTCCAAAAAATACCTCTTTGGCGGTACCTGAACGGCAGTAAAGCAATAGGAGCACAATGCCATACAGCACATTTTCACTCAAACGGGTAAAAGAAGATTAATGTATGCGGCCCATCTTTTTAATGTGCAAGACAGCTCGCAGCATTGCAGCATACCAGCAAAGAATTGCATGTTCCTTTTTTTATAGCTTTGCGTTCTTTGCGTCTTTGCGCGAGGTCTTAATTAAAAAAGAATTGTTGAGGTGGGATATGGTTGTATTAGAACAAACGCCTTGGTATCAGGAAATAATACATAAAGGCGAACAAAAAGGACGACTGGAAGGGCAACTGGAAGGACGACTGGAAGGGCAACAGCGCATGCTACAGCAGATTCTGCACCTGCGCTTTGGGCTATTGCCGGCATATGTGCCAGAGCACCTAGCAACGCTTACCCTAGAGCAGATGGAAACACTCGTTGAAGTAGCTTTGAATGCCCCAAGCATTGAAGCATTCCTAGAGCATGTGCCGAGCAAAGCATATGATGCCAATAACTGAAAGATCAAGACATCTCGCAGCGTTGCAACATACCAGCAAAGAATTGCATGTTCCCTTCTTTGTACCTTTGCTTTCTTTGCGTCTTTGCGCGAGGTCTTCATGAAAAAAGGAACGGTTTAATGCACAAACAAGAAGGACCGCGCCTGCTCATCATTAGCCACGACAAAGTGGGTACGCACATGGCCGGCACCGGCATACGCTACTGGGAACTAGCTCGCACACTCTCCACGCAGCAACCAGTGACGCTCATAGCACCACACACCATAGACCTTGCGCCTGATACCTTCACGTGTGGCACATTTGCGTGGGGCAGCGCCGAATCGCTCGCGGCATGGCTACGTGAAGCTGATGTTGTGCTGGCCAACGGGTATGTGTTGCACGGACACCCGGAACTAGAACACATCCCCCACACCCTCGCCCTTGACCTCTACGACCCGACCATGCTCGAAAACCGCGAACTCTTCCGCAATGCCCCCCGTGAGCAACGCCAAGCGCAAAGTGAGCAGGATAAGCTAGTGCTCCAACGCCAACTCAGCGCCGGTGACTTCTTCCTCTGTGCAACCGAACGCCAACGCGACCTCTACATGGGAGCGCTTATGGCTAGTGGGCACATACCCCCTAAGCACACAGACGCAGACCCACATTTACGCAATCTCATCGCCGTCGTGCCATCTGGCCTGCCTGCTGAACCACCGCAAAAACAGCAACCCGCCATGCGTGGCGTCATCCCCGGTATTGGTGCAGAAGACCCGCTCTTGCTCTGGACAGGCGGTATGTGGGACTGGATGGACCCCGTCACACTCGTCAACGCCATGTCCCACGTTGTCGCCCACTATCCACAGGCACGGCTTGTCTTTCTCGCCGGGCAGCACCCCGGCAATGCCCATCAGATGCACATGCCTACCCAAGCACGCACACAAGCCCAAACGCATGGGCTACTCGATACCCACATCTTCTTCTACGAGCACTGGGTTCCCTACCAGCAACGGGCCGACTTTCTGCTCGAAGCCACCATAGCTATTTCCCTCCACCGTGAGCACCTTGAAACGCGGTATGCGGCCATCAGGTCACGTATTCTGGACCATCTTTGGGCCGGGTTGCCAACTATCATCACGCAGGGCGACCCTGCATCTGAGGTATTGGGCACAGCCGGCGCAGCCCTTGTCGTCGCCCCCGACGATAGCGCCGATGTAGCCAACGCCATCCTGCGCCTGCTTGCAAACTCAGACCTGCATGCCACACAATCGCAGGCCGCCAAAGAGCTTGTCCAAGCGTACACATGGGACAAGGTTGTAGGGCCACTGGCAAACTTTTGCCGAGATGGGGGTCAGGAGTCAGGAGTCAGGAGTCAGGAGTCAGGAGTCAGGAGTCAGGAGTCAGGGAACCGGTCAGCCTTCAACCGTCCGTCCCAAAGAAGACACGCTCAAAGCCTGTCGTGATGCCGCGCTTGATGTGCAGGAGAAAACTTGGCGCTTGCACGAGCAACCAATAGCGGGCGGCAAGCTGCAACCCCTGCGCCGCTTCCTCATTGACCAAATCGTGCGTCCTTTCATGATGCCGCTTATCCAACAGCAACAAGATTACAACGCCGCCGTGCTACGCTCACTCTATGCCATCAACGAAATAGCAGACCAACGCCGTTATGATTTGGAACAACAAATGATAAAGATAAAAGAAAACACACGTATGACCAAGCAACAATTAGCCGAATCTGCTGAACAGCTAGCCGGGCTAGAGGATGCCGATAGCCAAGTAATGGCCTTTGTGCTCAAAAGAGCCGCATCAGATGAAACACAAAGCACAGAAATAGAGACAAACGAGGACTAGGATATGCGTCTTTCTTGCTTTGCGTTTTTGCGCGAGGCTTTTGATTAAAAAAGAAAGGGGGTCCGTTCTATGATACCAGTACATACACTACTTGAACCTAGTATTACAACCCAATGCGCTACAAAAAGGAGCAATGCTCCCCTACTAACCATTGTTGACTTGGAGCATTTCCCTACAGATGACGGCAACCGTTATGAACTGATTGATGGAGTTTTATACGTGGCGACACAACCGCATTGGCGACATCAGAACATAGCAACAAACCTATCTGGCGAACTGTGGTTTTGGAATAGACAAACAGGCGCTGGCAAAGTGCTTGTAGAGCCGGGTATCATCTTTGCATCTGATACGGCTATTATACCCGACATTGTGTGGATACATCGGGACCGCCTAGCAATTGTGCTTGACGAAGATGGCAAACTGCATGCTGCCCCTGACCTAGCCGTAGAAATACTATCCGCCGGGAAAGAAAACCAAACACGTGACCGAGAGAAAAAAAGGGTTCTGTATGAACGATATGGCGTGCAAGAATATTGGATTGTAGACCGATGGCAACGTCAGATCGAAGTATACCGCTTGGTCAATGGACAACTTGCCCTTACTCACACGTATGGTGTAGCAGATACATTGACTTCGCCCCTGCTACTTGGCTTTGCTTGCTCTGTTGCATCAGTTTTGGACGAGGACTAACGATACTATGAAAACAGCTATCATCATCTTAACTTGGAATGCCGGCGACATAGCCATCCAATGCCTACAAACCCTAGCCCGCCAACAGCAAGCGCCCGATACTGTGCTCGTCGTAGATAATGCCTCATCTGATGGCACGCCGGAACGCATTGCGCAACACTTCCCCAACGTATCGCTCATACGCAACAGCAAAAACCTTGGCTTTTCGGCCGGCATGAACATCGGCATACGTGCATTGCAAGCCACAGACAACCCACCCGACATCGTCATATTACTCAACCAAGACACGTTGCTTGACCCGCAATGGCTCGGTGAAATCGTAGCCCCCTTTGAATCTAGCCCAGATGTGGGAGCCGTGGGATGCAAAATACGCTACCCTAATGGCACAATCCAACATGCCGGCGCCTACCTCGACTGGACACGTGCCGTAGCGCACCATATTGGTAGCCATGAACCCGACAAGGGGCAGTATGACGAAGCCAAACCCTACGACTTCGTGACCGGCGCAGCTCTAGCTCTGCGTATGACAGCCCTGCACGATGTAGGCTTGCTCGACACGGGCTACACGCCAGCCTACTATGAAGATACTGACCTATGCTGGAGAATGCGCCAGCACAACTACCACATTCTGTATGCACCCAAAGCTATCGTCACCCATCACGAATCGCTCTCGCTGAAGGACGAATTGCAACGCAGCAAATACTACAATCGCGGACGCTTGCGCTTCGTGCTCAAAAGCTATGCATTGCCCGACATACTCGGCCCCTTTGCCGAAAGCGAACTGGCTTTTATCCGTGAGCATGGGCATGCCATGGAAGAGCGCGTATTGCGCTGGGCCTATCTTGAAACCTTGGGCAACCTCGACAACATCCTGCATGCGCGTAGTGCATTTTATCCACCCCTCTCTACTACCGAAAAACAGGATATGATAGCTATGCTGCTCGAATGCAAAAATGCTGTCAAAAGCTCTCTGTACAACCGTGCATATGCAACAGTAGATGCATTTTATCCACTCTAGCAAACTTAAAAATGATGTGTAAAGATTTTAACGCAGAGACGCAGAGATGCAAAGACGCCGAGAGAGGCAATAGCTTTGCGTTCTTTGCGTCTTAACGCGAGGCCAAATGGTATATCAAATGTATAATGCCGAGTATCGCCTTATCAACACCATCCCAGAGCACATCCACTGTGGCGAAACGCTTTTGCTCACCGTAGTATTGCACAATACCGGTGCCATTCCTTGGGTCAACTTTGGGCAACACCCTGTGCGCATCTCCTACCATTGGCAGACCGAGCAAGGGTCGGTAGCCGTTGATGATGGGCTACGCAC
Organism: uncultured Chloroflexaceae bacterium; assembly: GCA_964626155.1. Taxonomy (GTDB): domain Bacteria; phylum Chloroflexota; class Chloroflexia; order Chloroflexales; family Chloroflexaceae; genus JAAUSY01. The sequence goes on along the minus strand of CAZVEN010000007.1, from coordinate 72,735 downwards.
AGTTTTGCCCACTTCAGTGCCACCGGGTGCAACGCTCACGGTTGATATGCGCGTCGAGTCCCCGCCAGCTCCGGGTGCATATCACTTGCTGATAGACCTTGTCGAAGAGGGGTTTGGGTGGTTTTCTGAAAAACATGTCCCACCACTCACGATTACAGTACCCTACCTTCCCGCACTGCCGCGCCGCGCAACCATCATCAACGGCAACTGCGTCATCAACGATGCTGTAGGCAACCACGTGATAGCGCAACTACACACCTTGCGTGCAGCAGGGTATCAAACACTGCTCATCACCGAGTTTGTGGACGACCGACTGCCCGATGATGTGCGCCGCTATGCCGTAGCAGTGAAACTAGACGAACTACGCAACCCGGTCAGGCGTCTGCAATGGGTTGTCAACCATTTCCAATCCTCTGATATTGTTGTTGTCAACTACTCAACGTACTATAAATTGGCATTGCTCATCAAAGAGGCACAACACAGTGCCGTTATTTTCGACTACCACGGCGTCACCCCACCCGAGCTGTGGGACTCGAACACAACAGGCTATGCCGATTTGGTGCTTGGCAAAAAGCATATTGACCTTGTACAGTATGCGGATTATGCATGTGGGCATAGTCAATTTACAACCAATGAACTTATCCAAACCGGGTTGATACCACCTGAATGTGTTTCTGTTTTGCCCTATGCCGTGATTGAATCTGCCGCGCCCTCTTCGACAAGCTCAGGGAACGGCTCAGGGAACGGCTCAATGAAAAAAGAACTTGGGCTTGATGGAAACCACATCTTGCTCTACATAGGGCGCATGGCCCGTAACAAACGCATCATTGACTTGGTAGAGGCATTGGCGCTAGTATGCCAACACAAACCCAACACCATATTGCTGCTGGTAGGTGAAAACCAATTTGGTCCCTACCGCGAATATGCAGAAGAAGTGCTGCAACGCGCCCAAGAACTGGGTTGCCAAGACCATGTTATCTTTACCGGGCAGGTGCCAGACTTGGAGCCATACTATGCCATGTGTGACTTGTTCGTCACAGCCAGCATACACGAAGGCTTTGGTATGCCCGTCATAGAAGCTATGGCCCATGGCAAGCCCGTGGTAGCCGCCGCAACGACGGCATTGCCGGAGACGGTTGGCGATGCCGGGTTGTTGTTTGAACCGCAAAACCCTGCCAACCTTGCAGCAAAGATTGTGCAGTTGTTGGAGGCGAAGGATAGTATGGATTGTATTGAACCGCCAAGACGCCAAGAGCGCCAAGATGTAAAGATTATTGCCTTTGTCACACCGCGCTATGGCGTGGATATTGTTGGCGGAGCCGAACGCCTCATACGTGGCTGGGCCGAGCACCTCGCTTGCCAAGGCTACCGTGTTGAGGTACTCACAACTTGTGTTGCAGCTATGAGCGACTGGTCCGATTACTACCCACCGGGCGTGGAGCATATCAATGGAGTCACAGTGCGACGGTTTGCCGTTGACCGCGTGGATGACAGCGTTTTTCACGAAATACAGCAAAAAGCTATCCGGGGTGAGTATGTTGGCTACCGTGAAGAACAACGCTTTTTGCACAACAATCTCCAGAGCAGTGCATTAAACCAATACTTGCGTGACCATGCCCCAAACCTACGCTGTGCCATCTTTGCGCCCTATCTCTTTGGCACGACCTATTGGGGTATGCAAGCAATCCCTGACAAAGCTATCATTGTGCCATGTTTGCACGATGAGCCAGTAACATATTTTTCGGTTTTTCGGGAGCTGCTCGAATCGGCAACGGGTATCTTCTTCAACACGCAAGCTGAATGCGATTTTGCTACCAATACGCTCGGTGTTGTCAACCCCTATCGTGCTGTTGTCGGGTATGGCTTCGACATTGCTACCCACCCCACCGGTGATGGGCAAGCCTTTCGTACTCGCTACAACTTGCCGGAGCACATTGTGCTCTATAGTGGGCGCTTGGAAGAGGGCAAAAACGTTCCATTGTTACTTGATTATTTTGTGCGCTATAAAGAGGAGCAGCCCGGTCCCTTGGCGCTGGTGCTTGTTGGTTCTGAAGGCGTGCCAATCCCGCACCATCCAGATATTATCTACCTTGGCATGCTACCCGAAGAAGATATGCCCCATGCGTTTGCATCGGCACTGGTGTTGTGTCAGCCATCACTCAACGAAAGCTTCTCAATCGTCATCATGGAGTCGTGGCTGCAAAAGCGCCCGGTGTTGGTGCATGAACACTGCACTGTTACACGCAATCATGTACAGGACAGTGGTGGGGGCGCTACCTTCCACGACTATGCACGTTTTCGGGATGCCCTCAACCATTTGGTGCATAACCCTGCCGATGCTGCTACGCTTGGGCAAAAGGGATACACCTATGTAGCGCACCAGTATGCCTGGGATGTTGTGACTGAACGCATTATACAAGGGATTGAAGCCTTTACTACGCCACGTAGCGAGTATAGTCGTCTAGCACAACGGGGTATTGTGCGCTCGCTGGCTTTCACCCATGAGCGCTTTCACGATGCCTTTTTGGACCTTGTGGAGCAAGCCCAAGGAACACTAGAGCATCATCTCGATGGCGACTATCAGCAACACTTGCAACAGTTGACACAGGTAGGCATGCCAGAATATACGGTGCGTTCAAACCTGCCAATCGTTGGCCCCCTCGTCGCATGGGCCCGCAAACAAATGACTGCCCACATGAAAGAACCATATCTTGATGCAATTGTTGAACGTCAAGAGCGCTTCAATACAGCGTTGTTGCAAACACTCTTGCCAGCACTTGAGCAGAGCCGCTATGAACAGCGCCGACTAAAGCGCGAGGTAGGCATACTGCGCGAGCGCCTTGCCAAGCGGGAAGACCTTGACAATTCAAGGTAAGAGATTTTAACGCAGAGACGCAAAGATGCAAAGACGCAGAGAGAGGCATGTAGCACTCGGTGCCACGCACTTTTGGGAGTGCGTGGCACCCTCGATGGCTTTGCAAAGGGGCAAAACTAATGTTAAGGAACGCTGAACCGCTGATGCGCTGAGGGTGCTGAGGCGCTGCGGGGGGGTGCGAAAGGGTTGCTAGAACCCTTACAAATGGATGTATAGATGTTTTATGATAGAAAGAAACGAAAGAAAGCGACTATTGCTTATGAATACGACGTATCATCACCATATTACGTTAGAACCGGGAAAACGGAGTGGGCAACCATGCATCCGTGGGTTGCGTATGACCGTCTATGATGTGCTTTCCTACCTTGCTGCTGGTATGTCTGTTGAAGAAATACTCCAAGATTTTCCTTTGCTGACGCGGGATGACGTGCTGGCGTGCTTGAGTTATGCGGCACAACGTGAACGACACACACTGGTTGTCCAATGAAACTGTTGTTTGATCACAATATGTCACCCCGTTTGGTACAACGTCTTGCTGACCTTTTCCCTGATGCTAGTCATGTGATGTTTGCCCATTTGGAACAAGCAACAGATGATGACGTTTGGCACTATGCCTCTCTGCATGACTTCGCTATTGTTACAAAGGACGCGGATTTTACTGACCTAAGTCTCATCTACGGGTTTCCTCCAAAGGTTATTTGGCTGCGTATTGGGAATTGTACGACAACACAACTAGAGATGGTCTTACGTTCTTACGCTGAAGATATACACCTTTTTTTGAACGATACTACCGCTGGTCTCCTTGAGATTCAGTAATGCAAAACCTAGGGTCATGGCAACATTGCACGATCACAGGATTATTGCCCCGTATCCAGCAGGGACAAACGAGAGGTTCCTATCGTACAACTTCAACGCTGAGACGCAAAGATGCAAAGACGCAGAGAGTCGCGTTTGATGGTTGCTCTGTATCATTCAGAGACTGTTTTACGATGTACACCAAGATACAATTCCCCCATACTGATAATTGAAACATACAGATTTATGTTTTCCATAGATTGCTGCGTTTTCTTATCTCCACGCAAATAACGTATCAGTATCGCTGTATCAAACAGACAATTGCCAATCATTCGGGTCTATCCTCTCACACTGTTCTTCAATAGCCCGTAGCATCTCATCAGCAACGTCTGGATCAATATTCACCTCATGCCAATGCTCCAACCATACTTTACCAGAAACAGGCGGGGGCAGAAGAACGTGCGAAATCCGTTTTCGGCGTAGTGTGAGAAGCCGATATACCAACTCATCTTGTGCAATAGGCGACAATTGAATTGCTTGATCAACAAGTTCATCAATAGTCATGCTCATAGAAATATCTCCTGTGGTGCAATCTGTCTTGCTCATGTGCTGTTCGCTCCTTTCTGCATGCATCATGAGATCATTATACCACGGTTGACAAAAGAGGAATGTTTGCCTACACTACAGTGCTACCAATAGGTGTACGTTTAGCTTGCCATCTGCATATAGCAACCCTACATGAGGAAAGGCTTTAACGCAGAGACGCAGAGACGCAGAGAGACATAAAGATTCGTGAGAAAGTTGAAAGAATAATGGTTGCTCTGTATCATTCACAAGTCTGCTAGGGTTGCTATAGTATGAAATACATCCTTCTGTTGCTTTGCACAGCGACAATCTACGTCGTTGGCACGCTCGCGGTACGTCCCACTATCGCTATGACTGCCGATGCGCCTACCACACATCGTTACCTGATAAACTTTTACGACGTTGAGACAGATGAAAATGCCCCTTTTCGCTGGTCCGGTGAGCAAGCTGCCTTGGTGCTCGATGGTTTCAAACCGGGAACGGTACTGCTTGCACTGCGTCTCTCCTCGCCGCGCCCACCAACTGCGCCACCCGCAACAGCAAGCTTGCAAAGTACAACGTGGCAGAGTGGACCGTTTGTCGTAGACGGCACATGGCGAACCTACCACATATTAGCATCGCTTGCTGGCGACCCTAGCGTAGAACTCAAGGCTGACCTCTTTACCCCAAAAATAAATACACGCCGCAGTATCGGTGTAGCGCTGAGTCATGTGAAAGCAACCCAATTGACACGTGGGCCTTGGTATGAACAGATGCAGGCATTTGGGATATGGCACACACTTCTTTTGCTGCTCATGCCACTGGGTGTCTATGGGACTACGCGAGGCATGGTAGCGCTCTATGTGGGTACATGGCACCTATCGCCTGTACAGGCAGCAATCCCAGCATGCTATTGTGTGGCATCGTTGGTTATCGTGGCGCTTGCGGTGGCTTTCCCAGTGCAATCGGCGTACTTGCTTCCACTCAGGTATAGCAACCCTATATGAAGTGTGCATTTTTCAACGCAAAGGCGCAAAGATGCAAGGGCGCAAAGACGCAACCCGATGCAAAGGTTTGTGAGAAAGTCGAAAGAAAGCTGTTGCTCGGTATCATTGACAACTCAATTAGGACTGCTCTATTATGCCATTGTTGACAAAAGGGGGAAGGTTGCCTACACTACCCTGCTGAAAGTTGGTTTTATGAATTTAAGAAGATAACGATGATTTGGATGAATGTCTTTAACGTGTACGTGGTAAAAGCTTTTGTACGCCTCGGCTACGCGTATGCTCGCCTAGTGCTCAAACACCGCAGAACGCAAGACCTTGAAACATTCACCTATGCTGCCTATCATGCGTTCTTGCAACGTGAACCAGAACCACAAGAACTGCAAGAGAAACTCCTTTTTTTGCAGCAGAAAAAGAAGCCTAGGCAAGCGCTTCTCCATCTCATTTTCACCTCAGACGAATACAAACGATTGAAAGACCCTACCTTGCGACGGCAATATGTCATATGGGGCTATAGGCTTTTTCTCGACCGTGAGCCGGAGAACGAACACGTTATCAAAGAGAAACTCCATGCTTGGAACAAAATAAGTGACTTACGAATAGATTTTATGTCTTCAGATGAATTTCGGCAGAACAACCCTGATTTGGCTTTTGTACGAGAGAGAAATATTGTTATTAAGGAACTAGACAATCATCTGAGACTATGTATAGATTTGTGTGACCACGTCATCGGAATGGATATTATCAGAGGGACGTTTGAGAAGAATGAAATACACTTTGTACAAAACACGGTCAAGCCCGGGCAGGTGGTTCTTGACATTGGGGCCAATGTTGGTTTTTTTGCCATACATATGGCGTCTCTCGTGGGCGCTTCGGGAAAAGTAGTTGCTTTTGAGCCTGTAGACCAAAACGCCGAACTCTTGGAGTTGTCAATTCAGGAGAACGGTTTTACAGATATTGTAACGCTAGAACGATGTGCAGTAGGGCAAACCTCTGGTTCTACACAACTTGTGTTTTCAACAAATACCCTCAATTCAGGTGGAGCCTACATTACAAATGAGCATGTTCTTTTGCCTGCTCATCATGAAGTAAAACCTATAAACGTCGTGGCTCTCAATGATTATTCACTTATCAGACCAGTTCACTTTATAAAAATAGATGTAGAGGGAGCAGAACCTATGGTACTCCAAGGCGCTACTGCTATTCTCAAGGAAGATCGTCCTGTTATCCTCTCTGAGTTGCACCCTGATCAATTGATGAACGTTTCAGGGTATACTCCAGCACAATTTATAGCCGACATGCGTTCCTATGGATATACATGCCATGTTCTTGAAAAGAGTGTGCCGCGTGAGGAAATCACCGATGTGACCGATTCTCGCGTGCTATCTGTGGTCTTTTTGCCAACAGGCAAGCACCATCTCGATTCACATAAGTAATTGACAAAAGCTACAAGTACCCCTATACTACCGTGCTACTGGTAGGTGTATGTTTAGCCTACCATCTGCATATGGCAACCCTAAATGAAATGTACATTTTAACGCAGAGGCGCAGAGATGCAGAGGCGCAGAGAGAAACAAATGCATCAGACAAGAAAGGAATGAACGATGAAAAGACGCTGGACATCCCGAACTATTTGGATTTCAACGCTTTTTGTTGGTATCCTCGCACTGTTTTTAGGTGTATCCACATTTGCTTCGACAACCAGTAACGTAGATATAACTACGCAACCTGGTTTTCCCGTTGTGTTGGGTGGCGACCAGATAGTATATGGAGCCCCAACCCTCGCAAATATTGATGATAACCCAGACGATTTAGAAATTATCACAGGTGGTAAGGATGGGCAACTCTATGCCTACAAACATGATGGCACGAAAGTATGGACAAAAGACCTGAAGTTGGGTATTGCCAATGCACCCGCAGTAGGCGACATTAATAATGATGGCTACCCAGAAATTCTGGTGGGAATTAGCGGCGCAAAGTGTCAGGATGCTGAGCGAGATGGTGGATTATATGCACTAGACCGACATGGCAACGTACTGTGGTTCTTCAAGCCAAAAGATAGGTGCGAGAATGGCAATGGCAAAGCCGATGGTGTTCGTGGCTCAACGGCACTTGGCGACTTAGATAACGATGGAAAGCTAGAAATTGTTTTCGGTGCATGGGACCACTATATCTATGTATTACAAGATGATGGTGATGATGACCCCAAAGTTAAGTGGGATCATAATGTACAAGATACGATATGGTCTACCCCGGCCCTTGCAGATATTAATGAAGATGGCAAGCTTGAAGTTATCCTTGGTGCTGACATATCCCCCCCTGTCAAGGAAGGCGGAAGGCTATGGGCATTTACGCACGACGGAGACACGCTAGATGGATTCCCAATCCTTATAGATGAAGTGATATGGTCTTCGCCAGCCGTGGGTGATATAAACAATGACGGGCACCTAGAAATTGTTATGGGAACAGGTACATTTTGGGGAGGTGAGCCACGAGTATATGCCTATAACCGCAAAGGTAAAGCGCTTTCTGGTTGGCCTGTGAAAACAGGTAAGAGCTGTCAAGGATCACCAGCATTAGCCGACTTTGACGGCGACAAATCCCTTGAAGTGGTCATCGGGTGCGAAGATAAAAAATTGTATGCATGGCATAGTAATGGTAAAGCTGTCTCTGGCTGGCGAGGCGGTGTAGAGCCAAATCTATTCGACGATTCTGCGCTGGGCATCCGGTCATCGCCGCTTGTTGTTGATTATGACGGTGATGGACAACTTGAAATATTTGTTGGGTATCGTAATCTAATCGTTATTGTTGGCACAGACGGGGTGCAAAAAAATATTCGCTTAGATGTACAAGGTATGTATGTAGGAACCCCGGCTATAGCCGATATAGACGGTGATGGCATGCTAGAAGTAGTTGCCGGGAATTACAAGCATACCGATTCCATAGCACGGTTGTATGCATGGAAACTTGGTCCATCAACATTTAATGGCATGCCATGGCCACAGTTTCACCGTGATGCCCAAAATACCGGGTTTTACTCTATGCCAGAGGTTCCCCCAACGCCTACGCCAACGAGCACGCAAACACCAACCAACACGCCCACGCCAACCAACACGGCCACGCCCACACCAAGCGCTACTCCCACGCCAACAAATACTCCAACACCAACAGCTACCCCAACGCCTGCTATTAAGCCCTCGTTGGATAGCATTACCACTATTGTTGATGCACAAAAATCATCCTCGCACCTGATGATGATAACCAACGCCGATGGTTCTCCGCTTTCATGGGAAATAACCGAGAACGATCCGAACGATTTGGTTGAACTCAACCGCACGACAGGCACACAGCGCGATTCCGTCGAGGTGACAATAGCAGTTCCAGCCAGTACCCAAGCAATAGATTTAGGTCAATACACCGCATCATTACGCATAGAGTCCGAAGGGCTATCATCTATCAATGTGCCGATAACCATACATGTGGTAGATACAGTACGTGAAGTCTTTCTACCGCTCGTCAATCGAAACGCTGACTCTGCTTCTTTTGTAAGCACACCTTTGCCTACGCCTGTATATATGACGAAAACGCCTACTCCCACAACAATACCAACATCTACCGCCACACTAGAACCAACGCCAACGCCTACTATGTCTTCAGAAGCAACACCGACTACCACTGCAACGGTCGAACCAACATCCACGCCCACTATGCCCGCAGAAGCAACTGCAACGGTCGAACCAACATCTACACCCACCACTATGCCCACAGAAGCAACACCGACTACCACTGCAACGGTCGAACCAACATCCACGCCCACTATGCCCGCAGAAGCAACACCGACTGTACAAGCAACGCCTACGGCTACGCCTATCACACAACCTTCTGGGTATATTGCCTTTACCTCTACCCGCGATGGCAACGAAGAAATCTATACCATGCAAGCCGATGGCTCTGAGCAAACGAGGTTGACGTTTGATGATGCACACGACAGTGAACCAGCAGTTTCGCCACAAGGTGATCGTATCGCCTTTACATCCAATCGTGAGGGCAATTACGACATCTATGTCATGGACAGCGATGGAACCAACCTAACACAGTTGACCTATGACACCGCCGATGATATGAATCCCGCTTGGTCGCCCGATGGTACACACATTGCGTTTAGGTCAGACCGCGATGGTAACAAAGAACTCTACGTTATGGATGATGAAGGCCTTAATCAGCAACGATTGACCAACAACACAGCCAATGACCATTTTCCCGCTTGGTCACCCGACGGAGAGCGTATAGCTTTCTTTTCAGAGCGTGACGACAACGAGGAAATCTATATTATGAACGCCGATGGCACCCAGCAGGAACGGTTGACCAACAATACTGCAAGAGACTCGATACCAGCTTGGTCGCCGAGTGGTGAAGAAATCGCCTTTATGACCAATCGTGATGATAACTGGGAAATCTATGTCATGAACACTGACGGTACGAATGTGCGCAATGTGTCATCCCACGAAGCATCGGACATGCACCCTACATGGTCAATAAATAACTCTATTGCATTCCGTTCTGAACGCGATGGCAACCAAGAAATCTATGTCATGACTGCCGAGGGTGACAACCAAACGCGAGTAACAACTAACGATGCAAGTGATGTCTGGCCGTGTTGGTTCCCATGGTAGTCTTTTTACTTGTATGAATCTATGGTTCACCAGCCTGTGAATGAATTAGGTGTACTATCTAGTACCAATAGCAACGTTGCTTCTCTCCCTCGTACACGCCACTTCCAGAGAAGCAAGGTTGCTTTTCTTATTCCCTTTTTGTTGCTCTTGTGTACCATAGGGGCATTGCTTATGGGAATATCATTTACCCACCCTACCATAGACCTTGCTGTAGATACCCCGACAACAACGCACTACATGACGGGTTTTTATGCCCCTGAGCATAATGGCGAAGATACGTTTCGCTGGTCCCGCGAAAACCCGCTCTTCATGCTAAACGGGTTTTGGCCAGGGGCTACTTTGCTTGAACTACGCATGACATCCCCGCGCCCACCAACTGCCCCACAAGCTGAAACATACCTAGCAAGTACCTCTTGGCGTAGTGATACATTTATCGTAGACGGTACTTGGCGAAGCTATCAGGTCCTTGTGCCACTCGCTGATGCCGATGCACATATCGTGCAGTTGAAGACGGTTCGTTTTACCCCCGGCATACAAGACACTCGTAGCAGCATTGGAGTAGCCGTAAGTTATCTGCGCGTGACACAACTACTGCCCGTTGCAAAGTGGCATAATCGGTTCAATGCATTTGGGACATCACGCATCGCTTTTTTGCTTTTAGCGCCACTCTTTGTTTATACCGCTATGAGAAGAACCATCGCCCTTTATACTCGCACACCGCACCTATCTCTTGCGCAAACAACAATATCATTGCTCTCTTTTACCGTATTGCTCATCATAGTCGCATATGCTGCCGCTTTTCCACCTCAATCAATGTACTTGTTGCCATCGTCATGGTTCCTACCATATGCCATGCTCATAATTCTGGCGCTCCCCGCACTCATACAACTCCCCCACATGAAAACATACCAACCTGCTTGGAGCCTATGGGTAATACTGCTGACCATATACATTGGTATAACACTGTTTTTACCTCTTCCAAAAGGAATGACTATTACCAATGGAGATGAGCCGCATTATCTTATCACAGCTCATAGTATCTACCACGACCATGACGTATCGCTTGTGAATAATTATCACAACAAAGATTATCGTTCTTTTTATAATAGAGCAGAACTCGGTCGGCATCTCATGCAGTATAAAGACCGTCTCATTCTGCACCATACAATGCTTGGCGTACCAATCCTCATCATGCCTGCCTATGCGCTTGGTGGTATTGTCGGGGTGCGTATCTTTCTCAACATGCTCATGGCAACGGCTATCCTCTATCTCTATAGAGCAGGTCGTGTGTATACTTCAAAAACGCTCTCTTTTATCAGTGTTTTATTGCTTGGCATAACATATCCAGTTCTCATGTATAGCCATCAAATATACCCAGAGGCTATCGGCTTTGTGCTGGTAGCATTTCTAGTAGCACAAATCCTATCACCTTCCGATAGACATGTTCACCTACAAGCACTTGCTATTGGTTGCGCATTGGGGATGTTGCCACATCTCAACTATAAAATGGTGCCGCTTTCGGTATGTTTGTATGCTTTTTTCCTTTGGAAACAACGTAAGCATATTGTGCATGCACTTCAATGGTCAATGGGGCCGATTCTTCTCTTTACCTTCCTCTTCTTTTTCTGGTTCTACATCTTGTTTGGGGAGCTTTCCCCAGATATTCTCAATCATCTGTTTGCGCGGGGGTTTCCAGATGCAGAAGAGCATTCGCTTTTGCAAGGAACTCTCGGATTATTGTTTGACCAGAAATTTGGCCTTTTTTTCAACGCGCCACTGTATCTCTTCGCATTACCTGGTTTGTGGGTGCTCTGGCGTACTCCACTCACTCGCGGTGATGCATTCTTTCTGACCATCACGTATGCAATCTACCATGTCCTGCATGCTTCTTATGTAAATTGGAGTTCGGGCAGTTCTCCTATACCACGCTACTTAGTGCCCATACTGCCTATCCTAGTCATTGCAACGGTGCAGGGAGTTGCTCTATGCTGGCAACGAAAACAGTGGGTACAACTTTTGATACTAGGAGTTGTACAAGTATGGATAACGCTGCTGATAGGGAACAATCGCCTGTTTATGTTTGATTTTTCAGGCTACGACAATACATTTTTTACTCAACTCAACGCCGACACTATCATAACATTGTTGCCATCGCTCAGGTATGGCACGCCATCTGAAGCATACCCACGGCTTGCTCTGTTGATTGGTTTTCTTGCTCTGTGCTGGTATGTATGTTCGTGGGTTAATCATTGGTTTGCTCAATTTGTACCTACACCAAAACACAGTACCAAGAACTATCCGGCCAGTTGAGAATCTATCTTAAAAATACCAACATATGAAAAAACCATCTTTTGCGCTGCAACGTTTTTTTACTCCGTACAAGCACAACACCCTATTAACCGGGGTACAACATATCACTCATGCTTGGCAACGATATGTGCTACCTTTGTTCGTGCTTCTAAGCACAGTAATGGCCCTGCTCATAGGCATACAGCTCCCTTCACACCTTGCTTTTGACATTGAAGAACCACAAGCCGAACACGTGCTGAGTAAATTTTACTCGGTCGAGTCATATGAGCAGAATAACTACCGTTGGTCGGGAGAGTATGCCAGTCTCATCATAGATGGTTTCTGGGCACGTCCAGCCATATTGAACCTTCGCATGAGTTCCCCACGCCCACCTACAGCACCACAAGCAGAGATGCGCTTGGAGACAATAGCATGGAAAAGTGGCGATTTTGTCGTTGACCATGTGTGGCGACACTATCACATACTGGCTCATGTTGAGCAAAAGTCGCAAGAGGTATACCTAAAAGTTGACCGTTTTACCCCACCGGGGCGAGACAGCCGCAGCATTGGCATAGCTCTGAGTCATCTCAAGGTGACACTGCCAACACCTACGCCTTGGCGATTTCCCTCCATCGTGCAAATACTGCTGGTAATCCCTCTACCTCTCATTACATATGCAATGACCTATTGGCTTGTGAGCAAGCGCCCCCCGACAAAGACGACGAAAACTTCCCTTTTGAACATAGTTGTTGCTTTGTTTTTTGCAGCAATAACAGGCTTTCTCTCTATCTATGCACTTGTTTTCCCAATACACTATGGGTATCTGCTACCGTTATTATGGTTTTTCCTCATATTCATAGCAAGTATAGTGGTATTTATACGTACCATTGGCTTGCTACAACTGCCACATCGCATAGCATGGACACGCACAGACTATGCGCTTGTGAGTGGTATGGCCGGCATAGCGCTACTACTACGTATTTTACTGCTCCCCAATGTTGTCAAGATGCTCAATAGCGACGATTATCTTGTTGGTATCTTTGCGTTGAATATTTTGAATGGCGAATATCCGCTGTACTATGGCGAGACCGGCACCTTAGCTTCTTACCTCATTGCGCCAGTAATGATGATACAAGGTGCATCACTTCCTGTACTCTTAACATTGCCACTTACACTTTCGATGATACTTACTGTAGGGCTATATGGCATCGGGCGCGATTTGTTTGGACGTTGGGGAGCCATCGCTGCGGCAAGTTGGATAATGGTGCCACCAGCATTCACGATGTTGTGGACATGCAAACTCCAGCCGGGCTACATTGAGGCTGTGACGATTGCGACGTTGGCGTTGTGGGCAACCATACGGTTATGCTTTGGCAACCATAGCAACCGCACCAATAGTATGCTCATGGGGGGCATCGGAATCGCCATTTCTCTTGCTCTATGGTCTAACTTGGTTGTGATTTCACTGCTCGGTACATGTGGCATCATTGTGCTTATGGCTTGGAAGAAACTGGTTTCACTACCGCGTATGGGGTATGCATTGCTGATAAGCACGGGGGGATTGCTGTTCAGCATATTCGTTTTACCGGCGCACATACGCTCCGACCATGGTGGGGTAAAAGTGGGAATATCTGTGCAGAAACTCCAACTGTTTATAGACAAGACGATACCAGAATTGCTAGGTATCACACGCTATGGACGGGCCGATATTGCGTCCCCTTTGGCATTTCTGATACTTGGGTTGGTGGCTCTCGCCCTTCTCATAACGATCTACCACGCATTATTCAAGCGCAATCTATCAGCAATAATGGTGTTAATCCTGATAAGTAGTGCCACAGGCGCAGCACTCTTGAGCAATTATCACAAAAGCACACGGTACTTTTTTCCACTTGCGGCTGTTGCTATGCCTCTTTTGATGGCTTCTATGGCAAGCAATTTGCAGAATCTCCGTTACCGTAATCTATGGGTGCCTCTTTTCGTGGGCAGTTTTTTGGTAAGCAATAGCATCAGTTCTTTGGGTGGTATAAACGTGACTGAACGATACACACCACGTCCAGAAGCGGCTATTGCCGACGTGCTCTTGGAGCACGATGTACGTTATGTGTATACGTCATACTGGCTAGGTATGGGGATCATGTTTGAAAGCGGTAATACTATCATTTCGTCTTCACGTGTTGGACCAGCCCGAGAAAGCTACGACCTGCGCAACGAAGAGCGCGTACTCGCAGCAAATGGCAAAGAGACGGCATTTGTGTTTCGCAAGAACGGTTCTTCCACCCCTGTTTTTGAAGAATATCTACATGCCCATCATATTGATTGTGAAGAAATACCTGTTTCCTCTTATGTTATATATAATACCTGTACGCCTTTTCCCGATGTACCAGAGTTGATAGACTATTTACGTTGAAACATACATCAATCTTGGATGCCATGTTCACGCTCCCAAGTACGTACCTCTTCTGCTGTTATGCGCTGTCTTTCAGCAGGATCAGGACCATGAGGTAATATTTGGCGCAGTAGCCAGATATTTGGAAAAGGTGTACAGGTATTATAGATGATATAGTGTTCTGCTACCATCGTTCGTTTGCAGTGAATATCACGCTGGTTGAGATATGTCTCAAATTCTTCTGTTGCCATCCCATCACGTAAAAAAACAAATGCGGTATCTTTGTTTTCACCTTCCAAAACTCGTTGCTCATTCCGGGGATCAAAGCTTGTGTGCTGTGGGCCAATATGCGTTGAGGGGATAATGTTCCCTCCACTTTCAAACAAAATGCCCATTGCTGTTGGATAAGAAGTATACACAAAACGAACATTGTCCTGCAATAGAACCTTTGTCAAAGTAGGTTCAAGACGTGCATACTTAGTAGACAAGTCTACCCCACCGATGGAGCTGAGTGTATTCGTAGCAAGGAGCATAACGATGCAAAGAGGTGCCCAGATGATTTTGCCATAACGTATTTGTGTCGCACTCCTTGTAAGTATTGCAAATAGCAGGGGTATCGCAATATAAAGTGGAAGATAGTAGCGTTTCGCTTCGTAGAAGGTGCTGCCTAGGGTTGCTCCAAAAGCTGAAATACCAAGCACAAGCACAAACAAAGCAGCGTGACTACGCCGATACAATGTCTGATACATCGCTACAATGGTAGCTAACCCTGTCAACCCCACAATGGTCAATCCAACTGGGAAGGAAACGGGACCAAGACCCCTTAGTCTTTTAATTCCCAAAAAATGCGGTGCAAGTTCCGTTATAAAGTGTGAGAGCCGATGCATGCTCAATCTGATACGTATTGGGTCATGATGGTCATGCGTATGAGCAGGCAGAATGAGTATGAAAAAAAGGCTCAATCCAATAGCAAGCGCAAGCACATACCCGGTAATCGGCAAGCGTATAGCTTGTTTCCAGTTGACGAGAAGAACAATAAAACACGTGAAAACAAGAGAGATTGTAACTAACCCGGACCACAGAGCCAACATAGATAGTGTGGCAATAGCTCCCATGAGAACAATTTGCATGTTGGGTTTGAGAGGACGATAGACGAGTCGTATTGTTCCCCAAAGGGCTAGGGTGGCTGTTGTCACCGCCTCAAGATAACTAGGTTGTAGTTTGAAGGTCCAGTGCATAGCATACGCTGTTGGCATGATAATCCAAACCGCAGCAGCAATTCCGCCCCATCGCCCAAACAAGTCACGCCCTATGCCATAGAGGGCAATGGTGAGAATAGTGGTTAGCAGAATAGGGAGCGCCACAAGTGTCTCAAACGAAGCCCCTGCTACCGCCACTATAGGCGCGAGCAAGTAAGAAGCAAGTGTGCCGGTTTCGTCATAGTAGAGTTGATGGTATCCATCCAGAATATTGACTGCAAACGCGCCAACGGCATAATCATCACCTATTAGTTGCCACAACATCGTTGGTAAGACTATCATGCGTACAAGCAATGCGAGGCTACCAAATCCCAGTGCTAGTACGTAATCGGTGCGTGTCCATGGAAGCACTACGGGTGCTGTCCCAGCTTGCACCCAACGAAGAAGAATCTGTAACCAATGCACGAGAGTGGGCAAGGCAAGGAACCCTCCCGTAACTCCTATAGAAAGCCACAGCAAGAGCAAGAGAACATCGCCCTTGAGTGGAAAAAGGGTTGCATAGGTGGCAGGCACAATAGCGATAAGAGCAATAAGCAAGGCTATTGCCATAGCAGAAGTTTTGCGATAGTATGATGTACCCCAAAGTCTTTGTGCCGACCAATAGAGGAACAAATACAACAGTGGCGGTGCAGGAATAGCGAGAAGCGTATATGGGGTAATAAAGAGCCGCTCTGTCTGAATGGGTACATGCACACGGATATGACTGAGGGCTACGCCAAGCGTGCGTTTATCGTGTGTATCGGGATAGAAGCGCACGACTTCTAGGTTTACTTGTTGTGACGTGTCGGCAACAACCGGCACAAGCACCTGATACTTTCGCCATGCACCATCCACAATAAAATCGCCGCTTTTCCACAAATCGCCGCTTTCCCACTGACCACTTTCCAGAGCGGTTCGTGCTGGTCGTGCTGATGGTGGGCGCGGCGATGTCATCCGCAGGTCAAGAATGACTTGGCGATCCCAAAACCCATCGAGCACAAAAGCGGCATGTGCGCCAGACCAATGGAAAGATTCTTTCCCATTCGTCTCGACTCCATAGAAACGGTGTAAGGAATGCTGCATAGGCACAGAACCGGCCGTAAGGTTGAGTTCAGGTTGAACAAAACGGATGCTCAACCATAGTATTGTTATCGTGAGGAACAGAAGGAATAGTGGAAATGCAGTAATATGCATCCATCCGATAGGTTGTAAGTATGTACCTTTATGCGATACGGAAAAGATTTTTAGCGGTATTTTGAGTTCAAGGGAGTTTTTCATCGTCGTTGCTTTTCAGATTGTGTTCATGCTTCATAGTGTCTTTTTATGTAACGCAACGCATGTAATGCGTCAAATCCTATTGTCTGTTCAAACTACTGTCCATCATAATGACTCTGAGCAAAGTATACCAAAAATTATCTATGTTGCAACATGGTCTCTGGGAATATATAGCAACCCTACATAAACTGTATTTTCTAACACTCCTCCATCCGCACCAGTTCCCACCCGGCATACACCAGCGCAATGCGTTTCAACTGCGTTGCATGCTTGCTCATGGGCGTGCGCGGGGCTTGCGTATAGCGTTGCAGTTGCTCCTTGGCAGCATCTTAGGTACTAATGAACCAACCCTATACCTGAACGTCCGGCATGGTTTTCCTTGTAATCCTTTTTCACGGTATAATACGTGATGAAACATCATGTGACATGGGGAACATGAGACCTTTTCTATGCATATGGAGATAGTTTCTAGCTCTTGAAAAGTGTTCAGAAGTGTGCTATCCTTGTTCTGAACTAGGAAAAACTTAGTCCAGAACAAGAGATGGTGCATGATTTGATGACAATCATCCACTGCTTTTCATCTCGGCTCTATGGATTACGACATTACCGTAAGTCATTAAAAAAGGTAGTATCATCCCATGATGCGAGCACACAAGATACGGCTAAACCCGACTCCTGAACAAGAACCGTATTTCAGGCAGGCGGCGGGCAATGCCCGTTTCGCATGGAATTGGGCGCTTGCCATCATACGGCAAGCGCAAGCCAATGACCTGAAATTGCCCCTTGCCAACGACCTGAAAGCCGAGTTCAATCGGGTGAAACGAACTGAGTTTCCCTTTGTACTGGAAACGACCAAGTGCGCTGCCGAGCAGTCGTTTGCTGACCTGAACCGAGCCATTGCCAATTACTTCAACGACATCAAGAAACGCAAGAATGGGAAACGGCGCAAAGATGGCAAGCGGGTTGGTTTTCCACGGTTTAAGTCGCGCAAGCGGGGCTATGGTACGTTCTACCTTGCAAACGACAAGTTCACGGTTGACGGGCATTGGATACGCATACCCAAACTGGGGTGGGTGAATATGACTGAACCCTTGCGCTTTCAGGGCAAAATCATGAGCTCCCGCGTGAGCGAACGGGCCGGGTATTGGTTTGTGAGTATTCATGTGGAGATGCCAAAACCTGAACGACATGTTCCGGAACGGGTACTGGGTGTGGATGTGGGGGTTAAGACATTGGCGGTAGATAGCGACGGCGAGATGTTCGAGAACCAAAAACATCTTGCTGTTGCTCAAAAGAAACTGCGACGTTTGAATCGCTGGTTAGCCCGGAAGCAAAAGGGCAGTAAGAACTGGCACAAAGCGAAGCGCAAGTTGGCACGGCTACACCTACGGATAGCAAACTTGCGGGCGGATGTCATGCACAAGATGACAACCCGTCTGGCAGAGAAAGCTACCACCATAGCCCTTGAAACGCTGAACGTGGCAGGAATGCTGAAAAACCACAAGCTGGCGCGGGCTATCGCTGATGCATCGTTCGGTGAGGTTGTACGACAATTGAGCTACAAGGCGCAGCAGGTGGTGCTGATAGATGGGTTCTATCCGTCAAGCAAAACCTGTAATCGGTGTGGCGTTGTCAACCAGTCATTGACACTGGCGGAGAGAACATGGTGTTGTTCGACGTGTGGGACGTTGCATGACCGTGACCTGAATGCGGCGTGGAATATTCGAGACGAAGGAATGAGGCTTGTTGGTGCCTAGGAATCAACCGTCCTCGGTAGTGGCTACGTCGGGACGTAAATCACGCCTGTGGACTGTGTGTAAGACGTTCGCTTGAGAACGCTGTGCAGAAGGAAGCAGGTATTTTGAATAGTGTACAAAGCGTCCTTTCGAGTACATTTGTACACAAAGAAAGGAGCAGAATGCTAATGGATATACAAACAACAGTTGGATTACCTACGAGCAAGGATGAAATCTTTACCATATTGAGGCAACACGATGAGGCAATTCGTTTGTTTGGGGTCAAACGATATGGGTTATTTGGGTCTTTCGTGCGCAACGAATCACATGCTGAAAGTGATGTAGATATTCTTGTTGAGTTTGCCCCAGATAAGAAAACGTTTGACAATTTCATAGGGTTAGCATGCTATCTTGAAGATATACTTGGTCGCCGGGTAGATCTGATAACCAAAGAAGCACTGAGTCCTTACCTTGGTCCATACATTCTGCAAGAGGTGGAATATGTCACTTTCAACACATGCATATCTTCAACATATGCTTGACGAGATACTGTTTCTCCAAGCTCATATATCTACGATAACCAAAGAAGATGTATTGAGAGATGCGGTGTTAAAACGTGCCATTGTACGCAGTATCGAGATAATTGGCGAAGCCAGCAAACAGATACCAGATACTATCAAGCAACACTATCCAGAGGTTGCTTGGAAGCCAATAGCGTCAATGCGTGACCGACTTATCCATGAGTATTTCGGTATTGATTACGATATTGTGTGGGATGTTTTAACAATGAAAATACCAATCCTTGAGCAACAGGTACGGCATATTATCCAAGAAGAATATCAACAATGATGATACGGTTATCACTTTGCCTCGCGCAAAGACGCAACATGGACAGCAACCTACCACTTTACTGCTTTACTGCTTTACCGCTTTCCCACTCTAACACTCATCCATCCGCACCAGTTCCCACCCGGCATACACCAGCGCAATGCGTTTCAACTGCGTCGTGCGGTTGCTCATGGGCGTGCGCGGGGCTTGTGTATAGCGTTGCAGTTGCTCCTTGGCAGCATCTAGGGTGTTGTGTACCAGCGTATCGTTGTACTCATCGCGCTTCAGGTATTTTAGCTCAATAATGTAGCTATAGCGTATCTGCAAGTATGTTATCGTCGAAGGCTCCATGTATATGTCCACAAAGCCCTTGCCCATCTCATACTCGCTATGAGCGATGTAATATTGGCTTATATTCAGGTATGCCACTAAAAATGTTTGTATCACCTTTTCGCCTTTCAGGAAATCGCGCACCGACGTTTGCGCCTCTATCTCCCGCGCCAAAAAGTCTATCACTGGTTGCCATTCGCCATCGCTGGCCATATTGGCCAGCAACTCTATCAGGTGCCGCATATCTACACGAAACATGTTGACATCCATCAAGCCATCACGTAGATAGCCATACAGCAATTGCAACACCGTTTGGTTGGGCACCATTAAATTCTGATTGTCCTCAGTGTAGGTGAGGAGACCAAAGTAGTAGAGCAACGACACAAAGTTGTTGGGGTGAGTGAGGCGTTCCATCGGGAAACTCACGTCTATCTGTGAGCCACGAAGTGTGCGTGTTTCGGTGAGACGTTGGAGATAACCAAAATTGCCGTTGAGTTGTCTATTCAACACTAAGAGATGGCGCAGCTTGCCATAGTCTACCTTGATGTTTTGGTCTATCATGTCTTCAGGGGGTTTGGCATACCGACGATAATGTCGCACAAAATACAACACCATATCGGTATTGAAAAGATAGGTACGAGCATCAATTGCAAAACGATAGTTGTTGTACCATTGCTGGAGCAAAGGCAACACCTCGTCTGTGGGTATAGCATAATACTCGAGCATAGTACGCACATCTTGCTCGGTAAAGCCTAGCATCTCATTGAATATCGGCTCTAGGCTAATGTGAATACCGATGTTAAAGCCACTGGTGACATCATCCATCGTCACGGGCGACACGCCGGTGATGAACAGTCGGGATAACCCGCCCTCATCCATGCCGGCTGCGCCTTTCAAGATGTTGAAGAAGAAGCGATAAAAGCCTGCGCCATGGGTGATGTCCTGATAGGCTGCCTGTCCATGATTAGCCATAATGGTGTTGGTGAAATTGTCATATTCATCTATCAAGATGTAGGTGCGGTAGCCCTTCGTACCCACATAATCTAATGCATATTCTACTTTTTGCGAAGCTATTGTTGCTCCATCTATGGTAGCAAAAAAATCTTCTCCAAGAAGATACTGATACTTTTTTCCAAATGCTTCTAATCTACCAATGACATGCTCATCAAACGACTGTTTCACCTGATCTAATTCAGGGCTAATCTTGGAAAAGTTGAAGGTAAGAATGAGATACTGATTCTTTTCAGGGGTGGGGTGGTTGTGGATATATGTCCCTTCAAAAAGCCTATCGAAGTGCTCAGCAGTCGCTACATCGTAGTAGTTGGCAAGCATAGAGAGCAGCAATGACTTGCCAAACCGACGTGGGCGGATGAAAAACAAGTACTTCCCGGATGCCTCCAGTTCGGGAATGTACATGGTTTTATCTACGTAGTAGCACTGGTCATATCGCACTTCACGGTAGCTCGCTAGTCCATAGGGAATGTTCTTCTTCGTCATCATCATCTCCTTTCGGTTTGTTTCTACGAATTATAGCATACTTGGGGTTATCACCTAAGCGTAGGATGGGCTTCTCGCCTGTTCCCTAACACTCCTCCATCCGCACCAATTCCCAACCGGCATAGACCAGCGCAATGCGTTTCAACTGCGTCGTGCGGTTGCTCATGGGCGTGCGCGGGGCTTGTGTATAGCGTTGCAGTTGCTCCTTGGCAGCATCTAGGGTGTTGTGTACCAGCGTATCGTTGTACTCATCGCGCTTCAGGTATTTTAGCTCAATAATGTAGCTATAGCGTATCTGCAAGTATGTTATCGTCGAAGGCTCCATGTATATGTCCACAAAGCCCTTGCCCATCTCATACTCGCT
Source organism: uncultured Chloroflexaceae bacterium (assembly GCA_964626155.1). Lineage (GTDB taxonomy): Bacteria > Chloroflexota > Chloroflexia > Chloroflexales > Chloroflexaceae > JAAUSY01. The sequence goes on along the minus strand of CAZVEN010000007.1, from coordinate 50,881 downwards.
ATGAGCGATGTAATATTGGCTTATATTCAGGTATGCCACTAAAAATGTTTGTATCACCTTTTCGCCTTTCAGGAAATCGCGCACCGACGTTTGCGCCTCTATCTCCCGCGCCAAAAAGTCTATCACTGGTTGCCATTCGCCATCGCTGGCCATATTGGCCAGCAACTCTATCAGGTGCCGCATATCTACACGAAACATGTTGACATCCATCAAGCCATCACGTAGATAGCCATACAGCAATTGCAACACCGTTTGGTTGGGCACCATTAAATTCTGATTGTCCTCAGTGTAGGTGAGGAGACCAAAGTAGTAGAGCAACGACACAAAGTTGTTGGGGTGAGTGAGGCGTTCCATCGGGAAACTCACGTCTATCTGTGAGCCACGAAGTGTGCGTGTTTCGGTGAGACGTTGGAGATAACCAAAATTGCCGTTGAGTTGTCTATTCAACACTAAGAGATGGCGCAGCTTGCCATAGTCTACCTTGATGTTTTGGTCTATCATGTCTTCAGGGGGTTTGGCATACCGACGATAATGTCGCACAAAATACAACACCATATCGGTATTGAAAAGATAGGTACGAGCATCAATTGCAAAACGATAGTTGTTGTACCATTGCTGGAGCAAAGGCAACACCTCGTCTGTGGGTATAGCATAATACTCGAGCATAGTACGCACATCTTGCTCGGTAAAGCCTAGCATCTCATTGAATATCGGCTCTAGGCTAATGTGAATACCGATGTTAAAGCCACTGGTGACATCATCCATCGTCACGGGCGACACGCCGGTGATGAACAGTCGGGATAACCCGCCCTCATCCATGCCGGCTGCGCCTTTCAAGATGTTGAAGAAGAAGCGATAAAAGCCTGCGCCATGGGTGATGTCCTGATAGGCTGCCTGTCCATGATTAGCCATAATGGTGTTGGTGAAATTGTCATATTCATCTATCAAGATGTAGGTGCGGTAGCCCTTCGTACCCACATAATCTAATGCATATTCTACTTTTTGCGAAGCTATTGTTGCTCCATCTATGGTAGCAAAAAAATCTTCTCCAAGAAGATACTGATACTTTTTTCCAAATGCTTCTAATCTACCAATGACATGCTCATCAAACGACTGTTTCACCTGATCTAATTCAGGGCTAATCTTGGAAAAGTTGAAGGTAAGAATGAGATACTGATTCTTTTCAGGGGTGGGGTGGTTGTGGATATATGTCCCTTCAAAAAGCCTATCGAAGTGCTCAGCAGTCGCTACATCGTAGTAGTTGGCAAGCATAGAGAGCAGCAATGACTTGCCAAACCGACGTGGGCGGATGAAAAACAGATATTCACCGGCCTGCTCTAGTTCAGAAATATACATGGTTTTGTCTACATAGTACCGATTTTTTTCCCGCACTTCACGGTAGCTCGCTAGTCCATAGGGGATGTTCTTCTTCGTCATCATCATCTCCTTTCGGTTTATTCCCACGAATTATAGCATACTTGTAAGTGTAATCTCCATGTAACCAACGACCTTTGGTAGCAGATACCCCCCTGAGTCATACTGTATCTAGGATATTTTTTACCTATCGTATACGAGAATATTAGGTTAGGAGAAAGGATCATGAAAAAGAACACAGATTATTATGTATCAACACGGAAAACCTTTTTGGCTAGGGTATCACTGCTGCTAGTGATGGCATTACTGGCACTTTCAGCACATAACGCTTCCCGCACACAGGCCGCAGTTATCACGGTGGCTTGCGACCCGAATGCATTGATTGCAGCTATCAAGACAGCAAATGCGAATGGAGAAGCAGATACGCTCAACCTCACGGCTGGATGTACGTACACACTCACAAGTGCTGCAAGTAATGCACGTGGTGGCAGCGGCTTACCGATGATTACCAGTGCCATAACCATCAATGGCAACGGGGCAATTATTCAACGCAGCAACGCTTCTGACACACCAGAATTCCGCATTTTCAATGTAGCCAACAATACCTTACCGTTCATACTGAATGATTTGCAGATCAGAAATGGACACTCAAAAGATTCTAGTGGTGGTGCCATCTTTGCCAAAGATGCTTCAGTGATTATCAACAATAGTACCCTCACAAATAACACATCTTCTAGGCAAGGTGGGGCTATTTATGCTAGTAATACCTATACTATGCAGATCAACAATAGCACCATTGCCAACAATGAAGCGCAAGGCAGTGGGGGGGGAGTTTATGTGATTGAAAGTGTCAACCCTGTAGAAATCAACTCAAGCACCATTGTGATGAATAGTGCGGATATCAACCAGAATGGGAATGGCTTTGGTGACAACGGTGGTGGGGTTGCCACAGTAGATTCAATCCCAGTGCTCATCAACAATAGTATCATTGCTCAGAACACAGATGAGTCAATAGCAGGCGAAGTACACCCCGACGTTTCAGGGGAATTTGTACCCGGTGGATACAATCTCATCGGCATCAATACCGGTGCCGAGGACAATTTCCCTGCTGGAAGGCCCAATGCCTACAACGACATAGTGGGGACCGAAGCTAGACCGATTGACCCGATGCTTGGCAGCTTGAGCAACAATGGCGGTTTGACGCCCACCTATGCTCCCATGAATGGCAGCCCGGCGCTCGACGCGGGCAACCCAACCCCCGACGCAACAACCCCGCCTACAGACCAACGCGGTGCAGGCTTCCCACGGGTAGACACCGTGACAGCACGAATGGACATCGGTTCACTTGAAGCACGTAAATTCACCCTCACCGTGAACAAAGATGCAACTGGCGATGGGAGTGGCACCATAAGCAGTGCAGCAGCGGGCATCGTCTGTGACCCAACCTGTACAACCGCTTCACAAGCTGTGGTCGAGGGCAACCTCACACTCGTAGCCAACCCACAACCGGGGCATGTATTCGAGGGTTGGAGCGGCGATTGTACTGGCACAAGTACCAATGTCATTGTGCTTATGAATGCCGATAAAACCTGCACGGCCCGCTTCACGTACAACTTCCCCCCCAACGTGCTGGCCGATGTTGCCACAACCGACGAGGATTTGCCGGTTATCATTGATGTGCTGGCCAACGATGACGACAGTGGCGATGCTGATGGCGGCATAAACCCGGCCACAACCGCGCTTGTCACCACACCCGTCAATGGCAGTGCTACGGTAGACCCGGCCAGCGGCGCTATCACCTACACGCCAACACCAAACTTCTACGGCGCAGACACCTTCCAGTATCAGGTATGCGATATTGGCACGCCCCTGCCAAGCAAATGTGGCACGGCTACGGTCAATATCACCGTCAACCCCATCAATGACGCACCAGTTGCGGCCAACGACCAAGTGACAACCCAGGAAGATGTACCGATCACCATCCCTATTTTTAGCAATGACAATGATATTGATGGCAACTTGGTGCCAGCATCCATCGTCACCACACCGCCTATCAGTGGCACGCTTACGGTGCAACCCGATGGGAGCATTCTCTACACGCCTAGCCCCAACTTCAATGGCACAGATAGCTTTACCTACCAAGTGAGTGATGATGGCACACCCTTGCCTGCGCTTACATCGAATGTGGCCACGGTCAACATCACCATTCAGGCTGTCAATGACTCGCCGGTAGCAGTGGATGATACGGCCATAACGAATGAGGACATACCGGTGTTGATAGATGTGCTGGCGAATGACAATGACGACCTAGACGTGGGGAGTAGTCTTGACTTTTCTGCACTTACCGTTGCTACAGAGCCACAGCATGGCACGGTTACAGTCAATGCTGATGGCACGATACAGTATACGCCCGAAGAAGATTTTTATGGCAGTGACAGCATTCAATATGAAATTTGCGATACGGGTATACCACTGCCCGCCGAATGTGCAACTGCTAACGTAGCGATAACGGTAGCGAGCATCAATGACCCGCCAACATTCGATGCCGGGCGCGACGAGCATATTTTGCAAGATGATGGGCCGCAAACGGTAGAGGAGTGGGCTACCAATATAAGCCCCGGTGCCGAAAATGAAATGCATCAGACACTGGCCTTTAGTCTCACTATTGTTGGCACAACGGGCGTGATTACGTTCACTGATGGCCCACGCGTTGACCCAACCACTGGCACATTGGAGTATACGGTTGATCCCACATCCGATGGTGGCGCGACGATTGAACTCGTCCTGATAGACAGTGAAGGGGCGGTATCGGCTCCGCAGCAGTTCACCATTTCAGTCTACTCGGATCCATCGGCGGTAGAGGTGCTTATGTTCACCGCCAAGCCAAGCGATGCGGGCATTACCATCACATGGCAAACGTTGCTGGAGCAAAACACGTGGGGCTTTCACATCATGCGCAGCACAGACGGCACCCAAACCAATGGGCAACGTGTCACTACCGACATTATTCTAGCTCAGGGAAGCACGATGACAGGCGCAACCTATACATGGACAGATACGAATGTTGCGGACGATGCGACCTATACCTACTGGCTCGAAGAGGTGACGCTGGATGGTGCCACAAACAAGTATGACACAACGGCTTCAACAGCATCTAGCCTCTATGAGACGTTCCTGCCGTTGGTTGTTCGGTAGTGTTTAGGTTTCAGGTTTCAGGTTTCAGGTTTCAGGTTTCAGGTTTCAGGTTTCAGGTGTTAGGTTTCAGGTGCTAGGTTTCAGGTGTTAGGTCCCTATTCCCTATTCCCTATTCCCTATCACCTGTCACCTATGCCCTATGCCCTATGCCCTATGCCCTATCACCTATTCACATACACAAAGCATGCATCTATGCCACTGGAATAGCCTAGCGCAAACGCCGCCACCCGCTCGACAGGACCGCCATGCGCTTCAGGGTGATACCACGGGGTAGAAACATCCCCGGCAAAAATGAGGCTCGTCGCAGCTTCTAGCAAGTCGCCCTCCTCTAGTATCCCACGCTCATCTGCATTTCTAGCATAGGCACCAGCCAGACAGTCTGCATTTTGCTCCAACTGAATGACAAAGTTATTGTGGGTGCCAATGCCAAGCATGCTCTGAACGGCATGGCTCCATTCGTGGGCAATGATGATGACCGGCGCAAAGTCGCCAAAGACTTCAAGTTCTTGCTGCATGAGATCATGGTCAACATAGATGCCATGGTCAATGGTGCAGTAGAATGCGCTCCAAGAGGGAGCCTTGCCACACCCGGTCATCAACCCTTGCTCCATCGTATAGACGGTAAATGTACTCGGCGCATTATATCCCCATGCGCGTTCAGCAAACGACTGTCGCCAGAATGCATCAATATCACCAGTTGCCATATGCAGCAAATCATCCAGGGTATCTGGGCAGCCATCGGTATCCAAAATGCCATTAACGGTTTCTGGCTGACCGGGGCATTCGTCGCGTGCATCAGCAATGCCATCATTATCACCATCTACAACATCGCTGCCACGTTCACGCCCGGTTGTATCTGGCAATGTTGCCGGTTTGTGTGGCAGCACATTCCAAAATTCCCATGCTGTGCCGTCGGGCGAAAGGTAGACATCACCGCCCGGCCCAATCTTGATGCGCGTATTATTCCACATGCCATAGACTACACCGTTCCCATCTGTTTGGGCATAATGGTAAATTCCCTCTACGCATCCTTCAAGCGTTCGGGTATAGGGCCCGTCTACAATTGGATTACCCTGTTGGTCAACGCCAACGAGAAGACGACACGGCCCTACCGGGTTTGTGCCCGCTACTTGGGGCACAGGTTTGGGTGCCGGCACTTGGGGGGTAGGTTCGGGTGCCGGTGGTTGTGCTGCGCTGGTGGCAATCACCTGCCAAAATTCCCATGTGTCGCCATCTGATGTCAGGTAGACATCACCACCCGGCCCAATCTTGAGACCTATTTCATTCCAAATACCATAGGTGACATTGTTGGTATCTTGGGTTGCTTGATGGTACACGGTGTTGGCGCATTGCTCTAGGGTTTGGTCATAGGGACCATCCCATACAGCATCGCCAGACTGGTCCATATCTACCAAAAGGAGACATGAGCCAACTGGGGGCGATTGTGCGTACACGGAAGCCGAAGGAAAGAGGGCAAGTGAGCATAACGCACTCACCACGAGCGAAACCAATGCGAAACGGAACCGATAAATCATAGCGTTTTTTCCTTTCTATTCTATTGCGTATTTCACCAATCTTCATCGTCATACCCATGATACTCTTCTACAGTGTACACAATGTCGGTACATTGTTTTTGCCGAAGGTAGTTGACTATGTTGGCGATTTGTTTGGGCATACGACTCAAATGGGCTGCAAACGTGAGGTGCAGTGTTTCCTTGTTGACCTCTAGGGTGTGTACAAGCGCATCGTAATAGAGTACATTATCAATATTATCAATCGTATAGGTAGCATCATCCTCAAGCATACAGTCAGTACCATATTTCTGTAGCTCTTGCTCAATGTCTACTGCAGTAGATGCGTCGGGAAGGGTACATGAAAAGACAGTACGCACTTTTGTCATATACCAGCCATCTATCATGTCCCAATCAATAACCGCTTCACCACCCATACGCTTAATAAGTTCGTAATACCCCTGGGGATTTTGGTCTCCATAGGTTTCAAGCGCATCTACAAAAAGAAGCTGCTCCCACGAGGTTGGTGTTGGGCTTGCTATGATAAAGTACAGTGGTTCATCATCGTTTATCCCATAGTGCTCTTTCAGTTCTTTTTCGGCAGGTGAAATGGTTGCCCATTTGGACAAGGCTCTACCATCGGTTTCTTCCATTTGGTCTATTTGTGCAAAAAGCCATTGTGCGGCTTGTCTCAATGTTTGATCTAAGACTTCTGCCGCTTGTGCCGCTTCTTCATCGGTCGTAAATTTGCCCACAACTGTAAAAGAACCACTATGATTGCTGCTAAACTGTTGCCAGATAAAACATTCCATGGACCAATTCTCCTTTCACTTTTGAGAGACACATTGCGTACATTGCTCCCTCAACCGCGCACATCCTGCAACGGGTGCCGGTTGCTGCATATGTCGCTGTTCTTGCCAATATGCTTTCACATCGTCAATGGTATCAAACGGCACGCCCTCGGAGGCAAACGAGCACGGTTTTACTGTACGGTCACTGGTAATTGAGAGAAACGCATCTCCAGCGCTGCAATCATCTTGCACAAAGAGGCGTGGCACTTCAAGCAAGCGATTGCCCCAGCAAACATCCAGCTTTATCTGTACAGACGTTCCTAGTTTGGTATACACGCGGTTGACAAACTCGGCCAATACACGATAATCGGCTTCGCGTAGGTGAAAGGTTGGTAGCGTATTACCCTTGTAGCTCAAAAGCAAAAAATCACGTACTCCAAGTTCAAACAAGCGGTCGAACGTAGACTCGATAGTTTTCAATTCAGTGGATGTAATAAGCCAATTCACCCCAAAACGAGCATTGCACATGTTCAGCAAGGGTATCGTTTCCGGCCAACGAGTATCTTGGTGTAACGAGAGCCGAATTTGCCCATATTGCCCTGCAATTGCGTGCAAAAAATCTTCTGTTAGGAGTGTGCCGTTTGTTGTGAAGCTTATGCTCAAGCGGGTGCTGGCATAGAGTTCTTGTATAAACTGCGCCCAAGCCGCAAAGAGCAATGGCTCTCCACCACCAAAGGCGACTTCTAGCACGCCCCATTTGTCGGCATCTTGACAGAACGCAAGAAGTGCATCATAGCGCCACAAGCTTGCCGATGTATGGTCGCGGTAGCAAAAATTGCAGGCACGGTTGCAATCATTGGTGACAGCAATAAGCAATGTGCGTGGAGCTACCCGTTGTAGATGCTGTGTTTCCTTACCTTCCAAGAGCACGTTTAACCCAGTGTCGCGTTCAAAGAGCAATAGCTTGCCATCCAAAGGGTGTACAGACCACGCTACATCGCCCAGTGGCGGTGGAAGGTGGGCTGTATATGATTTGAGCATATCGTTCATAGCAACTCCGCGATGGGCATACTGTTATAGCTCTTTCATTAACCCCATGAGCTTGTGTTTGCGTCCATGGTCGCACCGAATACTATCTAGGTAGGTTTGCCAATCGTGTTGACGGCCGGCCGCTTGATACGCTGCACGCACCTTTTCAAGCCAACGCACAGCTTCATCATAATGGTTTGATTGTCCTGCATTGATAATACGTTCAGCACGTGTACGTGCTGTGTTGATAACCCACTCTGGGTGATGGCGTACAACTGCATCCATCACACCTATGAGAGAGTCTTCATGCCAGATATGCTCGGCGGCTTTGATCGCATCGTCAAACAACCCTTCATGCACAAATATTTCTGCACATTCTCGCGGTGCAGTACGGGGTGCTTGCCGCATATTTTGGATGAGTTTTTCGCGTATTGCCGGCCACTGATCACCCGCCAAATCTTGCACTATCCTATAATCATTGATTGAGGGTTGCGATTGAAATGCTGCCACAGCAGGTTGTAATGCGTGTTGGGGTTGCCCTCTACTGTTTGCCAAATCGCGTAACCATACACCAAGCTTGTGTTTACTTCCATTAAGTGTTAGCCCATGCTCTGCAATGGAGATGGCCGACTCGATGTCGCCTTGGGCATGCAGTTCTTGCGCAAGCGCGAGGGCCTCTACAGCTCTGTCAAAATGCTTCCGACCAACCTCTACAGCCTCTTGCCCATGACCCAACTGCATCAACATCTTGGTGTAACAATGCATATTGTTGGTTGCCTGTGCAAGATAGAGACATTCTTGGTAACGTTCTTGGCGTTCTAAAATGTCGAACCGAATCTCATCAAGCGATTCCTCATCACACCTATAGCTATTGTGCCCATATAAAAATTCATTCTGCTCATTGTCAAGCCTTTCTTCTGCGTCTGCATCATCATCCCAAGCCTCATCTTGTGCCCATTGGCGCTGGTCATTGGGAGGTTGGCGTTCGTAAGCACTGATGTCACCGCGCAATATTTGCCGCAGCACTGGGTCATCCCATCCCTGCACAAAGGCCATTTCAGCGATGAGGAACAAGTCACTAAGGCCACAATCATCAAGTTCTTGCATCCATGCAGACAACTTTTCCTTCCAATGCCGATGTTCTATTGCATTCATTGTATCTGTTAAAAAAGCTTTTGCGAGTGCCGAACCCAGTTCTTGAAAAAAATCTGCAAAATACCCATAATCATCATATATGACGTTGTTTCTATATTCGTTGCTATATTCATCTATAATAGCCTCTAAAATGATAAGTGCATTGCGGGCATCGTTATTTTTGATGCATGCATGGGCTTGCTCTACCAATTCACTAAGCTGCTCAGTAATATCATACGTAGTTTCCGTATGATGCTCGTATCTGCGAGATTTGCTATACACGTGCTGCATAATAGAGCGTACTTGACGACGAAAGTGATCAGATTGTAATGGCGTTTGACGCACATAGGTGGTATCTTGTTGCTTTTTGGCACTATTAGCATGGGCCATGTGCAGGAGCGTTACTTGTGTTTCAATAACATCGGTAAGATCAGGGTTTTGCTTTACCAAGTTGACCAACACTTGCCGCAATTGTTCATGACTCAAGTCGGCGAGCAACTCATTAAGAGTCGGGCGTTCCTCAATACGCCCCGGTTCGTGGATGCATACCAACGCTGTGGCAACAATATGTTTGCACCATCCACCATAATCATAAGCACAGGTACACGTTGCATCTGTTACTATACCATCCTCAAATAGAATACGTACCCGATAGGGAGCATACTGGCTCCCCTCAACCTCAGCTTGTATAAGATTGTCGCGTTGCAAGAGCGAAATAACACTGCCTTGTTTATAATACTGTTGTCCTCGGTGGAAAGACTCACCAGAAGTACGACCACGGATGATAGTTTCACTCAGAGTGGGGAGTACCATACATTTACCTCACAATTTCAATCGCTAACAATACCTTGTTGTCTCTTTTCGTATACATAATACAAACACTTCCTTTGTGTTATAGTATATTATAGCGTATCTTTGCTCGATACGTCACATGTAAGGACCAGATACGTGCGTTTCTACCCATGTATCGGCATATCTGTTATGATGCTGCTCTCGTTTTGTTTTGCTGAATAGCGTTAGTGGAAGAGGAACGTATGAAACTACAACGTATTACTGAGCATACCTACTACCTACCAGGTGCAAATAACTTGGGGGTTATTGAGATTGATGATAAGCGTGCTATTGCTATAGATACTGGCATGACCAAAGATTCGGCCCGTACATTGCGCAAGGCACTCGATGAGTCCGGGTTGGAGCTTGGTGCTATTATCAATTCGCACCATCATGCCGATCATATTGGTGGCAATGCCTACCTGTTGCGCATGTTTCCTGATATACAGATTTATGCTCCACCACTTGAAGCAGTCTTGATTGAAAATCCGTCGCTACAGGCTATGTACTTGAGCATGGGGTCAACACCCATTGCTGCCCTGCGCAATCGCTGGATCATGGCTGAGCGTGCGCCTATTCACCATATCATTGGCCATCTGGAACATATACAGGCTGGAACACGTCAATCATGCGAGATAGAATCCCAAACGCTTGAAATTGTGCCGATCCCCGGCCACAGCATTGCCCAAGTTGGTATTGCCTATGAAGGGGTATGTTTCGTTGCCGATGGCTTTTTTGGTTCTACGGTACTTGAAAAATACGGCATTCCCTACGCCCAAGACATATCAGCACAACTCGCCAGCATAGCACGCCTAGCCGAGGGAGATGATGCATGGTTTTTGCCAAGCCATGGCATGCTCACACCACGCGCAGAGCTTCAAGAAGTATTGACCATAAATCGTGTCGCTATTGAGAAGAGCAGCGAACTGGTTTTGGGGATGCTGCCAGGTGATGTGAATACTATCACTGCACGTGTCATCAGTGCATTGCGCGAGCAACAAACAGCATCTTCAGAAACCAAGCCCCCTACAATGGGCATACCACAATATGCTATCCTCGCCGGGGCACTAACTGCACACCTGAGCTATCTGGAACAACAAAGACTCGCATCGGTGAGCCTTGAAGCAGATACTTTGATTTGGTATAGCACATGAGCTACTATCATAGTATATATTTTAACGGTATCTTAACTATATATAACGCTTAAAGTATGCTATATAGCGTTATAATAAAGAGACCCGTCTCTATGAAATGAGGACCTTTGACAGGAGAACAATTTGATGGGCCATCTGCTTCGTGTACTTATCGTTGAAGACTCTGAACGCGATGCACTGTTGCTTGTGCGGGAGATTCAACGCAGCGACTATATACCGACATTTCAACGCGTCATGACTGCTAGTGCGCTGCACATTGCGCTAGACAGCCCATGGGATGTGGTCATTGCCGACTATCATCTTTCGCATTTTAGCGCTTTGGATGCGTTGGCAATTATCAAAGCGCAAGGGCTTGACGTGCCCTTTATTGTTGTCTCAGATGAAAACAAGAGAGAGCATATCACTGCTGCTATGAAAGCCGGTGCGCATGACGTTATCCTCAAGAACGATCTCTCACGATTGACTCATGTGATAGAGCGAGAATTGCGTGAGTGCCGTGTACGCTGTGAGCATAAACGTATCGAACAGGCACGCGGTGAAAGTGAGCAACGGTTTCGGAAAGTATTTCAATCTAGCCCATTCCCTATTGTCATTTGCCGGATAGCAGATAGTAGCCTTCGAGATATAAACCAAAGTTTTTTGGGTATCATTGGGCAAAAACGTGAAGACATTATGAAGAGCACTCTGATAGTACTTGGGTTGTGGTCTAGTCAGAGTGATTGGTCTTTCTTTATGCAAACGTTGCAAACTGAGGGTTCAATCCATGGAGTTGGACGTTTCTTGCATGCACCAGATGGTACGGTACGTGAGTTATTGGTGTGGCTTGAATTGATAGAGTTTGCACATGAAACCAGTGCGCTCATTATTTTTCAAGATACTACTGAGCGCCGGCAGGCCGAAGAGCGCATACACCGCCAACTTCAACATTTGGCAGCCCTACGACGTATTCAGATGATCATTAGCGCCAGCCTAGATTTGAAGTTGACTCTTAATATACTCCTAGACCACGTCACTGGACTACTTGGTATTCATGCTGCCGACGTGTTATTGCTCAATGAACAGACAATGACCCTAGAATATGCGGCCGGGCGTGGGTTCCAATTTTCATCTATCAAACATTCCCGTATGCGCATAGGCACCGGCTATGCTGGCCGAATTGCTGAAAAACGCCAACCCTTTAAAGTAGATGATATGCGTCAACTTGATTCGACTTGTGTACGTACACCACTCCTTGCTAAGGAAGGGTTCATTGCCTACTATGGTCTGCCACTCATTGCCAAAGGGCAAATAAAAGGTGTGCTAGAACTTTTCCACCGTGAACCAATGGATTTTGACCAAGAATGGATCAGCTTTTTAGAATCTCTTGCAGGGCAGGCTGCGGTTGCCATCAACAATGCCGAGCTTGTTGAACGCATTCAACGCTCTAATGAAGAGCTAACCCTAGCCTATGATGCCACTATCGAAGGGTGGGTGCGTGCGCTTGACCTGCGTGATAATGAGACCGAGGGACACAGCAAGCGTGTAACTGAGATGACTGTGCGCCTAGCCCGCAAAATGAAATTGAGCGAAGCGGCTATTGTGCATGTGCGTCGTGGGGCATTGTTGCACGATATTGGCAAAATGGGCGTCCCCGATAGTATTCTACGCAAACCCGGTCCCCTAACTGACGAAGAACGTGCTATCATGGGTAAACATCCTGAGTATGCTTATAAGATGCTTTCGCCAATACATTTTTTGCGCCCTGCGTTGGATATTCCCTATTGTCACCATGAAAAATGGGATGGGTCGGGGTATCCACGTGGATTGAAAGCAACACAAATACCCTTGGTAGCACGCATCTTTGCCGTGGTAGATGTATGGGATGCGCTCTGTTTCGACCGTCCATATCGCAAGGCATTGGCAACAGACGAAGTACGTATACATCTGCGCGAGCAAGCAGGCATACACTTTGACCCAGATGTTGTAGAGGTGTTTTTGCAAATGATAGATGAGGAAGAAGAGATGCTTATGGAACATGAGAAAAAGGAGAGCGCGACAACCAGTATAGAAATTTCATCTCTATGAAGACAGAGGGTTTACCCACGTTGCACAAGAAGAATACTATGCACACACCATTACGTGTGCTGATAGTTGAAGATTCTCAAAAAAACACATTGTTGCTCATAGACCACTTGCAAAACGGCGGCTACTGGGTAACAATTGAACGTGTTGCAACACCGGAAGCTTTCCTATCGGCAATCGTTCATCCTTGGGACATCGTCATTGCGAAGTACAGAATTGCCTATTTCAGTGCGTTGGAAGCATTGGAACTGTTACAGAACAAGGGCGTTGTTATCCCATGTATTGTCGTGTCTGACATTTCTGGTGATGAAAGTATCGTGTCAGCCATAAAAGCTGGAGCATACGACTACATACGATTTCATGACCTCAAGCGCCTTGTCCCTTCTGTAAAACAAGCGCTCCAAGATACCCAAACACAGCCCCAAAAAACAGAACAAAACCATGCGCTACAACACAGTGAGCATGCACCCGAAGAATATTGTGCGCGTGCCTTTCACCATAACCCATTCCCTATCTGCATTACACGCTTATCGGATGGGTGCATTCTCGAAGTCAACCAGAGTTTCTTAGATATGACAGAGCGCACCCATGAAGAGGTTATTGGGCACACAACCGTTGATATGGGGTTTTGGCAAAATGAGCATGAGCGCACGCAGCGGTTGCAAGACCTGCAAACACATCGCACATTGCATGGAGCACACCTAACCTTTCGCAGATCTACGGGCGAAGAGCGGCATATATTATCTTGGATGGAGCTGATCGAGATGGACAATGAACCATGCATTTTGGCTATGTTCTACGACAATACTGAACGCCAACAAGCTGAACAGCATATCTATCGCCAGTTCCGTCGCCTTGCAGCGTTGCGCCGTATCCAAATGGCTATCAGCGCCAGCCTCGATTTACACCAAATGCTCGACCAGTTACTTGATTTCGTCACCAACCTCCTTGGAGTTGATGCAGCCCTCGTCTTGTTGCTCAATGCCCAAAACCAAACCTTGGAATATTCGGCTGGGCGAGGCTTTCACTCATCGTCTATCAGGTGGGCGTGTTTGCGTATGGGGAAGGGGTATGCTGGCCGTGCTGCTCTTGCACAACGCCCAGTGAGTATTCCCGACATACGTCAATCAACCCTACAAGATGTACGTTCACGTCTTTTGCTCAAAGAAGGTTTTGTTTCATACTATGGTGTGCCCCTTGTGGCACGGGGGCAAGTCAAAGGTGTTTTGGAGTTGTTTCTGCAATCGGCTTACACGTTTGATGAGGAATGGCTTGATTTTCTGGAAGCGCTATCTGGACAGACAGCCATAGCCATAGACAATGCTGAACTGGTACGTAATATCCAAAATTCGCGTGATGAGCTTGCCCAAGCCTATGAAGCTACCATAGAAGGGTGGGTCCGTGCGCTCGATTTGCGCGACAATGAAACTGAGGGGCATAGCCAACGTGTGACGGAAATGACCGTCAAACTAGCCCAAGCAATGGGCTTTGGCGATGATGAACTTGTGCATATACGTCGTGGGGCGCTCTTGCATGATATTGGCAAAATGGGCATACCAGATACTATTTTGCGCAAGCCCGGTCCATTGGATGAGGAGGAATGGGCTATTATGCGGAAGCATCCAGAGTATGCCTATGCCATGCTACGCCCGATTGCTTTTTTGCGTCCAGCGTTAGATATTCCCTACTGTCACCATGAGAAATGGGACGGCTCCGGCTACCCGCGTGAGTTGCGCGGCACAGACATTCCACTCACGGCACGTATCTTCTCTGTGGTAGATGTGTGGGATGCGCTACGATACGACCGTCCGTATCGTAAGGGTTGGCCGGAAGAAAAAGTCATAGCCCATATCTGCAACCATGCGGGTAGCCATTTTGACCCGCATGTCGTTGAGGTGTTTGTTGAATTGATGAAATTGCACTATAGCAAAGAAGACGAGTCGGTCCTTGAATATGGCACCCAAAAACCATGACGCCCGAAAACCAAAGACCAAATTGCAAGATACAAAAGCATGTTGTGGTATCATGGAGTTGGAGGTCATAAGAGGTTGTTCAGTGGGGGGGCCGGCCTATATGGCTATCGCATCTATACCAGTTCGTGTAGCGCGACTGGAAGACATGATGGCAACAATGATACAAACTGTCGAACGTTTGTCGAACAAAATAGACTCATCCTTAGTGAAACATGGGCAACGCCAAGGTCTGCTCATGCTAGGTATCACGGATGGTATCATGGAAGTTCTCAATAGCAATGATTTTGCACCCACCGTGTTTTAGGCAACACGTTCAGGCATAACTCGCCATCTAGCATCAATAACCAAGTGCAGTAAGCCGCTCCTGTGCATTCTCATTGCCGGGGTCAAGATCGAGCACCTGCTGATATGCCGTTACCGCCTCGTCTACCCGCCCCTGTTCTTCAAGCACATAGCCTAGCCCCAACAAGGCCCTGCTATAGGTTGGGTCTAACTCAAACGAGCGCCGCAAATGCTGCTCGGCTTCAGCATACGCTTCTGGTGTGCTATACAAATAGTATAAACACCACCCCAACCCATCATGCGCATAGGCATGGTCGGGGTTTAATTCAACAGCACGGCGAAAAGCCCCTTCTGCTTCGCCATATAACTCTTGATTATAGAGACTCCACCCCAAACCGTTGTGGATGTTGGCTTGTTCTTCATCTAGGGCCAACGATGCACGGAATTGCTCGGCCGCCTCTTGGTAGCGTCCCCACTCATTCAGAACCCACCCAAGCCCATTCATCGCATCTGTATTCTCTGGGTTAATTTCCAACGCCCTGCGAAATTGGTTTTCCGACTCGGTGAGGTCAGCATTCGCATACTCAACGTCTTCCGCCGCAAATGACTTCGCACGGTAGACCCATCCAAGCGTACCATGAAGAACACTATTGTCGGGTTCTATGGTTGCTGCTTGGTTGAGCATAGCAATAGCCTGCTCATAGTCGGCCGGTTCCTGCGCACTATAACACAAGCTCTTGCCAAAATATGCATCTACATAATCGGGATTGGTAGCCAATGCTTGGTCAAAAGCATCCAACGCCAAATCATAGTCTTCGCTGTAGTAATAGGCCCAACCAATACCATCATAGGCAAAAGTAAACTGCTCATCTACATCGAGCGCCTCTTCAAACTTTTGTATGGCAAGTTCAAATTTCTCATAGGCATCGTCTTCCTGCCCATTATTGAGTTCATATTGCCCTTGCGAATTGTAGAAATTCCCCAAGTTGGCATAGAAATAGGCAATGTTACTTTGTAGTCCAATGGCTTTGTTAAATTCCTCAACCCCTAGATTAATAGGCTTCTGCTCACCTGTGATATTAAATTCAACCCGGTAGATACTGCCCATAGCACTATGCGCCAAGGCTTTCATCAGGTTGTCTTCGTCCTCCGCCAATTCAATGGCATATGCAGCATCTTCCTTAGCTGTGAGCAAGACAACATCCGAATATTCAGAGGCTCCTTGAGCTCTTATCTCGGCGCGTATAGCATACCCTATTGACAACTCATCATCATAGCTAATAGCCTCATTGGCCGCATCAAAGGCCTCATCCATCGTTGCCTCATCTTCATCGAGCGCATCGGCAAGCATGGCATAGGAAAAAGCAGGCTCTGAGTCTACCTCAATAGCAGCACGTGCATGCTCCTCGGCGAGGTCAGATTGAAAGCGCATATTGTAGAGGAGTGCAAGTTGATTGTGCGCTTCCACATGGTCTGGCTCCAGCGTCAATACTTGCTCATAGGCTTGGATAGCATCATCAAGCCCACCTTTGCTGTTCAATGCCTCTTCTGCATCTTCAAGCAAGACATCAATATCATCCAATGATGCTTCATCAACATCGCTCTCCTCCTCCTCATCGCTCTCCTCCTCCTCATCAATCTCATCCACTTGTGCGCCAGATGCAGATGAACCGTTGCCGGCGATGCGTGTATCATCCCCCGTAGAATCAGAGGGCGATATGACAAAGAGACCAACCACGGCACAGAGCGCTAGGATAACCAACACACCTGCCCCTATGCCAATGACAAGGCCCTTACCTGGTCCCTTTTTCTTTGCTGGTGTTGGTGTCGGGGCAGCCGCTGGCGGCGGCGTTGCCGGCGGCGGTGAAACTGGCGGCGACGCTACCTGTGTTGGAGTAGGCGCTGCTGGAGCGGTCATGGGTGGTGTGGGCGTTGGTACCGTTATCGTTGCACCAACGTTGGAAACTGGAAGACCGGCCGGCGGAGTAGATGTGCCCGCTACATCACGCAGGGCTTTCAACAATTCGCCGGCACTGCGGTAGCGCTGCTGTGGGTCATTAGCCAGTGCTCTCAGTATGACGGTTTCCATAGCCGGCGAAATATCCCTTCTATAATGGCTTGGGGGGAGTGGTTGCTGTGTAATGCGGGCCGCAACCATGCCCATGGGTGTTTCTGATTCAAAGGGGAGTTTGCCGGTGAGCATTTGGTAGATGACGATGCCAAGGGCATAGATGTCGGTTGGGGTGCCTATGGTCGCAAGCCCTTGGGCCTGTTCAGGCGACATATATTCGGGCGTGCCCATGACCATGCCGGTCATAGTTAGCCCCGATGCATCGCCTATGCCGCGTGCCAAACCAAAGTCTGCCAGGTACATAGTGCCGTCGTTGGCTATCATAATATTGGTGGGCTTGATGTCGCGGTGGATAACCTGCCGCTGATGGGCATAGTCAAGCGCTGCTGCAACGGGTGAGAGCAGGTCGGCTATGCGCTGTAGACTCATAGCGCCTTCACGTCTCATCAGGTCTTTGAGCGTGTGCCCTTCGATGTAGCGCATGACGATATAGTGCAGGTTATTTTCCTCTCCAATTTCGTATATGGGGATGATAGATTGATGCTCCAACCGGGCTGCGTTTTGCGCTTCTTGCTTGAAGCGTGCAATATAGTTTTGGTCATAGGAAAGTTCAGGGGGCAAAACTTTAACTGCCACAATGCGGTTGAGGTTTGATTGTTGGGCTTTGTAGACGATGCCCATACCGCCGCGCCCCAATTCCGAGAGTATCTCGAAATTGCCAAATGTCTTTCCAACCAAATTGAGTTGTGACATATTATCCTCTCCTTTGAAAGAATACACCTAAGAATGTGTAGGACAGGCATCCTGCCTATCATCTGCCTCGCGCAAAACCTGCATAGGGTCATGCCCATTCTCTTCATATGTCGTCGTTTCAAGTGTATTTGCTACGTTTGTTTCCATATCAATATGTCTCCTTATCTTATTACAACTACTGCAACCATTCTATATCCCCATACCTAGTCAAGTTCTTTGCAATGCAATAGTAGCAAATGTACCACAAAGAACACAAAGAACACAAAGGAAGCACAATCGGTCTTTGCGCCTTTGCGTCTTTGCGCAAGGACCAGTATTTACCAGTAAGTATACCACCTATACATAGCATCTGGTAATAGCGACAAACACGTCGAGTAGCCGCACAATATTATCTAGGTAGTAGCGGGTATCGTCAATGAGCACTTGGCTGCCTTCAAGTTTGAGAAATTGCCAACCTTTGCCCCGCACAGCAAACCTCTCTTTTTTCATTAATATCTCGCGCAAAGACGCAAAGAACGCAAAGCTATAAAAAAAGGAACATGCAATGCTTTGCTGGTACGCTGCAATGCTGCGAGCTGTCTTGCTGGAGACGGGATTGCAAGCGTTCTACAAAATTGGCATCTATGGGTGCGTAAGAGAAAAAACCATGTTCGCTCATAATACCACACTGTCAATCACGCAACATTCCTATGTCGTAAGCGGCACGGCAGCAATCTGCTCCACAAGCCGCATCGTCTCCACACTCACCGTCACGACGCGCCCGACAAGCCGCGCAATGTATTCGGGATCATCGTCGCGGTTCGGGTCATTGGTGATGCCACTGCGCTTGTCGGTTTTCACTTGGTATTGGTCTATAACCCATTCCAATGACGAGCGGTTGCCCAAGGTGTACGCAAACGCCTCAGCAGGGATGCCGCGCAGTGTCAAACTGCGGTTCACGGCGAGGGCAGTCTTGTCTTTGTTCAACTTCATCTTCTCCACGCGCCATGTCCAAGGCTTTTGCTCTACCCACTCCAGAGGATATTCGGCTACCGTCTCATACTGCACATGCAATGTTGCCAACTTCTGCCCAATCTCCGCGAGCGTCAAAAACGTTTGGTGATTGCCGAGCAACGGCACACGCGGCAATTCACGCCTCAGGTTTTCGGCGTAACGCTCCCGATAACCTGGGTGGTGCAACAGGGCGTAGGTGTAGTAGAACATGTCCCACTTTTTGATGGGCATGCTGTAGTGTGCGGTAAACTGTTGCACGGCCCAGTCGGTGATGTTCTCTGTGCGATTGCTCCCGTCTTCATTGTAGGTATAGAAGGGGAAACAACGGGTTGGACAACCAAATCCTCCTGCGACGACGTAGTTTGCTATGGTCTCTGTCATGATACATGCAAAATCCCTCTCGGCCGTTAGATTAACACAAATCACTACATTGTCTGCTTCGCTGGTGCGGTCAGGAAAGATTACAGGAAACTGATACACGCGCTCAGTCATAATACGATCAAAATAAAGGTTCTGCTTACAAAATGGGCGATAAAGCGATAGACGAATCTGGGTTGCTTCAAATGTAGTGTAAATAGAACGCTCAAGATGTTTTTTAAGTCCTTCACTCCATTTCGTTTTTGTATCATCATACAGCACAAAATCATCAATATGTGTCTGCTTATTTGCGTGTTGTTGCCAACGTCCGACTTCTGTATTGTATGTATCAATGAAACGTTGGATATTTCTCATGAGCGACGTTTGAGTAAAATTGTATGCCCATATATCACGACTGGTATTAATACCATTGCTAAACAATTTAAACATCGTTTCTACTTCTTGTCGTTTAGCTGCTTTTGCTTCCTTTGTGCCCATCGGTAAGAAGGTATCAAACTCAGCGTGTAACCCTTCAGTTATCCAGTTTTGCTTTGCATCGGGGTGCAGTTGTTGCCACGCAAGAGCATTCATGTTCTTACAACGTTCCAATGCTGCTAATTTTGCGTCGCCGTTCATTGCATTATCAAGCGTGTGGTAGTAAATTGTCGCGGGTGCGTCGAGTTGTTTACGATTGGCACGATTACGAACAAGCAACGTAATCCCCACGCCCACCATAATGCCAAATACATTTCCACCACCCTGTTTGCGAGCATTGCCACCAAGATTGAGATGATAGATCGTTGTAAACTCCTGGGCAAGATGCTTGCGAAAGCCATCAAATGCAATGCCTTGGAGAAAACCGTTGTTTGTCACAAAGCAAATAATGCCATCACGGTCGCCTAAGCGGTCTACGGCCCAGCGAAAGAATTTGACGTACATATCACTCAGTGCGTTTTTGTTCGTCGCTCGTGAATCTTTGGCATAGGTTTCCCGCACACGCTGGTCAATGGTTTTGTGTGGGAGGTTCTTATTGTTGTCGTTTTCGTTGATCTGCCCCACGTTGTAGGGGGGGTTGCCGATGATGACCATGATGTCGGCTTGCTTCTGCCGTTCTACCCGTATCGTGTTGTCTTGGTTGAACAATGTCGTTTGCTGTTGGCGTTCCATATCCAGTGTGTCTACAAAGTTCATGCCTGTAAACGGTTGGTAGGTTTGCATCAGTTCAAAATAGGCATGCTCAATGTTGAGTGAGGCGATATAGTAGGGCAAGAGCATGACTTCATTGCAAAACAGTTCTTGCTCATACTTATGGCGTAGCGTGCTATAGCTCAGGCGATGTAGGATATTCACCATAAAGTTGCCTGTGCCAACACATGGGTCAAGGATGAGCACCCCTTCACTCGACAGCGTTTTGCCAAACTCGCGCTGCAACACCTCCTCAACGCTGGCGCACATAAAGTCCACAATGGTTTGTGGCGTGTAGATAATGCCATGGGTGTCGGCTTGCTTGACCGAAAAGCCGTGAAAAAAGCGCTCATAGACGGTGTTCAGAAAGCTTTGTTTTTCAGAGTAGTGGCGAATGGTAGCGGCGGCTTGTTCTATTGCAAGGTAGAAATAGTCGAGTTGCGCGAGGAATTCTTGCCGACTGAAGGAGCGACTGGTGAGCGCGTCTATCACCTTTTCTATTTCAGCGGCGATGACATTGCGCCGCATGAAATCAGGGTTGTTGAACATTGTCCGAAACAGACGCTCGGTGAGCACGTGTTGCACCAACATCTCTTTGATGGCAGTCATGCTGATGTTAGGGTTGATGGATACTTGACACAGCACGGCGAACGTTTCTAGGGCGGTTACAAATGCCTCATTCGTTTGTTGTTCTTCATCTATGCGCTGTAACAGGGCGGTTGCAAGTTCGGGGAGCAAGGTGTGTTCTGCTTTGATAGCTTTATTGGTTGGTGTGATGTGCATATGAGAGATTCCTTTATCAATATGCTATGTCGTAAGTGGCACGGCAGCAATCTGCTCCACAAGCCGCATCGTCTCCACACTCACCGTGACGATGCGCCCGACAAGCCGCGCAATATACTCAGGATTATCTTCGCGGTTTGGGTCATTGGTGATACCACTGCGCGTATCTGTCTTCACCTGATACTGGTCTATCACCCATTCCAATGCCGAGCGATTGCCCAAGGTGTACGCAAATGCCTCAGCAGGGATGCCGTGTAGCGTCAAACAATGGTTTACGACGAGGGCATCTTTGGCTTTGTTTAGCTTCATCTTCTCCACGCGCCATGTCCATGGCTTCTTTTCGACCCATTCTAGCGGATATTCGGCAACTGTTTCGTAGTTTAGGTGTAGGGTAGCCAACTTTTGCCCAATCTCCGCCAGCGTCAAAAACGTTTGGCGATTGCCGAGCAAGGGGATGCGTGGCAACTCAAGCCGGAGATTCTCCGCGTAGCGCTCTCGATAGTCTGGGTGGTGCAACACGGCATAGGTGTAGTAGAACATGTCCCACTTCTTGATGGGCGTGCCATAGTGTGCTTCAAACTGTTGCACGGCCCACTCGGTAATGTTCTCGCGGCAATTGCTCCCGTCTTCATCGTAGGTGTAGAAGGGGAAACATTGGGTATCGCCAGTGAGATGCAGGTCTGCAAGACAGTGAGAAAGAATGCAATGAAATGGCTTGTTTGTACTAAAGCTACTCACACAAAGAACCATATTCTCCTCTTCGCTAGCAGGGGTAGGGAAAATAGATGGAAAGATACCGCGCCGATGGGTCATAATAGAGTCAAAGTAGACATGTTTTCTGGTAAATGGGCGATACAACGCTTGTCGAATAGCTTGCTGCGTAAAGGTTGCTGGTATCTTGCGTGCCAAGCACTCTTTTAGTCTGCTACTCCATTTAATTTTTCTCACATCGTCTAAGACAAAATCATCTATATTGCTTGGACTTCCCGCTTTTATCCAACGTGCTAGTTCCGCATTATAGGTTTGGATCATCACATTGGCTTTTTGTGCAAGCTTATCTGCATCAAAATCATACATCCAATCATCACGATTGGTATTAACACCTAAAGAATACGTCTTGAAAATCGTTTCTACTATTGCCGATTGTGCTGCTTTTGCTTCTTTTGTTCCTAGTGGCAAAAAGGTTTCAAATTCAGTTTGTAAACCATCCGTTATCCAATTGTTTTTTGTGTCTGGTTGCA
>CAZVEN010000007.1:0-28063 GCA_964626155.1 uncultured Chloroflexaceae bacterium | reverse complement strand
GGTTCTTGTTGTTGTCGTTTTCATTTTGCTGCCCC
This sequence comes from uncultured Chloroflexaceae bacterium, assembly GCA_964626155.1. Classification (GTDB taxonomy): domain Bacteria; phylum Chloroflexota; class Chloroflexia; order Chloroflexales; family Chloroflexaceae; genus JAAUSY01. The sequence continues at coordinate 28,028 of CAZVEN010000007.1, read as the reverse complement.
ACATTGTAGGGCGGGTTGCCGATGATGACGGTGATAGGGGACGCTTTTTGCCGCTCCACTCGTAGCCTGTTCTCTTCATTGAAAAACGTTTGTTGTTGGTTTTCGGCTAGGTTCAATGTGTCTACCAAACAGATGCCGGGATAGGTGCGGTAGCGTTGCATCTCTTCAAAGTAGCAATGCTCAATATTCAGCGACGCGACATAGTAGGGCAAGAGCATCACTTCATTGCAGAATATCTCCTCGTCATACTTGCGTTGCAGGTCACGGTGCGATATGCGCTTCAGGATGTTGATGATAAAGTTGCCCGTCCCTACACACGGGTCGAGGATTTGCACCGCTGGCGACGATAGTGAGAGGTTAAACTCGCATTGCAACAACTCCTCAACGCTGGCGCACATAAAGTCCACGATAGCTTGTGGCGTGTAGATAATGCCGTGTGTGTCCGCCTGCTTGACCGAAAATCCGTGAAAAAAGCGCTCATACACCACATCCAGAAACGGTTGTTTGGCACTGAAATCCTCTATACGCTTGGCGTTATCTTCAATTGTGTGATAGACCGTATCGAGGTCGCCGAGAAAACTGCGTCGGCTAAACGTCCGACTGGTCAATGCCTCTATGACACGCTCAATCTCTGCTGCTATCACATTGCGTCGCACAAAATCGGGGTTGTCGAACACCGTGCGGAAGAGCCGCTCGGTGAGCAGATGTTGCACGAGCATTTCTTCTACCACATCACGCGCAATGTCGGTATGCAACGCTTGTTTGCAGAGGGTGTGGAAGGTGTTGAATGCCTGCACAAACCCGGTGTTGTGGGCAAATTCCTGTTCAATGCGTTGTATCAACCCCTGCGCCAAGCGTGGGATGCGCTCTTGAAATTCGCGCACAGCACTATGGAATTTCTCAATATCTGCGCCAGTATAGGTGAAAAAGCGCGTCAGGAGCTTTGCCAACTGCTCACGCTGCCGCAGGTCTATTTCGAGAATACGCTTGCCATCTTGATAGAGCACACCTAGGAGCGTGTTTTCAAAAATGGTGTTGAAGAGAGGGTAGTCTTTGGTTCTTTTCTCTGCTATGGCTGTTTCAAGGTCATCACTAGCATCTTTCGCTTCCCAATAGCCGCGAGGGATGCGCAAGGAATCAAAGAGCACTCCATCGGGGCGGGCACGGTTGTCGAGCGTTTGCTCTAAGATGAGCGTCCAATCAACATTGGCGGACACGTTTTCGAGCAGGGTGGCAAAGGCTTGGCGAATGGCCAGTTCATTGGCAACGTCAAGGGAGCGATACTTCTCTAGTTGGGCATAATAGGCATCAATGGCCGGGTCATTGGCTGAAACGATAAACGATGGCATTGGGCAACTCCTTTCATAGCACCATTCCCTGAACGTATCAAAGGGAACAGACAAAGCACAAGCAAGGTCTTGTTATTCTTTGCTGTGGATAGTGTGCGTCTTTGCACGCAGAGAAAAGCTTACTGCTCAATACCCCACACGCGGATTGTCTTATCCTTTGAGCCGGCTACAAACGTGCGCCCATCAGGAGCAAAGTTGACACTTAGCACACTTTCATCAAAGCCCTCGATGGTGTTGAGGAGAGACCCATCGCTTAATTTCCACAGCCGGGCCGTCCAATCTCCACCGCCAGTGACAAGAAGCTTACCATCGGGCGAAAAGTCTAGGTTGCCTACCCAAATATCATGCCCCTCTAGCGTGTGCTGGAGCGTGCTATCGCTCACACGCCACAACTGCACATCCATGCCAGACCCTGCTGCCAATGTCTGTCCATCGGGCGAAAAGGCTAAGGTATACACCTTGTCTGTCTCATTGTTCAAAGAACGCACGAATGAGGCATCGCTCACATTCCACAGGTTTATGGTTCGGTCTGCTGAACCAGACGCTAGCAGTTTGCCATCGGGCGAAAAAGCCACCGCAAACACGGTATTTTTGTGCCCTTCAAGGGTACGCAACGACATGCCACCACTGAGATGCCACATGCGTACCGTCTTATCTTCTGAACAAGAAGCGAGCATTTTGCCATCGGGGGAAAAGGCCAAGTCATAGACGGTACTTGTATGCCATTCAAACGTGCCGAGCGGTGTCCCATCGTCCACCTTCCACAAGCGCACAGTGCCATCCCAACTGCCCGAAGCCACCGTCTGCCCATCGGGGGAGAACGTGACACACTCCACATTGTCGCTATGCCCTTCAAGCGTGTGCAACAATGTACCATCACTAGCCCGCCACAACTTCACGCTATTATCCCACGAACCGGAAGCTATCGTCTCGCCATCTGGCGAAAAGGCGACACTCGGCACACTATCTGGGTCTTCCCACTGGGCTAGTTGCTTGACTTGATTGGCATTTGCTGCACTGATAGCCAACTCCGATATGGGGATAGATATAGGCGTTGATTCTGGTTCTTTGGTCGCAGTTGGAACCGTCTCGGAAAGCGTTTCCGTAGATGTTATCATGTCTTCAGCAGCAGATATGTTGGTTTCAGACGTTGTTGGTTCACCTGCTTCTATGGCACTCGCGCTTGTGTCTGTATCTGTACTCGCATCGGTGTTGGCATTGGTCGTACCTTGTATAGCTACATCAGTTGGGCCCGCCGTCGTATTTTGGGTGCCACCACTCAAGAACCATGCAACAATGAGCACAACGACCACAGCAGCACCAGCAAGGAAGAGCCACGGCACATTACTTTGGGCTTGCGCTTGTGGTGGGGGCGAAAGTGGCCCTGTGCGTGGCGTGGAAGCTGCCGGCGCAGACGGTTCAACAGGCTTGCCAGTATACACGGGGCGAGTAGCTTTTTGGGCCGTGTCTTCAGCTTTGGGCACATTGCGTGCGCCTTGCAGATCGGCCCGCATCTCTGTAGCACTAGCAGGACGCTTATCTACATCCAAATCTAAGGCTTGCTGGAGTACAGCGTTAATAGCCGAAGATATTTGAGGATTGATTTTATGTACGGGACGCAACGGGTCCATACCCTCTTTTTGTTTTGTTGCAGCACGTGTAACGGCATCGTCGGGCAACGAAGCACTCAATAGATAGTACATCGTTGCTGCGAGTGCATAGAGGTCGCTACGCGGGTCGCGCTTGCCTTGCATCTTTTCTGGGGCCTCGTAGGGTGAGGGTTGGGTAGCACCGTTGCCATCGCCATCATGGGTATTTTGCGCTGTTGCACTGCCAGAAAAACCAAAATCGAGCAGCAGTATTTGCCCCTTCCGTGTGAGTTTCAGGTTCTCCGGTTTAATATCTCCATGGACAATGGGGGGTTGTTGGCGTTGGAGATATTCGAGTGTGCTGAGTATTTGGTCGCCCCATTTGAGCACAACCTCGGTGGTAAATGGAGCACGTATTTTCTCCATCATGATGCCCACGTCTTCGCCAGGGACAAAATCCATCACCAAAAAATGCCCTTGCTCATTGGTAAAATAATCCACAATGGCAGGCAATGTCGGGTGACGCAGCCCTGTCAATATTTTCGCCTTCTGTTCAAAGAGTTGACTGAGCTGTTCATTAGTTGGAACCACATGTTTAAGCGCAACAACTTGGGTGCGGCTTTCATCAAGAGCCTCATACACTGCGCCACCATCGCCTTGTGCAATGATACTGACAATACGATAGTGATTATGAATAAGTGTATCGGGCGCTAACAGTGGTATTGACTTTTTCTCCATTCTGTTCTTCCTGATAGTTCAATCTATGATACAGAGCGTGTGACACATGTACACGCTCATATGCTCTTACTTTGATATTCCCCACAACCGCACGGTTTCATCGTCTGAACCAGAAGCAATGCTGGTGCCATCGGGGGAAAATGCAACACTATTTACAGAACGTTCATGCCCTTCAAGCGTGTGTAGGAGTGAGCCAGTATCTACTTGCCAGAGCCGCACAGTTGCATCGTCGGACCCTGATACAAGCAATTGATTATTGGGGGAAAACGCGACACTGTAGACGGAGTTGGTATGCCCTTCTAATGTGTGCAGCAACGTGCCAGTATTGGTATTCCACAGCGTTATGATGCCATCCCATGAACCGGCCGCGAGGGTTTGCCCATCTGGTGCAAATGCAACACTAGCAATTGCCCCGGTATGTTCTTCTAGCATATTGGTCAGGTTGCCATCGGGTATATTCCACAAGCGTGTTGTCATATCGCTCGAACCAGAAGCAACTCTATCAGAAAAGGTTGGCGCAAATGCGACGCTCCATACCATATCGCTGTGTCCTTCAAGCGTTTGCAGCAACGACCCATCATCCACTTGCCAAATACGTACCGCAGTATCTTGTGAACCCGCAGCGACAAACTGCCCATCTGAAGAAAACGCAACGCTATATGCTGTGCCCTTTTGCCCCGCAAGCTCTTGCTGCAACGTACCATCAAGTGCATCGTAGATATTCACCTTAGCGCCAGCGGCTATAGCCAACGACTCGCCATTGGGAGCAAAAGCAATGCTATTGACAGAACTTCGCACCTCAAACGAAGAGAGCACTATCTCACTGCTCACTTCCCATACTTGCACAACTTTATCGTCTCGACCAGCCGCTAGTATTTCTCCACTAGAAGAAAAGGCAACACAATTAGCCCCACTTGTTTGCTCATCCCACACAGAAATCTCAGATACTTGTGCAGCATTTGAGCTATCAATGGTAGCACGTTGCAGAGCAGTATCTTCTGTTCGATTGGGGGTACTTGTGGGTTGCGATGGTGCCGCTGTTGCAGGCATATCAGTAGCCTGTTGTCGGGTAGATGTGGCACTTATGGCAACCCCACCGGAATCATCCCCATTTCCTGCCATGATAAACCACGCCCCCCCACCAACCAATGCGAGTACAAGAACAAGTACCACAGCAATAACAACAATCGGTGGTCCCTTGGCTTTCTGCTGTGGTGCAGATTGGGGAGACGGATGTGGTTGCGTTGTTTGTGATGGTGGTTGTGGTTGCTGTGGTTGAGCGGGTTGCGAGGTTGGTTGCTGGGGCGCAGCAGATTGTGGGAGATTTTGGGTTGGCATACCAGCCGGCAAAGACCCTGTTGCTGTGGGACTCTGTTGGGGTTGCACCACAATAGTGGAGTAATCCTCATTTGGTTGGAGCTGCGACGTATGCATACGCCCTGTGCTCGCTTGATAGATTGCTATGAATGCCGCCAACATATCGGTGGCCGTAGCAAACCGCTTATCAATTTGGAGCGATAGGGCTTGCTCCAAGACGGCGCTTATCGCAGTGGGTATCAATGGGTTGATTTCGTGGGCCGGCCGCAACGGGTCCGGTATGTTGTTCATAACAGAACCGGCCCGTTGCAGGGAGCCTGGCGGTGGCGTCTTGGTAAGGAGTTGGTAGAGTGTAGCGGCAAGTGCATACAAGTCACTTTGTGGGCCGATAGTTCCACCTTGTATCTGCTCAAGCGGCGCATATTCCGCAGTATAGCCAATGATACTGACTGGTTGCTTGGCACCGGGTTGTTGCCCTACACTATTTTTGGCTAAGCCAAAGTCCAACAAGACGATTTGCCCATCTGTCGTTTGTTTGATGTTTTGGGGTTTGATGTCTCGATGGATAACCGGTGGGTTTTGACGATGCAAGTACTCTACTGTTTGGAGCACTTGTTTGGCCCACCCTATCACCTCATCCACAGGGAAAGGAGTACCACGTTGCTCTAGCATTTCACCCAAGTCTTTGCCTTCGATAAATTCCATGACGAGGAATTTTTCGTTGTTGTAGGTGAAATAATCGGTTACTTTGGGCAACCCGGCATGGCGCAAGCCCGCCAAGATTTTTGCCTCGCGCTCAAAGGCTTTGCTCATAGCCGGGTCACTCACCAGCATTTGCTTCAACGCCACGATATGGCCAAGCCGCTCATCAGTTGCTTTATAGACTGCACCCATACCGCCTTGACCAATGAGACGGTCAACACGGTAGCGATTGTGTACGAGTGTATTGGGAGCCAATGTCATAGGTTGTCACCTTTTATAGCCTGCTCCAAGTAGACATATACAATGAACATGGTTCTTGTATTATACCCTGCGTTACCGGAATGGGGGTGAACTCAACACACCACCCTGCCCTTTATTCCACGCCTTGTTGGGCCCACGCTCTAGGTTCAATGCCGTATCTGGCCCTAGATTGCGGTTGTAGATTTCGGCGTAATTGCCTACCCCTTCAATGATATTGCGTGCAAAATCGTTGGTGAGGCCTAGCTTTTCGCCAATGGAGCCTTTTTGCCCAAGTAGGAGTTGAATATCGGGATTGTTTGTTTCTTGTAATGATTGCACATTGGTTGAATCAACGTCTAACTCCTCAGCATAGATAGTAGCATAAATTGCCCAACTCACAACATCGGCCCACTCACTATCATCTTCAATAAACACAGGGCCTTTAGGCGCTCTGGAAATTTGTTCCCCAAGAATAATGTGATTATCCGGATCTTGCAAGTTTAACCGGTGTGCCACCAATTCAGATGTATCTTCTGTGACGGCATCGCAAACACCACGTTCGTACATATCATACACCGTTTCTACATCTTCAAATGGGGCTACTTTCACCTCAATGCTGAGTGCTTCAAACTGGTCTATCAAGTTTTGTTCGGTTGGGGTATCTTTGAGCACACAGATAGACATATCGGAAAGTTGAGCGATTTGTGTCACCTCTTCCCCCGATTTGCGGGCTGTTAGCCCCTTGGGTACCATAAACCGTTGCCCATCGTGGAAGATAGTCGGTCCAAAGTCGAGCCGAATGCCAGAGTTGGGCGGGTCCATACCCACATCACGCACAGCTACCCATGTTGTGTTGTGAAAAAGCACATCTATTTTCTGGTCGCTCAATGCAGCAAAACGTTTTTGCATATCCAATGGAACAAACTCGACTGTTTCCGGATCGCCAAAGATGGCAGTGGCTATCACGCGGCAAAAGTCGGCATTGAAGCCGCTATAGCTCCCATTCGTGTCGCGGTAGCTAAAGCCTTGCAGTTTGCCATCAATGCCACATAACACATTGCCACGGTCGCGCACTCGTTGCAATATGCTGCCACCAGTGAAGGTTTGTGCCTGTTGCACCCATGCATCTACCTGTTCTTGATTTTGCGCAATCCACTCCTCGACATGACGTTGTACATCTTCAGCGGTGTTTTCGCCGTCAAACATGCTAGAGTTTTGGATTGCTATATCATTGAGTGGTATCTCTACCAATTCGAGCAGACGTTTGACTTGGGTGTTGTTTTTGAGAAAGTCGGTGTTGGCGGCAACGCGGATGTCGTTGGGCGGAAAGCCCATATTGCATGGGTTGGCTACGCACCCGGAGACATTTTCAACGGTTGTGAGTTCTTCCTTATCTTTCTGTTCTTCTGGCAAACTCGCAAAAGGCACTTCTATCCACACGACATCTTTGCCGGGTATGAGTTTCCCAAGCGTCCAATTAGGCGTCCACGTATAAAATAGGACTGCTCCACCATCCTCAAAGCGAGTAATAGTCTCTGCCATGAGGTCATCGTATTCGCCCTGTATATGCTCTACGGTGTCACCTAATTCATAGGCTTCCATGTGATGTTCAATAACTGCATGGCACCCCCAACCAGATGGACAGCCTATCAGGTCGGCCTTGCCATTCCCATCCCTATCAAACTCGGCAGCTACTTCAGGACGCTTGAAATCTTCGAGGTTGACAATGCCAAGGTCATCGGCTGTTTTCTTATCTATCAGATAGCCTTGCAGTGCTCCACCGCGCACTTCGGAACCGACCAGCGTCACCCGGCCTTGTACCTCTGCATCTCGCATGTAGGTATTGTGGAGAGGAAACCAACCATTGGGCCACATATCTACTTCGCGGCGTGCTGCTGCACCGTAGAAGTCGGCAGCATCCATGGGGTCTACCAATTGTACGGTATAGCCCATTTGGTTGAGGAGTTGCTTGAAGAGTTCGGCTTGAAACCACCCTGTATCCCAGGTAGCACGCGACATGGTGATGGTTGTGCCACTATCGCTTGTCTGGGCAGGTTGTGTTGGTGCCTGTGCGACAGCCGTTCCATTTGAGCTAGAGTCTTCGGTTGGTTCAGCATCTGGGGTTATTGTTTCATCTGGCTCGATTGTTGGCTCGGTAGTCGTATCAGGTTCAACCGTTGCCTCAGTGGTTTCGGGGTCGGATACGGCTGTCAATGTTGCATGCAATGATGTGAGCGTGCCAACCATGGCCGTAGCCTCGGGCGAGTCTGCAAAACTGGTAGCCTCCAACGTTGGCGTAGCTGTATCAATAACAACTGCACTATCAGGTGTAGCCGTGGCTTGGGCAGCAGTACTTGGTATTATTCTGCTGCACGCGACAATAACAAGCATAGTCGCCACGACGAAGCTGGTTATAATCCATACATGTTTTTTCATAGGTATGCGCTCCTTACTCTATCACGCATCGTTATATCACTTCTCACTTGGTACGATCTACTGGTATTGTACCATATTCAATACGATAAAGAGATTTGGGGAATGGTGTATAATGATACCCAACAATCTGGCATGGACCCACAACGGTTCGTTCTTATGAGATTTTGTGTATGCGCGTACTCCTAGATTATGAAACAGGTACTCACACAATCAAACTTGCTAGTCGCAGCTCATGCTTTCTGTTTAGAAGACCATACCTATTCCGAATTGTATGGTGTGACTGATGGTAAAGCCGTTGGAACATTCATTGAACACCGTTTTCAAGGGATAATTATGGCAACCTACGAAGTGCAAGTTGGTAGCTCGGCTCTAGGTCTTGATCTCCCATCTGTTGAAACCGATATAAAGGTAACATCCATCCGACAGCCTCAATCATCTTGTCCCTTCCGTTCGGCACGGCAAAAAGTATACGGTCTTGGCTATAACTTACTCCTGTTTGTCTACGAGAAAATTGACATTCAACAGGAAAAGAAAGCTTTATTACGTTTTGCAAGTTGTTCGTTCATCGAGAAGAATCGTACCGCAGACTATCAGACAACACGTGGTTTACTGGAAATCGTCAATCGTGATGGAAACCGCGATGATATTATAGCATTCCTCTCAGATCGTCATCTGCCTGGCGACGATATTGTATATAATGCCCTTGCAGACGACATTATGCAAGCTCCCCCTGAAATTGGATACCTGACTATCTCCAACGCGCTCCAGTGGCGACTCCAGTACAGTCGTATTGTGTCAATATGCAAGACAGTGTTTCAGGAATAACGAAAATTATATGATCGCAGATACACTTCAAATTAAAAACACCATTTTAATGCACCCTTGCGAAGTAAACCAGACTCGTGTACTCAACCTGATGAAATCATACCGAACTACTGCCCAAGCGAACGAAGACTTGTATACATTAACCGGCATCCAGCAATTTTTTCGTGACGCCGATGAATACGAGACACTTTGTAGCATGCTGATGGCACCCACACCGCTTGGTTGCAATGAAAACCGCGAGTGGGGCGATTTTCAAACTCCTTTTTGCCTCGCCGAGCAGGTATGTCACTATCTCATCGAAACTGGCGTATCACCTAGGGTTGTTATTGAACCAACGTATGGCACAGGGACCTTTATCCTTGCCGCATTAGCCCTGTTCCCAACCGTGCAACACGTGTATGGTGTCGAAATACAAGCGGCGTATACGTGGCACCTCAAGATGTCCCTTTTGATGAGAGCCTTACAAGGTTGCCAAACCAAGGCAAATATTGAATTGTATCAAGACAATATCTTTACGCATCGCTTTTCGCAAAGCATACGCAATGCCCACAATGTGCTCATTATTGGCAACCCACCATGGGTCACAAACGCTCAAGTTGGCTTATTACAGGGAAAGAACCTTCCCGCAAAGAGCAATATCAAAGCATTTCATGGCATAGATGCCCTCACAGGAAAGAGTAACTTTGACATTGGAGAATGTGTCCTACTCCGAATGCTTGACCTGTTTGCAGAGAAGCAAGGCACACTCGCAATATTGTGCAAAAAAACTGTCATCAAGAATATTGTGGAACTGTTGCCACGGAGTATCTACAACGTAGCCAACATACACGCCTTGGAGATAGATGCTAACCAAATGTTTGGTGCTTCAGTGGATGCGGCACTCCTAGTGCTAACAATGGGAACCCGCAGCAAAACATATACCTGTCAAGTTGCTCATCTTGATACCCCTTATGACATACAAAGGTCTTTTGGTTGGGCGCACAACAAGTTTGTATCTAGCATAGAAGCGTATGAAGCACATGCCGACCTAGATGGTGTTTCTCCACTCGTATGGCGGCAAGGATTGAAACATGATTGTAGCAAAATCATGGAATTGAACGATAATCTCTACACCAATGGAAATGGAGCCATTGTAGATGTTGAAGAAGATTACGTTTATGGGTTACTCAAAGGTTCAGACTTGAAACATTTTGTGATTGAACGCGCTAGAAAAAAAGTCATTGTGCCGCAGCAGTACATTGGTCAAGAAACAGCACATCTCGCCAATGAAGCCCCCAAACTTTGGGCTTATTTACACAAGCATAGCGAGTATTTTGATAGACGCAAATCGAGTATCTACCAAGGCAAACCGCCATTTTCCCTTTTTGGCATTGGCGAATACGCATTCAAAGCATACAAAGTAGCCATTTCTGGATTTCACAAAAAACCTTGGTTTTCTGTCGTCTTGCCCATAAACAACCGTCCCGTGATGCTAGATGATACCTGCTACTTTCTTGGTTTTGACTCGTATCTTGAAGCACTTTTTACCGCTTCAATCCTCAACAACTCCATTGTGACGCAATTTCTCCAATCTATCGTCTTTATTGATGCCAAGAGACCATACACAAAACAGCATCTCATGCGCATTGATTTGCATCAGGTTGCTAAACGAATATCTTTCGATGCTATTTGTACAGTATGGTCCACAGTAGGCTTCACTCCAAAAGAACCCATCACTAAACACATCTATGAACACTACAGAGAAAGCCTCTTTTTGTATTGATCCGTTCCCTGAGTTTGTCGAAGGGAACGGACCAATGAAACACCAGAACCTTCTACCGGAACGGTGGCGAACTAAGCACCCCACCAACACCCTTATTCCACGCCTTGTTTGGTCCACGGTCCAACTTGAGCGCCGTATCTGGGCCTAGGTTGCGGTTGTAAATTTCGCCATAGCTACCAACTTGCCGGATAATGTTCAACGCAAAATCATCCTCTAGCCCTAGCTTCTCACCAATGCGCCCCTTTTGCCCCAAGAGATACTGTATATCGGGGTTGGGCGATGTCTGCAACGAATCTACATTAGTCGAATCAACATCAAGCTCCTCGGCATAAATAGTGGCATGAATAGCCCAACTTACCACGTCTGCCCATTCGCTTTCATCTTCGACAAAAACCGGCCCCTGCGGCTCGCGTGAAATCTGGTCGCCCAGAATAACATGCGCATCGGGATTGGACAACGCCAAACGCCGCGCTACCAGTTCAGAGGTATTGCCCGTGACGGCATCACACACCCCTTGGTCATAGGTTGCATACACTGTTTCCGTATCTTCAAAAGCTGCCGTTTGCACCATTATATTGCGTGCTGCCAATTGTCCGCTCATATTCTGCGCAGCATCCGAATCTTGTAAAGTACAAATGGTTTTGCCTTCTAGGTCTGCCATTTGTGCAATACCCCTATCAGCATGCACCATAAACCGTTGCCCATCGTGGAAAATGGTCGGCCCAAAGTCTAGGCGAATACCAGAATTGGGCGGGTCCATACCAACATCACGCATCGCTATCCACGTCGTATTGTAAAAGAGCACATCTACTTTCTTGTCACTCACAGCCTGAAAGCGTCGTTTTTCAGTGAGAGGCACAAACTCAACAGCATCGGGCGTGCCAAACACAGCCGTAGCGATAACGCGGCAAAAATCGGCATTGAACCCGCTATAGCTTCCATCCGACTCGCGGTAGCTAAAGCCTTGCAACGTCCCATCAACACCGCAAAGCACTTTGCCCCGTTCTTTCACCCGTTGAAGCATCTTTGCGCCAGTATATGTCTGAGCTTCACTTACCCACGCATCTACCTGTTCTTGGTTGTCTGCAATCCATTCTTGCGCCTGGCGTGCAATATCCTCTGGGCTACTCTCCCCATCGAACATGCTCGAATTTTGTATGCCAATATCGAGCAATGGAATTTCAACCAACTCCAGCAAGCGCTTCACCTGGATATGCTCCTCAAGAAATTCCGCATTGGCAGCCACGCGAATATCATTGGGCGGAAAGCCCATATTGCATGGGTTGCCGACACAGCCCGATACATTTTCTATGATGGTCAGCTCCTCCTTATCTTTCTGGTCTGCTGGCAAGCTTGAAAAGGGCACCTCTAGCCACACCACATCTTTGCCGGGTATGAGTTTCCCAAGCGTCCAGTTTGGCGTCCAGGTATAGAAGAGCACCGGCTCACCATTTTCAAAACGTTCTATCAACTCGGTGAAGAGTTCATTGTAGTCGCCCTGCCTATGCTCGATAGTGTCGCGTAGCTCATAGGTATCAAGATGGTGCTCAATGACTGCTGCACAGCCCCAATCGGCATTGCACCCGATGAGGTCTGCTTTTCCATTACCATCCCAGTCGAACATGTCGGCTATGGCCGGTTGCTTAAAATCTTCTAGGTTGGTAATGTCAAGGTCATCGGCACTTTGCTTGTCAACAAGATACCCTTGCAAAGCACCCCCACGTACTTCAGAACCAATCACATGCACCTTTTCTTGCATGTCTTCAGATTCAAGGTTGGAGTTGTGCAGGGGAAACCAACCGTTTACCCACAAATCAACAGTGCCTTGCGCAAGGCTATTGTAAAACTCCTCCACTTCCATGTCTTGGGGAGTAGGAACAGTATAGCCCATTCGCTCAAGCAGTTGCCGAAAGAGTTCTGCTTGAAACCAGCCGGTATCCCATGTAGCACGGGCCATCACGATAGTATTTTCATCTGTCGTGTCTGGTTGTGTTGCGTCGGGTGGCTCAGTTGCGTCGGGTGGATCGGTGTCATCAGGGGCATTGTCGGGTGGTTGCGTGGCATTGGCAGGGTCCGAAGAATCAGGTGGGGCATTGTCGGGTTGCGCAGTATCAGGTTGTGTCATAGGCGGCTCAGTAGCACTAGCTTGAGTGGTTGGTGCTGCTGAGCCATCATCATCTGTTGGTGCTTTTGTGAGTGGGTTGCAATCTGTGAGAATAAGCACCATGACAATAAAAAAGCTTGCAAGGTAGAACATACGATTTTTCATGCGGTATCTCCCTATTTTGATACAAGGCTTGTATTACTCTTCATACATTGTACCATATGAAGATTGTTGCGTTATAATAGTATAAGAGCGTTCTTTGGCATACAGTCGTTTGCGAACACGTCCAAACATACAATCTCCTATTGTGCAGATGGGTTGAACCAAAAATCTGATAAAGCGTTATAATAGGGGAACGATGCATCAATGATTGCGAGACATGTATGGTAACGTAAGCAGAAAACAGATACTATGCTTCCCAAGTGGAGGCTTACGAAATAGAGTAAATAGAGTTGTTTTGGGCTACAAGGAGCACTTGTTGATGTTTGGTACAGCTATCACCTGTCCTATACAGAATGTTTGAAAGAAGGCTGGTGTGTCGTACTATAGTAACACAGTATTGTTCACGGGTACGCATTGTTGCGTTCTGGAGATAGAAAGCCACAAGTCCGGAAAGGTTGCTTTTCATAAAAAAGGACTCTCGGCTTTTGAGTCTCTCTTTTTGACTCAGTACTAAGGAGCCTGGTATGGCGAACTCTGTCGAGTATGCCGAGGTAAATTACATGGTCGAAAATCAGCGCATTCATGCACGTGTCGCTGGACAGACACATGCACAAATAGCGCTGTTGATCCATGGATGGTCAAGCTCTTGGTATGCTCTTTCGACGTTGCTGCCCGATTTAAGCCGGCGGTTCTCATGTATTGCGGTTGACCTACCAGGGTATGGGAAATCGCCCCCTATGGCCACACGCACAACGATCAAAGGCTATGCGGATATACTGGCCAAGCTTATTCGCCAGCTTACAGATAAACCTGTTGTGCTTGTTGGGCATTCTATGGGAGGAATGATCAGCCTCAATATAGCCTTGCATCATCCTGTCTTGGTCGAGCGTATGGTATTGGTATGCCCAACGATTAGTGGTCATCTTTCAGGATGGATTAACAGGCGTGTTGCACCAATTGTCTTTCTGGAGCGTTTTGCCATAACCAACAGTATCATCTCCATCCTTGAGCCGCATGTGTTGAGTTTGACAGACAGTATCATGAAACCAGCTTCGTTTGCCGAACGGAGTGGCATTACCGAGAAAGACTACCAACAATTGCGTGAAGATGCGCGGCGACCTGGGCAAGGCCGAGTGCGAGCAGAGTGTTTCCTCGCTATGCGTGCTGGCGACTTGCGTGAAAGCCTAAAAGAAATAGAAGCACCATCGCTCGTCCTTTGGGGCGCAGAAGACAATACCGTCCCCCTCCGTGATACCGGCTGGGTAGCCGATGATTACCCGCATGCTGACTTACGCATTATTCCCCGTGCGGGTCACTGGCCCCAGTTTGAAACACCTAAGATTACCAAACGCTACATCGCATCCTATCTTGGGCTACCACTCACAAGCGACAGACCCAACGATATTTCTCAAGATTCCTTTCTGGTCAGTGCTGCAGCACAATTCTTTGCCCATTCAGATGTGGGCAACGGCTTGAATTTGGCGCAGCGAACTCGTTTGGCATCGCAATGCCATATACGCAAATATGGGCCAGATACCATTGTGGCCAAAAGCCAAGAACATGGTTCAGAACTCTTTATCGTACAAGAAGGGTTGGTAGAAGTTTGGAGTGACCCGGTGGCAATGAGCCAAACTATTGTTTCTGAGATGGAAGAATCGCAATTGCTCGCTACGCTCTTGGCAGGGCAAATAACCGGCGAGCTAGCCTTGCTTGATGGAGGGAGGCGAAGCGCTAGTTTGCGGACAGGCCCTGAAGGAGCAACCGTGCTAACCCTAGAACGGGAGCGATTGATTGCGTTGTGCAATGATGACCCTATTCTTGGCAACCGGTTGATCTGGAATATTGCATCAACATTGGCATTGCGCCTACGCTTGACAAACTGGCAATTGCACTTGGTGACACAGCGGCTTATTTCACAAGAATCGCAAATAGAGTCTGTACCATTACTGTAAGAGCTATTGGCCATAAACGACGTGGGAGGTATGAACAAGGTAGCATGCATCCCACGTTAGTGTGGGGTGTTGGTGCAAGGAGAACATAGCAGAACATAGATATGCGAGAGAGCGCAGGCAATAATACAAAGTAGAAGGCATGTACGATAGAAGGAATATACGGAACAACTCCCCGAAGGGTTGTGTAAACCCTTCGGGTTTTGCTATGCAAGGGAACGACCCAAAGGGTCCACATAGCCCCTTTAGGTCTTTGGTTGAACCGCTCCAAGAAAGCATTGGCTTGAATAGAGAGATTACCAGATAGTGTTATTCGGCCTGGTAATCGGTTAATGCTTCATCGCAACTGTTATAGATCTTGAAGAGCGTATCAAAGCGACTTTTGCGGAAGATATCAGCTATCTGCGGCTGCAAACCGCATAGGCGCAGATCACCACCTAACGATTGAACAGCCTTGAGGTTTGAGAGCAGCATACGCAACGCGAGGCTGGCAACAAAATCAACGCCACTCATATCGGCTAATGCTTTGCCTTTATGATTTTTTGTCACTTCCGCGAGTTTGTTCTCAATTGCTGCAACACCAACTGCATCAAGGCGACTGGGTAATTTTATCACCAAAATATCGCCAACTTGCTCTACATTCACGCTTTGGACCCCTTTCCTAATCAATATGAATATTCAATGCATACGCGCTATTATAGCACGTTTTTGTAAGCCACAAGAATTTAGACTAAACGCTTTACAACCAGCAGGGTAATATCGTCGGCTTGGGGAGCACTTCCTGCATAGTCATCAATTGATTGCACAATGGATGATATCATGTCCGAGGCATCAGCATGCACAAGGGTACGCAATACCTCTACGAACCGGTCATCGCCATATGGTTCTCCGTCTGAGTTCATTGCTTCGGTTACACCGTCACTAAAACATACCAATACTTCGCCTACCTCCAAAGACATTTCGGTCGCCTCGTATGATTGCTGTTCAATGATACCCACAGGCAAGGTTGTGCCTTCTAATTCACGGATGTTGGAACCATCGGGGCTAAGGTGTAATGGTGGGTTGTGTCCTGCATTGACGTAATAGAAGGTTGCAGTAGCCGGATCGAGCAGGGCATAGAACATAGTTACAAACATGTTGCTTTCGCCATGCTCACGGGCGGTATAGTCATTGGTAAACCACAATGCATTGGACGCTATCGAATCAAGTCCGACCCAATCTCCTCCTTCGTTAAAGGCCCATGGAGCCTGCGAAGAAGCACGCAGGAGACTACGTGTTAAGGCTACAAACAGGGCAGCAGGAACGCCTTTGCCGCAGGCATCGGCTACGACAAGCCCCAAACGCCCGCCTGGGAGGTCTATACAATCGAAGAAGTCGCCACCAATTGCTTGCGCACCACGATTAAACGCTGCGACCTGCCACCCTTCTGGTTGTGGGATAGAACTGGGCAGGAAGAACTTTTGAATACGTCGTGCTACCGCTAATTCTTCTTGGATACGGTTAAAGTGTATCAATTCGGCCTGAGCTGCTTTCAAGTCTTCATACGCTTGTTGCAGCTCGGCATTTTTGAGTTCAAGGCCGGCAATCATTTGCTGGCTTGTACTGCGTAGGCGTGCTGTTCCACGTTTTAACATTTCAACAGCCAACACCGCATCACTAAGTAGCAACGTGTAGAAACTCTGGACATTGAGCACAGCTATAATACTTTCGCGCACTGCACGCACGGTTGCTGAACGGGGACTATTGTCTATAGGTGCCATTTCACCAATAATCTCACCGCTCAGGCGCACTTCCAGTTGTATTTCTACTCCATCGGCATACGTGAGCACTTCCAGCGCACCATCAAGAATAACAAATGTGTCTAGTCCTTCGTCACCTTGCTGAAATAGCGTTTCACCTTCAGCCAATGTCCGTTCTTCTACGTTTTCGGCCATGTATTGCAGGTCGCCATCTGAAAACCCGTCAAAGAGTGGTATTTTTCGCAGACGCTCAAACATTGTACTCATGTATCAGCCCTTGACAACAAGGAGCTCATTCCATCCTGTGGAAGCGTCGTGGTGATAGGATAGATAGTCGGAAAATTCAAGCACCAGAAAAAGCCCTAGCCCGCCAATTGTACGTGCTTGTACATCGTCGCTCAAGTCGGGCAAAGGACACTCCCGTGGATCGAAGGGACGCCCCCGGTCGCGTATATACACGTGCAAGCCATCTTCTTTTTGAGCACAGGAGAGATTAATAACTCCCGGCGCGTCTTCGTCATAGCCATACTTGATAACATTGGTAGCTACTTCTTCAATGACTAGCCGCATGACGTAGTCCTGATCTTCTGAAAGTGCCAGAACTCCCACCATTTCGTCTACAAAATCTATCAGACGCGCAATGCTATCCCATACGGCGGGAACCTCTATGGATCTCTCCATCGGATTGTCCTTCACTCATTCATTTGTTGTAGTTGTAGACACCCTATTCGTGTACGTATTGAAACCATCATCCGCATCATCCGAGAGATATCAACTTGCCTCTAGGCATGAGCGGTCAAGTGAGAGAACTAATCGTTCGCTTGAAAAAACGATACTTTGTGGCAATTTTCGTGCAGGTTTCTCTCCGTATCCTGACACAATTTCCAATCGCTGCCATAGTATACCATACAACAAGCGTATGTGGTACAACATACCCCCGATTTTGCCACTCCTTTTGGGGGTAGTAGCATCGAGCCGATGCGTTTATATGCCATTACAATAGCAAAAAACAACCGAGGCAATTTATACATGTAAAGATATTTTAACCATCTTTTTTCTCTCGGTATGCCCGATTGTGGCACAGTGAGTCTTTTATCCCTGTATTCAACCCTTGAAAAGTAGTTGACTATACGGTATGCTTACCTATGAACGTGTATCCTTTATCCACCACTGTTTGGTTGCTGGTGGTGTTGTATCTATTTCATAGATAAAATGGTTCAAGCTTATGGCTCTGCTCACAGTCAATAACGTGAGTAAATATTATGGCGCTGACTTGATTTTTAGTGATGTGACGTTTCAAGTTGAGCGCGGCGAAAAAGTTGCTCTCGTAGGTACCAATGGTACCGGTAAGAGTACACTCCTGAAAATGGTCGCTGGCCGTATCGTGTCCGATAGCGGCGATATGGGAATCGGCAAAAAAACCCGGGTGGCATACCTAGCCCAAGAAGTACGTTTCGATAGCCAGCGCACACTTTGGCAAGAAATGGAAAGGGCTTTTGAACATGTACATAGCATGCAAGCCGAAATGCAAGCACTTGAGCAGCAACTTGCAGACACGCAAGCCCCAGATTGGGCTACTGTCATGGAACGCTACGGCGACATCTCCACACGCTTTGAGTTAGCAGGTGGGTATCATATTGATCAGCGCATTGAACGTACTTTGCGTGGGCTTGGGTTTTCATCCGACTATGACCAGCAACAGCTTGCCCATTTTAGTGGTGGGCAAAAGACACGGGCCGCCTTGGCCTTTGCACTCCTTTCAGACCCCGACTTGTTGCTCCTCGATGAGCCGACCAATCACTTGGATTTGGAAGCTATGGAGTGGCTCGAACATTTTTTGAAGAATTGGCATGGTACCCTGATCGTCATTTCGCATGACCGTTTCTTCTTACAAAACGTCACTCAGCGCACCTTAGAGCTAACCCTTGGGCGTTTAGAAGACTACCCGGCCGGATACAATCGCTATCTTGCCTTGCGTGCCGAACGTCTGGAACGCCAAATGAAAGAATATACTGCCCAACAAGAACATATCGCTCGTACCGAAGCTTTTATCCGTCGCTATAAAGCCGGCCAGCGCAGCGGTGAAGCAAAAGGCCGCGAAAAGCGCCTCAACCGCCTAAAAGAACAGGAATTAATTGACCGCCCCACAACAGAAAAGCGCCTACATATTGCCTTTGATACAACTGTACGTAGTGGCGAACGTGTCCTAACGTTAGATAATATGACCGTAGGTTATACAGATAGAAACCAGAAAGACACCAAAACACTGTTGCATGTTCAGGCACTCGACATGCACCGAGGAGAGCGTATTGCCATCATCGGACCCAACGGCAGCGGCAAAACAACGCTTCTACGCACACTCGTTGGAGAGATTCACCCTATCAGCGGTACATTCTACTTTGGACACAATGTCATCCCCGGCTACTATGCTCAGGGGCACGATGGCTTGCATATGGATGCGACCGTTATAGATGAGATAGGGCGGGTGAGCGCAAGTATAGGCGAAGCATCCGCACGCAATCTCCTCGGGCAATTTCTTTTTCATGGTGATGATGTCTACAAGCGCGTGCGTGACCTCAGTGGTGGTGAGCGTAACCGTGTTGCGCTTGCACAACTAACGCTCTTAACAAATAGTATGCTGATAATGGATGAGCCAACCAATCACCTTGATATTGGCGCACGTGAAGCGCTTGAAAATGTGCTTGTCAGCTACACAGGCAGCATTTTATTTGTCTCGCATGACCGTTCATTTATTGATGCATTGGCCGACAAGCTGTGGGTTGTGCATGATGGTCAAATCACGCCGTTCTTGGGTAACTATAGCGACTATCAAGAGCAACGTGCCCGGCAGCAAGAACAAGATAAAAACCCGCAAGCCGAATCTGGTAATAAAAAACGTGGTTCCTCGGAGCAGGACCAGCTTACCCGGCAGCAACGGCAGCAGCAAAAGCGTCTGCGTGAGATCGAGGCAGAGATAGAACAGCTTGAGCAGTCGTTGCAGCAAACAAAAGTAGACTTAGAGCATGCAAGTGTAGCGCAGGATGTCGCACGCATTGCCAAGCTAGGCCTTGAATATGCCGACATAGAGCAGCGTTTGCAGGTGTGCTATGACGATTGGGTCACATTGAGTGAAAGCTGATCATTAGAAATGTTGAGTAAGTCTGGACAGTGGGTGGTTTTACATGAAACCATAGAAAGACGTGCTAGAGAATTACATGTTCTAAAATTCAAACCATTAGATGCGCTCCATTTGGCTTCAGCCGAAATTGCCCAAGCAGATTATTTTTGTACCTGTGATGACAAATTGTTGCGTCGCGCTAGAAGTCTAAAAGATTTGCGGGTTATGGTGGTTTCACCATTAGAATTGATAGGAGAGATAGAGAAATGAACACAGCCATTGTGGGTATGAAACCTATGGCCGAGGTAACACAAGACGCGATACAGGTATTGTGTCAAGCTATAGGTATTGTCAATACAGTACGCTTTATAAACCAATTTACTATTGGATATGGTAACTATACTGTAGAACGTGAAGAATTGTTTGAGGATGTAACACTAGATGAGATTATCACTGCGATTAAGCACAAGGAATACCCCCTATCGGCAGCATAGCATGTCTAATTATCTTCCTCGCACACCCCAACCTATGTTGCCACATAAGGTAGGTATTGAACTGCCAAGACGTCAAGAGCGCCAGGGTTTAAACGAGAGAATGGGCAAAGAATAGTGTGTGATGTGTGGAAATGACAAATACCGGTCCATGAAAGGCTAGGGCCGGTATCATAAAGTGTTTTTCGGGCAGGCACGGACCGGAAATGTTAAAGTAGCGTTTTATCATAAGAACTATCCTATCATACCATCACGGTGACATGTCTGTGGACATTATACACGAAAAGTGTTGTTGGGAGAGATACTACAATCTTTACACATCACTTTGGGTTGCACTATCTCCTGTCCCCATCCCGGCAATCCATCGGCATGCGCGGCGGGGCAGTGCGCCAAAGCAAGTCTACCTCAGCCGGTGTCAAGCCATAGGCAGCATTGACAAGGTCGGAGATGCGACATTCGAGCTGTTGCATATCTGCTTGCAAGTGTTGGAGCGGTATCGCTTGGTCGTCGTACCCTTCGCGCAACGTCTTGAGTGCTGCGGGCTTGAGCTTGTCGGCTCCCTTGCGGCGACGTCTACGCACCTCAGCAACAAACTCATCGCTGCTCAGGGTAGCAAAATCTTCCAGCTTTTGCCCCGGTTTCTCAATGTCGAACTCAGTACGTAGCCAATCAAGCATCGTATCACAGTATTCCCGTTGCTCCTTCGTGATGGCGATAAGCCGTTCAACCGTAGACTCTACCTCAGCACGAATAGCGTCAGTGGGTTGAGCAATGGGGAGTTTCTCTACTTGTTCTGTGAACATGCGAAGAGTATCGTTTATAGCATGCTGCAATGTACGATGGGCAAACCACCACATTAATGGCGAACAAAAGCATGCTAGAATATATTTATCTTGGGTAGACCAGATGTAGCATGTGTTTGATGTGTAGAGACCCGTATCATCAAAACAGAACCGTGAATATGTAGCGAGGTCTTGGGTGATAATCTTGGGTTTTTCAAATGCATCATAGTAGGCACACGAACGTAATTCCCACCAAAAATGCCCCTTGTCATATCGCTTGCGTAATCTATCCTCAAATGGTTTCAAGTGATGATAAAGGGAAGGATAGGTTGTGGCAAATGTATGCTCGGCTGTTTTTATATCACCACTCCAAGGCCAAGAATGATTTTCACTCGACTTCAACACAATCATCCACAAACCGGCCCACTCTGGTACCCATCGTTTGATGTCACGCCCTCGTAGGTATGGCTTGATGATGTCGGCACACCGAGGGTCTTCTTGCACAAGACGCTCCTTAGTGGGAGTATCAATGAGAAAAGCCGCATTCAAACCCGTCATAATTCCCCAATTTGGCTTTACGCCGGCAAAATCCTTCAGTGGTATGCCTTGTGCCTGTATTTTTATCACTAGGTCGTGTACATCAGTTGGTTCAAGGCTCCATGGTGCTTTGCTCAAACGCTTCTGAGGTATGGTGTGGGAATGGTTTTGTACATAGTCGCCAATGGTTGTTTTGTCAAGCATGTTGCGGGGAAATGTGGTGATGTACACATGCTGGTCATCAGGAATAGCTATATCTGGATGTGCGGGCTTTTTCAGTACCATAATACAAGGGAACACATCAGCTTCAGGGAAAATGGGAGCATGCCCAAAGTCTACAATGCGCTCAACCATAGTATTGGCAGCAAAGTAGCCGCGCAACGGCTCGCCATAGCCAGAGCGCAGCCATTTATTCGTGACGATGTAGGAAAGACGTCCGCCTTGGCGCAACAAACGTACCCCTTGACGGTAGAAGTATACATAGATGTCGGCTTCACCATGGTAGATATTGTAATAGTTTTCGGCTAGGAACTGCTTGAATGCAATAATTTCTTTAGCACGCACATAGGGTGGGTTGCCAATGACAACATCGAAGCCGGCATGTGCTCCAAGGGGTTGACCTTGTGTGTCGAAGAATAGTTCTGGAAACTGGAGTTCCCAATGAAAGAAATGGTACGTTGCAACAAGGTCACGGGTTTGCTGAATGAGTGGCTCTAACAATGGTTCCATATCGCCCATAGTGGCATATGCATACAGGTCAGGCCAGTGCTGTGGGGTAAACGCCACTCCAAAGTAGGTCGCCGTTGTTATATCCCCCAAGATGCGGTAGACATAGGTGAGTTGTTCAAGCATTTCCGCGTGTAGCCGTTCCTGCTCGCGCACATCTTTTAGCGTGTTGCTAGGTTGCTTTTGAATAAGCCACATCAGGTCAACCGCTGTGCTCAGGCTACTGCGGAGTCCCTCATCTTCAACCATGGAAAATTGCCCGGTGGCATCTGTTGGTAGGTATGCTTGCTCTTCTGTTGTAGCTTCAGTAGGTTGCTCTGTCGTATCTATCACACCTTCTGCTAGGCGCAAATGGTCGAGCCATGCCCCAACAAGCGTATTACCACACCGCAAGTGATGCTCTAGGAACGAAAGCGGTTTGTCTTTCTCCACCGTGGAAAGCCAAAGTGAGAGCTTCGCAAGGTCTACCGCGAGGGGATTTACATCAACGCCATAGATGCATGCTTGTGTCACACGCCGTTTCCAATAGGCAAGGTCGGTTTCCCCTTTGCCATTCGTTCCACTCACATCTAAATCTACCAAAAAACGGGCAATATATTCTGTGGCAGCAACGAGAAAGTGCCCACTACCCATGCTTGGGTCAAGCACCTTTATATTCAAGATAGCACGTATTTTTGCCTCATTGTCGGGTGCATCGGCTATGGCCGCTTGCAACACGGGGTTGAGTGTTTGCTCCACAATATAATCAACCACATAACCGGGTGTATAGTAACTGCCGCTTGCTTTGCGCTCACCTTTTTCATTGAAGAGGTCAATGGTCCAGTAGCCTTCGCGGTCAATCGTCCGCAAATGATATTCCAGTAAGCCTTCATAGATAGTGCCAAGATGCTGCTCCGCCAAATCGCGGTAATCTACAAACTCACCATTAACCCGTGCCAGTAAATCAATCGCATCTTGTAACCGCGCATCGCCAATGCAACGCTCCTCTAGGAAAGGGTAATAGCGTGGGTCAAATAGCCCTCCATTGAAGGTGGCTACCTTGATACGTGAACACCCGTGGTTTATAAAATGAAACAATGTATGCAACCGTGTCCAGAGAATAGCAGTCATAGGAAGAGGTTCCCGCTCCTTGGTAATATTATAGGCAACATCATGTGCAATCGCATAGAGGCTATACCATTCGCGGTATGTTCGATTGGTCCGCAACGGCAACAAGTCACGTGCCTCGGCATAGAGAATGAAGAGTAGGCGATAGAGTACAATGAGCGCATGGTCATACACCTGCTTGAGTGTTGGTGGAACATAGGTATCATTATCAGGTTCCTTCAGAGAGCGCCCACGCCATCTTGCTATCAAGTGGTGTACAGGATTCTTTAACTCTTCTTGTCTTTGCGCAGCCAGTTTCTTTTTTTCCTCTTCACAATCGAGAATACCTTGTGCAAGGTGGCGTAGCGCTAGGTAGACTTGATCCTTGATACTGTCGCTAATGCCCTGTGCCGAGTCTTGGCTTGCTTGACGTATGTGCGCCACACCGAGCGGGTGGTCATCAAACGCCGAGCGGTGGAAGAAGGCGTAGAAGTAGAGAAACGCCCGTGGGTCTACCGTTTTCAGCATTTCTTGCAGATCAACTTCATAGAAGCAATCGAGTTTTTTGGATGTTTCAGCATGATAGAGCCGCCATTTCCGCCCATTAGTAAGGATACCCCATTCAAGCCCACTGTGGCGCATATAAAAGTCTATCTGATACGATGGGTTTTTATTGTTGAATGGGTCGCCCGTTTGCCCTGTTAGTTTGTTGTCAAGGGGACGGTCCCAATATTTCGCATCCGCTACGGCACAAGCAGTGTGTTGCAGCACCTCTTCGGTGAGGGTTTTGCCTTTATTGGCTACCAGTACATCTTGGTCGCGGTAGAGGATATAATCTGGGCGCTTGGTGCCATCGGGAGTCTGCAACGAGGGTTGCACTTCAAAGGTGTGGCCGAGCGCTTCAAGAATGGGGCGTATAAACTCGTGTTCAGTTTGGGCTTCATTGTCGCTTGGGGTATAGGCATGCCATATGGATGTTATGTATTCCATCAATTCCCGTACTTTCGGGGCATTGGCTAGGTTTTGCCAATCGGCACGTCGGGGCAGCACGATGTTGAGGTAGTAGTCGGAGAAGAGTTGCCGGTTATAATGATATTGGCTAAATAATTTCACATCGTCCATAGGTCATGTTCCTTTCCCATACTGACAAGAGTAATCAGTATTGTACCATATCACCTCTGCCGCGCAGCAGGCTCCAGCAACTCCCACTGAATGGGAAAGACAACCTCGCGTCTATCAAAGCTCACTGCGTAGTCTTCTGCATGAAAAACCTGCTGCTCCTCCGTAATCGCTTCACGGGTATATATATCCATCACCCGATTACCCTCAATAAAGACTGACCCATACATGACATATCCCTCTGGTGGAAAAAGATAATCCTCACCAAGCGCCGCAAAGTAATAGAACGCATCGTGACTACCACGCACCTGGTCACGGACGTACCATATAGTGACGAGCGATTTTTGATTGCTGAAGTACGGACCATCGAGGATACCCCGGCGATAGAGTTCCCCGATAACCTTCCACCCATCACGATGGGGAAAGCCAAAAAATCCACCGCGTGGCAAATCATCGCCATAATCCGCAAGGTAGAGCGTAGGACGTGTGGACGGAAATGTACGTGCATATTCGGGATATTGACGCACAAACAGCATGTACGTGTAGGGCACAGAAATGCATACGACGACGCTAGTCAGCAGTATCAATGGTGCCAAATAGTGCAGCAAGGAACGCTGGCGCAGCCACGCAACTGCTTGGTGCAAAAACCATGCAATAAGGAAGGCAACCGCACTATGCATGGTATAAAAATGCGTTTTCGGGTCGGCTATGAGGAATGTCTCCGCAATGAAGGGAACACTAAACCAGATAAGCACGATGCGTAACGGCACAGGCACGACGGAAATGGCAATGAGCACTGCGACTGGCAGGCCAAGCATAGCTATGGACACATTGAACCGTTCACTCACCTGAAACGCCTGCGGATTTGCAACAACAAACCAACACCCGGCAAGAAATAGCAGCGCCATAGCAACCCCAAGCAATCGCGGTCTCGTATAGACAATGAGCCAGAAGAACAGGGCTACCACCAACAGTCCCACGAGTAACCATACTTGCGGAATAGTATTGTACATCGTCATGAGAAGATAATAGCCCTCTAGGTTGTTAAACAAGACACCATTTCCCCCACGTTCGCCAATACGCATGGTCATAATGTAGGTCAGTGTGCGGTCAAAATGCTCATGCAGCACAAAGGGAACGTAGAAACTGGCCAGCATACCCCCACCAAGCAACAAAGGATAGGTGAGCATTGCCCCCCACTGGCGCACTGTCCACTGACGCCGCATGCCGCCAGCAACAACGAGACAGAGCATAACAGGCAAGCCAAAAATACCATCGTAGTGTGCCAACAAACCTATAGCCGCAAACCATGCCGCTAGAGTAAGGTAGCGGACCGGTCCACCACGGAAGAAACGCCAGCATAGCCAAATGCCGCCAAATGTCATCAATAGCACAATATATTGGTATTGCACCATGCGCGAAAAGCCAATCAGAAAACCATCAAGCGCCACAATCCCCAATGCTACCAAGCTAGCAAGCATACTACCCGAAAGGTGATACATAAGCACATAGGCACCTATCAGCACAGCACCACTGGCAAGAGCAAAAGGAATACGCGCCCCTAACTCAGTGATACAGCCCGTCACAACCATTGGCACGGCTGGCAGCAGAGTCTCCATCGGACCCTTGCGGTGGAGCAGCAGCACATCATCATGCCCCTGATACATTGCTGCCGACATGATGACAGCACGCGCCTCATCGCCCTGAAACTCGGCACTGCCTAGATAGGCAAAGCGAAAAAAGGCGGCTATGATGAGCAACAGAAAGAAAGGCCATGGCGTCGGCGTTCGTTGCACCCCTAGCGCATTGTCCCCCTCTTGTATACGACGACGCACGTATTGTTTCCACACAACACGCGCACTCACCACAGTGATTGCATCGCATATGAGCAGAAGCAACCAACCATGCACGGTGCCCGGCAGAGCTTGGAGAAAGAGGAGCAGCACAGGCGGCAGCACAATGCCACCACACAGTGCGAGAAAGACTTGTACCAACGGGTCACGCTCATCTGAACAGAGCGCTAAGACAGAAAGCGCCCCTGCCCACACCACAATAAACCATAACAGCAAAGCTTGAGCACTCACCGGCAGGGGCAACAGCAACAGAACATGCGCCAGCACAAAGGCTATCACACCATACACAGGTGCATAGAAAAAAAACCTGTTCAGTCTTTGCGCCTTCGCATCTTTACGAAAGGTCAAAACAACATCTGTATTCCGCACTGTATGCACAAGGAGCATGCCTATTGGCAATGCTACCGTCACAACGATAAGCCACGGTAACGAGAGCGACCATGCCCACCAGAGCATGAAGGGAGCATACCATGCCCACCATGCAAAGAGCAGGACCACTCCTAGCGACTGAATAAGTACATGACGCATAGCCTGGAGCCGTTCATGGTGTGGGTGCAAAATACGGTTAATAATCCACAACAGCGCGGCACCGAGCAGTATCACCCATAGCAAGAGCCATGCGCGGAGAAACGCTCCCCACCACGGCGTATGCAAGGAAGTGATATGACTCATATAGATGCTATCAACAGGTATACCAAGGGGGCGTCCATCGTGTGATGTAGCTTGACAGGCAGTTGCTCGCAGGAGCAGTGGTTCTCCAGTAGGAGTAAAGCGGTTGCTAGGCGGGAGCAGGATGTCGTAGGTGCGCCACCCGCCACTAACATGATAGTGAGCAAGAAGCTGTGTTTGGCGCAGCATCTGCACAGAGCAGGTACGTTCGCTTGTTGGTGCATCGCCATGCAAGCGCAAACGCAACAGCGCTAAGCCACCATGTGAACCATAGGGCAAGATAGACGCATCGGGGTTGCTCCAACGAAAGGTGATAGTACCGTCGCGTTCTTTTTGGTAAAACCCGTTGAGATAGCGGACATCGCCGGGCGTGCCAACATCAACCACCCAACCACGCGGGAAAGCCACAATAGTGGTACACAAAGCCAGCGTTACGGAAACGAAGATCAGCACTGCAAGCATATATGCAAAACGTGTCCATGCTAGGGACTGCAAAGAAGGGAACACCATAGCGTTATGCATACTACTACATCAACCTTTGGGTAACCATATACACTCGCGCAAAGATGGAGCGAGAATCACACAGAGCCAGAGCATTTGCTCTGGCTCTGAACCCTTAACACCAGCAAAACATATCAGAGAAATGTAGACTCTCTGGGGTTCAAAAACCCCGTTCTATCTATCCCTAGAAAGGAGGTGATCCAGCCGCACCTTCCGGTACGGCTACCTTGTTAC
>CAZVEN010000006.1:74052-179696 GCA_964626155.1 uncultured Chloroflexaceae bacterium | reverse complement strand
GGATATTCATTGATCACTATAATTCGGAGTTATCAGTCTGAATTATACCACTACCCGTGTATTCGTGTTCTATTCGTGGTCGGCAAGACTCCACAGCCTATCCTACACCTTTCGCACTATTTCTTAGTAGCACCGGCTGGTAAGCCGGAGTCTGGCATTCGTAGCACCGACTGGTAAGCCAAGTCCGGCATTCGTAGCACCGGCTTCTAGCCGGAGTCTAGCATTCGTAGCACCGGCTTCTAGCCGGACCCCGGCAGGATGCCGGTGCTACCAACTCAGCGACTCAGCGTCATCCAGCGACTCAGCGATTCAAACCTACACGCAACACCGCTACCCGGCATCTTGCGCCGACAGCAACGCCTCCAATTGCCGTATACGCTCCTCGGATTGGCGCACCTTATCCTCAGCCAGCTTGCGGGCTTCAGACTCTTCGCGCACCTTGTCTTCAGCAAGTTTGCGAGCCTCAGATTCTTGGCGCACCTTATCTTCTGCTAGCTTGCGGGCCTGCTCCGACTCCATGGGCGTGTTGAGCTTGATTTCATTTTTGTCGTACCACGCCACCCAATCGTTATATGGACCTATCCACACCTGCAACGCCTCTATCCAAAACCAGCCACGCGAATCTGGTGTCAGTTCGTGGTAGTTCCCATCCTCTCCCAACACCAAAACAATGATTGGTGGTGGGTATCCTAGCTTCCACTTTACCGCATCTATGATGATATATACTGGTATCCCTATTTTGGCATAGTGTTTTACTTTGTTCCGTTTGCGTTTCCCTTCCACATCCACTTGGCGTGTACTTGGCGATGTCACCTCTAACACCAATACCACATGCCCCTTCGACCGCTTCAGATGAAAAATACCCCCCTCAAAAAAGACTCGCACGCCGCGTATCACGGCAAGGTCGGGCGCATGGCTTTTGATATGTTTTACCCCCCAATTGATCAGCATATCGTGCAAGACCACGGTGCCTTGCTCATGCCCAATATGCGCTTTCATACCATTGTATAAGTCATCACATAGCTCAAAATGTTTTTTGCTCTGGCTCACTCTATCCTCCAATTGTGGATGCAGCACATCCTCAAGTGTCAACGGCATACGGGCCCCTACCTCTATTCCATCTACCCAAAATTCAACTTCGCGCCACCCGTAGAAGAAGATGTCGTCGGACGGCGGCAGGTCTTCTTCTGGCACATCGTTGCGGGGGGGCAGGATGATTTCCCCTGTTTCGGGTACCACGATATAGTCTTGTGTGGTAGGAATGGCAATACATGTTTCAGTTTGTGTCATATTCTTGCTCCTTTCAGGTTTCAGGTTTCAGGTTTCAGGTTTCAGGTTTTAGGTTTCAGGTTTTAGGTTTCAGGTTTGCTATAGCTCTATTATAGCATATGTAGGTGACAAGTGATAGGTGTAGGTGACAGGTCGGAAACCTGCAAAGGATAGCCTCGGTGCCACGCACTCCCAAACGTGCGTGGCATCCTCTATGGCTTTGCAAAGGGATAGAATAGAGTTCCTGTCTTACACCATGCGGTGTTACGGGTGCGTCGCACCAAACGTTATCGTGCATCATCAGAGCCGCGCACGTAAGTAAGCGTCCGTCATTGTGTTTTATCAGAGCCGCGCACGTAAGTAAGCGGCCGTGTGGTAGCAGAGGTATTCCCCCCGTGCCAGACCTGTCACCGCATTTTTGCCCTGCCGTCCACGAATAGAACACGAATAAACGAATGCGCTCACGCCCACGTAGGTTGGGCCGCGTAGGTACGTTCCTTCGCTGATACGTCTGCTAGCGACGAGCACGGTTGTGGGGGAACCCCTATTCGTTTATTCGTTGCCCCCATTCGTGGACGGCAGGCGTGTGGGGTTTGAACCGCTGAGGCGCTGAGGGTGCTGAGGCGCTGAGGGGTGGTTTGAACCGCTGATGCGCTGAGGGTGCTGAGGCGCTGAATCGTCGCAGACTTCAGAAGTCTCCAAGACTTCGGAAGTCTCACGGTCTCGAACCTCTAGTATATCGCTTTGCAAAGCCATTGTGCATCATCAGAGCCGCGCACGTAAGTAAGCGTCCGTCATTGTGTTTTATCAGAGCCGCGCACGTAAGTAAGCGGCCGTGTGGTAGCAGAGGTATTCCCCCCGTGCCAGACCTGTCACCGCATTTTTGCCCTGCCGTCCACGAATAGAACACGAATAAACGAATGCGCTCACGCCCACGTAGGTTGGGCCGCGTAGGTACGTTCCTTCGCTGATACGTCTGCTAGCGACGAGCACGGTTGTGGGGGAACCCCTATTCGTTTATTCGTTGCCCCCATTCGTGGACGGCAGGCGTGTGGGGTTTGAACCGCTGATGCGCTGGGGGGGTGAGGCGCTGAGGGGTGGTTTGAACCGCTGATGCGCTGCGGGTGCTGATGCGCTGAGGGGTGGTTTGAACCGCTGATGCGCTGATGCGTTTGTTGTAGGATAGGCTTCTAGCCTGTCCCTTTTGTCTGATTCCCCCCCGTCCCCCCCGCACGCAGGGGGGAGATGCCCGATTCCCCCCCCGTGTACGGGGGGGTTAGGGGGGGCTTTTGGGCGTGCGTGGCACCGGGGCTACTGATTACCCCCCCGTGTACGGGCGGGATGGGGGGGTGCTTTTGGGCGTGCGTGGCACCGGGGCTACTGTCCTACGATTTCTTCGTAGCATTGGGCTTCACGCCCGCCCATAGTGATAGTATGCAGCACATGCTCCCTCGGATGAGACCATTGGTGCGCCAAGGGGATGTTCGGGCGTACACAGTGTACCGAAAGCGCCGCACGCATGGGGCTTCTGCAAGCCTTGCAGAATATCACCCGCAATGCAATGGGGCGATTCTTGCGTCGTCGTATCGGAAACATCAAACCGTTGCGTCGCGTCAAACGACGCAAAAGCAGACTTGAGCCGGTAGCCACTATGTGCAATCGTGCCAATGCCGCGCCACTGACGGTCGCATACCTCAAAAACCTCTTGCATAAGCTGTTGGGCCGGTTTGTTGCCCTCGCGGGTCACAGCACGGCTATATTGGTTTTCGACGCCCCATTGCCCAGCTTCTAGCGCCTGCACCGTCATGTATATGCCCTGGAGTAAGTCCAACGGCTCAAAGCCCGTGACGACAATGGGCGTGTGGTAGGTCTCTGCTATCGGTTCATACTCCCAATAGCCCATCACCGAGCAGACATGCCCGGCAGCCAAAAACCCCTGCACGCGGCTATCGGGTGCGCCGAGTATGGCATGCATAGCCGGGGGCACTAGCACATGCGAACACAGAATAGAGAAGTTGGTGAGCGCAGCCCGATGGGCCTGCCAAACGGTCATGGCAATAGCCGGCGCAGTTGTTTCAAACCCCACCGCAAAGAACACCACTTGGCGCTCTGGGTTTTTTTGTGCCAATTTCAGCGCATCAAGGGGCGAGTAGACCATGCGCACATCGCCGCCTTGCGCTTTCACACTCAGCAGATCGGTTGTAGACCCCGGCACACGCAACATATCGCCAAACGAGGTAAAAATCACCTTGGGTTGTTGGGCAATGCGTATAGCTTTGTCTATCAAGTTCAGCGGCGTGACACACACCGGGCAACCTGGCCCGTGAATGAGTGTGAGGCTTGGCGGCAGAAGCTCATCTATGCCAAACTTAATGAGCGTGTGGGTCTGCCCACCGCATATTTCCATGATAGCCCATGGGCGCGTGACGATGCGGTGAATAGCCTGCACAAAGGTTTGCGCCTCCTGCTCGTTGCGGTATTCGTCTATAAAACGCATGCGAACATTCCTACCTAGGCCGGCGCAGGCGGAGCCAATTCTTCAAGCTCGCCCATTTGTCGCAGCATTTCAAACACTTCCATCGCCTCATCCTCATCAACCTTGTTGATAGCAAAGCCAACATGGACGATGACATATTCACCAACCTTCACATCGGGCACGTAGGCAAGGCACACATCCCGCTGTATGCCGCCAAAATTCACTTTGCCCATGTTCATGCCCATAGGGTCATCTATAATTTCAACCACTTTTCCTGGTATACCAAGACACATAAAGTCCCTCAAATCTCGTTTTGTGTAGCACGGGCGAGAAGCCTATCCTACGCCTTGCGCTAGGTTTGCAGCGGCAACCACTACTTGCCCTAGGCTAATGCCGCCATCATTCGGGGGCACTTGGCGATGCAAGAGCACGTGAAAACCGGCATTGTCGAGGCGTTGCGCAGCTCGTTCGGTGAGCAACCGGTTTTGAAAGCATCCGCCAGTGAGCGCTACGTGTGGTTCGCCAACCATTTTTGCTATGTATACGATAGTTTCCACTAAGCTATTGTGAAAACGTGCAGCCATGATAGCTTGTGAAACGTTTTGCTGCAAGTCGTGTAGCACCGCTTCCACCAGTGGCCGCCAGTCTATCACCGTAGCAACACCGGTATCGTGCATATTTTCGTCAGTTTGTTCCACACGATAATAGCCAAGCGGGTAGGCATCTTGCACAGTTGTGTCGGCTACCTGCTCCAGCGCTATAGCGGCTTGCCCTTCAAACGTGGTATACGGGTATAGCCCAATCAATGCGGCTATACCGTCGAACAGACGCCCGGCGCTGGTGGTAGTGGGAGCATTGATATTCCTATGCAGCATACGCGCCAGCAATGTGCGTTCGGTTGCGCTGAAGGATTGCAATAGCGCGAGGTCTTCCCGTTGCAGTATGGTTTCGCCGTACATATCCCAGAGCAGCGCCAGTGCTATGCGCCGCGGTTCTTGTATGGCCATTTCGCCACCGGGCAGGCAAAAGGGGCGCAGATGGGCTATGCGTGTGAAGCTTGCAGCATTGCCAAACAGAAATTCGCCGCCCCATATCGTGCCATCCGTGCCATAGCCGGTGCCATCCCATGTCACGCCGAGGGCCGTGGTGGTATGGAGATTGTGTTCGGCTAGACAGGCCGCAAGGTGGGCATGATGGTGTTGCACAGGTATCAGCATGGCTTCTGCGGCGTGTTCTGCGGCCCAGCGCGTCGAACGATAATCGGGGTGCATGTCGTGGGCAATGGCTACGGGCGTGGCTTGGTAGAGCGTGAGGAAGTCGGCTATGACACGCTCAAAGGCAGTCATGGCTTCTATGGTTTCAAGGTCTCCAATATGTTGACTGATGAATACGTGCGTGTAGGCTTTATCGGGTGTGGTTACTTGCAATGCGGCAATGCTCAATGCAACGGTATTTTTGAGATGTGCTCCCACGGCCAATATAGTTGGCAATTGCCCCGATACGAGCACGGGCAAGGGGGCATATCCGCGTGCGCGACGCAACAGGCGGGCTTCTCCACGCACTATCCACGCAATGCTATCATCTACGTGACGGGCAATGGGGCGGTTGTGTATGAGAAACAAGTCGGCAATATGCCCTAGGCGTTGGGTTGCCTCGTGCGCATCGGTGCAAATAGGCTCGTCGCTCAGGTTGCCACTCGTGGCCATGACAGGGAAATCTATAGCGTGCAATAGCAGGTGATGTAGGGGCGTGTAGGGGAGCATCACGCCAAGATGCGCTAAGCCGGGGGCTATGTTGGGTGCAATGGACGCATCGGG
Organism: uncultured Chloroflexaceae bacterium; assembly: GCA_964626155.1. Taxonomy (GTDB): domain Bacteria; phylum Chloroflexota; class Chloroflexia; order Chloroflexales; family Chloroflexaceae; genus JAAUSY01. The sequence continues at coordinate 174,134 of CAZVEN010000006.1, read as the reverse complement.
CTTTTTGGGCAATAGCACAATAGGTGCTTCATGCGCGGTGAGGAGTGCTTCTGCTTCTGGCGATATGGCGCATAGGGTGTGGGCTTGGGGCAGGTCGCGGGCCATGAGCGCAAACGGCTTATCGGGGCGCGGTTTGCGCTGACGTAGGCGTGCTATGGCTTCGGTATGGCGTGCGTCAACCATGAGGTGAAAGCCGCCTAGCCCTTTTATGGCAACGATAGCACCTGCGGCGAGTGCCTTTGCTGTTGCCACAAGAGCATCATCGCCTACTCCATGCTCTTCTGTGTTCGATGGTAGAGACGTTGCACGCAACGTCTCCAACGCTGGGCCACACACGGCGCATGCGTTGGGTTGTGCATGAAAGCGGCGGTCGAGTGGGTCATCATACTCGCTCTGGCAATTTGCACACATGGGGAAATGGCGCATAGTGGTGTTGGGGCGGTCGTAGGGCAATGCTTGGATGATGCTGAACCGTGGGCCGCAGTTGGTGCAGGTGGTGAAGGGGTAGCGATAGCGGCGATTGTCGGGGTTGAAGATGTCGTGCAGGCAGGCATTGCATGTGGCTATGTCGGGCAACACAAGCGCCGATGTGGTGCCGCGTTCATCGCTATGGCGAATAGTAAAACTGGTGTAGCCAACGGGCGCAAGCCAGTGTGTGTCAAGCGCGTGGATGAGCGCTAGGGGGGGCTTTTCGGCGGTGAGGCGCTGGATGAAGCGCTCCAGCGTTGGTTGTGGTCCCTCCAGTTCTATGCATACACCTTGCGTGTGGTTGATGACATAGCCTGTTAGCGCCATATCGGTTGCCAGCCGGTAGACGAAGGGGCGAAAGCCCACACCCTGAACAGCACCATGTATGTTTAGCTGTAGTCGCATACAGTACGGGGCCACGAATCGAACGTTTTCACGGAACTTATGATGATGCTACTGTCGTCGCCTGCATCAACGCATGTTTACACTCTTCTGCATCAGTGGTCGTGGCAACTGCCAATATGGTTGCCTCTACATGTGCAAGCTCATTGATCTGACGAATTGCTTGGATGGTAGCCTCATCAATGATTTCCGGAAAGCGTGTGCGCACGGCTTTCTCCAACCCCAAACGCAATTGAGCTATTTTCTCTTCAATCGGTTGCTTTTGGGTTTCACGAACAAAAAAATACCTTTGGTCTTCAAACTGTCGCAGCACCTAGTCTTTCAGGTATTCGTAAGCTTCTGAACCTTGCTTTTTCATATCTGCCGTTTGCTCCTAACTATTCAATAAACTCTGCCCCAATCATACGTTCCCTCCCTGAATCGAACGTTTTCACGGAACCTATGATGATGCTACTGTCGTCGCCTGCATCAACACATGTTTACACTCTTCTGCATCAGTGGTCGTGGCAACTGCCAATATGGTTGCTTGTACATGTGCAAACTCATTGATCTGACGAATTGCTTGGAGAGTAGCCTCATCAATGATTTCCGGAAAGCGTGTGCGCACAACTTTCTCCAACCCCAAACGCAATTGAGCTATTTTCTCTTCAGTTTGTTGCTTGTGCGTTTGGAGTTCTTTATCAAACGATTGCTTCTGGGCATCAAGCTGTGCCTGAAACTCTGCAAGTTGCTCTTCTTGCTCTGCAAGTTGCTCTTCTTGCTCTGCAAGTTGCTTTTTCATGTCTGCTGTTTTCTCTTGCAACAGATATTCAATAAACTCTGCCCCAATCATACGTTCCCTCCCTATTATATCTACAAACCATTGTGGGTCTACGATTTTTGCTGCAAATACGCCCAGTATAGCCAAATAGGTATCTTGTTGTGCTGGTTCAACCTCGCGCAGTATTGCGTCCTTGATTTCTACAACCATCTCTTGGGTTGCATTATGCATCAATGGGCACAGTATCATCAACCCCAATATGCCCGATGCCATAGCTTCGTGTGCATCTTTTTCCCACAAACGTATGCAACGTATGGTACACGAAGATACAACCTTACCATCTATCTTTTGTTCTAGCGTATTGCCTACATCATATGCTGAGTCAAGATACACCAACGTTACCACTACCGTCATGTTGCGCAATTTAAGACCCAAAACAGACTGATAGATGCTAAGTCGCCACAATACTTCGGTATCTTTGTAGCCAAGCCACTCGATAATGTGAGCATAAACTTGCCCACCAGGGCTACGGATGTACAATACATTATCCAATCGTCGTTGCAAAAATGTTAGTTCCAGCGTTTCAACTCGTACCACTTTATCGGCCGGGATACCCAATAGTGGTAGCAGGTCTTCGCCCCGCAATTCAGCAAGCATTTTTAATGGTAAGTCTGTCTGCATACACCTTTTTTCTACTATTCTCTCTTGTGTCAATTATACCATATGTGCATATTCATACGGCTTGCTTCACGTCAATCATGGCAATAACATCCCTTCTCACATGCTAGACTGATTATACCACATCAGCACGTGCTCAAATAGGGCTTGCGTCACTGTGTGATACACTGGCGGCGAGCGCTGTGGATAGACGCGGTTGCTCAATATGACCATGCACAAGCGCAGCGACGGAGCCACAACCATGGTCGGGCCGGTAAAGCCGGTGTGTCCGTAGGTATCTGCGGGCGCATTGGGCATGATGACGGGGTGGCGCATCATCCACCCCAAGCCACAGTGAAAAGCCAACCCCTCGGTAGGCAATGCCAAGCCTTCCGTTTGTATGCGTGTAGCCATGGCAACTGTCTCCTCGCGCAGCAGGTGTGTAACTGGTTCCTTTGATTGATGTGCCACAGAGGACACCGAGGTACACAGAGGGATTTTGCCGCCGTCAAGCCACATCTGCATAAAGCGCCACAAATCCATAGCCGTGCTGAAGAGACCGGCATGCCCGGCAACGCCACCAAGTGCATAGGCGCTTTCGTCATGAACCGTGCCACGCACCAATGTCTTGCGCCACTCAATATCCATTTCAGTGGGGGCAATGTGCGGATAGAGCGACTCAGACGGGTTGAAACATGTATGGTGCATGGCAAGTGGTTGTAGGATAAGCTCACTGATGACCGTGTCGAGCGGTTTGCCATAGACATGGGATACAATGTCGCCAAGCAGCAATGTGTTGATATTGACATAGGCAACGCGAGTGCCGGGCGTATGCATGGGTTCAAGCGCATGGGTAGCTGCACGTATGGCATGGGGGGGGTGCTCACGCAGGCTTGAGAGCCGCAACGATAGCCCCGACGTGTGCGTGAGTAAGTGGCGCACGGTGACGCCACGCGCACACAAGCCGGGTAGGTAGTGCGCGGCTTGTGTGTCTAGCTCTAGCATGCCACGTTCGAGCAACCAAAGCGCCGCTGTTGCAGTAACCATTTTTGTTAGCGAGGCTATATCGTAGCAGGTATCAGGTGTGATGGGTTGGCTACCAGCGTCACCCGCGTACATGGTGTTGCCATAGGCGGCTAGATGTGCTAGTGTGCCGTTGTGGGCTACGAGCAGCACTGCGCCGGGGAAGATGCGTCGGTCTATCGCCTCGGTGATGATGGTTTTGAGTTTTGCAGCGAGCATTTTTTGCACTCTTTGCGTTTTTTGCGCCTTAGCGCGAGCTTTTTCACAGTGGTTGCCGTCTGAATGCAATTTCGAGTAACCACAGCACGAGGGCTACACTGAGCAACCATGGCCACAAGTCCCTCTGCGAAAGTTGCTGCCGTACCCAGTCGCCCACTGAATCCAACGCTGATATTTCTTCTTCACCTTCCGTTACCTCATCCGTCACAACCCACTTGCCATCTTGCATGGTCCAATAAGCATTATGGAGTATTTGACCGCCGGTATGCTCTGCTATACGTTCGAGCAGAGCAACCCCTTGCGCTCTATCGCCGCTTCTCGTCCCGGCGTCGGTTTGGCGCATAGTAGGGTTATATTCCGCTGGCACTGGGTGGACGTAGCCGGCTTCTGCTTGGTAGCGTTGCCCTTCACGTTCTAGCACGACAAGGATAGTATAGGCTCCCGGTGATGGCAATGTCATATCTTGCACATAGCGACCGGGGGCAACTTGGTGCAGCACCATTTCATGATAGCTTCCATTGGGCAAGGTGACACGGGCCGCGGTATCGGCCAAGTCTAGCGGTTTTCCGCCGGGTTCAAATGCATCCACTTCCATGCGAATTTGGTTTTTCTCTTGAGGTTCAATGTGGATTTGCAGGGGGCCACTGGTGGGCTTTTTGGGGAGAGTATAGCGCACTGCTTGGGCCCAAAAAGATGCATATTCGTCCCATGTTGTCCAAGGGTTTGCCCATGGTTCGGCTATGGATGATGTCCAAGCAACCACGCGCCCAAGGCCATATTGCCAAGTGGCGAGCAGTGGGTCGGCTTGTGAGGGAATAGTGCCTGGTGCATGTAACACCACTTCGGCATTGTCGCGGCGTGTCGTGGCAACATAGCCCTCTAAGTTGGGTATATTCGCCGGGGAGAAGCCACGTAAAAGCGGGTGTGGCGCTTCCACTTGCACTTGCAGGTAGCCTTCGACAACGGGGTCGGAGCGGGCGATTTCGCTCTCTTGCAATGTTAGTCGGGGTATGTCTTCTGGTTTATCGGCGTAGTAGTAGCGCCCATTGCCCCATTGCGCCAAGTCGTCAAGCAATTCTGTATCTGAGTCTATGCCAATGGCGATAGAGGAGAGCGTAATGCCATAGTCGCGGGCGGTGTTGATAAGCTCTTGGTAGGATGCACGGTCATTGGTAAAAGAACGCCCATCAGTAAGCAACACGGCATGGCGCACTTCAAGCGTGGCATCTTGCACCATGAGTTGTTGCAACCCAACTTCGAGTGCGCCGTAAATGTCGGTGCCGCCACCAAAATCGAGCAGTACTATCTGGTCTTGTATCTGTTGCAGGGTGAGACCTGTGCCAATTTGCTGAAACGGTATAGTCCACTCTTGGCGTGTATCAAAGGCGAGGATGCCAATGCTATCATCGCTTTGCAATGTTTCTGTTGAGAGAATAGCAGCCTCTTTGGCCATGTCAAACTTGGAAACGTCAACGGGAATAGACATGCTGGCGGAGCGGTCTATCATGAGTAGCAATGCTACATTGGAACGTTCTGGGCGCGGTGGCGGGTCTACCAGTATGGGTAAGACGCTTGCGAGAGGGGTGTTTTGGTAGCTGCCAAGGCTGAATGTTTGGCGTCCTCCAGTGACGAGTAGTCCACGTCCTTCACTACGCACAAATTCACGCACGCTACTCATCTGGTCTAGCGAAAGGTCATGGGCCGAAACATCTATGAGCATCATGCCATCGTAGGGTTGCAGTTGCGAGAGACGCGAGGGTAGGTTTTTGGCGGAGATACTATCGTTCTCAATGCCTGCATTCCACAAAGTTGTGCTCATGGCGCTGGCGTTGCCTTCGCGGCCCTCAACGAGGAGCACACGTGGGGGGAGTTCTACCATGGTCGTGGCGGCACCGCTATTGTTATCGGCAAAGGTATCGGGTATGCCTTCAATGGTGCTGCGCAAGCTGCTTATGCCACTGGTTTCGGTGCTATGCCGGAAGGTGAAGGTGTTGTGCCCCGGCTCAAGCGTAACCTGTTGCTCGGCCAGCAACTGCTCCTTGTCCTGTGCGGGGCTTTTTTCCCACAGGCGCAATGTGGCTTGGGTTTGGCTTGTTGGGCCGGGTTGGTTGGTGTCGCATGGTTGTATACCAGCACAGTTTTCTACGACTATCTGCACATCATACTCTTCGCCTACATAGAGTGATGCGGGTACATGTATACGGGCTATGCGTATATCCGGTTGCAAGCTAGGGTCTATGGGCCAAACATCTATTTTAATGCCGCTATCTACGGCATGATGTGCTTCAGCTAGGGCATGGCCGGTTGTTTGGATGCCATCAGAGAGCAAGACAACATGTCCGCCGGAGTCTGCTAACAATGCGCGGCTTGTGCGCAAGGCTTGCTCGATGTTGCTGCCCGATGGGTCGAGGGTGTCTATGAGGGATTGTGGGACAGCTTGGTCTGGAGATACGTCACTCCATGCTTTGGGGTTTATGACAGTATTCCCAAACCAGAGCGTGTACACTGGTTGCGCAGGTTCGTCATTGTCTTTTGTAGCTTTGTCGAGTTGCACGAGTTTATCTATGCGGCTTCGCAACAGAGCTTGTCCTTGGGGGGTGAGGCTGTCGGATTGGTCAATGAGCACTACCAATGGCTCAGATGGCAGCGGGGGTTGCCCGGTGGTAGGGTCGGCTAGTGCTAAGACAATGAGGGTGACGACGATCAGGCGCAACAACAAAACGAGCATAGACAAACGTTTGCCACGCCATCGCCACACGATTATAGTGGCCGGTATGAGCAGGAGCAGGGCCAGCATCTGAGGGTTGCGAAAAATCATACTAATGAGATGCTTCGCTATTGGGCAAACAGTTCACTAAGCACGGCCAATACAGTTTTTTGTGTAGATAGGCTGACTTGCCCAAGTCGTTTGACAAGGCGTGTTTTATTAACTGAACGCATCTGGTCAAGTACAATTTGGGTATCTTTCCCTTGAAACATACATAATACCCGAGTTGGATAATCTCGTTTGAGCGATGTCATAGGCGCAATGAGCACTGTAGCTATATTGTCGTTCATTTCATCTGGTGATATGATGAGACAGGGGCGAACTTTTTGGATGTCGCTTTGTACGTCTATACCCAGATTGACTAAATACACATCAAAGCGTTTTATTACCATTCCCATTCTTCCATGTCCCATTGCGTAAGGGTATGTATGGTATCATCAATGAGACGGTCATCGCCATGTTCAGCCATTTCCCGAAAGGCTTTTTCCCAGTTGTGACGATATAAGCTAGGTGCGGGACGCACAATAATTTGGCCGGGCTGTACTTCCAGTTCTACCTCGTCTCTACACCCTATTTGTTCGAGCAGCGATGATGGAACGCGAATGGCGTGTGAGCTGCCAAGCTTGATAATGTGAGTTCGTATGCTATTCATAGTGTCTGTCCTTTGTCGTACATCTGCTTATATGCATGCCTCATATTGTACGTACTATGAGCTCATAAAGTCAAGTGGTATATTTTACCCTAAAAGAGTACGCTTGTCTTTTGGCTACAAAGGCACTATAATAAAAAGAGTGTCTATAAGCCAGTATAAAACAGTTGCATGCATTGAACAGAACGCATGAGAAAGGAGCATACAGCCTCTCTTGTTAATCATCTACACTATCGCCATGTTTGTCAGTGCCCTCTTACTGTTCATGGTTGAACCGATGTTTGCGAGAATGATTCTCCCTCTCCTTGGCGGTGCTCCAGCAGTATGGAATACGGCAGTTGTGTTTTATCAATGTGCGCTCCTGGCTGGCTACCTCTATGCCCACCTCACAACCACATGGCTTGGTGTGCAGCGGCAAGCACGGTTGCATATAGCACTCTTGTTGGTGCCATTCTTGTTTTTGCCCATTAGCGTACCCGCTGGGTGGATTCCGCCAACCGAACAAAACCCCATTCCATGGCTTCTCGCCGTGTTATTCGTGGCTGTAGGCATACCCTTTTTCGTCGTGGCATCGAGTAGCCCCTTGCTCCAAAAATGGTTTGCCAACACGGCCCACCGCGATGCCCAAGACCCCTATTTCCTCTATGCCGGTAGCAATATTGGCAGCATCATAGGCTTATTGAGCTATCCTTTTGTGATGGAGGAGTATTTTCGGCTGCGCGAGCAAAGTTGGCTATGGGCGGGGGGATATGTGCTCTTGGTTGTGCTTGTCGTGAGCTGCGCGGCGTTTGTGTGGAAACGTTCAAGCACCAAGCCTGAAACATCGCAGCACCAAGCACCCCCGGAGCACGCAACACCACAACGAGACAAAGCAGAGCACTTATCAACGCGGCGACGTGTGCGGTGGGTATTGTGGGCTATTGCTCCTTCAAGCTTGATGCTAAGCGTGACAACCCATCTCTCAACCAACATAGCGGCTATTCCGTTATTGTGGATTGTGCCCCTGACGCTGTACCTGCTCAGTTTTGTGTTGGTCTTTGCCAAAAAGCCTATCATTCCACATTGGGTTGTCGTGCGTGCGGTGGGTATCATCCTGCTGCCACTGCTCATCATTATTCTTGCCCAAGCAACAGACCCGTTGTGGCTCCTGTTCCCCGTTCATTTGATAGCTTTCTTCATCATTACCATGGCGTGTCATGGAGCACTAGCACAAGACCGTCCTTCTCCGGCCCATCTCACCGAGTTTTATCTGTGGATTTCTGTAGGAGGGTTGCTAGGTGGCATGTTCAACGGTCTCCTTGCACCCATCCTGTTTACCTCTATATTGGAATATCCCATCATGCTCATTGTCGTTGCGCTTTTTTACTTTGGGTCACGGAAGCCACACGATGGCGAAGCACCCGGTATTGGCACCCCCCCCCCCGCAAACAAGGCAGATGTTGTGCTACCGCTTGTGCTTGCTGTGCTGATGGCCGGCTTGATAGTGGGTGTGCAAGCATCGGATGTAGTATCTGGTCCCGTCAAGCTCGGCGTCGTGTTTGGCATTCCTATGCTCTTCTGTTTCTCGTTCGTAGAGCGCCCAGTACGGTTTGGGCTTGGCGTAGGTGCTATGGTAGTCGTAAGTGTGCTGCTCTATCGTGGCGACCAAGGGCAAGTTGTGTTCCAAGAACGCAGTTTTTTTGGCGTCCATCGGGTACAGATGGATGCTGAAGAAGAGCATATCATGCTCATCCATGGCACAACGATGCATGGAATGCAGAGCCGCGACCCCACACGCCAAGAGGAACCATTGGCCTACCACTATCGCACGAGCCCCATTGGGCAGGTTTTTACAACGCTCAATGCAGAACGCCCACCAAAGACGGTTGCTGTTACCGGCCTGGGCGTTGGTGCGCTTGCATGCTATAGCCAAGATAATCAGGAATGGACCTTTTACGAAATTGATCCCTTTGTTGAGCACATTGCGCGTGACACACGGTTTTTTACCTTTTTGCACCATTGCCAACCCAATGCCAACATAGTGCTTGGCGATGCACGGCTGACCCTAGCCGAGGCCCAAGGGGAACAGTACGATGTACTTGTGCTCGATGCCTATAGCTCAGATGTCTTACCTATCCACCTCATCACCCGTGAAGCAATGACACTCTACCGCAAACGATTGGCTCCCGATGGCATTATGGTCTTTCACATTTCCAATAGGTACATGAATCTCAAGCCCGTTGTGGGCAATTTGGCCCATGATGCGGGGTTGGTGGCTTTGGAGCAAGACGATTCAGCTATTAGCCCGCAAGAAAGCATGAAAGGCAAACGTGCCTCGCAATGGGTTATCTTAGCACGCGATGAAGCGGATTTTGGATCGCTGGCAACAGACCCACGCTGGCAGGAATTGCCTGCATACCCCGATATGGCGGTGTGGACAGATGATTTTGCCAATGTTATGCACGTATTGTTTGAGTAAACAAGGGAGATTGGCATGTGTCAATTACCGCATTTTGCCGATTCTGGTTTATACTATAGCTTGTACAGTATTGTTACTAGAAATTGAAGGAGATGAAACACATGAGTCGAGTCTATAACTTTAACCCCGGCCCAGCGACATTGCCACAACCTGTGCTGGAACATGCACAAAAGGAGTTGCTGGAGTATCAGGGTGGTGGCATGTCGGTTATGGAAATAAGCCACCGTTCTAAGGAATATGAAGCCATCAATGCTGAAGCCGAAGCACGAGTCAAACGGCTGCTTGGGCTTGGCGATGATTACCGCGTGCTCTTTGTGCAGGGTGGTGCAAGCTTGCAATTTGCCATGCTGCCCTACAACTTTTTGCCGGCTGGCGCAACAGCCGACTATATCCTCACTGGGTCATGGTCTGAAAAGGCCCGCAACGAGGCCGAAAAGCTTGGCACAGTGCATAGTGCTGCCAGTACCAAGGATGAGAAATATGCCCGTTTGCCCCGCACCGATGAAATAAAACTGAGTGATTCGCCTGCCTATGTGCATATTACATCCAACAACACCATTTATGGCACACAGTGGCGCGAATTGCCGTCTTTTGGCGATATACCACTGGTTGCCGATATGAGCAGCGACATCATGTCGCGCCCATTTGATGCGAGTGCATTTGCTATGTTCTATGCTGGTACGCAGAAGAACCTTGGACCGGCCGGCGTGACGATGGTTGTTATTCGTCAAAGCTGGATGGACCAGGCTGCTACCAACCTGCCGGCTATCCTTAGCTATGGCACGCATGCCAAGAGCAATTCGCTCTACCATACGCCACCAGTGTTCACCGTCTATATGACCAACCTCGTGCTTGGTTGGATTGAGGAGCATGGCGGTTTGAATGGCATTGCTCAGCACAATGAGAAGAAGGCGCAGGCTATCTATACAGCCATAGATGAAAGTGGCGGCTTCTATCGCCCACATGCGGCAGCAGATGCCCGTTCATTGATGAATATTACCTTCCGCTTGGGAAGTGAAGAATTAGAAAAACAGTTCATCAGTGAGGCTACCAAGGAAGGTATGGTTGGGCTGAAGGGGCACCGTTCTGTGGGTGGCATTCGTGCCTCAATCTACAATGCGATGACTCAAGAAGGCTGCGCAGCCCTCGCATCGTTCATGCGGGCATTTGCCCAAAAGAATGGGTAGGCTGCCTAGGTTTCAGAGATTAGGTTTCAGGGATTAGGTGCTAGGGATTATGGGGCAGTAGTGTGTTGACTGTATGAAAGTTGTGATGCTTTCCAAGGCGCTAGTCTCTGGTGCCTATCAAAAGAAGCTCGAAGAAATTGCCCGCCTTCCCGATATAGAGTTGGTGGCGTTTGTACCACCATACTGGCGCGAGCCGTTGATTGGTGTCACGCGGCTCGAACGCCGTTTCACCCAAGGCTATCGCTTTGAAGTGCTGCCCATTGTCGCCAATGGACAACACCATTTCTATTTCTTTGTGGGCTTGCACCGTATGCTGGCGCGTGAGCGTCCCGATGTGCTGCATATAGATGAGGAGTCGTTCAACCCGGCTACATTCCTAGCTCTGCGGGCTGGGTTAGCCGTGGGCGCACGGTGCTGCTTCTACAATTGGGCCAATATAAACCGCTTCTATCCGCCACCATTCTGCTTTTTTGAGCGCTATGCTTTTCGCCATGCCTCGTATGCCATTGCAGGCAATCAGGAAGCCGCCACCGTGATGCAGCGCCATGGCTATACTGGGCCATTGGCTGTGCTGCCACAATTTGGGGTAGACCCGCAGTTATTTGCGCACAAAGAAGCTCGTCCACACGTTCCACAAGCAGTCGTTGAGATTGAGCCTGATGAAACACAGACACCGTGCCTTCGACACGCTCAGGCACCGGTACATGCCCCCTTCACAATTGGCTATATGGGGCGCTTGATAGCTTGGAAGGGAATACTCGACTTGGTTGAGGCGCTAGTGGGTTTGCCAGAGCATGTGCATATACGCATTGTGGGCGATGGCGATATGCGCCCCGATATTGAGCGGCGCGTGCAAGAACTAGGGCTACAGCAGCGGGTTGACATCCAACCGGCTGTGGGGAGCACCGAAGTGCCCAATGTGCTACAAGCCATGGATGTACTCGTGCTCCCTTCGCGCACACAGCCCAATTGGAAGGAGCAATTTGGGCGCATCCTCATAGAAGCAATGAGCTGTGGCGTGCCAGTGGTTGGCTCATCTTCGGGCGAAATACCGCATGTCATAGGTAATGCCGGGCTTGTGGTGCCAGAAGGCGATGTAGCAGTATTGCGTGCTGCATTGGTACGCTTGATGGAAGATGGTATGCTCTATGCAGACTTGCGGCAACGTGGGCGTGAACGGGTGCTGGCACACTATACGCAAGCTGCACTAGCACAGAAATACTACGACGTATATCGGCAAATGATGACTGGAAATGGGTGACAGAGAGAGATGTGCCTTCGATAGACGTAAGCACAAATGGTTTCTCGCCGAGTGCGCGGTTTTGTTTTTAATTAGTGCAGCAAATTGCGTGGCATCATGGTTGTTGTCACCGTGATTGGCGTGGGCTCAACGGTCATCTCAATCTTGATGCCTAGTTGCTCAAAGGCATATTGGATACCTTCTTGCAAGTTGGCAAGGGTGGTGATGTCGCTCATGTCAACGCCTAGGTGTACAATAGTTTGCGCAATTTCAGAGCCAATGCCCACAAGAATGACCGATGTACCCACAAGTTTGGCTGCGCGGGCAGCTTGCAAGATGTAGTTAGCTACACTCGTATCTACCAATGGCACGCCGGTAATGTCTATAATAACCAAGTCGGCCTGATAGCGTGCTATAGCTTCTAGCAGTGTCTCCATCACCTGCGTGGCGCGGTTGCTATCTACCCCCCCAACGAGTGGTAGCACCAGCACCCCTTCGTGGACAGGCAAGATGGGGGTGCCCAGTTCGCGGATGGTACGCTGTTGCGATTCGAGTTGTTCGGCTTGTATGCGCAGCTCCGACCGTATTTCGTCGAGTACATCGCCAAACGCCAACGTGATTTGTATTTGGAGCGTGTTGATAAAGCTTTCCATGTGACGAACAAGTGCCGGAGACCATGGGCGACGGTCTTGCAAAAATATGTCGAGCTGTTCCCAGATGTGGTTGCGGAATACTTCAATGGATGAGAGCACTTCTTGGATGCCAAACCCATGCTTGATGCGTGCCCTGCCTATCTCTTTGCCAAACGTAACGAGGTTGTTTGGAGCATCTTGCTCCATACATTCGGCAAGGGCCATATACGTAACGCGCACTTTTTCATGAATGTTTTCATCAGTCGCATAGGTAGAACCACATTCGGCCATAGCAGTTACAACGTTTTCGAGGTGCGTATCAACATGCTTGCGCAAAAATGTACCAAATGCTTGTATTTCTTTTGTCATAATAAACGATTCCTATGTATGTCAATGAATGAATACATGATAGATAAATAGATGAGGTTGTATAGATACGTTAGTATGCACGGGCAAAAATAACGTATTGTGTCGTTTCCTTTCCTGTTAGGATGCATGTACCAGACGTTTCGGGCTTTTCAAATGGAATAACGCGGATGGTTGCCTTGAGTTCATCTTGGATGCGTTGTTCATCTTCCGTCGTGCCGGCCCAATAGCAACGAGCAAAGCCTTTTTCCACAGCTTCGCGTAGTTCATCGTAGTTCTTTACAGTAAACGTGCGTTCTTCACGAAATTGCAGCGCACGGTTGTATAAATTGTGTTGTATGGTCTCAAGCAAGTTGGCCAGTTGGTCTGTCAAGCCTTCCTGTGGGAGTATTTGTTTGCCTTCTTTGCCGGGTATGTCCCGACGTGCGACAGCTACAACGCCCTTCTCAACATCTCGTGGGCCTATTTCAACGCGCACGGGTATGCCCTTGAGTTCCCACTCGTTGAACTTGAAGCCGGGAGTAAGGTTTTCGCGGTCGTCAACTTTGAAGCGCAGGCGACCCTTCCACTCGCTCGTAATGCGGTCTACCGTTTCAAGTACCTTGCTTCGCTCGCTGTCATTTTTGTAGATTGGCACCACAACGACTTGCGTAGGCGCAAGCCGTGGGGGTATGACAAGCCCTTCGTCGTCGGAGTGGACCATGATGAGCGCCCCAATGAGACGTGTGCTGACGCCCCAACTGGCAGTGCAGGCATAGCGCACAGTGTTGTTTTGGTCCGTATAGGTAATATCGAACGCCCTCGCAAAGTTTTCGCCCATGTTGTGCGATGTGCCAGATTGCAGTGCTCGCCCATCTTGCATCATCGCTTCAATGGCATAGGTACGCAACGCCCCAGCAAACTTTTCTTTTTCGGTTTTAAGCCCTTTGATAACGGGAATGGCCATATCTTTTTCGGCAAAATCGGCGTAGACATCGTGGAGTATCATCAGCGTTTCACGCTCAGCGTCGGCTTCGTCTACGTGGACGGTATGCCCCTCTTGCCAGAGAAATTCGGCGGTGCGGAGGAATGGGCGGGTGCGCATTTCCCAACGCATGACGTTGGCCCATTGGTTGATGAGCAATGGCAAATCGCGCCATGAACGCACCCATTTGGAGTAAAAGTAGCCAATAATCGTTTCACTGGTTGGGCGAATGACATATGGTTCAGTGAGTTCTTCACCGCTTGCGCGGGTCACTTCGGCTACCTCCGGCGCAAAGCCTTCGACATGCTCGGCTTCTTTCATGATCAGGCTTTTGGGGATGAGCAGCGGAAAGTAGGCGTTGACATGACCGGTTGCTTTAATACGGTCGTCAAGCCCACGTTGGATAGATTCCCAAATGGCGTAGCCGGTTGGTTTGAATACGATACACCCACGCACGACTTCGGCGTAGTCGGCCATATCGGCACCTTTCACAATGTCAAGGTACCATTGGCTATAATCTTGAGCACGGGGAGTGATGCCTTCTTTAGGCATAGTACATTCCTTTATTTGCTATACGTTACGGAATGAGCTATATGCCACATTCCTGATACATGTCAACAGTTTTTGGGTAAACTTGCTCTTCGTCTCTCTTCTCTTTCATAACCATACACTCATTATACCTTTTCAATACAACAAGTGCAAGATAGCACGATTCGTGGTCGGCACACGATGGTCGTAGCACCGGCATCCTGCCGGTGCTACAAAAAATATGACACATGTTATCCGCCTGTGCGTGGCTTCTCTTCACCTACACCGGGCCGAAGTAAAACACACTTTCAGTTGGAGCTATGGCGCTGTTCATCCGGTCCAAAAAGCCATCCATGCCAAGAAAGTTTATCCATGGCCACTTGTCATCTAGCTCCAGTAACGGTACAAAGACCGTTGCATCAATAGTCAGGTCATCACCATAGTCGGCTTTCAACGTAACACCTACCCGAACCATTTGTCCTTCGTATAGTGTCCCTCGCACCATAATGTGTTTTCTATCAGTCGCTTGGCTTGATAGCTCTTCGAGTGTTACTCCTTTGATAATTTTTGGATTAAAGACAGACCATTCAGCACCGGTGTCAACAATTGCTTGTACTGATTGAGTACGTCCTTCTACGAAAATGGGAATGACCATGCGAGCTAGAACTTGTTCGCCCACATGGTAATCGGTGTACCCAATTGCACCAGTTACAAAATCGCTTGCAAGAAGCTTGTCTGAGAATGGTTTCATCTAAAAAACCTTCGATATTAATATGCAATCCGGTTCTTTTTCGTCTTTAATCATTTCATCCAATTCTTCTAAGGAAGAAGCGGAAGCTACCACTTTTCCAAAGGATACTGCGACCCACTTGCCACGATATGGTCTGGAATGGTTTGCAACCCAATCCATCGAAGCACGCATCCCTCTATCTTTTCCGTCGCTAGGCGTTCTGCGCACAACTTTTCCAGGCGCTATCACCCGTGCAGACCACTGACACTTGGGGTGGTCTGGAAAGAGGCGCACGGATTCTTGGGCCAGTTGCATGGCTAGGCGTGCTCGCCCCCCTATCATCAAGGCCATGTCTATGGCTTTGAGAATATGCTCAGGTGGGCGTGCCGACCAATCTACGCCCTCAATCCGGTCAAGAAATGTGTCGCGGTCTTGGGCATAAGCGCTTTGTTCAAGCACTTCTAGCAGGTCATCATCCACACTAACACCATTCGTCTCATTCTGTGGTGCATATTCCGTCAGTGTGTCGGTCGCAACGCCATCAGTTTGGTCATATGGTTGTGTTATAGCAACAGTATTGAGCGACATAGAGTGTGTCCTTTCCTATTCTTTGTATAGCAATAGTGACATTGTACCATAGACGATGCAATGGATTTGAGAGGTTGCCACTTCCACATCAGCAAATTCTCGGCAACTGCTCACCACTGAGCATATCCACAATGCGCTTGCCCCCAATGCGGCTACGCATCACCACGCGCCCCGGATGATCGTCTGTGACATGCCCAATGATAGCAGCCTCCTTGCCGAGCGGGTTGAAACGCATGGTACTCAACAGTACATCAGCGGCCTCTGGTGCGGCAATGACGATGCATTTGCCCTCATTGGCCACATAGAGCGGGTCTAGCCCCAAAAGCTCGCATGCGCCGCGCACGTCATCCCAAATCGGGATGCTGCTTTCCTCTAGGTAAATGCCAACCTGCGACTGCGCTGCAATTTCATTCAACGTACTCGATATGCCGCCACGGGTCGGGTCGCGCAACACATGCACCTTCTGGCCGGCTACCGCAAGGATACGGGCTACCATCTCGTGCAGGGGAGCCGAGTCACTCTCTATCGTCGTCTCAAACTCTAGCCCCTCGCGCAGCGACATGATAGCAATGCCATGCACGGCAATCGCCCCGCTGACCAGCACCACATCGCCAACCTTGGCGCGGTTTGGCGAAATGGAGACGTCATCATCAATGTACCCTACGCCCGTTGTGTTGATGAAAATGCCGTCGCACTTGTTACGTTCCACAACCTTGGTGTCGCCTGTCACGATAGGCACGCCCACAGCTTCGGCTGCCTGTTGCATCGTCTGCACAATATGCCACAGGGTCTCCATAGGTAGCCCTTCCTCAAGGATGAAGCTGGTTGAAAGGGCAAGCGGCTGTGCGCCACACATCGCCAAATCATTCACCGTGCCATGCACCGCGAGTGAGCCAATCGTGCCGCCGGGGAAGCACAATGGGCTAATGGTGTAGGAATCGGTTGTAAAGGCTATGCGCGAGCCGTTAATTTGAAGCCAAGCACCATCGTGGAGCATGACCGGCAACGTATTGTCAAACGTTGGCACAAACATCTGCTCAATCAGCATTTGGGTAAGCCGTCCTCCCCCGCCATGCGCCATAGTAATGGTTGGATATTGGCTTATGGGAATGGGGCACTGTTTTTCCATTGGTGTATACCTTTCTGTCTAATTCTGTGTAAACAAGCTATCTATAGCGGCTACAAGCTGGCGTAACGTACTTACATGGTGGACAGCATCGCACATACGTGCATAGTCGAGCATGTCACTGTTCAGCGTATCGGGGTACTCCACACCCCACATGTACGGCGCTTCCGGGTTGAACCAGATGACTTTGTGCGCACGATGACAGATACTATCGAATGCTTTGAGGTTAGGGTCATTGTAGTTGTTGCGCCCATCGCCAAGCACAATAAACGTAGTACGGTAGTCAATGCAATCTAAATAGTCATGAAGGAAGGTGTTGAGACTAGTGCCCAAGTCGGTAGCGTAGGAGTAGGGGGGGATGATATGTGCTTGGATATGCTCTAGGGCTTGCGTGGGGGGATAGTCGGCAAAATAGGTGGTAATATCGTTCAGGTCATTGATAAAGGCAAAAGCACGGGTGCGGCTAATCTGGTCTTGCAGGGCATAGATGAGGAGCAAGGTAAATGTGGTGACGGGACGCATGGAGTAGCTCAAGTCGCAGATGATGGTCATTTTGGGCTTGAGATGCCTTCGCCGATGCTGCACGATGAGTGGCACGCCGCCAAAGCGCAGGTTGGTGCGGATGGTATGTTTTGCGTCGATCTGGCCGGCTTTGCTGCGGCGCAGGCGCAGGGCAATGCGGGAGCGTAGCCGTGCGGCCATGCGCATGACTACTTTGCGCAATTCATCCATTTCGGTGTGCGTGAGTTCTTCAAAGGGACGGTCTTGCATGGCTTGCACTGGGTCAATCGGTGTGGGAATATCTTGCATCTGTTCAAGCATGAGTTGCTCTACTTGTTGCTGTATCTGGTCAGCCAATGCTTGCTTATTCTTGCGGGCCATGCGCTGTATATCGCGCACTGTTTCCTCGCGCATGCCGGCCTCGCGCAACTGCTCTAGCAAATGAGACAATGCTTGCTCTAGGCGCTGGAAGCGCATATCACGCATGGCTTGCCGCGCCAACCAACGTTGTGCTTCTGGCGAAAGCGGTTGTCTTGGGTTTGGTCTAGGCAAAGGGACATTGGACCGTAGCATATGACGTATCTGCTCTTGACTCACTTGTTGCCCCGACATCATAGCTTCAAAGAGACGCGCCAACTCTTCGGGCGACATGCTTGCGAGCATCTGTTGGAGTATCTGTTGGAGCATGCGTTGCTCTTCGGGACTCATTGAGCCACCACCAAGTTGTTGCATAGGCGGTGGTTCACTGCCTCCAAAGTAGAAGGGGAAGAGCTGTTCAAACGTTTGCCTATCGCGTGCTTCTTTGATGAGGGTTGTTTGCAGGGCTGAGCGAAAGAAGTGTTTGTCGAAAATGTCAATTTGTTCAACGACGCGCAGAGCATCGGCACTTTCGGCCGTACTCACACGCACGCCGGATGCACGGAGATGGGCTATGAATTTGACAATTTGCTGTTCCATAGTCGTAGTGGTCATAGGGTAGCATCCTCTCACAACTCATCTTCATCGTCATAGCTGGGGCGTTGCATGGCGCGTTGTGTACGCTGTATATCGCTCTTGTTTTTTAGCAATACGCTGAGGGTATCTTCAATAGTCTGTATATCAAGTTTTGATACATTGAGTGCTGCTAAGGCACGTGCCCAGTCAAGTGTTTCGCTGACGCTAGGTAGTTTGCGCAAGTCCAAGGTACGCAGACGTTGCACAAATTCGGTTGCCTGTTGCGCCAGTCTATCGTTGAGAGTAGGCACTTTCATGCGTACAATTTGCAACTCTGCATCCAGGTTAGGATAATCTATGAATAGGTAAAGACAGCGCCGCCTAAGCGCTTCACTCAACTCGCGGGTGTTGTTGCTAGTGAGGATGACAGTGGGCATATGGCGTGCTTTGAGGGTGCCCAATTCGGGGATACTGACCTGGAAGTCACTCAACACTTCGAGGAGAAAGGCCTCAAATTCGGCATCTGCGCGGTCTATTTCGTCAATCAACAATACAACGGGGGCATCACTGGTGATAGCTTTGAGCAGGGGTCGTGGTAGCAAGAAGCGCTCGGAGAAGAACACGTCTTCCTCAGCGGCAAGGCGGTCGGCCGCATCGCGCAATGAGCCTGCGCTACTGAGCACTTCGGATAGCTTGTCGCGTAGCAGTTGCGTATAGAGCAACTGTTTGGCATATTCCCATTCGTAGAGTGCTTTGGTTTCGTCTAGCCCTTCGTAGCATTGCAGGCGGATAAGCTCATGTTCAGTGGCACTAGCCCAAACCTTTGCCAGCTCTGTCTTGCCTACACCGGCCGGTCCTTCAATGAGCAGCGGCTTACCCAGTCGCTCTGCCAAAAAAACAGCGGTGCAAATATCGCTGCCGGCAACATAGTGTTGGTTGTTGAGGGCGGTGCGTACATCATCTATCGTCTTCGTCATATCGTCTCGTCCCTTTCTTTAGGTTATTACGCTATGGCATACAAAATGCCACTTTGCAGTGAGCTCCGTGTAACGATGCTGCTCAAATCTACACCTAGCCCGACAAGTGTTTGGGCCATTTCAGGGCGTATGCCGGTGATGATAACCTGCGCCCCAAGCAGTTGCACCGCTTGTGCTGTGCGTATGAGCGCTGAGGCAACTTGCGTATCTACCACTGCCACACCGCTAATATCCAGAATGGCAACCCGTGCTTGGTGACTCGCTATGCCTTCGAGCAGTGTCTCCATGATAAGCAAGGCACGTTGTGTGTCAATACTACCAATGAGCGGCATCAGTACTACATCATCACTAATGCGCAACAATGGGGTAGAGAGTTCTTGAATGGCGGCCTCTTGGCTTTGGATAACCTGCTGTGCATTCTTCAACTCGGTAATATCAGTGACAAAGCCTTCGAGCATAAGCGATGCGCCTTCGGATGACTTGACACCGCGCCCTTTATCCCATACCCATTTCTCTTGCCCTTTGGTGGTGATGATGCGATAGGTCAGGAGGTAGGGATGTTTGGCTTGCAAGGCGCTATCTATTTCCTCGCGCACCCGTATACGGTCTTCGTGATGGATAATCTGCCCATAGGAAACAGCGTTTTGTCCCATCAACTCAGTAGGTTGATAGCCAGTCAAGTCAAGACTGCCCCCACTGACAAATTGCATAGTCCAAGTATCGTCGTGAAAGCAACGGTAGACCATACCGGGTAAGTTGACCATGAGAGTGGCCAGTGTGCGTTTGCGTATACGGAGCGTCTCTTCTGTTTGTTTATATTCGGTAATGTCGCGCAATGTGAGGTAGAAGTATTGGGTACCATTGAGCGGCACTGTCGTAAACGTAAGCGCGGACGAGAAAGCATCACCATCCACGCGAAGGCATGTACAATCGGTGTGGGCATATTCGTGTTGTGTAGCGGTGGCGAGAACGTTTGCGACAATGTCACGCGAGGAGCGCCCATCGGGTTGTTGTTCAGGGAGCAGGTCTAAGAGATGCTGCGACAAGAGGTGTTCCTTGCTAGAACAACGCAACATATGAATAGCTGCGTTGTTGCAATCTAGGAGCACCTCACCATCTATAAGGAGGATAGCATCGGGGGAATGTTCAAACAGTAAGCGAAATTTTCTTTCATTCTGTTCGAGGTCTTGTATGCGCTGTTGCAATCGTTCTCTATCTTCTTGTCCCGTTTCTTGTCCTGTCTTTTGGGACATCTCTTGGCCCAAGACACAGCCATACGCGGCATTGCCTAACGTCATAGTACACTCTCCATCATCGTTGATGTGCAGTTGACCACACATTATACTAGTTCTTTTTTACATTTCTTGTACCATGGTATCATACCATAAAGTGAGTCAAAATCACAGAGAGTCAGAAAGTCATGAAAAGGGAAAATTGCACCTTTTACGACATTGTGCTATACTCGCGTCATCTCTGTAGTATTGGCGTCTTTTTTGTTTATACGTGTAGTTTAGAATCTGTACTACAAGCTTAACGAGTATGCACATAAACACGGATGCGACCCGGAACCCTTCGGGTATGGTTGTAGAGGGAATGATGGTAGCATGAAATTCCTATCTCTAGCCGTAAAAACCCTTCGGTTGGCTATACTACGTATTGGGCCAGGTTGGATGTTTGGGGTACTCACGCTCAACTTCAACCGCATAGCTATCCATGAGCTTGGCGCATTTGGTTTCACCGTGACAACGCTTATTGCATTGCACCACTTTCTTGCGCCTTTGCAAGTGTTGTGGGGACATACAGCAGACCGTCGCCCCATTTGGGGGTACCGTCGTAGCCCCTACATTTTGCTGAGTGGTCTTGTTGCAGCACTGGTCTTTGCAACATTACCATGGGTAGCTGTTGCGCTAGGAAACCAAGGGCATATTGCTAGTACCCTCGATGCAAGCATCCGTGACAGTCTTCCAGCCACGGCTATGTTGGTGGGTCAAGAGCCGCACATAGCTACCTTCGTCTCCTTCATATTGCTGGCTCTTTTTGGTATAGCTATGGCTGCGAATGGCAATTCGGCGGCTGCGCTTGTAGTTGAAGTGATAGACGAAAAACATCGTGGCAATGTCTTTGTTGTTGTCTGGCTCACCATGATATTTTCCAGTATTGCATCGGCGGGTGTCACCAAAGTGATCATGCCCGTGTATGACCCGAATCAGATGCAATTCTTGTATAATCTTACGCTCCCTATTGTTGTTGTAACGTCGCTAATAGGCTTAATCGGTATGGAAAAACGGATTACACCAGAAGAACATGCGCACATCATGGCTACAAACCGTCTTGAAGCCAATACGCAGAATGCCTTCCGCGCATTCTGGAGTTTGTTTAACGCAAACCCACATGTGCGAAACTTCTTCTTGTTCATACTGTTTGCCATTTTTGGCATTTTTTTGCAAGATGCTATCTTAGAAGTGTTTGGTGCCGAAGTGTTTGGCATGACCCCCGGCGAAACGGCCAACTTTACCCAATATTGGGGTGGTGGTATGCTCATAGGCATAGCTCTTGTGGCTATTGTTGCCCGCATACAAACCATCTCCAAAAAAACAGTCGCCATTATGGGTGGGCTAGGGGTAGCCTTTGGGTTGTCCATCATCGCCTTCTCCGCTCTCAACGTGCGCGAATCTATGGTGATGCCCGGCCTCTTTTTGATGGGTGTAAGCACAGGGCTATTCAACATCGGCGCACTATCATTGATGATGGAAATGACCGTTGAAGGGCATACTGGCTTGTATATGGGTATGTGGGGACTCGCCCAAGGGCTTGGCAACGGCTTAGCCAACTCGCTCAGTGGGGCCTTGCATTCTGGCCTCATAGAAAGTAACCTGTTGACTCCGTCACATGCCTATGCAACCATTTATGGCATGGAGGCACTTGTAATGGTCGTCGCAGTTTTCTTACTCTATAACCTGAGCGTGCAGCAATTCAAAGGGTTGAGCAGTAGCGATATACAAGCAACTATGGTTTTTGAGTCAGCAGCATAAAGGAACTTTGTCATGTATACTCCCGAACAGCTTGCACGACGTGAAGCATCACCTTGGACACGCATACAGTTTATCATAGCCCCCATCCAAGTGTTGGCTTTTTTGGTGAGCTTTTATCTTGTGATACGCTACCTTATGAGTGGCGAAGGTCATCTTGCCGCAACGATTAGCGTGTGGGTAAAAATAGCGTTGATATGGGTGATAACTATCACCGGTATGTTGTGGGAGAAAGATGTTTTTGGCCACTACTTCATGGCGCGTGAATTTTTTTGGGAAGATTTGGGGAATTTGATAGCAATATTGACCCATAACGCCTACTTTGTCGTGCAGTGGCTTGGGTGGTCAGACCGTAATGTGATGCTGGTTATGTTATTCGCCTATGTCACCTACTTGTTTAATGCGGGACAGTTTATTTTGAAGGGAATCCGGTCGGCTCGATACCGCCGTGAAATGCGTTTGCAAGCCATGCAACCAACTGAAGGTAACAGAGCCTAAGAGCATCCGGAAAGGGAGGAAACTACAGAGATGCCAATTCAATCAAAAGCAGTTGTTATTCCGCGCCGCAACGCGATAGAATTGGATACCGTAGAGGTAATGGAACCACAAGAGCACGATGTGCTCATTCGTACAGCATTTACCTCGATAAGTGCCGGCACCGAGCGCATGCTCCTCGATGGGCGTATGCCCCATCCGGCCCTATCATTCCCTCTTGTACCCGGCTACGAAACGGTGGGGCGAGTGGTTAAGCTAGGACCAAGCGTAGATGAGCACTTGCTTGGGCAATGGGTCTATGTTGGGGGCGCTCGTTGTTTCAATGGCATCAATCCGGCTTGGGGAGGCCAAAGCCAATATATTAGCACCCCAGCAGACCGTATCGTTACCCTAAATGGGCTGGAACCCGATTTGGGTGTCGTGCTGGCCCTCGGTGCAACAGGTATGCATGGTATCAACATTGCCCAAGTCAAAGAGGGCGACCGAGTTCTCGTGCTCGGCCAAGGGATTGTGGGGCAGCTTGCCGCACGTCTTGCCCACCTTGCTGGGGCAGCACGCGTGGCAGTTGTAGACCGGGTTGCAGTACGGCTGGCCGCTTCACAGGCCGACCAGGTGATTGATGTAACCCAAGAATCGCTCGAAGAAGCAATGGAAGATAAAAAAGTGGATGTGTTGATCGAGGCAACCGGCTCAATGGCTGCTTTGAGCAGTGCGCTTCCATTGTTGGCCGATCATGCACGTGTCTTATTATTGGGCTATTACGAACATGTCAACATTCCCTATGCACCGTTGTTTATGCATGAGGCACATATTTTGGTAGCCCGCGAATGGGCTTTTGGACCCAATGGTGATTTACCATATACGCGAGATCTCCTTGCGAGTGGTAAGCTCGATGTGCGTGGCTTGCTCACACATCGTGTGCCAATAGATCGTGTCAAGGCTGCATATCGCTTGGCCATTGAAGACCCGTCGTGCCTCAAAGTGGTTATAGAGTGGCCGGACAACGATATGTAATCGAATGAAGTACTGAATGGTTCTTGAAGGATTGCTGTAATGCCTGCAAATGTCAAGAAGTCTGGGGCAAAATCTGCTCGTATGCTCGCTATCTATGGGAAAGGCGGCATGGGGAAGTCGTTCTTTACGACCAATCTGGTAGGCAAGCTTGCCTTGCTCGGGCACCGGGTTTTGCAATTGGGATGTGATCCCAAACATGATAGCTGCAATGCACTCTTTGGAGGTATTAGCCTCCCTACACTAGGAGATACCTGGCGCACATTTCGTGAAGAAGAACGCGAAAATGAGCTGAAGGTTCATCATGTGGTGTTTAAAACAGAAATTATGAACGGTCGCGCAACGGTGTTTGGCTGTGAAATTGGTGGGCCAGAAGTTGGGCGTGGGTGTGGCGGACGTGGTATTAGCTTTGGGTTTGATATTCTTGAAGAAATGGGCATAAGCAAGTGGGCCCTTGATTATGTCGTAATGGACTTTTTGGGCGACGTGGTGTGCGGTGGCTTTGCTATGCCACTTGCCCGCTCATTGGCTGAAGAGGTTATCATTCTCTGTGGCAACGACCGCCAAAGCCTCTATGCGGCTAACAATATTGTGCGTGCTGCGCAATATTTTGCTCAAATGGGCGGCTCTACGCGGTTGCTTGGGCTTGTGATCAACCGTGACGATGGCAGTGGTATTGCTGAAACATTCGCTGAAAAAGTTGGCTTACCAGTGCTCATGAAGATACCCCTGAGCCGCACAGTACGCGAATTGGCCGACTCGTTTCAACTGGCGCTCCTCGATGAATCGTTCGACAAGCACTTTGACACTATAGCCCATGCTATCATGAACCGCACCACACCCCAGATTGAAACCATCACGCCGTTGGAACACAATGAGTTTATGGCCATTTTTGGCTCTATCGAGTCAGACAAAGTGCCAAACGGAGCGTATGCCGAAGAACTGTTTGATACACCATCTGTCATGCCGATTCCATTGCTCAATGGCAATGGCAATGGTGTGATAGTTGACGCGATGCTCGACCTTGATGAGCCAACCCAAATGTTAGCCACTCGTTTCCTGCAAGAATTGGGATTGTATGTTACCGAAGCCAATATGGACCCCAAGAAGGGACTCATCTTGACCATAGATGGCAATACAACGATATGTATTGGCAACCATCAAGAGCTTGATAGTAAAATAGCTATTCTAGCCGCATTAAACCGTAACGGCGAGCACTATCACTATATTGACCTCCGCCGTCCAGCATCGCCTTTTTATCGGTAGCATAATGGGGTTGCCTTCTAGGGCATTCTGTGGTAAGATAAGCACCGAATCTAAACATGCATTGACGGCCTGATGTGATGACGAAGCGTATACTATGCCGATGCATCTAGCCATGGGCATTGAAAACATGGGGCCAGGCCGGAGACGTGGTCTAAAACCTATGAGCAGGTTGATACGACCATATGCTATAGCCGTGCCGAGTGAGGCAAAAGGTTCAAACGTGTGCAAGTGCGTACTCAGGGGACTATACCAAAAAAGCCCGTGAGTGCAATTGAATACGTAGAAGGTAGCAGAGATTATGTTAGCAGATCAAGCAGGAGCGCTTGCAGCCGGCGTCCTATGCTGGGTACCGTTGGTATCCGTAGTAGGTGGGCTTATCGTCGCGTTCTTTTTTACCAATCGGGTTGCTTTTGCGCGTGAACTCTACGATAGTGATAAACAATATGCCGGGGGCGCCCATGATGACGGTTATAAGGGCTGGCGCTGGAATTAGGTGCATTCCTACGCTATGACTCTCCGCAACAGGCCCCGGATGCCCACCTCTTCAAATGGGCACCGGGGTCATTGTGTGTGTACCAACAAACGTTTTGTATGACTTCCTGAAATATTAATACCGACAGGGATGGAATTGTATATGCCTACTGAAACCATTAATACCCAAACACATGAGACCCAAATAGAAAACATGCAAGCCTCTTCATCTTCAGACAAGAACGACTCCGCACAGAATACTAATGGGCGTGATAGAATGACTATACCGCCCTTTCCCTTTACCGCTATCGTGGGGCAGGAAGACCTCAAGCTCGGGTTGTTGCTCTGTGTCACGGACCCGACGATTGGCGGCGTAATGGTTATGGGACACCGTGGCACAGCCAAATCTACCGCTGTACGGGCTTTGGCTGCTATGCTGCCACCTATCAAAGCCATTTATGGGTGCCCCTACAACTCAGCACCAGAACACCCTTCCGAGTGGGTGCTTGAGCAACAACAACAGCGTGCCAAGGGGAAAGACCCCACCAAAGTGCCGCGCATCAAAACCATTAACATCGCCGTGCCAGTGGTAGACTTGCCGCTTGGTGCGACTGAAGACCGTGTGTGTGGCACGCTCGATATCGAGCGTGCCTTGACGCAGGGTGTGCAGTCTTTTTCGCCCGGCTTACTGGCGCGAGCCAACCGGGGGTTTCTCTATATTGACGAGGTGAACTTGTTGGAAGACCACCTCGTTGATGTGTTGCTTGATGTCGCTGCCAGTGGCATCAACGTTGTTGAACGTGAGGGTATCAGCATCCGCCACCCTGCCCGCTTCGTGCTTGTGGGTAGTGGCAACCCCGAAGAGGGCGACCTGCGCCCACAATTGCTAGACCGCTTTGGTCTCCATGCCCGCATCACGACCATTACCAGTGCAGCCGAACGTGTGGAAATTGTTAAGCGCCGACGTGCCTACGATGCAGACCCATTTGCCTTTGCAGAAGCATGGGAGAAGGAACAAACACGCCTACGTCGCAAAATCAAGGCTGCACAAAAGAAGTTACCCGAAGTGGTGTTATCTGACCAAATGCTCTACAAAATTGCTGAGCTATGTGTGAAGCTGGAAATAGACGGGCACCGTGGTGAGCTGACCATTAGCCGTGCTGCCACTGCACTCGCTGCATTTGAGGGACGCAAGGAAGTGCGCGACGACGATATCCGCCGTGTTGCTATGTTGGCATTGCGCCACCGCTTGCGCAAAGACCCCCTCGAAACGCAAGACGACGAGGTGAAAATTGAGCAGGCACTCAGCGACGTGTTTGATGAATAGCCAAAAAGACGAACTACTAAGAAATGGTGCGAACGGCGTAGGATAGGCTTCTAGCCGGAGTCCGATTCGTAGCACCGGCATCCTGCCGGACTCCGGCTAGAAGCCGGTGCTACGGGCGCATTCGTGGTGTGCATACGCTTGTTCCCTTCGACCACATATATCAACGTGTGGTACAATATATCTCATATGGAGCGTAACGGCAAAGAAGAGCATGTTCCCTGCTTTACACCTTTGCGTCTTTGCATCTCTGCGCCTTTGCATCTCTTTGTGTTGAATCTATCTTAGTGAAACCAAGAAAGGAGACACAAACGTATGACACCTGTAGCGCATCCTCATGCACTCGTGCGTGATACTATCATTGTGCCCGACACCAACAACAAACCACGCGACAATGACCGCCCAGAGTGGATACCTGACGACGTAGGTGATGATTGGAACCCCAGCCTCCTCGCCTACCAAACGGAGGAAGAATCAATGCCAGCCGGCCCAGTTCACAACGACTATCTCCATACGATTGCTGAAATGCTGCGCCCCCATCTAGCGCGTTTGGGGTTACTCTTGCTCATTGATGTCTTTTTAGGCTACCGCAAAGTCAATGGAGCAAAAAACCGTATTGCTCCTGATGGCATCATCATCCCATGCGCTCCATCAAATGTGCTCACGACGTTGGAGTTGAAAGGAGGATATGACCTCGATCACTATCCTGTGCCGCCATGTCTTATTGAAGTCATATCGCCAAGCAGTTTTGAAAAAGACCTAGATACACAATACCATTTGTATGAAAGGCTCGGCGTCTTTGAGTATGTGGTGTTCAATGTGGTAAACAAACGGGGATATGCCCTAGAACAAATAGAAGTGTTTTTGTGGCGTCTGGAGCAAGGGCGCTACGTTGAAGTATCCCCAGATGAAGCGGTTTTTTTGCCAGTGCAGAGTATGCAAGTACGCATTCGCGCCAATGGGCAGCGTATCGTGATGCTCGATATGGAAACGGGCGAACGGTTGCTCACCAACACTGAATGGGAGATAACATACGGACAAGCCGAGAAACGGGTTCTTGAGGAAGCCAAGAAACGAAAAAAGGAAGCCGAGAAACGGAAGAAAGAAGCCGAAAAGCGCAAACAAGCCGAACGTCAAGCACAAGAGGCACAACAGCGTATTGTGGCTATAGCCCGGCAACTGCTCCCGCTCTTCGATGATGCTGCCATTAGCGAAATGAGTGGGTTGAGTGTAGATGAGGTGCGCCAGCTACGTAAGCAAGGGTAGATGAGGTCTTTATGAAAAAAGATTGTTTCACAGGGTATCAAAGCGGTAAGTGGGTGTTTCTCTGTGCTTCTCTGTGGTTCATGAAAAAAGGGTGAACAAAATACGCACTACCAACGTATAAGTATCATAAAGTACCTATGCACGTGCGCGGCTCTGGGTAGGTTCCCAGAACGAAATACGTCTATTGTTTTGTAGAGGGGAATACTATGCAAGCTGATGTCAAGATTGTCAGGGAAGTTGAAGATGCGTTGCATGAAGCGTTGCATCAACGTGGTCGTGTCAATATTCTGATTGCCGGGCAGACAGGTGTGGGCAAGAGTACGCTCATTAACGCAGTATTTCAAGGGCATTTGGCTACAACAGGCCAGGGTAAGCCGGTGACGCAAAATACACGCGAAATAACCAAGGCTGACATTCCCCTTTCTATCTTCGATACCCGTGGGCTAGAAATGGCGGCTTTCAAGGAAACACTCAAGCCGCTAGAAGAATTGATACATCAACGCCGCAAAGATACCGATGCACAACGTCATATCCATATTGCGTGGGTATGCATGACCGAAGACTCGCGCCGTGTGCAAGAAGGCGAAATTGAGCTGGTGAATATGCTTGCGAAGCATGTGCCGGTCGTGGTTGTTATCACGAAAGCACGTTCTGATGATGGCTTTCGTACCAAGGTGCAAGAATTGTTGCCCCAAGCCCGCAATGTGGTACGTGTGCGTGCTATCCAAGAGGAATTAGATGAGGGCATCGTCTTGCCACCTATGGGGTTGCACAACCTGATTGAGCTAACGCTTGACCTTGTGCCAGAAGCACACCGCAATGCCTTTGTTGCTGCCCAAAAGGTGGATATGGACTTGAAAAAAAGGCATGCCCACGAAGCGGTTGTGGCTGCGGCTGCTGCGGCTGCTGCGGCCGGTGCGACGCCTATTCCGTTTGCTGATGCTGCTATTCTGGTGCCTATTCAAGTAGGCATGCTGGCACGAATTACGGCTATATTCGGCGTTTCCATGAACAAAGGTTTTTTGACGGCCCTGTTGGGCAGTGTGATAACCGGCGCAGGGGCGACGATTATTGGGCGTACTATCGTTTCCAACTTGCTCAAACTGGTGCCGGGGGCTGGCTCGGCTGGTGGCGCTGCTATCTCCTCGGTGACTGCCAGTGCGCTAACGACTGCTTTCGGGGAGGCATATATCACGACGCTGGCAGCACTCTTTACCGATAAGCGCGGCGAACCGCCATCCGATGATGAGATTATAGAGCGCTTCCGCAAGGAGTTTACTACCAAACGCCTATCGAACGATTAACGAACATAGAAAGGAGAAACAAGCCAATGACACCTGTAGCACCCTATCCGCACACCCGCGTGCGCGATACCATCGTGCCTACCATTGATAGTGACATACGCAAGGACCGTCCCGCATGGATACCCGACGATGTGGGCGATGATTGGGACCCTAACCCCTACGCCTACCAAACTGAGGAGGAACGCATGCCCGCTGGCTTGACACACAGCGATTATATTAAGGTCATTGTTCTGATGCTTGAACTCTATCTCACCCGCATAGGTTTACAATCGTGGCTTGATGTGTTTATTCTCTATCGCAAAGCATCCGGGCTGCAAGACCGTGTGGCTCCCGATTGCACGATAGCACACAGCATCCCCCCCCATATGGTAGGAGAAGTGCGCGGAGCCTACGATTTAGACAAACTGCCCGTACCTTTGTGCCTCATCGAAGTGGTTTCGCCTGATAGCTATGAAAAGGACTTCAATAAGCAACGTGCTTTGTATGAATCATGGGGCGTCTTGGACTATTTAGTACTGAAGGGAGTGAACAAAAAAGGCCTTCCGCTGATGCAGGTAGAGCTTACGTTGTGGCACTTGGTGCATGGGCGCTATGTGAAGGTTGCCGTGGATGCAGACGGCTTTTTGCCGATGCAGAGCATTGGTGTGGGCATTCGTGCTGATGGGAAACAGATTATCATGCGCGTCTTGGCAACCGGCGAGCGGCTCCTCACCCCTGCTGAACAGAGCATAGCGCGTGAGCTAGCCGAAGAGCGTTTGCGTAGAGAGCAAGAGCTAGCCGAAGAGCGTTTGCGCAGAGAGCAAGAGCAACATCGTGCGCAGCAACAAGCAATGGCCCGTGCAATGCTTGCCGATGGGATAGCTCCGGCCTCCATCGCCAAGTATACCGGACTCGCGCTTGATGAGATAGACGCTTTGGTGTAATGAGAGCATGTTGCAAAGCCATGGATGTCACATACGAGTGGGGGTGCGTGTACCCATCTACCTGTCCCCGTTCATCGCTTGCCGACCACGAATGGGGCCCAAGAATACACAAATAGGTATTCCCCCACAACTGTGTTCGTCGCAGGAAGACGTATCAGAGAGGGAACGTACCTACGCGGTACAACTCTACACGTCAAGCTCATCCTTCATGAGAGGGCAAGTTCATTCGCATAAAACGCCAACACGAAAGGCAATATCGGCAAGCTACATGGCATATTGCACCGTGCCAAATGCATTGCTATAATAGATGCTATATAAGCACATATATTTTCCTACTCGCAAGTTTGTGATTGAACTAGGAGCTGTACATGCGTGTACCCTACTTTTGGTAGCATCCTTTGTGGTACAATGAGGTATAAAAAAAGGGTTAAGGTATCTTAAAACAACACTGTCTATGAAGAAGTGATTGATACGCTATGGAAGGAAATATCAGCATGATACAAGCTATTGAAACAATAGGTGCCCAAAATGGAAAAAAACCGCGTACACGAAGCACCCATACATAGTAAGTCCCTAGGCAACGCAAGCCAGATTATTGACCAAGTGCATGGTTCAGTCATCGTGGTAGACATGGAAGGGTATATTGTCAGTTGGAACCGTGACTCAACCCGCATCTATGGGTATACACCAGAAGAAGCCATTGGCAAGCATATTGAACTTATTTACCCTCCCGAAGAGCAAGATACATTGCGCAACCATATTATGCACCCTTTACTAGAACAAGGCGAACTAGATGTTGAGGTGCAAGCATGGAACAAAGCCGGCGACCGTTTCCCCACTCGCCTATCACTTTCGGTGCAGCGGAACGATAGCGGCACAGTTATTGGCATGATTGGCTATTCGCAGGATATAACCGAACCAAAGCGCATAGAAGCTCAACGCAAACACTTCCAAGACATTTTGTACAATACGCCTGAAGCGGTAGCTACTGCCCCTATTGATACGGGTATCCTCAACTACGTCAACCCCGCGTATTGTGATTTGCTTGGCTACCGTGAGGATGAGCTTATAGGCAATCCCGTCACCTTTGTCTTTGGCGAATCACCTGAATATATCATGGAGAAATTCACCAAATGTGCCCAGAAAGGCTTTTGGAAAGGTGAAATGCGTTACAGAAAGAAGGACGGCACGATTATCCCCTGTTTTCTATCGGCCAATGTGCTCTATGCCGCAGACGACACACCACAAACGGTCGTTGGCTTTACCCGTGACTTGACTGAGCAGAAACGGCAAGAGGCTGAGCGTGTTGCTCTCCAGCAACAAGTTATCGAGGCACAGCGTGCTGCCCTGCGTGAACTTTCCTCGCCGCTTATTCCTCTTTCAGACAAGGTGGTGCTTATGCCACTTATAGGCAGCATAGATAGCACCCGCGCCCAAATGGTCATGGAGACAATGTTGGAAGGCATAGCCAAACATCGTGCCGACGTGGCCATTGTAGATATTACGGGTGTGTTGGTGCTAGATACACAGATAGCAAATGCGCTTATTCAGGCAGCGCAGGCAGTGCGTTTGCTGGGCGCCCAGGTTATACTCACCGGCATTGGTCCCGCTATGGCACAAACGCTCGTGGAGCTCGGAGCCGACTTGAGCAATATTATCACGCAGGGTAGTTTGCAACGTGCAATACAAGAGGCTATGCAAATGTATTAATAGTGCGCTAGTAGGGGCATAGGCGATGGCAAGCCCCTACAGTTCAAACGAGGAACCTACTCAACTGCCCCCAGTGCCTTCAACGTTTCGCGTTGGCTTGCAAGCAAACCTCTTGCCCCAGTAATACGCATACGTTCATATGGGCGATCTATCTGCAACGTCCTAATACACTCCCCCTTATGTATATTCCACAGCTTGATAAGCCCATCGTGCGCCCCACTCGCAATGGTACGTCCATCAGGTGAAAAAGCTACCGACCATATCCACCCTGCATGCCCAATCAATACCGTTTGGCTCTCATGATTCTCCACATCCCACACACGCAGAGTATGGTCGCCACTACCGCTAATAAGCCGCTTACCATCTGGGCTAAAAGCAATTGACGTGACACGGTCCTTGTGTCCAAAAAATGTCGCAATGCATTGGTTGTCTTGGATACTCCAAAGACGTATTCGCTGATCGCTACTGCCACTTGCAACAAATTGCCCATCTGGGCTAAAAGCAATAGCCCGTATTGTATTGGTATGCCCCTGCAATGTCTTGAGATAGTAGCCATACTGAATATCCCACAAGATAATTTCGTTGCCACTGCCAATAGCTAAAAAACGCCCAGTATCATCAAAAGCAATTGGGCGTATTTGCCGACTATAGCCTTGGATGATAGAGCGACATGCACCGGTAGCTACATCCCATATCCGCACATTGCGTCCCCCACTACTGCTCGCTGCTGTTTGCCCATCTGCTGTGACAGCCACAGACCACACCCGCCGACTGTGCCCACGCAAAACAGTAAGACACTGCCCGGAGTGCGCATCCCACACGCGCACAGTTGTATCTTTACTGCCACTCACCAGCACATTCCCAGAGCGACTGAAAGCAACAGCACGTACAATATCGGTGTGCCCACGCAAAATCATAGCGCATTCACCCGTGCCCACATTCCATAGGCGCACAGTATAATCCACGCTGCCACTTGCAATCATTTCTCCATCTGGTCTAAAGGCAACAGAGCGAAATGGCACAGTATGCCCTTGCAACGTTTGTATACACTCTTGCGTTTTTGTATCCCATATACGCAATGTTTGGTCTTCGCTACCACTCACAAGTGTGCGGCCATTTGGGTGAAAGGCAAGTGTTCGGATACCATAGCCATGACCGTGAAACGTAGCCAAGCATTCGCCACTCATACTATCCCAAAGCCGTATCGTGCGGTCTCCTGCACCACTTGCAACAGTTATATTATCGGGATGAAACGCAACTATCCAAATCCAACTGGTATGTCCCTCTAGTGTCTGCATCAACGTGCCAGTATCAACATCCCAAACCTTCATAGTGTAATCTTCACCACCCGTAAGCAGCTTATCGCCATTGGGACTAAACGCTACCGACCATACCCGCTTCTTGTGCCCACGTAATATGCGTATACATGTACCAGTATCAATATCCCACAATCGGACAGTGCTGTCGGTGCTTGCACTTGCCAATATGCGTTTATGCCGATTGAAGCAAATAGAGCGAATATGTGCCCTGTGCCCTTCAAGGATAAGGCGACATTGTCCTGTAACTGTATCCCATAAGCGTATCGTTCTATCGTCGCTTGCACTTGCTAAAAGAGTGCCATCGGGACTGATGCCAACTGAATGCACACGCCGCGAATGTTCTTGGAATACACGGACACATGTTTGTATCTTCACATCCCACACGCGCACGGTTTCATCTTCGCCACCACTCACAAGCCAGTGCCCATGCGGACAAAAAGCCACCGAACGTACCCAGCCTATATGCCCTTGCAGTGTTCCCACATGCTTGAGTGTGTCTACCTGCCAAATACGGATTTCACCGCATGTTGTGCCAGCAACTAAAAAACGACCATCTGGGCTATAGGTAGCAGAGAGGATACCGCCAAACGCCTCGGCAAATACCGACATGCTCAAATCAGCATAGGCAAAATTTGCGTCTTGTAGTGAAACACCTGCCAGATAGGCTTGCCACACCGGTACATGCGAAAAATCATACCCATTGAGGTTGATACGCGCATGAATGAGCAGATTGACAATATTGCCAACAGCATAGCCGGGGTGTTGCGCATACTCATCTTGCAAATGGCGTATATGTTCTATCAAGCGTGCGAGATGATGTGCAAGCATAAGTTTGTTGCCAAAATGCTGAAGAAGATGGTCGAGCACCTCATTGACAATCAATTGTACTTGCGCATTGCGGATATACTGCTTTGCCTGTGCCTTCATCAGCGTGTGTGACTTTAAGAGAGCAATGTCTTGCGACACCATTTCATTGCATACCTGCGTTATCAACCGTTCGATGACATATTCCATAACCACCGTTTGTAGCGTCAAGCCTGCATCACTTTGCTGCACTAAAGAGCGACGGCACAGGTCGCCCAAAGCTTCCATGATTGCTTTTTTTGTCATTGGAGCAATAATAGTTTCTTTGAGATCATCGGCTGATACCGGTTCGCGTTCAATAGCAAGCCAATACAATATTTGCTGTTCAAGTTCCGACAGCCGCTGAAACTGCTGTTCAAGTAAATCATTCGTATCACCGAACATTGTTGCGCCGGACTGCAAAAAGCGCTGGATGTCACCACCAAACAGCTCGCATATAGTTTCCGATGTTAGTTTTAGCGCCAATGGGTTGCCTGAATAGTTTTGTCTAAACCGTTCCCAAGCATCTTCTGGTCCAGAGAGTTGTTTGTCTTGTAACATCAAGCGGCTTTCATGGGTATTGAGACCTTCGAGATGAAACGCTTTCACAAACGTAGCGTTTCCCATATAGGCAAATTCGCGTGGCTTCTCTCGACTGGTAAGGATAACAAGGCTCCGATGCCGCACCTCACCAATAGAGTGCAACAATTGCCCATACCCCTCATACCCCTCGCGGTACGAACCGACACGGTTTCCGCCACCGCGCAAAATAGATTCTACATTGTCAAGGATAAGCAAACACCGTTGCTCACGGAAAAACTCTAACAAAAGATGCGTTTGAAGATTGGCTTGTTCGGCCTTATCCGCATGGCGCTTATCTAACAGAAACTCAATGCACGAATTGACAAAATCCTTGAAAGGCGGAGCGTTGCGCAGTGAGCGCCAAATAACATATTCAAACTGCTCTTTATGCTCATGCGCAATTTTTGCTGCAATCATCGTTTTCCCCATGCCCCCTATGCCAAAAAGACCAATTAACCGGCACTGGTCTGAGACAATCCATTGCGACAACCTATCCATGTCTTGCTGGCGTCCCAGAAAGCCTGTTATGTCTGGGGATTCTTCCCAATCTTCACGATGCTCTACTTGCGAAACGGGTACATCATCAGAAATTGCTTGTATCGTCGGCAACATATCATCTTCAATACCCTGCGTGGTTTGGGTGTGGATAGAAGGGATGCCTTCAGTATCTATCACCCTATCAAAACCAAGATTTGCTGAAGCTAGAGTCCCTCCCTGTGGCTCAAGTACAATACTAGGCTCTGGCTCTGGTATCAATTGCCTTTGTACCGGTAGGGCGCGAAAAGGTTGCTCTGTATCTATATCATCAACAATACGAGTATTTGAAGGGGTAGGTGGAGGATGCAGAGGCCTTGTCAAGCCTCGCTGCCTCAGCATAATTTCTTGATGCAAGCTATCAATCTCATCGCGCACATCTTCAGGGTCTTGATGCTCGCCACTTGCAAGCACATGCTCCAAGTCTACAAGTCGGTCGCGCAATGTCTGTATATACCCATTAGGTGTTTGTAACCACCGCAGATGCTGGCATAGTTCAGTCATTGCCTGCGTCCTATGAGCATCACCAGCAAATGTGATAGGTCTTCTTCTTCGGAGGAGCGAAGGCAAATGCACCACATCCTCTACAATCAAAGGAAGTATAGCCTTTTCAGTTTGCCATGCGTATCGCCACTCTCGTTCGCACGATGCGCGGTTGACACTATAGGTAGTTACCGCAACAAGCATCACATTGCATTGTTGAACAGCTTGATACATTCGTTGCTCATCATCAAGGTTGTTGCCTTGAACGAATGTATGACTATGACGGTCTACAACAGTAAAGCCATCTTTTTTGAGCTTGTCATAGAGGAACTGAACAATAGCAACATCTTCTCGGGCAGCCGAAATAAAAATATATTCTTCCACAACACATACACCTTTGTCTATCGCTTATTATCAACTTGCATAGCGATTTGTATCTCTACGTTTGTTTCCAATAATGACCATTTGGAAGCACGGTATGCTCATCAAACAGGGTATGGCTATCTAGTTTTGCCTCTTCAAAAAACGTCACGCCTGTAAGGTTAGCCCCGCGCAAGTCTGCTCCTTGCAAATCTGCTTGGCGCACATTAGCCCCACGCAAATTCGCCTGTTGCAGATTTACCTGGCGCAAACGTGCATTGCTCAGGTATGCATTGCACAACTGCGCACTGTACAAATTTGCACCATTTAAATTGCTCGCAATAAGATTCGCATCCCGCAAATCAGCATGATTCAAGTCGGCATCGTTGAGACTAGCCGAAGTTAAAATTGCATCTCGCAACGATGCTCCTTCAAGATTAGCCCCTTGCAAGTTAATCCCATCCAAACGTGCCCCTTGAAGGTTTGCCCGACTCAGCACAGCATACTGCATAGTAGCATCTACAAAAATAGCACCCTGTAATTGCGCACCTGAAAGGACTGCCCCTTGCAAATTAGCCCTCGTTAGATTAGCCCTATGCAAAGAACCATCCGTAAGCCAACCATGTCGTCGCAAATCTTCCGCTGCTGCCACCGCATAGTTGCATACACTGCTCCCAAGCCGTGCTATCAAGTCAGCCTTCGAGTGCTCAGCTTCCTCCTGCTCCTGTTCACGCTTTTCATGCAACCCAAGAATGCGATGCAGCAAGTAGAAGGTGACACTCGCCCCAAGCAACTCTGTCCCCAAATTGATAAGCACAGATGACCATTCATCGGGATTGAAGAGTAACCCAAGAAGTACAAAGAACATTCCCGCCCCAACGATTCCTGAAATAATAATAATGCTCAATCGTATTGTTGTCTTTAGATGATGCCACCATTCCAAGATGTTTCGGATGTTTCGATGCATTGTTTCTTTCCTTTAAAGAAAAGGAATTACGCATACATGTTTCAATTTATCTCATCATACGCAATGAGACAATGCCGCAATCTATTGTGGGAACCTTTACACTATTGTAGCAGATTTTTCCAACAGTTTGCATGTCTTGCCTACTCCTTATACAATATCAGTGTAAACAAGAGAAATTGCCCCTTGCTTGTGCTCACTCCTCTGCACACTTCATAGCAGAGCAATAGCTTTGGTATTTGGCAAAAAAGGTTTCATATGGAATATACATTTGACCGGTTCATATCCCAAGTTGAGACAGCTATTCACTCGACGTATCAAATTGAAAACACACTCATAGACGTGCAAATACCCAAACAAAACGTACCCGCCGACCTCTGTTTCCCAACCTTCCGGGCCGCCAAGCAGCTTGGCATCAAACCACCAAACCTAGCTCAAAAGCTTGCTGGTAACATAACCATACCCCCCGACTCGCTCATAGGCGATGTTTCGGTAGCTGGCCCATACCTCAACTTTACCATCCATCCACAACGTTTTGCCACTGCTGTGCTACAAGAAATAGTGGAGCATGGCACAACCTATGGTCATGATAACATCTATCAAGGCAAAACTATGGTTATAGACTACTCCTCGCCCAACGTTGCCAAACGCATGCATGTAGGGCACATTCGCAGCACCATCATCGGGCAAGCCCTCGTCCACATCTTCCGCGCACTTGGCTATTGCGTCATTAGCGACAACCACTTGGGCGACTGGGGCAAACAATTTGGCATCGTCATTGCCGCCATACAACGCTATGGCAAACCCCAAACTGAAGGTGAAGAAGCCCTCACCCAACTAGAAACACTCTATGCCCGCTACAACGACGATATGCAACACGACGAAACCATGAACGAGACAGCACGCGCATGGTCTCTGCGGCTCGAACAAGGCGACGAAGAAGCTCGCGCTCTTTGGAAATGGTGTGTTGAAACAACGCTAGAAGCTAACCAACGCAACTACGAGCGTTTAGGTATTCACTTCGACCACATCTATGGTGAAAGCTTCTATGAAGACATGCTACAGCAAGAAATTGCCCAAGCCCTTGCACAAGGGGTAGCACGACGCGATGAAGGCGGGGCAGTTGTCGTAGATGAGTTAGAAAAAAACCTCCCTTCATTTCTCCTACAGCGTAGTGATGGCGGCACGCTCTACATCACCCGCGACGTTGCTACCATTGCCTTTCGAGTACGCGAATTCAGCCCCGATAGCATCGTATACGTCGTAGGCGCTCCGCAAGAACTCCACTTTCGCCAACTCTTCGCCC
This sequence comes from uncultured Chloroflexaceae bacterium, assembly GCA_964626155.1. Lineage (GTDB taxonomy): Bacteria > Chloroflexota > Chloroflexia > Chloroflexales > Chloroflexaceae > JAAUSY01. Next base: position 135,769 of record CAZVEN010000006.1, on the reverse strand, counting down.
TTACACGTGCCATGGGCTACACAAATACTATTGAACTGGTCCATGTTCCATTTGGTACCATTTCTGATTCTAGCGGACAAGCGCTCTCCACCCGTCGGGGCAACATGATCTACCTGCAAGCCCTCCTCGACCAAGCCGTAGCACGCGCCCACCACATCATAGACCAAAAAAACCCAGAACTGCCAGCACAAGAAAAAACACATATTGCTGAACTAGTTGGCATTGGAGCCGTCATCTACAATGACCTCTACCAAGATACGCGGCGCAATATTACCCTTGATTGGGACCGTATGCTCTCCATAGAAGGCAACAGTGCCACCTACCTACAATATACCTATGCCCGTTGCCGTTCTATTCTACGAAAAGCCAACGTAGATACACCACAAGCTATACCAGAGCACAGAGCACTCCTAGAACACCCTACAGAGCAACAACTCATCAAACATCTTGCCCAACTGCCAAGTGCCTTGCGTGAAGCCGGCCAACGGTTTGCACCCTTTGTTATAGCCGAATGGTGCTACACTACAGCCCGAACCTTTGGCATGTTCTTTGAGCAGTGCCCTGTATTAAAAGCAGAAACTCCCGCGTTGCACCAAGCACGACTACTCCTCGTCCATACTACTGCGCAGGCATTGCACAATGGGTTACGTTTACTTGGTATCAAAGCACCCGAAAGAATGTGATACAATACATGGTGCATATGGAATGAAGGAATATAGGATATTGAATACTGATTTATGGAAGCAATGCTAAACTTCTCACCTATTCGTGCCGTCCTCTTTGATATGGATGGCGTCATCTATCGTGGCAAAACACCCATGCCCGGCATCCACGAAATACTGGCATTTTGCCAAGAGCAAGGCATCAAATACGCATGCATCACCAACAACTCATCCAAAACACCCCAACAATTCGAGGAAAAACTTGCCTCTATGGGCATCGAAATAGCCGGTCCGCACGTCATCTCTTCAGCCCTCGCAACCGCAGACTATATGCGACAAACTTACCCGCCCGGCACAACCGCCTATGTTATCGGCATGCGTGGGTTACAACAAGCCATTTTTGGAGATAACTACTTTGTCTACACAGAACAGCACCCATACGTTGTTGCACTGGGAGTAGACATGCACGTAACCTACGAAAAGTTCAAAATTGGCTGTTTGGCTATTCAACATGGGGCCGATTATATCGTATCTAACACCGATGTTGCCTTCCCTTCCGAAGAAGGGCTCCTCCCCGGTGCCGGCGCACTCGCCATTGTGCTCCAAACTGCCACAGGGGTAAAACCATTTGTCGTTGGTAAACCACAACTGCCTATGTTCCAAAGTGCTATGCGCATGCTCGATTCTAGCCCAGCCACAACTCTCGTGATAGGAGACCGGCTAGAAACAGATATAGCTGGCGCACGCAACGCCGGACTGCAAAGCGCCCTCGTGCTCACCGGAGTAACAAAACGCGAGCATGTAGAAACAAGCATCTACCAACCCGATGCAATTTTCGACAACCTACTACATATCCTTGAGATATGGAAACAGATTGTGGTAGAATAAAATACGGGTGGTATATCGAAGCGAATAGAACACGTTCTAAAGCTCATGAAAAACACAGTACCCAAAACACTTGCTTTCTACAACAAAACACAGGTGCGCGAGATTCTACGTCTTCATACGCCAACCCAATTGCTCGAAGCACTCCGAGCGGGGCACTATAGCTCTACACTAAGCGCTGAACAAACCGAAGAACTGCAAACCCTGCTCCAAGCGTGGATACAACGTGCCCTCGGAATCGTTACATTGCGTGATGCCCTTTTGGTAGACCCGCAACGTGGCGAACGGGTGTATAACTTGATTTGTGTAGCATTGACAGAAATACATCTGCGCCTACCACCCGAAGTAGATGAACGACTCTATGCCCTCGATGCAGTCGAAATTTCAATACCACAAGCCATGCATGCCATCAAACAATGCTACAATAAAATAGATGTCGCCGAGGAAAGAAAAGCTCGATTGTATGCAGAGTGTATGCACATCCAAGCATGTATCTATAAAGCTGAAACGCATGATCTAGCACTCGCCTACTACGAAGGTACGGCACCACACTACCCTTTTCCATCCGATCTTGAAACGCTCTTGCCACCCAAACCCGTGCCACGTGGTCGCATAGCATAAAAAGCCATTGGTACTTGTGGTAAAATACACATATAGGCGGTGTACGTTTGTATCAACAACATGCATAATCGTATTGCACACATCATAATGCACATATGCACGCTCTTTGGCAAGCCCACACAGAAAACACATGAACGCAATACACCCTAAAAGCAGGCAAAATTGGCAACGCAATGAAATGAAAGGAGATCCTCAAATGGAATTTTGGCAGGACCGCTATTGTACACACTGTGGTGGAGTCATTGAGGAAAGAAACGTTTTTTTGCATCGCACAATTGAAGGAAAACATATACTGATTGAAAATATACCCGCCGGTGTCTGCACCGTTTGCAGCACCCGCTTCTACACATCAAACATTATCAACCCAATAGAGGAAGTCATCCGTGAAAACCCGGCTATGTGGCGCGAAACACTCGTGTCAGTCTATTCACTCATGCCCGACCATGCACCATCTTCCTTGAATCATCACCTAGATGATGTGGTAAAATAAAACTTTACCTAGGCATGCAATGGTTTAGATGGGCAATGTGCCTGTTCTATTGCATCTATACCAAAAGAAAGGGAACGTAGGTAATGGCTTCAACAACAGCCGATTTGAAGAATGGCATCATAATCCGTTATAGTGGCGAACTACACCAAGTTGTAGAACGCGAACACTACAAACCAGGGAAAGGTGGTGCATTTGTTCGCCTCAAACTTAAAAATATCAAAACCGGTAGCGTCATAGAAGACCGCATGCGTTCTGGCGAATCCGTTGACATCGTCCGCATGGAAAGCCGCCCAATGCAATATCTCTACCGCGACGACGACCACTTCGTTTTTATGGATAACGAAACCTTCGAGCAAATACCCGTTCCAGAACATATGATAGGTAATAGCGTCGGCTTTCTCAAAGAAAACGAACAAGCACACCTCTTGTATAGCACCGATGACAACCAACTTGTTAGTGTTGATCTCCCAACATTCGTCACCCTGCAAGTTACTGAAACGACTATAGCCGTTCGTGGCAACACAGCAACCGACGTAACAAAGCCAGCCACGCTCGAAACAGGTGCTGTCATCAACGTGCCCGCTTTCATTGAAGAAGGAGATATACTCAAAATAGACACCCGCACCGGCGAGTATATGGGACGCGAAACCTGACAAAAAGCGGGTAGTATCTAGGCAAATTGCCTACACAACAACATATACTAGGACATCATGACGGTACATGGCCCCAACACACGTGTTGCAATGCACGTCTCGTTGCCCATCACCATCTGCGTCTCGTGCCCATTCGTGGGCACTGTGGCACACCGTTCGATGGACTGGGTGTATGTTGTGATAGCCCGACCATTCGTCGGTATAGAGGATGGTTCCGTCGAACAACACATAGGTTGCCACGATAGCACGGCATGTCTCTTTGGTCGCTTGGTCGCAGACAATGTAGCGTATCTCGCCGGTGTCGCGGCTGACCACACTAAAGATGGGGGGCGGTCATTGGCAAATGTCCCATGCCCGCGCTGTTTGTTGGCCCGCCGTCGTGGTGGGTCGGCCGGGTCAGCATGGCGGTCACTTTTTTCCCCCCGCATTCTGGTAGCGTTCATCCACTTCAAACGCCGTGCCCGCGAGAAGTTCCTGCGGAGCGGTCTCGTTTACGTTATCTTGCACACGCTGGCGCACCGTATGCACCGTCTGACGGGAGAGTCCCAGTTCCCGCGCCAGCCGAGCAGTGGGTTCGCCCGTGGCAATGCCGCGTACCAGCAGAACCAGTGTGGACGGAGACTGCTGAGTCTTGGCAAAGGCGGTGCCGGTCAAGATCGTATACTAGCCGTCACAGTCACGGCAGCGATAGGCATCGAAATGCGTCTGTGGGCGGAATAGTCGCCCATTGGCACTCCCACAGTGCGGGCAATGCAGACCATTGGGATGCAGATGCTGTTCCAGCCACTGGATGCTGGCGGTATCGTCCATCAAATCCACTATCGGAAAATCGATTATCGGTTCCTCCTAGTGTACAATCAATACCTGACATGCGTCATGCTATTCTAGCACGATTGCACGCTGGTTGGACATGAGCCGGAAACTCTACTTTTTACAATACACTTGTTCCAGTAGAAACCATATATGCTGATATTTTACAGCAGTGTAGTTTTACAAATGTTGAAACAGTATTGCTTAGGAAACGAAACGCAAAGAAAGAACTCTATGAGTTTATGGTGACAGGTGAGAAACAATAACACATAAAAAGAGAAGCATTGCAATGCAATGCAATGCCTCTCCCTTTGCTTTTCCCTTACTCTGCAAACGTTACCAACACAGCCCCTGACTCGATGGTGTCGCCGGGCTTGACACGGATTTCGCCAATGGTGCCAGACTTGGGTGCGGCGATTTCGTTCTCCATCTTCATAGCTTCAATGATGATGACAACTTGCCCTGATTCCACTTGCTGCCCCGGTTCGACACGCACTGCGGTGACGGTTCCTTGGATAGGGCAAACAATGGCATTGGCAGCCGGCATAGCTGCTTTGGATGAGGATTTTCTCTTGCGCGGGGCAGCAGGTGCTCCAGCAGCACCTTTGCCTGCGCCCACAGCGGCCCCTATTTCGGCTACGCGCACGTTGAAGCGGCGATTGTTCACTTCAACAGCAAATGAGCGTAGCACTTCCTCTTCTGTTTCGGGCATAGCCATGTCGGTTGAAGTAGGTTGTGCCTTGAGTTGGTCTATCAATTCTGGGTGCGTTGGGATAAAGTTGACGCTGAAGTTGCCATTTGCAAAATCTTGGTTATCCATAACAACGCGGTAGTATGGGATGGTGGTGATAACTCCCTCGATCTGATAGTCAATAAGCACCCGCTTCATACGGGCGATAGCTTCGGCGCGGTCTTGCCCCCAAGTGATGAGTTTGGAAAGCAACGAGTCGTAGTATTGAGGAATAGCCCACCCTTCACGCACGCCACTATCTACACGCACACCTAGTCCGGCTGGCTCGCGGTAGGTACCAATGGTGCCTAGGGCCGGGCGGAAATTGTTCAGCGGGTCTTCGGCATTGATACGACACTCAATGGCATGCCCACGTGGTACGATGTCCTCTTGCGTAAACCACAGCTTTTCACCTTGCGCAACACGAATCTGTGTTTTGACAAGGTCTAAGCCATAGACCATTTCGGTGACGGTATGCTCAACTTGGATGCGCGAGTTCATCTCTAGGAAGTAGAAGTTGCCATCTTCGTAGAGAAATTCGAGTGTGCCAGCACCAACATAGCCAACCGCTTTGGGCAAACGCACAGCAGCAGCACCAATCTCAGCCCGTTGCTCTGGCGTGAGGGCGGGAGATGGGCATTCTTCTATCAACTTTTGATGCCGACGCTGGATAGAGCAATCACGTTCACCTACAAACACGACATTCCCATGCGTGTCGGCCATTATTTGAATTTCGATATGACGCGGGTTGGTGAGGTATTTCTCCATATACAGCGCGTCGTTTTTGAACGATAGCGCAGCTTCACGGCGAGCGCTTTCAAAGGCGGCTTCTATTTCGCCTTCTTCACGCACAACACGCAAACCACGTCCACCACCACCACCAACAGCTTTGATAGCGACCGGGTAGCCAAATTCGCCTGCAATGCGCCGTGCTTCGGCCACGTCGGTCAATGGCTCCAATGTACCAGGAACCATTGGTACATCTACCGATTTAGCTATATTACGTGCTGCTACTTTTCCGCCCAGGGCTTCCGTGGCTTCGGGCGGTGGTCCAATAAACGTTAATCCGGCATCGGCAACGGCACGCGCAAAGTCGGCATTTTCAGATAGGAAGCCATAGCCGGGATGTATTGCGCCGGCTCCGGCCTGTCGTGCTGTGGCGATGATACGGTCTACATTGAGATAACTTTCCGAGGATGGCGGCGGCCCGATGAGGTAGGCGTCGTCGGCATACCGCACATGACATGCGTCCTTATCGGCTTCGGAGTAGACTGCTACAGAGCGTAGCCCTAATTCACGGCAGGCCCGCATGACCCGCAGGGCTATTTCTCCTCGGTTGGCAACCAACACAGTATCAAACATTGCTAAACCCTACTTTCTTTCACTCAAACCACGCCGGGCAAGCGCCTCAGCATACATTGTTTCATACGGTTGAGCGGCTATATCCCATGAGTGGTTTTCGTCCATGCCGCGTAGTTGTATGCGTTTCCACTCGTCGGGCTTGTCACGATAGACAGTGAGTGCTCGAAGGATAGCTTCGAGCAGATGGTCTATATTATAAATTTTGTAGACGGATTCTTGTACGTCTTCCTCTGCTTCATCTAATCCTGCAATACTATGGACCCATTCTGATTTGATAGGTTCACCAAAGACGAAGCCATTTTCGCCTTCGCGCACGGTGTCGGCCAACCCACCAGTTTTGCGTACGATAGGCACACTGCCATAGCGCATGGCTATCATTTGGATGAGTCCACATGGTTCAAAGAGCGATGGCACGATTATCATATCACACCCTGCGTAAATGTGTTGCGCCAGTCTGGGGAAGAAGCCAATGAAGAGGTGAAAATGGTTTTGATAGCGCGATTCGATGTAGCCAAGCGTTGCAAGGTAGCGGCGATCTTCTTCTGTGCCGAGGATGACGATTTGGGCATCTTGCACAAGGCGTAACACAGCAGGCAGGGCAGTTATGAGGGGTTCTAGCCCTTTTTGTTCAACAAGGCGTGTGACCATGGCGATAAGGGGCAATTTGGGATTGATTTCTAGCCCGCATTCAGCTTGCAGTGCTGCTTTGCAGGCTGCTTTGCCGCTGAGTTCATTGGCGCTATAGGGGCGGTAGCCGTCACCGGTGAGTTGGGGGTCGGTGGCGGGGTTGAACAAGTCAGTATCTATACCATTGAGAATGCCATAGAGCATACCTTGTTGCATGCGTGTGTCGAGGAGGTCTTCCAACCCTTTGCCATATTCACTGGTGGTGATTTCGTAGGCATATTCGGGGCTGACGGTGCTGATGGCGTCGGCATAGATGATGCCGCGTGCCATGAAGTTGAAGGTATCAGATGCGAGTCCGTATGTGCGTTCGACTGGAAAGTTCAGTTCGCTTTGTTCAAGGATATGCAGGCCGGTTTTGCCTTGGTAGGCGAGGTTGTGGATGGTGAAGACACAGGCGGTATCGGGTAGCCCTTTGGCATCGTTGAAGCGCAGATAGTTTGGTACGAGGGCAGTATGCCAGTCGTTGGTGTGGATGATGTCGGGGTTCCAGTCTTCGACATTGCGCAGGTGTTGAGCGAGGGCCATGATGCCCCGGCAGAAGACGACGAAGCGTATGTCGTCGTCGGTATAGCCATACATGCCGTTGTGGTTTTCGGAGAGTGGTGCGCGGTCGAACATGAGCGGGAAGTTGAGCAGGTAGACGGGGGTACTATCTGGCATGGTAGTATAGAACAGTTGCCCATGACCCCTTGGGTCGCCGATGTAGACGTTGAATGGGTCTACCAGTGGTGCAACGTTTTGATGGTCAATATGGAGTATACGGTAGTATGGCATGACGATACGAACGTCATGCCCCAAACGTCGTAATGCAGATGGTAGGGCACCAGCAACATCGCCCAATCCACCAGCTTTGGCGTAGGGAAATACTTCGGCGCTGGCAAAGAGGATGTTCATTTTGTTCCTCCAAGGTAGAACGGTTTGCTCTATACGATGCGATTGTACCATGAGGTGTAGAAGGGCGTCAATTCGTGGGGGTCAGGGGTCAGGTGCTAGGTGCTAGGTGCCAGATGCCTGAGCATGTCGAAGACACCTTCGTAGCACCGGCTTCTAGCCGGATTCCGGCAGGATGCCGGTGCTACGCTGGACAGGCTAGAAGCCTGTCCTACGCCGTTCACGCCTCTGTCACGTGTGTTATAATGCGGCATAGGCGAGACTATGCCTGTGCTGATATGATAACGATGCTCATAGAAAGGATAGCGAGAGTATGACCATCGTCATTTCTAAAGAACGTCTGATTCTGCCCGAACCAGAACCAGAGGAAGCGGTACAGATAGCTGAGGGGTTGCGCGAGACCCCGTTCTACTATGGCTATCGCTATGTTACCCGCACGACCAATGGCACAGTTGCGTGGGAACAGGTACCGCTCAGTCCGGAAGATGTGTTGCATCCCCAATTGGAGGACCATGTGAGTCAGTCAAAAAATCATTCATTGATTTGTCACTACCTGACGATGATATTGCGTGCTGTTTTGGCCCATATCCCTGGAATAGAAGTCTTAAGCGATGTCCCCATTGACTGGGGTGTACCTGGGGTACGGGACCATTCGCCAGATGTATGTGTGTTGGAGCATGTGCTTCATCCACCCTTCAAGGGAGTATATCACCTGAAGAAAACAGGGGGGCGTCCCTTGCTGATCATTGAGGTGACATCAGACAGTACCCGTCATTTGGATGTTGCATCAAAGAATACGTTGGCACAAACCAAATTCAAGCACTATGCCTTGGTAGGTGTGTTGGTGTATATCATCATAGACGAGGCGCGACGCAAACCGGGATACCCGCCAGTTATCTATGGGTATGTTTTGTCACCAACAGGCGAATACACGGAATTGGCATGCAATAGTGACAACCAACTGTGGTTAGCCCCAGTGCATTTGTGGCTGGGAACGGTGGGCGAACGGGTGATGTTGTTTGATGAACGTGGACAACCGCTCAAAGACCATGCAGATGTGATGTATGCTCACAAGCAAGCCGAAGAACGTGCTGCCAAAGCTGTCGAAGAACGTAAGCAAGAAGCGCAAGCTCGTAAGCAAGCTGAAGAGCATGCTGCCAAAGCTGTCGAAGAACGTAAGCAAGAAGCGCAAGCTCGTAAGCAAGCTGAGGAACATGCCGCCAAAGCTGTCGAAGAACGCAAACGTGCTGAGGAAGAACGTAAGCAAGCCGAAGAAGAACGTAAGCAAGCCGAGGAACGCCTGCATCACTACCATGAGCAGCAAAAAGCACTGGCACGCAAAATGTTGGCTGATGGGCTAGAACCGGCTGTCGTTGCTACCTATACCGGTCTCACGGTTGATGAGGTGGCAATGCTTGAGCGAGTGAGCGAGTGAGCGGGTGAGCGGGTGAGCGGGTGAGCGAGTGAGCGGGTGAGCGAGTGAGCGAGTGAGCGAGTGAGCGAGTGAGCGGGTGAGCGGGTGAGCGGTAGAGACGTTGCACGCAACGTCTCCGTGATGCATCGCGTAGCATTACGTGATGAGCTTTCTGTAGAGTTCCACTACCTTGCCCATTTCTACGTCGGCGTTGAGGTGTTGTGCGGCTTGGCGGGATGCTTGGCGCATATCCTGTATCTGTGCAGGGGTAAGCTGGTTGAGCGTAGTGGCTGCATCGGACGGGTCGAATGTTGGGACGACACAGCCACAGTGGTAGCGTTGTACAAGGTCGGCCATTTCGGGTGAGGGGCCAATGCAAATGGACAAGCCAGCAACGATAAAATCAAAGAATTTATTGGGCAATGCTGCAAAATTATTATAACTGGATGGCTCTAACAAGTAAAAACCCATATCGTAGCGGGCAATAGTAGGTACAACCTGCTCTGGGCTAACTGGTTCGTGAAAGGTGACACGTTCTGGTGCTATCTGTGTGGCTAGGTGTTGCAGTTCGTGAATGTATGACGGGTCAGATTGGTTGGGTGCAAACATGCAGTGTAAATGATAGCGTTGGTCGCATTGGGCAATGGTATGTATCATGCTTTCTAGGCGACGGTCACGCATCGGTACACCATGATGTATAAGGTTAATCTGACATGGGTTGATGTCGTGGTGTGGTATGTCTACGCGGTCTGGGGCGTTCATGACAACGATGGGGTCGAAACCAAATTCTTGGCGATACCGTTCTGCTATGCGTGGTGCTACGGTCATGCATGCATTGGCACGCAAGCCATACGAGCGGATGAGGTGCCGCAACGCTGGGGCATAGAATAGGCGTCCACGCCAGTTGAGTTTGTAGCGTAGCCAATATTCGTGTAAGTCAAGTACAAAGGGGGTGTTGGTGCGGCGAGCAGCTTCGGCCGCTATGGGGAGGGAGTCGGCTTCGTTCGCGTGGAATATATCTGCGCCAGTGGATAGGGCTTTGGCGAGGGTTATTTGGTGGGTGGGCGAGCGCCACCAATACCATGCTGGCACGATACGCCCTAGCGCGAGCATGGTGAAGTCGAACAGTTTGTAGGGCAGGGTGGTGGGTTGTGCTTGGGGAACGTCAACGGGCAGCCAATGTATACGAGGGTTTCCTTCCCAAGAGGGGTGCGGTTGCCCATTGCCAATGATGGCAACATGATGCTCTTGGGAGAGGTATTTGATTTGCCGCAATACACGCCCGTCACGGGCTATGGGTGAGTAGGAGAGTATGCAGATGGTGGCCATATGGGTTTATTCCTAATCGGCAAGCAGTCTTGCATACAAATCTACCACTTTGCCCATTTCTACATCGGCGTTGAGGTGCTTGGTGGCTTCACGGGAGGCTTGTTGCATGGCTTTGATGTCATCTATGGTTAGTTGGTTGAGGGTGTTGGCGACATCTTGCGGCTCGAAAGATGGGGTGACACAACCACAGCCATACTGGTTGACGAGCTTGGCCATTTCAGGCGATGGTCCGATGCAGATGGCAAGGCCGGCTACGATGAAGTCAAATAGTTTGTTGGGGAGGGCCGCTGTATTATTGTAATTGACAGGATACAAGGGATAGAAACCAATATCATGTACGGCAATGTTTTGCACTACTTCTTCTGGGCGCACTGGACGATGAAATGTTACTCGTTCCGGAACGATGTCATTGGCTAATTGTTTCAGTTCATCTATATACCCTGAGTTACTTTCGACTAGCATGAAGTGTAAACTATAGCGTTCATCGCACAATGCCAACGCTTGTATCATGGTCTCTAGTCGTCGTATGCGTGAAGCTCCACCATGGTGTACCAGTCGAATATGATCAGCATCTGGCTCTCTGTAAGGGATAGTTTCATATGCTGGAGCATTGAAAACAACGATAGGCGATAGGTGAAATTCTTGACTATATCTCTCGGCAATCATAGGTCCCACGGTCATTGAAGCGGAGAGCAGAGGGGCATATTTTTGCAAAAAGAAGGTGATCATTGGGGCTTCTGTCCATCTCCAATGTTTGTCATCGGCGCGTTGAAGTGGTGCGTATTCATGCAGGTCACACACGACACAGGCATTGTTTTGTTTGGCGGCTTCGGCGGCCATGGGAAGTGTCACCCAATCATTGGCGTGGTAGACATCACACGGCATTGCAACAATCTTTTTGAAGAAACTCGCATATTTCTTCCAATAATGACGTTCATAGATGGGCAAAAACAACTTTGCCAATACGCCCAGTTTGATAAAGTTGATTTTCTGGCGTATCTTGTCAAGGTTTGCATCTATCAATCTTTCCTTTGCCCATCTTACAGCAGGAGGTATTTTCTTTTTGAAACTATACACTGCTTCTGAAAGACTTTTTGTATCACTACTAGATTGCGCTGATTGCTTTTGGTCCCAATAGGCTTTTGGGTCTAAAGATACCCACTGAACAGAGGGGACATTTTTCCATGCGGGGTGCGGGGGTCCGTACCCAACAACAGTCAAGTTATAGTATGGTGAAAGATATTGGATTTGCCGTAATACCCGCGCATCGCGGTAGATGGGAGAGAGTGAGATGATGCAGATGGATTTTTTGGTCATAACTCCTACTTACATATTATACACAATGATTTATGTATTTCCCCAATGATGACGTGCCCATAATTTGGTATTAATCATGCGCCAGAGCATTGCTTCTCTCTGAGGTGTAGTATTAGCCGTATTGAGAAGTGTTTCCAACCCTTCTGCATGAAACCAACGTTGTTCGTATTCAGTTTGGTTCTGAAGCAATGCTGTATAATGTTGTTGAGCAAAGGCAAATGTCAAGTCTGACGCTGCCTTGAAACCTATTTTATCTTTCCTTGAACTGATAGGTTCTGGAAGAATATCACGCATTGCTTTACGTAGGACATATTTTGTCTCTAAGCCTTTGATTTTCCATTCATCAGGCAGAGTAAATAGAAAATCTACGAGACGATAGTCCAGAAACGGTACGCGAGCTTCAATTGAATGCGCCATTGAGTTTCTATCCTCATAGCGTAGTAGGTGCGGGAGCATGTATGATGTTATATACATTTGAAGTATTTGGTTCAGTGGACGAGTGTACCAGAAAAGACTTTCTGATTGATTCATAGCATATTGTTGTGATAGCATAGGAGAAATAAAAGCTCTTTCGTTGCTTTTCCGGGTGGAATCTTGGGTGGCTTTTGGTGGTGTAGGGAATACGAATCGCCTAATTTTTGCTGGACCATAGGTCGTAAACAATTCTATGATATGAGAGAGAATCAGCAGAGCATCTGGAAGAGACCTTCTCAGGAACTTATCTGGAGCGGGAAATGGTCCTATCTCTTTCTCGTAGGTAGAACGAAGTTGTACGTATCTAGGAATATTCCAATTTCTCAATTGTTGAGCTGCAACTGAACGATACAAAATGTGATACCCTGCGAGGATTTCATCGGCTCCTTGTCCATCCAGCATCACTTTCATGCTGGCAGCTTTGGCATGTTGAAAAACAAACCATTGCATGACAATGCTTGCTGACCCAAATGGTTCGTCTTGAGCATTGATGATATGGGCGATATTAGATTCAAACTGCTCATACGGTACATCAATATAGTGCATGTTGGCCGATGTTGCTGCAATGACCATATCCATATAAGACTTTTCAGAAAACTGCGGGTCGGATGAGCAGTATCCAAAAGCAGCATGCGTATAGTTGGGTATCTGGTTCTGCTGACGTAAAACGTTGGAAGCACAAACAATGGAGGATGAATCTAACCCACCGCTCAAACATGTACCTACCGGCACATCGCTAAGGGTATGGATATGGAGTGCATCAAAGAACAATGCACGGAACTGCTCTATTGCGTCTTGCTCTGAGCCTTGAAATGATGTAGTGGGAAAGTTCCAGTAGGGATGCACGTGCAGAGTCACCGTGTGCGATTGCAGGTTGATAGTGGCATAATGTGCAGACGGAAAGCACGTTATACTCTCAAAAAACGTTTCATTGGTTTCGTCGTGGCGTCCAGTTTGCAGATATTTGGATACTATTCTTTCGTTAGGCATACATTGAATGGATGGGTTAGCAAGTAGTCCCTTTATTTCTGAGGCAAAATACACTGTGTTGTTTTGGATGGTGTAATAGAGTGGCTTGATACCAAAGCGGTCTCGTGAGAGGATAACTTGCTGACGCTGCGCATCAAACAGTGCAAATGCCCACATGCCATTTAAGCGTTGCATGCAGTCTGTTCCCCATGCTTCATAGGCATAGAGCAATACCTCGGTGTCTCCAGTGGTTTGGAAAATATACCCCAAGGTTTCAAGTTCTTTGCGCAGTTCAAGGTAGTTGTAGATTTCGCCATTGTAGGCAATGCAGTATGTCTTTGCAGCATTGACCATAGGCTGTAGACTAGCTTCAGATAGGTCAAGAATAGAGAGCCTACGATGGGCAAACCCAACCACATGCGGTATACGTTCATCAGCAACACATGCTTGGTTGTGCCATAGATGTATACCTGCTTGGTTTGAGTATAGCATATACCCAAAGCCATCGGGGCCTCGGTGTTGGAGCACATGGGACATGTGCGTGAGGTGGTGAACTTGGATTCCGTTGGGCGAGATGATACCGGCTATGCCACACATATGTTAGGTTTCCTCCTCTGCAAATGCTACAAACAACTGCTCTAACTCTGGCTTGTCGCTCAACTGAAGTGCGGCTTTCCCACCTTCAGCAATAACTCCACGTACTAATTCCTTAGCACGCCATTCAGGGATTCCACTACCATAGATGTAGTGAATGCCATTGGGATCATATAGCCAGTTTGTTGGAAATGTGCCTTCAATGAGTTGCAAAAATCGTTTGGCCACCTGCTCGGGTTGACAATAGGTTTGTATATATGCTTTTGCCTGCTGTCCCAATGCTGTGCGGTAGTCATCATCGGTAATAAGCTCTTCAATGGCTGTTGCAATATCATCTGGGTGGCAATAATGTATTGGTGGCATGAGTTCACTAGAAGTGCATTGATGCATTTCCTCAATACCATAACAGCCCATAATGACAGCTTTGCCATAAAATGCAGCCTCAGATGCAAATGCAGACATTGGTAGGTCTGAGTAGAGTTGGTCTATAACGATGTCACATTGCTGTAGCTCTTGTATTACTACTACATGGGGCTGTCCTGTAATTTCTACATATTCAAGATGGTAGTTTCGTGCTTGTAAGCTTTGAATAGCTTGGCGCACACATGGAGTGCCTTTGGCTTCGGGGTGTGAAGGGGAGTGGAGAATACGTATTGGTTGGTTGTCTGAAGTAGGTAAAGTCTCAGTTGATACTCGGCTATCAGGCAATTGCACTGCTCGCCCCAATGCCATTCTTGAGATAATGGAACGCTCATGCAGTTGCGCATAGAGAGGATACGAAATGATGTAATCAGCATAACGTTCAATACTACGAATGATATTCTTCTTTTGTCGTGTCATCTCAATGCATTGGGTTATTGTCTTCCTTCTATCGGGAGCCATTTCTGCACCGTCAATGTATGGAGGACGACCATCGCTACCGTGGAAATAATAGATAATCTTTTTGCCAAAGAACTTTAAGATTGGGAGGTCCCAAAGGTGATATTTACCACGAAAGAAGCTAGTGCGATAGCTAAAAAGAAATACATCAAAGTTGCATATAGCCCAGACGAATATGAGGAATGGTTTACTATCCTTAATGAATTGGTGGCTACCGGCCCAACAGATTTTTGCAAGAATGTGGGTGCGTGGTGTTGCACAACGTTTTTCATGCAAGCGCTTTTCTACTAACTTGATGAACATTCCATCTATGTATCTACCATCATACTGGAAACGATGTTTACGTCGGACCATACAGACTGATGGAATACCCAAAGCATTGAAGCCTCGTTGTAGTCCTGAGTAAATACCTGCAACCTCTGTCAAACCCATGAATACTCTCATATAAGATTTCCCCTCACATTATTTTTAGCAAGGGCAAATTTCATGTTGTATAGTGCATTACTCTTAAAATAATATTCGCTCACTTCATCAGGAACATTATAGTTTTGTGTACTCATGATAATGTCCAAGATGTCTTTGGGAGTATGCACTAAGAAGGCATGTCCCTTGGTATGCAGGTGTAAAACACTTTCATGTCCCTCAAATGGCAAGATAATGGTGGGTACTCCGAGGGCTAGAGCTTCATAGTGACATGTTGAACTAATGCTGAGATGTACATGAGCCTGTGTAAGCAGTTCAAATGTTGAAGGGTTTTCATGACTACCTAGGATGGTGACATGCTCATCTGTCTGAAAAGCATCTATAACAGGTTGCTTTTCGGTACCGAATACCGGATGTAGTTTGATGTGTAGTTTTACATACATTGGAAGTGATTTTGCCATTTCCAGAAAATCATGCATAAAATAGGCAATCTTTTGTGTTTCTCTGCCTTGCAAAGTGAGGAGCATAATACATAGGGGTGTATCTTGTATAGCTTTATCCTTTCGTGCTGCTTTGCGTTGACGATATTGGTCTATACGTAAACTGCCAACTACTTGCAACGTATCACCCCAAAAGCCAGTAGTTTCTAGTTCCTGTTTCCAGTGTTCACCATAAAGAAAAATAGCATCCGGAATGGGCATGTGTTTTTTATAGGGTGTTGCATAGGATGTCCAAGAGTACGTAGGATGATAACGGTAGACAACACCATGCTGAAATTCAACAACCTTGCTCCTTTGTTCTTTTGCGGCAGCCATCAGTGCATATAATTGACTTGAAATAAGAAGATATTCCATACTTAGATGTTGCAAGAGCCAACCATAGAGTTTTTTGTACCAATAGAACCTTTTGAGTTGATATGTTATGGAGCGGTGAGTAAAAGACCCTAGTCCAAATTCAGTTTGAATGCAATCGTTGAAGCAATTAGCAATATCTGCAATATACGTAGGTCTTTTTAGATGTTTTGCAAAGTGTGCTGATAGTAATTCAAATGGAGCGGTGGTCATGTTACTTGGTATTAATGCATCTTTACGTCTTGAGACAAAGTTAAGATTATTTACCTCTTCGAACTTGAAGACATCATCAAGTTCCCGGACCAAATCATCAAACCAGACATCTTTGTATCTATCATTTTCTTGCTCCACCAATCCTGATGAAGCCGTCTTGACAACATAACATACTTTTTGAAACTTGGGTATTTGTTGTATATCTCGAAAGGTTAGTACATGTTTCGCTGAATTTGACAAAATAGCAGGTTTTGAGCGTCTAATATTTCTCAAATTAACAATAAGAGGGATACGTATGATTGGCCAAGCACACCAACCATCTATCTTGTACTGCAAGAGGTCATAACGTTCTTCCATCTCACAAACACGGTTATTGGCTTCTTCAAGTGACAGTTTATTTTCCATAGTATAGTACTCAATCAAATATTATGTGCGGATATTTTCAAGTTGTCGCTGAAGCTCATAGAGAACGCGCTCGCTACCTCGTGCATCAATAATTCCCTTGCTACGTTGACGCATTATGCGTAGTGTATCACGGTTGTGATCAAATTGCTCGACCATATCTGCCATGGCTTGAAGAGACTCTGCTGAGAACAACCCACTATTCATGCAGACTTGCATATCAAAAAGCTCCTGCATAACCTCACTATGGGAACGATGAGCTAAGAGATTGATGGTCGGTAAACCGGCGTATAGTGCTTCTATGGTAGTAAGTCCACCCGCTAGAATTGCCAAAACGCAATTACTCATTACCTTCCACATAGAACGGTTTGTTTTTGCAAGTATCACTTCATGGCGACAGTTACCTTTAACGGTATCTACCAATGCATTGTAGGAATGGGCATATCCTTCACCAAGCAATACCCATATGGTTGTTGCACGTGTACGTTGAACGAGGGCTTGTAATACCGCTAGTGTTTTGTTTGCGGCATCTGTTCCACCCATACACACAGCTACGGGAAGCTCGGCAAGAGCTAGATTTTGTTCATATGTTGCATCATCTATGATTGTACCATGATCATTGAAAATTGCATATTCTAGCCCACTGAATATCTGCACACCCGGAATGGGTTGTGTTGCCTTCACACGGGTGAACAATATATCAATGTGCGACATGTGTTCAAAGACTGGCGAGAGTGATACGGTAAGCGCAGGGATAGCGATTGCTTTTTGAAAGACAATCGCTTCAATATGGATGAGATCAAAGAGTAGAATATCTGGTGCATAGGAATAAATATAGGATAAGATGTCATCATCATGTCGCACAAAATGCACAGGACAGGTAAGCTCTGAAAGCACCACCTCTAGTTCTGCTTCAACAATAGCTAGGATTTCAATATCGCACATCTGCTCTGCTGTTTTAACAAATGTTCTGGTACGGAAGAGATGCCCTAGCCCTTCTTGGATTGACCCACGACAGATGACTTGCAGTTTCATATAAAAATTTTATTCTATGCAATCTAACGAGAATGGTTCATATTGTCGGATTGCACGACGCGCTTTTCGTCCAATGAGAAGGTGGTTATCGTTGGGAGATAGGGTGTTTTCTGGACGAACGATGAGTATATCGTCTTCGGTGAGAGTTGCACCAGCACTAATAGCATGTGCTGCATATAGTCCACGACGGGCCCGTTGCTTGACGGTTGCTTCCGCTGTGCCCACTTTTATTGCTTGTCGCTGCATTGCTGCTTCACAGGATCGAATGTCGGCTATGTACTGTTTCAGCATTTCTGGTTCCATTGCATAGGCATGGTCAAACCCTTCGGATGTGCGGTCGAGGGTGAAATGTTTTTCAATCCACTCAACTCCTAGAGCGACTCCCATTGCAGCCGCCAAGCTATTTTCAGTATGATCAGATAACCCAATGGGAAAACCAAATGACTCTTTCAAGACTTTCAAAAAGTTAATATTCATACGCTCTGTTGGAGCCGGATAGACAGATACACAATGCATAAGGACAATATCGGTGTTACCAGCATGCACAATATCTTCTACAGCACGCTCTATTTCACCTAATGAAGCCATGCCTGTTGAAACAATCAGTTTTCTGCCACATGCAGCCGCTTGCAAAAGGAGTCGTGAATTGTTCAAATCACAGGATGCTATTTTGATATAGTCAACGTCAAGTTCATCAAGCAATGCAATACCACGTTGGTCAAAAATGGATGCACTGAAGGGAATTCTTTTTGAACGACAATAGGCATTCAGTAAACGATAGTCTTCGTCTGTGAGCATACCTGCTGCACGCTTTTGAAAGACCTCATTATCTATGTATTGACCACTAGAAAAGAATTGTGGCAGGTACAGTCCTTCTGGGTAGATAATCTGAAACTTGATTGAATTGGCTCCAGCGGCAATAGCAACATCCACTAGTTTCTCGGCAGTGGTACGTTGGCTGTTGTGATTATTGCCTGCCTCGGCAATGATATGGATAGGTTGGGTCATATCTTCATGTGCTCCTATACTTTATTTACCTGTTCTTGGTAGGACCGAACATCGGCCGCAAATCTAGCAAATGTGTCTGCCATAATGGTATCAAGGTTATTCCAGGTAGGTTGAATCTGATTACGCATTGTAGGTAGTTCTGTTAGTCGTTGATAGCGGTCAATAACCTGTTTCATAACATCATCTGATGTTATCATATCAATATTCCACGTTTCCATGCCAATCGTCTTCATGAGACTGAGGGCACGTTCATCATAGCTAATTTTAATAGTTGGGGTATTGAAAGCCATGCAAGGGAGAGTTGCATGAAGCCGATATGCAATATTTAACCTACATGATCGTAATAGCGCGAGATACGTGTACACATCACCAGTGTAGATATAATCAATTCCTGTAAAAGAAACTGCAAAAGGAATATCACGATGGTCATTACATAGGAGCCGAATATCTTTATACCCCTCGCTACGCAAAAAGTCTATCATTGCTAGAATGTCTTCACGCACTTGGGATTGCTTTTTCAGGGGAATGCTCATAAGCGTAGGATTACGTACTGCTAGTAATACATCAACTCTGTCACGGTCTGAGAGTGGTGGAAGTTGTTCTTGGATACGGTCTAGGAAGATGGTAGGACAACCGCCAACTTGACAGTGTTCAACGCCAATACGCTGGAGATAATCGTATGTTGCTCTATCTCGTGTGAGAGAGTATGTTGCCTTTCGATTGAGAGCAAGGGCAACATGGTCCGGCATAGCATCTGTGCGATCAACAAGTTTCTGTTGACAGTTATAGATACGCCCACGCGAGAGGCTAAAGAGCATCAGTGGAACTTCAAGAGTTTCTAGTGCATGGAGGTTTATATCCATTTCTCCATTTTCATAGAGGTTTCCACCGCCAACAATCACCCCATGACCATATTGATTAATCTCATAAATGGTTTTGGCTGTTAATCCTGCCTTGGCCTGACTTTCGTAGCGAGATGTAGCAGCAAGTGAAATAACATTCACAACCTGCCCAAAAGCTTTGTAGAGGAAATGGTGCAATCCCATATAAATTGCGTCATTCCCAATGTTAAATCCTTTAGGGCGAATACAAAAGAGGGTTATCATACAATCCTTCAGTCAACTAATCAACGCTATACATTCCTTGATTTGGTTCTTGCACATCGTTGCCAAACATCTTCATATACAACGATGCTACTTCTCGGTAATCAGCAGTGTACACATTTGTCCCTAGCTTCCCAACCATGCAATCAAACACTTCCAGATCATCTTCATTGTCAACCACGAGATGGGCTGAACGCAACTCAGGATATGCCGAAGTCATACTCTGAACGGTAAATTCTTCCTGATGGTCATAGAGATAACGTGTTACATGTTCGCGTTCGTGTTGCTGAGACATTTTATTGTATGCTTGTTCAAATGCATAAGTACGTATAATCTCTACCGCAATACCATAAGGAAAGGTACGTCCTATCAGGTTCGTAACCATATCTACTGATGTGTTGTAGCAGTAGGTTATACCTTGGGTAATCAAGTCGGGGTCAAGAAACGGTGAGTCACCATTTAGACGAACAAAATAATCACAATGAAATGCTCTAGCGCACTTCAAAACCCGTAATGCAACATTATCTACATCGCCACGATAGACGGTAATTCCTTGCAAATGAGCATGTTCGGCCAGTGGGTCATCAATAGAGCGGTTCGTAGTAGCCAGAAACAGTTTATCCATTTTGTTGATATGCTTAGCACGTCTTATTACATAGTCAATAAGTGGTATGCCATGGACTTGTCGTAACACTTTACCCGGCAAGCGTGTTGAATCTATTCTTGCTAAGATAATGCCAGTGATTACGGGAGACATTCTATTTGCTCGACTCCGCTCACTACTGACTGAGTGTTTGTTTGTTGCATTTTTTGAGTATGCACATCCCACCGCAACAGCGTACTCAACACCCCCCGGCGATTATTGCCGCGTTGTGTTGTAAAATCATCAAGATGGAAGGTAGCCGCAACCGGCGATGCATCTAGTGTTGTCGTGCTTCCAGTTCGGCAGGCTAGGCTCGTTGTAACCGTATACTCCCCATGACCAAGAAGCCGAGATGGTATCGTCACACGTGCAATATACATACCCGCGTCAAGTTCATCCATCGGGTTAGGAGGAACATCAAACGTATCGGACATAAGCACATGCACACCATCTATTTTGGCAATGCTCAAAAAGCCATAGAGACCGGGTATCGTGTGTCGCAGTTGAAAGGTTACTTCTATCGTTATCGGGTGGTCACAATCAAAGTTTTGCGTCACCTCGCCCGCTGCATCCAAAACCCTAATGCGACGTATCTGTGCCGGTTTCTGCGGGTCTTCAGCAAACACTGCCTCGCCTGTGCCCATAGAAGCATCGGAACTTTTGAGATAGTCCGCTACAATAGCCGATGTTTCACCCCTATCTTGCACAGCGCCCTGTTCAAGCCATATACATGTGCGGCAAAGCTGGCTCATAGCCCCCATATTATGGCTCACAAACAACACCGTGCGCCCCCCCTTAGCCACATCGTCCATCTTGCCCAGGCACTTCTTCTGAAACGCCGCATCGCCAACGGCCAGCACCTCATCCACAATCATAATCTCAGGCTCAAGGTGGGCCGCCACCGCAAACCCCAGACGCACCTTCATCCCACTCGAATAGCGCTTTACCGGCGTGTCAATAAACTTCTCCACGCCCGCAAAATCCACAATCTCATCAAACTTGCGGTCTATCTCCGCCTTGCGCATGCCCAAAATAGTGCCGTTCAGGTACATGTTTTCGCGCCCAGTCAGCTCTGGGTTGAAGCCGGTGCCCACCTCTAGCAGGCTGGCCACGCGCCCACGCATGCGAGCCTGCCCACTGCTCGGCTCGGTGATGCGCGACAATATTTTCAGCAGGGTAGACTTGCCAGCCCCATTGCGCCCGATAATACCCAACACCTCGCCCTGTTGCACCTCAAACGATACATCTTTGAGCGCCCAGAACACATCCGCCGCATCATCCTCGCCATCGCCGAAGCGTGCAAGGTTGCGCAAGTAGCGCAGGTTGCGTAGGGGTTGCTTGAAGAGTTGCAGCACATTGCCGGCCATGGTGTCGGGTTGCTCCTCACGCATGCCTATGCGGTAGCGCTTCGATAGGTTTTCAACATGAATAACCGGGTTAGTCAACGGGTAATTCCTCATCTTCTGGCAAGAACCCCTGGTCCAACATCTCATCATATGAAAACGGACACACCGCTGGAAAAGACCTCTTCTCTATACCTGTTTCATTTTCAGCATACAACACAGCTTTTTGATAGGCAAGCGCTATACTGTGCTCAAGCACTGAACGCAAACTTGGACTGTCGCCCAGCAATTCATGTATGTCAATGCGTTGGGTCAACATGGTATTCTGCCAACTTCTTGATCGCTTGTCCGGCTGGTATTTCCATTTGAGCAGATGAGCAAGCAAAACGGTCAAGCGACTCACTAATTCGCGCTTTTCGCTTTTGCCCATGGACTCTATTTCCTCTGCAACATGGTCAATATCAATCTCAGCAAACCTACCAGCACGCAAAAGTCTGGCGGTATCCATCGTCCATGCAAAGAAATCATGGTCATATGCTGTGGGTATATGCTGTTCTAGCTCTTGAGTTCTCACAAACACATCTCCATGCGGTAGCGCTTCGATAGGTTTTCAACATGAATAACAGGGTTGGTCAACGGGTAGTTCCTTTTCATTACGAATAATGGACACCAGAATTCCCATAATACGCCCTACAGCATTGATATAATATTCCAAACAATCAATGCAGACTGTTGTATTATGCAAACGCAAGAACCGCCACACACTCCCCGTCGTCACTGCGCCGTAGACAGTTGTAATGCCATTGCCTTCACGCTCATTGTACCACTGGGCAGCAACCATTTGCGCAACACATTGCCCCAACCCACTCTGGATGCTCTCATTCTTGGCTTCAATGATGACGAGCACAGGCGCATCAAGGAGAAATTGCTGTTTTGAGCCAGAGATAATAAAGTCGCATACTCCATTCAACCCCTTGCTGGCATCAACCGTAAAATCTACCCCTGAAAAAAGGCTAATCTGATGATTGACTATCTTTCGCAGATCAACAAGCATAGGCGAGATGATAAGTTCAGACCGCGCTTTTTCGGTACTAATAGCCAATGCAAGCGGCACATTCTCATCTAGGATAGCCCTGAGACTGTCGCTCACAGGTATCTCTTGAATGGTTGCAAAGAGATCGGTTGTCTCATCTATTGTCAACTGAAACTGCTTTGCAACAGCACCTAATGTAAAATCACGGTATGACATGGCGTGTTGTCCCTTTTCAATAGCCACCACCCATTATACACTACTTTTTGGTTTGTGGTTTCAACGCATACATCTCCCATGTGTACCCCTGCCTTGGAGCGTATCAGCGTTTACCACTACTAGACTTCCAAAGTCTTAAAGACTTCGGAAGTTTCATGGGGTAGATCAGGCATCTGGATCAAGCCCCAGTGCGCGTAGCTTGGCTGCCAAACGTTCGGCCCGCTTTTCGGCTTGTTCGGCGCGTTCTTCACTGGTGGGCAACACCAACCCCAATTCATTGTGCCAGCGCAACCACGGCAACTCCATATCAAGATAGCGCCCATGCCAAATGCCTAGCGTAACACCAAGTGGCGCAATAGGGAAATGTCCATGGGCATTCTTGGCAACTGGTCTATACTTCCCATTGTCGAGATAATATACCTCTACTTTGCCGAGTTCGCCTTCGTAGATGGCATAGAATGTGGGTTGGATAAAGCGCTCATAAATCCAAAACTTGCCCGTGAAGGGTGTTGTGTCACGTTCTTCTTTTCCATCGCCCGATACGAACTCTACGGCGATGAGGGGTGGGGTGCGTTCATACCAGAGCACATACGAACGTCGTGCTTTCCCATCTAGCAAAGGTGGCACGTCGGGAACGTAGAACCAATCGGGTGCTTCGGCTCCGCGTACAGGTTGATCTTTTTGTACCTCTTCAATGTTCCAATAGATGCCGCTATCTTGCCCAATGCAGTATTGCCCGTCGGGATGGCGTTGCTTCAGGATGGGGAGTAACGCATCACTCAGCAAGATACTCTGCGGGTGTTCTTGAAAATTTTTCACAAAGCTACCATCCTCGTCTGGCAATTCGGTATGGTCTGGCCAGCGATATGTATGTAAGTCTGTCGTTTGTGATTTCACTCGGTTGGCTACCATGGTTTGCTCCTTTCACACACAAGGAATACAGGCAAGATGCCTGTGCTACGATGCATCCTTGGTATAGGACGAATCACTACCATACAAGGACTACCCGTTATCTTTATGCCACATCTGCAAAAATGCGCTCCATACGACGGAAGTAGAATGCGCCGCTCACAAGCAGCACCACGGATACACATGTCCCCACGGACAGCAAATCCCACGGCATAGGGTTGGTAGCAAGCAGTGCCGAGCGAAAGCCCTCTATCACACCCGACATAGGGTTTAGCCCATAGAGTAGGCGATATTTGTGCGGTATGAGGCTGGCCGGGTAGACGACAGGTGAGGCATACATCAGCAGTTGGATAACAGACGGCAAGACGAATTTTATATCACGGAACTGCACGGCCAGTGAGGTGAGCAACATACCCAACCCGGTTGCGGTACACATGGCTATGAGCACCAACAGTGGTAGCGTGAGCACCCAGATAGTTGGCATTTGACCATACCAGAGCATCATAATAGTGAGCGGTATCATGGCAATGCCAAGGTCAAATAGTTTGTTGAGCACGGCCGAAAGGGGCAAAATAAGCCGTGGGAAATAAACTTTGGTTATCATAGCTGCGCCGGTTATGAGGCTGTTGCTGGCACCAGACATGGCCGTAGAGAAATAGGCCCAAGGTGCAAGTGCCGCATAACTAAAAATAGCATATGGTGCGCCATCGGATTGGACTTTTACCAATTTGCCAAAGATGATAGTGAAGACGACAACGCTAAAGATGGGTTTGATGAAGGCCCACCCGATGCCAAGCGCAGACTGGGCATATTGGGCTTTGATGTCGCGCCAAGTAAGGAAGTAGAGCAGGTCGCGGTAGCGCCACAGTTCCTGCCAGTCTACCAATTGCCAGCCGGAACTTGGTTTGATGATAATGTCGGGCGCGTCGGGTGGTAACGATGGCTCAGGCATATTGACCTCTACCGTTTGCATTTTGGTATCTTCAAGCATTGTTGTTTCTATCTTCATACTGTTCTGTGCTCAATTCTGGCTCTACCATATGGATGAGAATGCCAAGTATTGTTTCCAGTGTATTGATGTAATAATCCTGCAAATCAATATATGCCGTGTTATCTTTCAATGTGAGAAATTTCCACTGACTGCCGGTTGTGACTGCACCGTAGAGTGGCTCTATACCATGCTCTTGCTGCTGGTTAAATATGTTGGCAGCTATCATTTCAGCAATGCATTGTGCTAATCCACTGTTGATATTGTCGTTTTTGGCTTCTACGATGGCAATGACAGGGCATTTCAGGTAGGTTTGTTGGCGGGCGCGGCTGATAAGAAAATCGCATGTGCCATCTAGCCCTTGTGTGGTATCCACAGTAAAACGTATGCCAGAAAAGAGGCTCATGTGATTGTCTACTATCCTGCGCACTTCTACGAGTATGGGGGCTATGATAAGTTCAGACTTGGCTTTTTCGGTGCCTATAGCTAGGGCTAGTGGGATGGTGTTGTTCATATAGGTGACAAAAAATGTGTCTACGCATGCGGGTGCAAGGTGTGAAAAGAGGTCTAGGCTATCTTCAATGGTGATGCCAAAGGTAGTATTGATTTGGGCTAGAGTAAAATCACTGTATGCCATGGGTATGCTCCTTTGCTGTTTGAGCTTCCGATGGTATATAACTGTTGGGCCAATCTACGACAAGATGCAGCCCCTCAAACCTGAAACGTGGGCAATGTGGGGCCGGCTCCTTAGCTACATGAAGATGTTTTTCGAGGCAGGTAAGGTAGACCACTTCGCCCAAGTCGCCATCTCCTTCAATGAAGACGGTATCATAGCCGGCATGTTGTATCTTTTCAATCCACTGCGCGGCAGTCTGGCGGGTGATGCGGTACCATTTGAAGGTAGCCTGTACGAAAGATGCCGTGAGGCGCGTCTTTTCGGCGATGCCTTCGGGCGTGAGCAGGTAGCGTAGTCGCCGCTTTTGCATGCGCGTCACCTTGATGTAGCCCTTTGTGACGAGGCGCTTGATGTACCAGTTGACGCTGCCAACAGCAACGCCGAGCTGGGTAGCCAAATCTGCTTGGGTGGTATCTGGGTTTTCTTCTAGGCGATGCAAGATTTCCAATTCATGGTGTGCCGATGCTTCCATAAACTATCCCGTAGGTATACGCTCCAAATAAACATTCAAAAGTTGAAATTCAAGTATTGAATACTGTCATCAGTATACATAGTTTTGTGCAAAAGTCAAGGGGGACATGTTCACATCTCACAAGGGTAGGTATTGAACCGCCAAGACGCCAAAAGCACCAAGATTTCAACGAAAGAATGGGCAATTGCATGGCTTGCGTAAACACTACCGACAGGGTATACTATTGGTATGGCTATGAAACAGGATTTAGATCACGTAAAAGCATACATCATGCGGGAGCTTCCACGAGTGCTGGAACAAGACCCGCAGTTTATAGCATTCATCAAGCGCGTTGTCGCTGAGCATAGGACTAGTCGTGAAGAGTTTCGCGCATGGCGGATGACGTTGGTGCATTGCGCGAAGATGTGGGCACCTTGCGTGGCGAAGTAGGGACGCTTCAGCAAGATGTGGGCACCTTGCGTGGCGAAGTAGGGACGCTGCGCGAAGAAACAAACCAGCGCTTTGAACAGGTTGATCAGCAATTTGTTGATGTGCGTCAAGAAATGCGTGACCAGAAGGACGAACTGCGCCAAGAAATGCATGACCAGAAAGACAAACTGCGCCAAGAAATGCATGACCTGCGCGACTACTTTGATATGATTACGGGACGTGTGCAAACTCGTGGTGGACGCAAACTTGAAGATGTTATCGCTGGAGCTTTGCGGGTTGCCCTAGAGCGTCCAGATGTTGACCCACAAACTATCAAGTTACGCCAGAAAATGTACGATAGGGAAGGGTTGGTGTTTAGGCGAAACAAGAAAATAGAGCTTGATATTCTTGTAAACAATGGTGATTTCCTTGTTTTTGAAGCGAAGAGTTCCCCCAAACCCGACGATGTGGATTTTTTTGCCGATAAAGTCGAGTTGCTGCAATTGCAAAACCCAGATAAAAACGTCCATGGTTTGCTGATTTCAGTGAGTGCAGAAGATGATGTACGTGAAGCATACACAGAACGCGGTATCCGGTTAGTCCCATAATAGGCACAATGCAATATGAGTGTGATGTAGGCTATGAAAATCGTTTCGCTGGTTGGGGCTCGTCCCCAGTTTATTAAAGCTGCTGCTGTAAGTCGCTTGCTGCGCAAACAGCATACCGAAGTGTTAGTCCACACCGGCCAGCACTATGACTATGGCATGTCGCAGGTGTTCTTTGATGAACTCGACATCCCTGCCCCGGAGCTAAACTTGGGCATTGGCTCTGGCACACATGGCAAACAGACAGGGGCAATGCTAGAAGCTATCGAACGTGTGCTTATAGATGAGCACCCCGACTGGATGCTTGTCTATGGCGATACAAACTCCACGCTTGCCGGCGCACTGGCAGCCGCCAAATTGCACATACCCGTGGCCCATGTCGAGGCTGGGTTGCGCAGTTTCAACCGTGCTATGCCAGAAGAAATCAACCGTGTGTTGACAGACCATGTAGCACACATGCTGCTATGCCCAAGCCAAGTGGCGATAGACAACCTAGCCCATGAAGGTATCACGCAAGGGGTCCACTTGGTAGGCGATGTTATGGCCGATGCACTGGCTTTTGTGGCGGATCGAACACGCACACATTCCACTATTGTGCAGCAACTCGGTTTGACCGAAGGTGGCTACCTACTCGCAACCGTTCATCGGGCCGAAAATACCGATGATATGACCCGCCTACGCAACATTCTGAGCGCATTTGCTGCTATTGAGGAGCCGATTGTGTTCCCTGTGCATCCGCGCACGCGCAAGTGTATTGCAACCCTTGAGCTAGAGCATACACCACAAGCACTCCCTGCGCATGTGCGCATGATAGACCCGGTCGGGTATTTGGATATGGTTATGTTAGAGCAGTCTGCCCGTATGATTCTCACGGATTCGGGCGGCATCCAGAAAGAGGCCTATTGGCTTGGCATACCCTGCGTCACGCTGCGTGATGAAACCGAGTGGGTAGAAACGGTTGCGGCAGGTTGGAATAGCATTGTGGGTGCAGATACAGCGATCATTTGCAGCACTGTACACACATGGACTCCCCCGGCAGACCGCCCACCATTGTATGGACAGGGACAAGCAGCCCAGCGATGCGTAACACTCCTAACGCAACCAACAGGATAATGCGCCGAGAGCGATGGGTGTTTGCGGCACTGTTTTTGTGTTCGCTGCTAACCTTCATTGCGTTAATACCTGTGCCACGTGTTGATGGCCACCTCCTGAGTACCGATGGAGTTGGCTACTACATCTATGCACGTTCCCTCATTATTGACCACGATCTTGATTTTGCAAATGAATATGCGCATTTTGAGGGGGCAATAGGCGGCCCTAGTATAACATCCGTAGGAAAATTGTCGAATAAGTATGCTGTAGGTCCGGCTATCCTTTGGCTCCCCTTCTATCTCATAGCACATGCATTAGCGCTCATTGGCCATATGGTCGGGTTGCCAGTTGTGCCCGATGGGTATGGGTATCTCTATCAAGCAGCTATTTGCATTGGCAGCATCGTGTATGGCACGGTCGGTATGGGTTTGGCCTATGCTTGTGCGCGGCGGTTTTTTGCGCAGATACCTACGTTGCTGGCTGTAGTTGTGCTCTGGTTCGCCAGCAATATCGTGTACTACATCATTTTTGAGCCATCCATGTCGCATATGATTTCCCTGTGTAGTGTTGCACTAGCACTTTCGTTATGGTTTTGGTGGTTTCGTGGCAAGACATATCCTGCGTGGCATCACGCTGTGCTATTGGGCATAAGCGGTGGGATAGTGCTGTTGGTCCGGCTCCAAGATGCGGTTTTTTTGCTCTTGCCGTATACCGCTATCTTGATACGTTGGCTGGCCGCGTGGAAGACTGGACCAAACGAGCAGGTTTGGCACTGGCTAAAACTGGGGGTAGTGGTAGGTACAATGACCCTAGTGACGTTCATGCCGCAATTGCTTGTGTGGAAGCATCTCTACGGCACATGGAGCAGCCCCTATATGAGTGACCATGACCCGGCCTTTTATTGGTTTGAACCCGAAGTGGTGAAAGTGCTTTTTTCTACCTACCACGGTCTTTTTGTATGGCACCCAGTCGTGCTCTTTGCTGTGCTTGGCATTCCTATGGTTGGGCGCTATGACCGTTGGTTGGCCATTGGTGTAGCAATAGTATTTGCGCTCAATCTGTATATTATTGCTTCTTGGTGGGCGTGGTGGCAGGGGCATGCATTTGGGGGGCGCATGTTTCTCAATTCAGCGTGGATATGGGTCTTGGGCTTGTCTGGGCTGTTCAATTGGCTATGGCAAAAGCCGCGTACACGATGGGGTATTGTGGGCATAGGGATATGGTTGATTATCTGGAATGGCCTATCACTGATGCAATATCGCCTCGGATATGTGCCGATGAGCGCACCACTGACATGGGAGCAAATGACCGTGGAACGTGTCAGGCTCCCATGGCTCTTGCTACAGAAGCTTATGGGTTGAGTTGCCCCTCATATGGTTGCTGTGCGGTGGGTTGTAACATGATGGTGGGCGAAGATACCGGTAGCCCATTGGTATCAGGCTGGTTTTCGGTCCCCTCTTCTGGTGGCACGAGTGGTTGCTCTGGGTCTGGGTCTTGCCCTTGGTCATTGGGGTGGTCATCTGGCGTAGCATCCGGCATGCCTTCCGGCATAGTCGTTTCCTCTGGAGCGGTTGGTGAGGATGACGATTCAGTGCTTTCTACGCTTTCCTCTGGGGCGGTTTGTGGAAGCGGGGCCGGGCTTGTATCTTCAGGTTGTGTTTGCGGAAGAGGCACAGGAACTGGCTCTATGTCGGGTTGTACCTCTACTGTAATTGTTACTTCTTGTGCGAATGCGGGAGGAATTAGCTCTGGTGTACGCTCAAGTACCATAGTGGGAAATACTATCATTGGAGTTGGAGTTTGTATGCTATCTGTCAACGTTTGCATAATGGGGGTTGGGTCATTAGGTAGCTCTGGCTCTGGTATGTTTTGTGTGCTGGAAGTTGCTTGCTGGAGCGTAGGAGAGGTAGGAACAGTAAATGTCGTTGTGGGCGTGGAAAACGGGGAAGCAGTTGGAGTGGGCCATAGTGTCGCTGTGGGCATGGGCGTGGGCGTATCGGGAAAGTACAACGTTACTTCTACTGTTGGGATGTCGCCAACAACGGTAATTTCATCGGGTAGGGACAGTTGAGGGGTTAGTGTGTGGCTTCCTGGTCCTAACCCACTGACGTTGACGGTGGCATTGAGGAGAGAGATATTGATTTTGGCTAGGGACGAGACGAAGCCACTGAGAGGAATGTGCAAGAGTGGCGGGTTGGCATACACAATTAATCCTGTGCTGGCACCGATAACGTCTATTGCAAAAGGCAGTTCTACTTGGAATGGACGTGGAATAGCCTCGATGTAGACACTGATGAGCACTTGCGATTCTTCACTGAAATGCCGCGAAACACCCGGCGGCAAAATAAGGTTGGCTTGATGGGTGATGACTGTGGTGGCATTGGTAATATCTACAGGTGTGGTTTCTATCTGATCAATATCATCGAGCCTACGTGAACTACCCGTAATGTTTATCAACGGTGGGTCACTTTGAATGTCAGAGACCATATACCCGGATGCAGGTTCTCCGACGATAGTTCCCAATATGGGGACACGCTTGAGACCAACAACCGAACGAATGGGTACCCGTACTTTTACGATGGGTGGGTCGAGTGCCACACCTTCCACAGGGTCTTCATTGGCATCGTAAGCGGTTAGCTGCAATGATGATACGTAGCTTGCACGCAATTGTTCTATATTAGCAATTGCACGCGCACTATCAACATGCTCAACACGACTCTGCGGCCCTTCTACGACAATGTGCTGAATGGTCCGGTTGTTTACGCTCGCTTCTGGGGGCCCACTCTGCTCAAAACTAAACGGCAGGTTGCCTTCTACTTCAATGGTGAGAGGAACGGTACGCGTGATGATTTGCTCTAGGCGTACTGATAAGAACTCTGGAGCCAATTGAATTGATGAGAAATTACTCATGCGCAAATCGGAACGGTTTGGTTCAACATGGACTTTAATTTGATGGTCGCCGGGCGACAGGTTATCTACGTCTACAAATGCCCGTAGATGTTGTTGTTTGAGTCCACTGAGGGTAGCTTGATCTGTTTTGACATGCACATCTACTTGTGAAAGCACGGTTTGGTCGGGGCGTGATAAGCCATTTTGGTCAACAATGGTGAGATTTGAAGCAAGGTCTTGTACATAGACGGGCATACCTTCAAACGAGGTGCTGGTTTCGGGGTTGACGGTGAATGAGACGAAAGCCCAGAGGGCAAAGCTGAGCGATATGGAGAGGAGCAGGCTTGGTCCGGAGGTGCGTAGCCATGTCATCAAGAGTCATTCTCCAAGGATACGTTGAGCATTTGGGCTAGAAGGGTGCGCAATCGTATTTCACTGAGATGGCTAATCATTCGGCCATCTTGCACGAGGGATATGGTGCCAGTTTCTTCGGAAACAACCACAGCGAGGGCATCTGATTGTTCGCTGATACCTTTTGCTGCACGGTGCCGGGTACCGTAGCGCCGATGACCAACAATGTCTTCGCTCAATGGTAAAACAACATTGGCGGCTAGGATACGGTTTTCACGCACGATGACGGCCATGTCGTGGAGGGGCGAGTTGGGGTAGAAGATATTGAGCAAAAGCGGCACGGCTATGCGTGAATCGAGTGTTACCCCCCGGTCTGCATATTCTTGCAGGCGCGTGTTGCGCTCAATGATAATAAGTGCGCCAGTGTTTTGCTTTGAGAGTTGGGCGGCTGCTTTGCTCACGCCGTTGACGGTTTCGAGCAAGTCGGGACGACTAGTTGTACCAAATATGCGCTTGAACAATGTACCTGTGTGCCCCAACTTTTCTAATGCCCGCCGCAACTCTGGTTGAAAGAGCACCGGAATGGCCACGATGAGGGCCGGTTGTATGGCATTGCTGATAAGCCAGTTAAGGGTTGATAATTCCTTTATGGCCGGGCTAAGAATGAGGACTACGACGAGCAAGAACCCAACACCCCGAAGGACACGTATCGCACGTGTGCCCCGGATAACCTCCAGAAACCAGAAAAAAAGGAGTGCAACGAAAAGTATGTCCAACAATGCTTGGGGATGATGGAGTGGATTCAGTCGTCCCCAAAGGCGCGTTAGGTTTACCATAGCCAATTTGTGCTTTATATCTGTGCTGTGTGCATTGTATTCATTGTGCGTGTTAGCGAGACTCTTTGTGTTGTCCTAGCATGCGGTTAGATGCTGCCAGCAGGGCTTCAACACGCTCTTTTTCAATCCCATCCATCTTGAGCATGCGTTTATAGAGTTGGACGCTCTGGGCATATTCACCACGTCGCATCAATAAGTCACCAAGCAAGTAGTATGATTCCAAATCTTGCTGATTGAGGCCAATAATTTGATGCAATTCAGCAATAGCGTTATCGTAGTCTTGTTTTTCGGTGAAGAGATGCACGATTTGTTTCTTTTCTGCAATAGCTTCATTGGTACGAAAGGCTAGGGTATGCATGATGGCTAACCACTGACGCGCTTCGATGTCATTAGGCGCAATGGTCACAATTTTGTCGTAGATGGTACGTACTTCTTCATGCTTGCTTTGCATCCAATATATTTCTGCTGCCTGTTGTAAACTCGCAACGGCATCCTTCAATTGCCCGGCTCGCTTTTGCAGTTCGGCCACCCGGAGCAACCCTTCTACGCCTTTATCTGGGTATCCACGGCGGATATGCAATCTGGCCAGTCGGTCGCCTACATGGATGTTGTTTGGGGCCAATTTGAGCGCATCCTGTAGGGTTTCGATAGCTTGGTCAAGATATTGGCGTTCTTCGTAATGCGTAGCTAAGTCGTCGAGTTGTGCTATGGCTTCGCTCAGTTTTCCTTGGCGAAAATAAACATCGGCCAGCTTGGTGTAGATAGAGCGGTCGTAGGGAAGGAGGCTTTGCGCTTCGAGGAGGGCTTTTTCGGCCCCTTCCATGTCGTCGCTGGCAGCGTAGGCTTCGGCCATACGGCGTATCAAGTCACCCTGCGAAAGGGGCTTGGCAAAGGCATGTTTGATAGATGGGTCGGACTTGGCATGTGCTGCGACATTCTGCCCTAGGCGCAGTTGTTCAAGTGCCTTTTCAGCCTCACCAAGGGCTATGTGGCTATCGGCCATTGCCTGATGCACAAGAACTTGGGGCAGCATAGGATCTTCTTCTAGCTCTAAGATTGATAGTGTTTGTTCCAATTCCATTAAAGCCGAAGTATGCTGATTGCTATATTGCTGTAGTATTGCTAACAGGTAGTGCAAAATAGGGGCATCGCTGACTAACAGAGCAGCACGATATTCAGCTTGAACGGTGGAGCATGTTTGTGTATCGGCCTTGCACTTTTCCAGAAGAGTAGCAAATGAATCCCACACCATGTTTGGTTGTTCACCCATAGTGGCTAGGGTCATATTGATACGAGCAATGGTAGCTGGGTTATCGGCTTCTAAATCCAAGGATTTGCGAAATTCACCGAGGGCCGATTCATACCGTTCAAGCTTAAACAGCGCTAGACCATAGTGGTCATGCAGGTCTTTGTTCTTGGGTGCCCATTGCAAAACACGCCGGTATTCTTCGAGAGATTTGTTGGTTTGCCCTAACCGGAAGTAGATAGCCGCTACTTGCCCCAATTGTTCAGCCGCTTCTTCGGCACGGCCTACCCGTTTGAGCAGTTCAGCAAGGCGCGAGCGCATATTGGTTACGTCGGGAGATATTTCTATGACGCGAAAATAGACTTTGATGGCTGTTTCTATGTCGTCACGCACCATAAGAGTATCAATAAGTAATTGATATTTGGTTAAAGCCTCTCTGGTGCGCCCCATGCGCTCAAAAATCTCGCCCATGCGCATGTGAATGGGGAGATAATCAACATTGAAGCGTATAATCTCATGGCATGCATCGAGGGCTGCCTCTAAGAGACCTTGCTCTATATACTTTTCACTGGCCTGGACCCAACGCTTGAGAAGGTCATCTAAGCCATCGGTATTGATTGGAGTAACAGGTGCAAAGGCAGGTTCTTCAAGTGCAGGCAGACTTTCGATACCTTCCAAGGGGTCTGTTATAGGTGTTTGTTCCTCTGGTAATTCGAGGCTACCCGTTGTTATTTTGCCTTCGCGCAGAAAATCGGTAATGGGGCGAATTTTCCCCCATGTTTTTGGTATATCTTCTTCTTCGGGTGGTGGTGTAGCTGACGTGGCGGGTGGGCCGAGCATCCCTGTGCCAATATTACGCATTTTGTCCATGAGGGTTTGTTGCGTGAGTTCTTTGGCACGTTTGTTAAACTCTACTGCACGGTCTTTGCCCCACCGTTTGCCTTGCAAGAAACTGGCTAGGGTTGAGTAGAGCGATGCGGCACGGGCAAAATCACCCATTTTCTGGTAAATCCTCACCACATCCTCATACATTTGGATCAAGTCTTCTGATTCGGCCTTGCCTATGGTTTCCAAGTCAACAAGACGAATGGCTTGTTCATATTCTTGGGCTGCTTTGGGCAAATCGTTTAAGTCTTTGTAGCACCCACCTAGTGAATAATGCGCCGACAGGGCATACTCTGGGTCGCTTGTTGCTTTTATCAACATTTTGACTGCCGCCTTCAGTTCGTTGCGTTCTTGATACAGCAATCCAAGGCTATAGAACACATCGGCACGGTCTACGCCCATCTGCACAGCACGTTCATATTCTTTGATAGCCCCTTCTGTATCGCCAGAATCCTGCAAACTGACAGCTTGGGCAACTATCTTGTCCATCTGAAATGTTTGGGAACGTAGGCCAGACGTTCCTTGGCGAAAGCCTTGGGTTCCGCCGCTATGGGTAGATATAGGTGCTCGTTCTTGAGAAGCCACGCCAGCAGCTTGGGCCATAGAGTCATGCAACACCGAAAGGAGTTCTTTGGCCTCGCGGCTATTGGGGTCTAGCTGCAACGATGTTTCTGTGCTAGCAGCAGCTTCGTCAAGAAGCCCACGGTCTCGATAACGACGGGCAAGGGTAAGATATTCGGTAGCAGCTTCTCGTGTGGCATTGGTTTCATAGAGCAGCTCTGCAAGTCGTTTTCGTTCATCGTCGAGATCTGGGCGTAGGCGTAGTATTTCGCGTAGGGCGCTAATGGTTCTAGCGGAAGCACGTCGTTTTTGGTGCAAATCGGCCAGTTCGCGGTAGGTAGCTATAGCCTCTTCAACATTGCCATGGCCTTCTTGTGTTCGTGCAATATATTCGATGAAAAAAGGGTTATTGGGGTCGGCAGAGCGTAGCTCTACAAAAACTTTCAGCGCTTTATCGAGTTGCTTGGTATGAAACAACGACACTGCTACTGCAGTACGCGCATCGGTATCTTGTGGAAACTCTTGAAGTGCTCGAACCGCACTTTTTTTTGCATCATCCCATCGGTTTTGGCGGGCCGCTTCCCGGTTTTGCTCCATTGCACGCTCATAGATTGCGCGGTTGCCGGACATAGGTCACTCCAAAAAATATCATGTAGTCAGGTGATAGATGAGGTAGCGATATATGATGGCATAGTCTCCCCCCAACCTATCGCCTGCTACTAGAGATTGAGTAGCGTCAAGATCAATACCTTCTGCACATGCAAGCGATTTTCAGCTTGATCAAACACCACCGACTGTGGGCCTTCTATGGCCTCAGCCGTAATTTCTTCTCCTCGGTGGGCCGGCAAACAATGCATAACGAGAGCGTTAGGACGAGCACGTGCCATAAGCGTTGCGTTGAGTTGGTACGGTTGAAAGGCGATCCGGCGACGAGCGGCTTCATGCTCTTGCCCCATAGAGGCCCACACATCAGTATAAACAGCATCTGCCCCCTCAACGGCTGCTTCTGGGTCTTGGGTAATAGTGACAGTACATGTGTGTTCAGCGGCAAGACGTTGAGCATGGGTCACAACATCGGGATGCGGCCGATAATCTGTTGGACAAGCGACCGTGATATGCAAGCCAAGCAATGCCCCCATAAGCATGAGCGAATGGCATACGTTGTTGCCATCTCCCACATAGGCTAGATGTTGTTTTTCTAGGCTTCCACGATGCTCTAGTATGGTAAGGACATCGGCCAATGCTTGGCATGGGTGCTCACGGTCTGAAAGCGCATTGATGACGGGAACGGTTGCATAGCGAGCAAGCTCTTCGACCGTAGCGTGCTTAAATACACGAGCTGCTATAGCCTGCACCCAGCGGCTCAGGTTGCGCACGACATCAGCCACACTCTCACGCCCACCCATATCAATATCATTGGCGGAAAGGTAGCTCCCATGCCCACCAAGTTGTGTCATACCGGCTTCAAAAGCTACTCGCGTGCGCAACGATGGCTTTTCAAAGACAAGGGCCAACGTTTTGCCCTGAAGCAGTGGGTGCGATTGTCCGCTCTGTTTCCACTCCGCCTTGAGTTCTTGGGCACGTTTTAGCAGTGCTTCAGTAGAAGCACGAGAGAGATCGGTTACAGAAAGATAGTGTTTCAGCATTGCCCCTTTTCAGTTCTCCACTTGTTTATATCCATTCATCTTCTTCATCATCAAAGTTACCAAGTGCATCGTCAAGTTGTTGGGTCAGCACATTATCCAACGCTTCAGGTGTAATATAGCCTGCACTTACGAGCAACTCGCCCAATAATATTTTTTGCCCTTCTTGGCGCAATCGTAATTGTTGGGCCAGAACAACTTTTAACTGCTCTTGTGTCACGATACCCCTTGTGACCAAGTACTCTCCGAGATACTTGGGGGGTTGCCCTTCGGTAGATGCTATTTTATCATGTTGTTGCATAACAAGCACGGTTGCAAGTACTTCTGGTGTAAGGATACCAAGTTTGAGCAACACATCTCCCAAGGGAACCCGGATACCGCCTGTTTCACTTTGGATACGTGTTTGCTCACGAAGGGCCCCATCTAGTTGTCCTTCCGAAATGAGGTTGCGTTCAATAAGGTACTCGCCAATTTTGCGTGCTTGTACTTGGCTTTGCGATGTATTGGTGGTATCTTGTGCTTGCTCGTTTGCTGGTATAGATGTGACAAACTCTTGTAACTTGAGAAATTCTAACCTCTCCCGCGCTATGTCACACAATGGGTCTAAGACGAGTGCGCGTTCCAGACAATCTTTTTGTTGAACAACATCATCTACCAATGCACTCATCCACAACCATGCGTTGACATGCTTTGGGTCCTCGAGCAGTACGTGACGCATCATTTGACGTGCGGCATCGCGGTCGCCGGTTTTGAATGTTTGTATTGCGTGCCGAAAAGTGTCTTGTTTTTTTGTTTCCTGTGTTTCCATAAAACACCATTTTCTGGTGATTACTTGCGAAATACGTTTGTGGGTGTTTGGTATTAAAGACCCATACCCCTTACCGTTATAAACGTAAGTACTCACAGAAATTGGTTGTATGGGAATGCCCTGTGCATGCATGGTGCAAGCCCTACCTTCTTGTATTCATGCGCCCATGACTGCGCTGGTATTGTGGAAAACGCTCTTCCATTTTTCTCAATCGGTAGTCTTCTGCGTTCAGTATCGTAATTTCTTCGTTGATGAGTGAACAATCTGTCATACGCGAAAAAATTCGCTTTTCAATATCGCCTGGGTCACGGTTGCTTGTGATGACTGTTGATAATCTACTATTATAACGGTGGTTGATAATCTGGTAAAGCTTTTCACGAGCCCATGGGGTCGTATTTTCTGTGCCCAAGTCATCAAGCACGAGCAATGGCACATCGCGGATGGTTTCAAAGCGCACATCATAGGCTACTTCGCTGTTGGGACCAAACGTGCTGCGCAGGTAGTCGAGCAAGTCGGGCACGCTGGCAAAGAGCACAGGCCAATGCCTATCAAGGAGCGCATTCGCAATAGCTGCTGCCAGATGTGTTTTTCCAGTTCCATTGTTGCCAAAAAGCACCAGCCATGGGTAACGTAAACGCACTTCTTCTTCGGTACCTACTCGTGAGCGGGCATAATTCCACGCTCGTTCATAGGCGCGATCTACTCCAAGTACCGTTTTATCAAACGTGCTGAATGTCTTGTCGCGCAAATTGTCGAGGTTGCTCATGCGACGTAATTCTTCGGAGCGGCGTTCCATTTTCTCTTTTTGCTTACATGTGCATGTAATCAACACACCAAAGTTGGGGTCATTGACTGGCACGTCGAGGACATAATACCCGGCCCCTTTACATATAGGGCACATTTGTGCATTGTTGCTTGGTTGTAGGCTCTGTGGTAGCTTATGAGAGTCCGCTCTTGTCGCTACCAAGGCGGAAGATTCCGTTGAATGCGCCGTTGGTGTATTTATCAACGTTAATAGTTTGCTGTCCTTCCAATTGATTGGACGCATGGTGTCTTCCATTGCTTGCCCACCTTTCCAACACTTTTTTGATGTAACGCCATGAACGCACATTGGCATGCACTGCCTCACGTATAGCCGCTTCTAGCCATTCATATGGGTATGTTTCTTCAGCTTCACGCAATTCTTCTACCAATAATGGTGTCACCAAGCCGATATTTTGCTCATAGAGCCGAACGAGTGTCGGTTGTTGCTTTGGGTTGGGCAATGATGACACCGCCATGTTCGTATAGTCTCCTTGTGCAATCCATGCTTGGTTGGCTTTTGTGTTGACAAGATACCAGTTTATCAACCGACCATCGCCGGGCAGTGTCACATGCAGCAGTGTCCTCCGCTTGATAGCCGAATCTAGCCCTTCATCGAGCAGTTCTTCTGGCGAACGTAGTTTTGAAACAGCTCGCAAGCTCTGGCGCAATACATGGTCTGCCGCCAAGTCATCCCAATGTATACGGCGTGGAAAACCACGCTGCCGGTTGAGGCGGTAGAAAATATAGAGCGTTACTTTTAGCTCACTCGGCAATGTGATAGTTGGTAGTATCTCTGTAAAAAGTTCTGTCGGTAACTCAACTAACTCATCAGTTGAGAAGACGGTAAAGGCCATAGGTGCCCCACTGGATTTACAGTACATATTTTACTAGAAGCAGGACCCACACAACACACGGGCTTATCTGTATATTACCACACCAAGCGTCAGCTTGCCACACGAAATTTGGTCAAAATGACATTCGGTGGTAAATTCTTGTTCACACAAGACAGCCCGCCCCCCTGTAGCGTACCAGCAAAGAATTACATGTTCCTTTCTTTATATCTTGGCGTCTTGGCGGTTCTTTTTTTCATTAAAAAAGGGTAATCCACTCATCACAAACAACAGAAAGAACACACAAGAAGTATACATGTTGGCTATGTGAGGCGACATACTGCGCCATAGGCCCACAAGCGTGCGCGAAGTTCCCCACGTTCAATGCGATGGTTTAGGTAGGCATGCCATGTTTGCACCATTGCGCGGAGCATGCCTGCTTGGGTGATGATACGATGCATGCGCACGAACATCTTCCCATAATGCTGACGAAAAAAGAGATACCGGCTCTCGTGCAGCGCCACAAACATCTTATAGCGATAGTGCTGCGTAGCTGCACCACCTACATGCGTCACATGCGCATATGGCACCTGCCAAATAGCCCATCCAGCTTGGCGAATACGCCAGCACCACTCTATCTCCTCGCTATACATAAAGTAGCGCTCATCCAGCACACCCACTTCCTCTATCGTATCGGCGCGTGCAAGCATACATGCTCCTAGAGGATGATCTATCGGGAATGGCCCATCCCCCCCCCGTTCTTGCGGATAGCGCCCATGCCACCATGAACCATACAAACGCCCAGGCAACACCTCACCCGGCGGAAACACATCTAAAATACTCATAGCAAGCGTAGGAAAGCGAAAAGCGGCATGTTGTATGCTACCATCTGGGTTGAGCAGGCGTGGAGCTACCAACCCAATGCGTGGGTGTTCGCTCATGAAAACGATGAGGGATTCGATGGCACCCAGATGCACTCGCGTATCCGGGTTGAGGAGCAGGATAAATGATGGTTTGCTGCACACGATAGGGTGTTGCTTTTTTGGAGTGTCCGTGTCGAAGCCAAGCAGATGTAGCCCTACATTGGTGGCAGCGGCAAACCCCCGGTTGTGCCGCAGCACGTGTACATGCACGTGCGGAAAGTGCGTGTTGATAACAGCAACACTATCATCTGTAGATGCATTATCAACAACAACGACATGCAAAGGAAGAGTGCATGCTTGTAACGTTTGGAGACAGTCAACAAGCACGTTTTTTGTATTGTACGAAACTATCACAACCCCAATAGTGGGCGATTCTGATTGGTTCATAGCAAGTACACGTTACCTTTTGGCGCGATAGCGTGGCTGTTGGTCGTAGGTATCGCATGCTTCTTCAGTGCGCGATTTGGTAAGAAACCACACAGATGCATTGCGACAGCCACGTCGTTTGAAGAGGTAGATGTAGACACCAACAACAACACCAATAATTGCAACAACCCCTAAAAATGCGCCAAACGGCATGCCGCTTGTTTGTTGTGTCAGTGGTAGTGCTTGCATAGAGGCTTCCGGTAAATAGTGCTGTTGCTCTACGGTAGAGAAACCGTGCGACAAAGTAGCCATTGTGGTAGCCGTTGCTGATGTTGCCATAGTTGCCGCTCTCAGAGCAAGCACAAGCAACACCAGCAAGATAGAGCGTATGCAGTTTCGACATACCAGTACACGTTTATCACTCATGTATGCAACTCTCAGCATATAGCACTCAATTTTCAACACCTACTTCCGCAACAGTTGCCCCCTAGGTACCTCGGTGCGCACGTC
This sequence comes from uncultured Chloroflexaceae bacterium, assembly GCA_964626155.1. GTDB lineage: Bacteria > Chloroflexota > Chloroflexia > Chloroflexales > Chloroflexaceae > JAAUSY01. Next base: position 94,930 of record CAZVEN010000006.1, on the reverse strand, counting down.
GGAGTAGCAGAAACCCAGCCCCTATGAGCAATGCAGGTATGATATAGGGGTATATCCACGGTAACATCCTGCTTATCATCCAAAAGGACCCGAGAATAACGAACACAGTACCCAGTGTCCAATGACGTTGTGTTTGTGGATTGACGGATGCAGTATTTGGATGAACATTGTGGATTGGTACCTCTTGGTCTGCCGGTATCGGTTGCCCAGTCATCGGATCAAACTTGGCTTGGCGCACGCCGCTGCTTGGGGATGCTGAAGGGTCACTTGCATATTCAGGCTCTAACGGCATAATAACCCATAGGAGAATGTAGATAGGCGGACCTACTCCACTAAAGGTAAGAAAGACAAACACAAGTCGAATAATCAATGGGTCTATATCTAAATAATGACCAATTCCCCCTGAAATACCTGCTATTATTTTTTCTTTCCGGCTACGCATCATTCTTTGTGAAGGCATGTTCATTTGGCTATTCCTTACTAGCACACCACTTTACCCTATGTACACTCGTTTTATGAGACGGTAAGAATCGGGAGTTTGTTGCAGACAACATGCAATTCTCGATTTCGACATGCTATAGCAACCATCCATACGTTGTACAGGTTGTAACGCAGAGACGCAGAGGTGCAAACACGCTGAGAACATGCAAAGATTTGTGTGAAAGTCGAAAGAATGCCGTTGCCCTGTATCATGCACAAGTTCGGGGAGATTCATAGTTCAATGAATTTCTATAAACCAGAGCAACGACATCAATACTTCTTTTGCTCAACCTGCTGTGTTTTTTTGTGCATGATAGGGCCCATATGTTCCCGTACAACAGCCAACCTCCACCACAAGACAAGGAGTTGTATACCAGTGCGCCATAGACGGGGAAAGTTGAAAAACTGGCTTTTGCCATAGGTGCGATGATAGTGATGAACTGGAACTTCTGCAAAACGATAGCCGGCATCTTGGATTTTCTTCACCATTTCAAGGCAAATGGTGCCACTATCTGAATAGAGGTCAACCACATTGAAAATGGTGCGCCGTATTAGGCGAAAATCGCAATCTACATCGCGCAACTTGAAACCAAAAATCACTTTCACAAAGTGATGATAGACACGCCCAATGATGACACGATGGATCGGGTCGCCTCGGTCTATTTTCCAACCATTGACAATATCTACATCGTCGCGCAAGGCTGAGAACAGAATACGAACCTCGCGGGGATCATATTGTGCATCTCCATCGGTATAGAAAATGAGTTCTTTGGTTGCTTGCGCAAAACCGATACGCAATGCACCACCATACCCAAGCGGCTTTTGATAGTGCAACACCCGTAAACGCGGGTAGCAACGTGTCAATTCCTCCAACACCTCTAAGGTATAATCGGTACTGCCATTCTCTACGACAATAATTTCATAGTCGTCGGTCAATTCTTCGAGTGTTTTGGCAACAGCCACAACCATGCTGGCTATCGTACCGGCATCATTAAAGGCCGGAAAGAAAGCCGTTATGCCGGGGCGGTTTGTCATACTATTCTTTTCCTACTCTTCCTCCATGGTCTCATTCACAAGCAGAGATTATAGCATAGGGGTGCAAGACTGTAAACACACTGTGCATAACCGTTTGCTGTGATTGGTGTCCTGCTTACTATACTGAACGCTCTCAAGAACCATCTGTAGACGAAAGTTGTGCTCTATGTCGTTTTATTGATATTATATAGTTAGTAAGGTTTTCAATAGGTTGAAAGTAATAGTATATGAGCACTAGAACAGGTGTATTAGGCATTGATTTTGGTGGGTCTGGCATTAAAGGGGCACCGGTAGATATTGCAACCGGCACGCTTTTGGAGGAACGGCACCGTATTCCTACCCCTACGCCGGCCACTCCTGAAGCGGTGACAGAAACCATCGTGCAAATAGCGAAACATTTTAACTGGAATGAGTTGATTGGGTGCTGTTTCCCGGCTGTCATCAAGGATGGAACTATTCGCACAGCATCCAACATTTCACCCGATTGGATTGGCGTATCTGGTAAACATATATTGGAGCAGGCGACTGGGTGCCCATGTCACCTCATCAACGATGCAGACGCAGCCGGGTTAGCCGAAATGCGTTTTGGGGCCGGCGTTGGCAATACAGGGCTGGTGCTGTTGATAACCATTGGCACTGGTATTGGCACAGCGCTTTTTACGCATGGTGTGCTTGTACCCAATACGGAACTGGGGCATATTCAGATAGATGGCATAGACGCCGAAACATATGCTTCCGACGCTGTGCGCAAAAGCCATGATATGAAATGGAAACACTGGGCTAAACGTCTTGACACCTACCTGCACACCATGGAGCAGCTTTTTTGGCCCGACTTGATCATCATTGGTGGCGGAGCAAGTAAGAAACAAGATAAGTTTTTCCCTTTTTTAACCATCACCACAGACATCGTGCCCGCTTCTCTCTTGAACCAAGCGGGCACTGTTGGTGCTGCCCTCGCTGCCCATTCATCCCTATCAACACCTTGCAATAATGTAGAGACATTGCACTCAACGTCTCCTATGGGCAACGTATTGTAATGTAGAGACGTTGCGTGCAACGTCTCCTATGGAGGAACTATGTCCTACAGTGATTTTACCTTAGAGAAAATTACCAAGCAATTTGGTATTACTATCAAAGACACCCAAAATTTGTTTGCAGATGTTCCATCTATGCCCTTGGATGCCTTCATGCTGGAATACCTTGCCCATAGCATCCCCTTGGCTGTCGCTATTGGAACCGAAAAAGCCAAATCAGAACTCATTGTTGCCCCCATGCTCCTAGAAGTAAAAACACGTCTTGCCGACCAGATTAGTTTGTTTTCGGGAGTAGATTTCTCGGTGGATGTATCCAGAGGACTGCATGGAGTGTGTGATTTTATCATCAGTCGTTCGCAGCAACAGTTCTTCGTCAGCGCTCCTGTTATCGTCATTGTTGAAGCGAAAAAAGATGATGTCAAGCTTGGTCTCCCACAGGCTATTGCAGCAATGATTGCAGCATCAGCGTTTAATGCACAAGAAGGTAACTCGATTGAAACAGTCTTTGGTGCAGCCACAAGCGGCAATCAGTGGAAGTTTATGCAACTGCAAGCTGATACAGTCACTATTGATGTCTGTGACTATTACATCGCCGACCCTGAACGTATTTTGGGAGTACTACATCATATGGCTTTATCCTCTGCATGACTTCATGCGTATACTATGGTAAGCTAGCAAGCTTGGAATAAACCACAGGGTACCAATGCAAGCTTGAAAGTTCATACTGTGTCGTTTATACTATGATGAGTTTAAATCAAGCGTGTGACGTAATCGCAATTATTGAGGAGCGTACAGTATGAAGAAAGTTGTGTTGCTCAGGCATGGCGAAAGTGTATGGAATAAGGAAAACCGGTTTACCGGCTGGACCGATGTAGACTTGTCTGAGCGTGGGCTAACGGAAGCACAGAAGGCCGGCCAAGTCTTAAAAGAACAAGGTTTTGTCTTTGACGTTGCTTTTACTTCGGTACTCAAGCGAGCTATACGTACTTTGTGGATTACTTTGGATGTGATGGATTTGATGTGGATACCAGTGCATCGTTCATGGCGCTTGAATGAACGCCACTATGGGGCCTTGCAGGGCTTAAATAAAGCAGAAACGGCTTCGCAATATGGCGAAGACCAAGTGCTTGTCTGGCGCAGAAGCTATGACACCCCCCCACCAGTGCTCGAAAAAACCGACTCGCGCTACCCAGGCAATGACCCACGCTATGCTGATATGGACGATAAGGACCTTCCTTTGACGGAATGCCTAAAAGACACCGTAGCCCGTTTTCTTCCCTATTGGCATGAAACCATAGCACCAACCATCCTATCTGGGAAACGTGTCATTATTGCAGCACATGGTAATAGCTTACGAGCACTCGTCAAGTACCTCGATGATATATCCGATGAAGATATTGTTGGCTTGAATATCCCCACGGGTATGCCACTTGTGTATGAGCTTGACGATAATCTCAAGCCCATCCAACAGTACTATATTGGCGACCCCGAAGAAGTGAAAAAAGCCATGGAATCGGTTGCCAGTCAAGGGAAAGCCAAGTAGGGCAACAACTGCATGGGGCGTGTCGCCGACATGCCCCATTCCCATGCCATAGCAGCATGCGCTATGAGCAGCGTGTTATGTATTATTCATCGTCATCATCATCGTCATCATCTTGATGCGGCAACAATGCGTTGATCGTTTCAAGCAAATGTTCTATTTGAAATGGTTTAGGAATGAAGGCATCTACCGTAAGCGCATCCGCTTGGCGCTCAATATCAGAGGTTGGGTAAGCCGTACACAATATAGTGGGCATATGTATACCACGACTCTTCAAGGTTTTGACAAGGTTCAGGCCATTCATGCCAGGCAAGTTGTAATCTACCACAAGCAAATCAAACCTTTCTTTATCGCAAAAATCAAGAGCCTCGCCTGCACTAATGACATTGGTGAACTTATACGGACGCTTTAGTGATGGCAGGGCTAGGCCTATCAAGCGCCCAATATAAATATCATCCTCTACCACGAGAATATGGACAGGCGCTTGTTCTTGTTGGTTGGGTGACATTTCTTTTTCATCCCTATCAATAGCCATTTCCCCTATTTTGCAGCAGGGCACGTTATAATAGCACAAAAAGCATGTTGATGCAAGCACATGCGCCCTCGTGTCATCGTTGTGTAATAAGATAGCCCATGAGTACCCCTTGATTTAGCCCCCTCAGTGGAGTATACTGACAAGTACCATGCCTTAGTATAAGGTATTGTTGCATTGGCACGTAAAGATTTTGTAGAACATCTCCGCTCTACATACCATTTCACATAAAAGCTCGTAATTTGGACAGTAAGGAGGTTTTGATAGTGCCGGGTATCTGGAAAGAGTTTCGGGGAAAACTTCGCTACAAAATCATACTTCCTTTCTTGCTGCTCACGCTTATCGTGGCATTGGGCGGTTCGGCCATTGCGTTCTACTTGGTAGCCAATTCAGTGCAAGAACGTTTTGATAACCGCCTAGCCAAAGTGTCTCTCATTGTCAACCAGATGCTAGTAGACCAAGAGCGTGCCAACCTGCTCTACCTGATGGAAATAGTCCACGCACCACCCAACGAAAATACCGGCGCACCATCAGTGTCCGATGGGTTAAACCGTAGGGATGCCGAAGGGTTAAGCACAGCTATCAACCCCTATTTTCTGCAAGGCATGAACCGCCCAGGACTCAAGTTTGACCGTCTCATCGCTGTGGACAAACATGGCTATTCATTGGTAGACTTCGAGCGTGTCCCAACACACATCTCAGCAACGGGCTATATCACCAACCCAATGCTTGACTTTTCGGAAGCATGGCAAGTTCCCAATATACTCAATTCCTACAAAGATGAGCAAGGCGATAAATTTGCCGGACTGATTCAGTTGCAACTCCCCGGTGCATCTGGAGCAGACACATTTTATTTTGGCACAATTGCACCTGTCGTGCTAAACGATGAGGTCGTAGGCGGCATCATCGTCGCCATGGAAGTGCAAGACCTAGTACATTATCTCCAGCAACGTGCTACCAACTATGAAGTGGGCGATAAAGATAGTCTGGTTGTCTTCTATGATAAACAGGGTCATGCGCAAGTAAGTACCTATAAGCCAGAGGCGGGTATTGGTATACTCAACATTACCCCCGATGTTATCAAACAAGTAGAACAAGCAGGCAATGAGGAAGAATGGGCTATTTTCGATGTCAAAAAGCTGTCCGGGCAAGCGTATCAATTTTCTTATACCCCATTGAAGATACGCAACACCGCTATTGGTATTCTCGCTACCGCCCTCTCACGCCAAGATATGATGCAAGAATGGGCCCAAGCCCGTCTCCCGCTCACCATGGGCACACTATTGCTCATGCTTGGCATTATTGCGCTCGGTGTGCTCATTGCCCGGTTTATCACTTCCCCCCTTGAAGAACTTGCCACCACTGCACGTGCAGTCACCGCTGGCGAACTTGAGCGGCGTAGTCGAGTACGCTCACACGATGAAATAGGCATGCTCGCTACCACATTCAATCAAATGACCGACCACCTCATTGCACTCTTTGCCCAAGTATTACGCGAATCGAGTGAACGAGCAGCTATCGTCAAAAGCATTGGCGATGGTATCATCGTGTGCGATTCAAGCGGCACAGTACTCTCTATGAACCGTTCTAGTTATGCTATGCTTGGCATAGATGAGCACGCCGTGCTACCCGGCCACTTTGGCGATTTACCACTCGTGCCCATTACTGAAGCTGTGTTTGGCAAAACATCCGATGACCTCTTTGCCCTTGGTGATTACACCATACGTGTCTCCAAATCGCCCATTATCACAGATGATGGCGCATACCTGGGCGATGTGCATGTATTGCATGACTTAACGAATGAAGTAAAAGTAGACCGTGCCAAGAGTGGTTTTATTGCAACCATTAATCATGAAATGCGAACCCCTCTTACCTCCATGCGCGGCAATATTGATATGCTGCGCCACGAAGTAGTTGGCCCGCTGAATGAAGAACAAAAGCCCATGATTGAAACCATCGGCATACAAGTTGGTAACATGGTCAAGCTTGTCAACAACATGACAGTGATAGCCGGGCTAGACTCCGGCGATACCAAGATAGATATAGAGCCAATGCCCTTGAAGCCAACTATTGATAAAATTGTCTGGCCCCTGCGTAAAACCTTCAAGTCGCGTAAGCTCAAGCTCAAAGTCGCCATACCTGATGACATACCCGAAGTTGAAGCTGACCCCATCCAATTGCGCAATATTATGCAACAAATCCTCGAAAACGCACTTGTCTATACCACAGAAGGCGGAGTAACTATTCGCGCCACCCCCACCGAGGATAACGTATATATCCGCATTGACGTCAAAGATACCGGATGCGGCATCGCCCCAGAAATGCGCGAAAAAGTCTTCGACCGTTTTGTGCGTGGCGAAGGCTCCGAATCAAACGACCGCCCCGACCGTGGCATTGGGCTCGGTTTAGCTATAGCCAAGCAACTGGTAGAAATGCATGGCGGACGCATCTGGGTTGACAGTATACTTGGTGAAGGCAGTATATTTAGCTTCACGCTGAAAGCAGTACCTAGCAATGATGCAACCATAGAACCAGTTAGCGAAAACCAAGAAACTGAACAACAACCCATTGCTGAAGCCGCATAACCATATTTGGTTGTCAACAATCGTAGCAAAAGTAAAAAATTTTTAACGTTGCCCTTTAAAACCAACTTGTCAGGGTGTATAATGTTATGTGTGCTTAGGTGTTAGGTGTTAGAGCAATAGAGAGACGTTGCGTACAACGTCTCTGCGACTAAAAAAAAGGGGGCAATAGGGATGCAAAACGAGACATTCAAAGAAAAATTACTGCGCAAAGCACGTGAATCACGCATTATGGCCGGCATGTTGGTGTTCGCCGTCATTATATCGCTCATTGGTGTGGGCATTATTACCGATATGACACTTGGCATGGCAGCGCCCCATGCCAAACCCTTTAGCCAAAGGCTTGGCGCTGTTGGTGCAGCAGATTATAGCCCTTGGAACCATGAAGATGACCCCCATTTGGCCGCATTGGCCCCAGAAGCCGCCCAAAAAATCATTCAGTTCAGTACCGTCGAAGCCAGCGTGGATGGGTTTCCTACAGAAGAAGCCGAGTCTGTTTTGGTAGCGCAGATAGTACCGCCGCAAACCCAAATCAGCATCATTGCGACCCCCCGGCCAACGCGCACGCCCACACCCACGCCCACACTAGAACCAACAGCCACGCCCACACCACACCCTGCTACCCCAACAACAATACAAACAACAACTGCCACATCGCAGACAATAGCAGGAACATCTACCGCTGTGCAAGTAGCCATATTGCCTACCGATGCATCTGAAACCAAAACTACCACACCCGTGCCCACAACGCCTGTGCCCACAACGCCTGTGCCCACAACACCCGTGCCCACAACACCCGTGCCCACAACACCCGTGCCCACCGAAGAACCAACACAAGCACCCACAAATACAGCAACAAACGTGCCTGAACCAACCGACACCCCCGCGCCAACCAACACCAAGACAAACACGCCTAAGCCTTCCAACACACCTCGCCCCACATGGACTTCTCTGCCTACCAAAACCAGCACGCCCGAACCTTCCAATACCCCCAAACCTTCCAACACCCCCAAGCCATCCAATACACCCGAACCAACCGACACCAACACGCCCTACCCTTCAGACACGCCTACCAAAAGCCCGAGTCCCACCAAAACCCACACGCCAAGTCCCACACACACATCCAGCCCAACTGCTACACCACAGCCGGCGTGGGTAGCCTTTGGCTCTGCTTCCTACACCATAAGTGAAGAAGATGGCTCACTTGTCATTGAACTTACCTTGGATAAAGCCCCCGGTAAAGAAGTTGTCGTTTATTACGATATGCTTGATAGCTCAGCTACTATGGGCGAAGACTACGTACTAGAGCATGGGCAAATAACATTTGGTGCAAATGAAACCAGTAAAACATTTCAAGTGACGCTCATCAATGATGAGCATGTTGAGGACGAAGAGACATTCAGGATAATCCTCAGTACGCCTGATAGCGGCATAGAGCTAGGCGAAATAGCCATAGCCGAAGTGCGTATTACCGATAGTGATGAGCCAACAACACCCACTTCAACAAGTGGCAGTGGCAGTGACAATGATACTGATACGAGCGTTCCTACGGATGAGCCTAAACTGACGGCTACGCCTATGCCTGAACCTACCAACACACCTGAACCTACCAACACACCTGAACCTACCAACACACCAACACAACAACCTACCAACACACCAACACAACAACCTACCAACACACCAACACAGCAACCTACCAACACGCCAACACAGCAACCTACCAACACGCCAGAACCTACCAACACGCCGACACAGCAACCTACCAACACACCGACACAGCAACCTACCAATACCCCTATGCCACGCATAACGCGCACACCTATGCCACAACCTACCAATACACTAATACCAACACGCACCCCCAAACCAACAGAAACGCCCATGCCTTTCATAACAGCCACACCTATTATGCCCACCGGCACACCCACGCCTATCGCACAAACCACCGGCACGCCCACACCTATCGCACAAACCACCGGCACGCCCACACCTACATCAATACCCAACAACCCGCCAACTCTTTCGGATATTGCCAACAAGAGCGTAGATGAAGACACCACGATTGGCGCTATCGCGTTTACCATTGGCGAACCAGAGACATCGGTCAACGACTTGACCATATCGGCTACATCATCCAACACCATACTTGTGCCCAATAGCGGCATAGCCATTGACGGCACCGGCACAAACCGCACAATCTCCCTAACGCCTGCGCCCAACCGCAACGGCATGACCACCATACACGTGTGTGTGAGCGATGGTACCGATAGCACATGTACCAGTTTTGTGCTGACTATCAACCCCATCAACGATGCACCAATCATCACCGACATACTCGACCGCACCACCGAGCAAAACACATCAACTGGAGCAATAGCCTTCACCATAGACGACGCAGATAACACGAGTAGCGAATTGAACCTCACGGCTACATCGTCGAACACAACACTCGTGCCCGATAGCAACATCGTGCTTGGCGGCACTGGTAGCAACCGCACTATAACCATAACACCAGCAACAAACCAAATAGGCACCACAACCATAACACTATGTGTAGACGATGGGATAGAAACCACATGCGACACATTTAACCTCGTAGTAAACGACCTACCGATTATTGATGACATTACCAATCAAGAAATTGATGAGGATGAATCTACAAACAAAATACTCATTCAGGTGAGCGATACCGAAACAGCCCCAGTAGACTTGGTACTATATGGTAGCTCATCTAACACAACCCTCGTGCCTGAAGACAATATCACCTTTTCACAAAACTCAGCCGGTCAAAACCGCCGGGTGCAAATAACCCCGGCGGCCAATGCATATGGTGAGGCTACCATCACCGTGTGTGTGAAGGATGAGCACGGCACTGAAGCTTGCGACACGTTCATGCTCACTGTGAACGCAGTGAACGATGCGCCCGTCAACACCGTCCCCGGTGCGCAGAAAATAGACGAAGATACCGCGCTCGTCTTCAACAACAGCAAACCAATGACGTTTGACGATGTAGATGCTACTGGCACATGTACCTTCCACGTCACGCTTGCTGCAATAAATGGCACACTCACCCTGAATAGCACACCAGACGTGACACTCACCGACAATGGCACCAACACCGTGCAGGTTGAGGGCAACCAAAGCGCTATCAACAGCGTGCTGCTTGACGATATGACCTTTATGCCCACAACCAACTATTTTGGCAATGCATCGGTGCAAATGACCACAGATGACCAAGAGTGCTATGGCAGTGGCGGAGCCAAGAGCGATACCGACACGGTCAACATCACCGTCAACCAAATCAACGACCCACCCACCATATCCGATATAGCAAACCAGAGCATAGACGAAGATACAGTCAAAACTATCACCTACACCATAGGTGATGTGGAAACTCCCGGTAGTGATTTACAGCTCTCTTGGCACTGGACCAACACAACCCTGCTACCGCCTGGAAGCATCACCGTGGAATGGGATACAATCAACCCCACCATGACAATTACGCCTGCGCTGAATGCATCCGGTACATCCACCATAGAGATGTGCGTAAAAGACGATAACGTTCCACCAACGACAGTATGCGACACCTTTATACTCACCGTCAACCCCGTCAACGACCCGCCGGTTATTACCGAAGTATCTCCTGCTACCTACCTAATAGACGAGGATGCCCCCCCATTTAGCTTCATACTGAATGCCACCGACATAGAAGGAGATTTCCTCACATGGAGCAAAAAAACTGACCCAAGCTATGGCATAGGTACATTCATAGACACCACAACCTACTTCAACACATCCATGAGAATGTCCTACAACTCCAATGACAACCTGCATGGCACCGACCAGATCATCCTTCGGGTGGACGATGGCAAAGGTGGAACAGATACCACCGTAGACATCACCATCAACCCCGTCAACGACGCGCCCGTCAACACCGTCCCCGGTGCGCAAACGACAAACGAAGATACCAACCTCAACTTCAGTGGAGGTACGAGCCTGTCGTTTGACGATGTAGATGATGGCGGTTCATGCACCTTTACAGTAACACTAGAAGCCCTCAACGGCACCCTATCGTTTACAGACACATCCACGCTATCGAGTTTGCTTATCACTGGCGACGGCACAGATGATATATTGATAGAACTTGAGGGGACAATGAGCAACATAAACGACGTCTTGCAAGACAATCTGTATTTCACGCCCGATGAGGACTACAATGGCAACGCATCCATCACAATGACCACCGACGACCAAGGGTGCCATGGCAGCGGCGGAGCCAAGAGCGATACCGACACCATTGCTATTACCGTCAACCCTGTTGACGACCCCCCAGAAATAATCTTTGCGGATGCAGCAATGGAGTTTCCATTATTTGGGGGATCAAAAATTATAGACAGCACAGCATATGTAACAGATATTGATGGCCCAGCACTCGATTTCAAGGGTGGCCAACTTACCGTCACGGTTGATACAGATGACCTTATTATGCCTTATGATCGAACCTTGGATGTCAACGATGAAGGGGTCGGGTCGAAACAGATTGACCTTTTCTTCCCTGGGAGTTATATTCAATACGATGATCCTGCTATTCAGATTGGGCAAGTTGATAGCACAACAAACAACGGTCTTAATGAATAGCCACTTGTCATCAACTTCAACAACAACGTAACGCCAGAAGCAGTAGATGCCCTCCTCCAGAACATCAATATCAAATTTAATACATCAATATTAAATGGCATGCGCTCGATACAATTTGTGCTCACTGATGCATACGATATAAACAGTCTTTCTGAAGAAAAGGACGTACTTGTGACGGAGGGTAGTATTGCGTATGCCGGCCCTCCAGATGGAACACTAAAGACAATAACAAATGTTACTTGGGTCATTGACCTAGGAATCACAAATGCGATTGTTGCCGACGGTACTACCGATTACGACATGGTCTACTACGAATGGTTAAACCCCGGCCCAGACCCAGATGTCGTTCTTATGGACCATGTCGAAATAGCAGTGAGCAACTCCTCTGTCGGACCTTGGGACGACGTAGTGTTTTATTGGGGAGATGGAACAGAAGATACCAACTCTTCGTTGTCTCCCATGTATTACCCAGATGAAGTAAATAACGAGAATATTGACCAAGCCGACCTCTACGGCAAACCCAGCACAAACGTAGATAGTGGCATCTTGATAGATATTGATGTGCTCGGTGTGCCAGCCGGTACGAGCTATCGGTATGTGCGTGTTAGTGAACCCGGCACCGACAAACTAGAATTTGACTCAATAGAAGCCCGCCACGTAGAAGCCCCATGGGATGGCTCATGGCCATAATGCACCGTAGCACCGGCTTCTAGCCGGTTTCTCTACATTGGTGCCGCGCACGCCCAAACGTGCGCGGCACCCTGCTTGCATTGACTTAGCCACCATCTCAAGCAAATTGGCAAGTAGAGACATCGCACCCAACGTCTCCCCCAATGCTCAACCTAAAAGAGTACTTTCGAGAGTTGCTCAATAAGCTTCACCGTCTCCACGCTCACCGTCACAACCCGCCCGACTAAGCACACAATATACTCACCGCGCAAAAAAATACTCTCTTCTTCTCTACTCATAGCTTTCAACAAATTGTTCATATGTGTGTGTCACATCTATAGAATCTATTAATCTTTTAAATCTATTAATCTAAGCGCAGCAAATACCTCATTACAACGCCCATAAGCGTGTGTCAACTGTACCCATTCTGAAACACACCCATGCACTTTCTGCAACACACCCATGCACTTTCTGCAACACACCCATGCACTTTCTGCAACACACCCATGCACTTTCTGCAAAACTGATTTGCGTTTTTGACCTAACCATATCCTCATTCTTGCCCCCTCGTGTATCCACTTTGAAACACCTCATCAATATCAGGTGCCCCACAAAAAAGCACGGTTTACCAAAAACCCATGGTAATATCTGTAATAACACATACGTACAAGTAAAATAGTACGTTGTATATCAAAGTTAGGCAGAACACAAATATGGTTGCAGAAAAAACACAAAAAAAAACATTTGCACCAAAGAGGCCAAAATGAGAAGAAATTACAAATTCGCCGCCGTACCAGATGCATGGTTAGCATCATCTCAATCCAAAGCTATACACCTATGGGCATGGCTTGATTTACAAGCACGACGAAACATCAAAATAACATCTATGCGCCATATTGCACGCCAAATGCATTGGGGAGCAGCTACCGTTTTAAGAACAACAACATGGATGCGCCAAGCCGGATGGATAGATGACAAGTTCATCCCCATCTACCCACAAGAAGATGAGGACCATAGTAATAGAACTGATGATAGCAAAAACAACTAGCGCAACACATGGCAACAAAGCAACAAAACACAGAGAGCAGACAAAGAACAACCGCAAAACCCCACACCAGAAGAGTTTTTGAGGTTATTGCAAGATAACCAGACAACACAAGACACAGACGCAGCAGAAAAACAAACCCAAGCACAAACAACAGCAAACAACCACGAGAACACCGAACAGCACAAGAGTAGGACCATTGTCAATTCCACACCACGCGAGCGAACCCCAGAAGAGCTAGAAATGATGAAAGAGGAAGGGGCAAAGAAAATAGAAGAAGGTATGAGAAAAGCACAACAGCACATAGAAACAAAGAAAAAGAGACGGAGAAGAAGATTTTATGGGTAAAAAACACAGCATCGCCAAAACAAACAGAGTGCTAGATAGCGACCGACAACCCTGGGAACGCCAAAGCTGGGAAACAGACAAACAGTGGGAACCCTTCAGAATCTACCGCAACACCGACCCCATGCAACGAAGCATCTCAGCCCTCTACCACCTCTTCGGCGGCAAAAGCTCAGCCTACGTATACACAATCGCCACCGCAAACAAATGGCGCGAAAGAATCGCCGCCTACGACAACCACATCCAGCAAACCGAAGACAAAGAACGAGCCCAGCAACGCCAAAAACTCGCCGACCGCCGCATAGCCCTCCTAGAAAAATGGATGGACAAACTAGAAACAGCCATAGAAACAGCAAACCCCGCCACCATCCAAATCGCCACCGACGCCGACATCCTCTTTCGCCTCTCCCAAATAGCCCTCGGCGAAACAACTAACACCAACCAACCCACCATAAACAACAACCAAATACGCATCGTCTACGAAAACGACAACCAAATAGGGTTCGACACCATAGACGAAGAATGGAAGCCCGTCATCCAAGCACCCACAACAATCCCCCTACCAAACTACGACGACGAAGCGCACAACGACAACAACGACGACTAACAGCAATTGACTACATTAGTGCGACGCACGCCCAAACGTGCGTGGCACCAGTGCTGCGCCCCAATCAAACTGGCGAAGAGCAAGCACACCCCCCCACCCTCTCAAGGGTAGGTTTTTTTGCGAGGCTTCAGAATGGGGTAAAACTGGCACATTTTTGCTCTTTCCCCCCCCTAACCCCCCCGTACACGGGGGGGAATCGGGCATCTCCCCCCTGCGTGCGGGGGGGACGGGGGGGCTTTTGTGGCTTCAGTGAGCGATTCTGAGAAACCTACCCTTGAGAGAACCCCCCACCGGAGTACTCAACTCTTCGCGCCTTAGCCGTTCAATACCTACCCGATTCGACAACAAACAACAGCGTGGTAAAATAGGAGAAATTTTTGAGAGTACATAGCGCCGGGCATAGTACCGGTTTATGCTCCCAACAGAGAAAATTGACAGGCTGGAAGTCGAGCAGCCTATTGTGCTGCACCTGAAACCGGCTAGAAGCCGGTGCTACGGGAGTGGCTCAGTTTATTAACAACAAGAGCAACCTATAAACCTTGGCGTTCTTCGCGTCTTGGCGGTTCAATTAAGGGGTTTTTGGAGAAATGAAGATAGATGATTCGATAGGGAAGCTGTGCGCAAATACCATTCGCGTGCTTGCAATGGAAGCAGTACAACAAGCCAACAGTGGGCATCCGGGGATGCCAATGGGTATAGCTGAGGTTGGATATGTGCTGTGGAATAAATTTCTAAAACACAACCCAAAAGACCCAGAGTGGGTCAACCGTGACCGGTTTGTGCTTTCAGTAGGTCATGGGTCTATGCTTATCTACAGCCTGTTGCATCTCACAGGCTACGACTTGACACTTGACGAAATCAAACAGTTTCGTCAACTAGGTAGCCGCACACCGGGTCACCCCGAAGTGTGCCGTACACGAGGAGTAGATGCAACAACCGGACAACTTGGGCAGGGGATTGCCAATGCCGCTGGCATGGCTCTGGCTGAACGCTATCTGGCCCAAAAATTCAACCGGCCCGATTTTACCGTGGTAGACCACCACACCTACGCCATTGTAGGCGATGGCGACCTCATGGTAGGCATCTCGCATGAAGTCTGTAGCCTAGCGGGACATCTAAAGTTGGGCAAGTTGATAGTGTTTTACGACTGTAATAGTATCTCAATTGACGGTTCGACAAGTTTAACATTCACAGAGGATGTGGCACAACGGTTTACGGCATATGGCTGGCATGTGCAAACAATTGATGGCCACGCGCTGGCAGAGATAGAGACCGCAACGATGCTGGCACGTGAGGAGACAAGCCGCCCCAGCATCATCATATGCAACACACATATCGGCTATGGCAGCCCCAACAAACAAGACACCGAAAAAGTGCATGGTGCGCCGCTCGGCAAAGAAGAAGTACGCCTAACCAAAGAAGCACTCGGCTGGCCCGAAGAGCCACCCTTCTACATCCCAGAAGATGTCTACACCCATATGCAACAAGCGATTGAAATGGGAACCAATGCACAACGTATGTGGGAAACGCATATGCAGCAGTATCGTGCGACATACCCAGACTTGGCATATCTGTGGGACCAGATGATGAGCCGTGAGATTCCGGGCAACTTGGATGAGCTGCTGCCATCGTTTGAAGCAGACGCCAAAGGCATAGCAACACGGGTAGCTTCCGGCAAAGTTATCAATGCACTGGCAGGTGAAATACCGGCACTGCTTGGTGGCTCAGCGGATTTGAGCGACTCGAATAAGACGCAAATCCTTAGCTCTGGTTCTATCCAAGCGGGTGCATTCGATGGACGCAACATCCACTATGGTGTACGTGAACATGGCATGGGCAGCATGATGAATGGCATGGCACTGCATGGCGGCCTCATACCCTTTGGCGGAACATTTCTCGTATTCAGCGACTATATGCGTCCTGCCATTCGCATGGCGGCTATGATGAAGCTACAAACTATCTACGTGTTCACGCATGATAGTATTGGTGTAGGCGAAGATGGACCAACACATCAACCGGTTGAGCAAATCCCATCATTGCGGATTATACCAAACCTCTACACCATACGGCCCGGCGACGCTAACGAAACAGCGCAAGCATGGCGCATTGCATTAGAACGCAAAGACGGACCGACGGCGCTCATCCTCACGCGCCAAAACACACCAACCTTGGACCGTAGCAAGCCTTTTGGCAAATATGGTGCTCTTGCGCCGGCGAATGGGGCATTGCGTGGGGGATATGTTATGTACTCTGCGCCAGAGCCAGAGATTATTATTATTGCGACTGGTTCAGAGCTTGCCATTGCCCTAGAAGCTGCCCGCATACTTGAAGAACGCGACATTGCACCACGCATCGTCAGCATGCCATGCTGTGAGTTGTTTCTCGAACAAGAAATGAAATATCGCGGCAGTGTATTACCACCGAGTACACCGGTGCGTATGGCAGTAGAAGCCTCATACCCAACCGGCTGGGGGCGCTTCTTCCCAACCCAAAAGCGTGCCATAGTAGGGATAGGGCAATTTGGCGTATCGGCACCCTATACAGAAACGTTCAAGCATTTTGGGTTCACGCCAGAGAATATTGTAGCTAAAGCAGAAGAATTACTAGGAAGGAATCAAGGCTAGAGAAAATGAGCACCATAAAACTTTCTCCTTCGATTCTTTCGGCTGACTTTGCGCGGCTAGGCGAGCACGTCCAAGAGGCAGAGGCAGGCGGAGCCGACTGGCTGCACGTAGATGTGATGGATGGGTGCTTTGTGCCAAATATCACCATAGGGCCACTCATCGTCAAAGCCATACGCCCATTGACACAATTGCCCATAGACGTACACCTCATGATTGAACACCCCGAACACTACCTAGCAGACTTTGCCAAAGCAGGAGCCGATATCCTTACCGTCCATGTAGAAACCTGCCCGCACCTACATAGCACCATACAACAAATAAAAGCCCTCAATGTGAAGGCGGGGGTAACGCTAAATCCAGGTACGTCAACAACGACGCTGGAAGAGGTATTGCCATTTGTTGACCTTGTGCTTGTCATGTCCGTCAACCCAGGGTTCAGCGGGCAATCCTATATCTCCACGAGTACAGATAAGATACGACGTGTACGCAATATGCTAGATGCGATAGAGTCTCAAGCCGAGCTGCAAGTAGATGGTGGCGTAAAAGCAGATAACGCCGCAGAAGTAGTAAGCGCCGGCGCAACCGTGTTGGTAGCCGGATCGGCCGTTTTCAACAAAACCGCCAGTGTAGCCGAAAATATCGCCAAGATACGTGCGAGTATTGCAACCTAGGCTATAGGTATGATACAATACATTTTTAGTAGGCTGAAAGCCGAGCGCCTATTGTGCTGCGCCAAAATACTCAATTGTTCCCTTCGAGACAAGCTCAGGGGACAATTTGTGGGGGATGGGAGCAAGCGCACAAGCTTCCTAGGGGAGCACTCGTCTCGACAAGCTTGCAAGGCTTGCAAAGCTTGCAAGTAATGGGCACACTATGGTAAGATACAATAAATTCCGAAATATGGTGTTACTTTGTCAGTAGGGTAGGTAACATAGAGGTATCCTACCCATGGAAAGGCCGATCATGATACGAGTAATGGTAGATAGCATACGTGTGAGCCTCCTAACACAGCATCGCGTTGTCGTGCTGCGTGAAGAAGGTAGTAGACGCTACCTTCCCATCTGGATCGGCCCCTTTGAAGCCGACGCTATCGCGATGGCAATACAAGGCCATGAGCCTCAACGACCTCTTACACATGACCTGCTCAAAGCAACTATCAATGAGATGAACGGACAAGTGAGCCATATCCTTATCAACGACATCCACGATAACACCTTCTTTGCACAAGTCGTTATAAACCAGCATGGTCGAAGTGTGGAGATTGATGCGCGACCAAGCGATGCTATAGCTCTTGCTGTACGTACCGACGTTCCCATCTATGTACAACCACATGTGCTTGACCAAGCAGGGGTATACTTCGATGAGGATGACCAGCCGGTTGTGAGCGAATCACGGGAAGAAGGGGAGCCAGAGACAAACGAAGAGAGTCTTTCGCTGTTCCGTGATTTTATTGATACGCTTGATTTGGATAGCCCGGAAAAAGGTTCCGAAAAATCTTAGCAACACGTTTTCAGCCACACGCACTCTATGAGCAACAAAAAGCCGCTGACTACAGCGGCTTTATTGTTCTTCCTTGTTTTCAATTAAGTATTGCTTACAGTTGTGGATAACTAGCACGATACTGTGGACAACTTACCCCAATTGTGGATAACCCCCTAAAAAAGACGTGGAATGACTGTGTATATAAGTAGGAGAGCATAATGCAATTGGGATGTAAAAGTGGATAAGTCAGTTGAAACATGGTAGATTGATGTGTACAACTACAACGGCTTTCATCTTCAACCATGAACGATGGGGATACATGCATTATGCATGCACAGGTTGTCCCATGTCAATACTACTTTTTGCAAAAGTCAAAACAAAGTTATCCACACAATGCACCATGCTACTAATACGACAAATTTTCTCTGTATTAAAAAGAATCTCATCTTAATAGTATGACTGTGGAAAAGTCGTGCAAAAAACTGCGCAAAATGTCGTAAAATTTTCTGTTGCGAGAAAGTTGGTTCAACCATGACATATCAAGAAGCGCTTGACTATTTGTATAGCTTTGTTGTTTCGCAGAAACCTGCTGCTACGCCGGCGGCTGCGATGATGAAGCTTGAACGTATGCGGGTCTTCCTTGGCAAGCTTGGCAACCCACAGGATGCGCTCTTGTGCATTCTTGTGGCGGGCACAAAGGGCAAAGGGAGTACGTGTGCTATGCTTGAGAGCATTGTACGTGCGGCCGGCTATCGGACTGGGCTATGGACTTCTCCCCATTTGCATACATATCGTGAACGAATACAGGTAGACCGTCGGTTTATCAGTCAAGAGGCGCTCATCGGGCTTGTTGAGCGTTTATGCCCTATTGTTGAAGGGTTTGATATGCAACGCTACGGTTATCCAACGACGTTTGAGTTGGGATTTGCGGTAGCGCTGTGCTATTTTGTGGAGCAGGGGGTACAATTAGCCGTCCTTGAGGTTGGTTTGGGCGGGCGGTATGATAGCACGAATGTTGTCACACCACTGGTTTCGGTTATTAGCTCAATTAGCTATGACCACATGGATGTGCTAGGGCATACGCTGACAGAAATCGCCTATGATAAGGCGGGTATTATGCGCTACGGTATACCTACGGCTACTGTCGTGCAACGGGTAGAAGTAGCTAGAGTTCTGGCCCATGTGGCATGTGGGGTTGGTGCGCCTTTGTGGGTTGCAGGGGAGTATGCGGTAGAGTTGCAGCACAGTGAGCAAGCTGATGGGAGGTGGGTATACCCGTGTGTGCCTGCGCCGGCGCTCCAAGGACATGTTCAGCGTGAGAATGCACGTTTGGCACTTGCTACCACATTTCTGCTGCGTGGGCGAGGATTTTCGCTATCAGACCGTGTATGTACACAGGGGTTGGCGCAGGTATATTGGCCAGGGCGTTTAGAAGTTGTGTCAACAGGTCCATTGTTGGTGTTGGACGGTGCGCACAATGGCGATTCCGCTGAAAAGTTGCTACAATCCCTACAAGATGAATTTCGTTTCAAGCATTGTATCCTTATTGTTGGGTTATCGTCTGGCAAAGATACCCATGCCATTACATCAGTGCTAGTCCCGCATGCACATAGTGTTATACTAACGCACTCGCACCACCCACGAGCTTTGTGCGATATGGAGCAGCTTGCAGCGGCAGTAACACCCTATCTGCATGGGGTATTGCATGTTGTACCAGATATAGCAGTGGCACTTGAGCAGGCGCAAAGTCTAGCGCAAGCAGATGACCTCATTTGTGTTACTGGTTCGTTGTTTGTGGTAGCCGCTGCGCGTGAAGTGTTAGGGTTGGTAGAAGCACATGAGTAAAGGGGTAGGTGGTTGTGGATACACCGGTGAAGCTCTATCCAGTGCGCCAACAAGAAAATATGCCACAACAGCGGTATAGCGGTGCTCCATGGTTATTGCTCTTGATGCTGCTGTTGGTGTTGCTCGTGTCTCTCTCCGTGATAGTGTGGTTTTCTACTACGGGGGTGGCCCCTGAACAGGTATCAAGCTACGAAGTGCAAGCCCCCCCTGTCTCCCCCGCACGTAGGGGGGAGACGCCCGATTCACCCCCGTGTACGGGGGGGCTAGAGGGGGAACTAAACGAAGATGTACCATTTTTACCCCATTCTGAAGCCTTACAAGAATATCTACCAGTCAAAGTACCTACTATCACTGCAACCGCGACTGCAACCGCGACTGCAACCGCGACTGCAACCGCGACTGCAACCGCGACTGCAA
>CAZVEN010000006.1:61011-73952 GCA_964626155.1 uncultured Chloroflexaceae bacterium | reverse complement strand
CCGCAACCGCGAGCCAACCGAGTCGATTCGCTGCTTGGCAGCCACAACCCACGCCGGTGCAGTTGCCGGCTGTTGGGGTTGCCACAAACGCTCTACCTACTCCAACTGCATGTGCAGAAGGAGGGGCTTGCGGGCCGCAAGCCCCTCCCGGGGAGGAGCAAGCACAAGCAACCATTGCTGTGCCACCACCTATCTATGTGCCGCCCGGTGCAACAGACTATATCCCTATATTGATGTATCACTATGTGCGTTCGGTAGACCGTTCGCTTGACCCGTTGGGGTACAACCTATCGGTAACGCCTGAGCAGTTTGCTGCTCACTTGGAGTGGCTGTCGCGTGAGGGTTACACAACATTGCGCATGGATGAAGTGGTTGCATGCCTTGCTGGGCGGCAGTCTTGCCCGTCGCGTGCAGTGGCGCTGACGTTTGACGATGGCTATATGGATGCCTATACAACGGCATTGCCTGTGCTACAGCAGTATGGCTTTGTGGCTACGTTCTATGTTGTGTCGGGGTTTGTGGGGCATGCGGGGTATATGGGCTGGGAGGAGGTGCGTCTCTTGCACGAAGCGGGTATGGAGATTGGTGCGCATAGTGTGAGTCACCCGGACTTGACGGGGTTGAGCCATGAGCAAGCCCGCTATCAAATCGCTACGTCGCGGGAGCAACTTGCTGGTGTTCTCGGCACATCTATTACAAGCTTTTGCTATCCGGGCGGCAAGTTTGATGCGACGGTTGCTGGGTTGGTGCAACAGGCTGGGTATACGAGTGCTACGACGACGATGCATAGTTACTACCAATATGACTATTACCAGTTGCCGCGTGTGCGGGTGAGCGGTGGCCTTGACCGAGCGGGGTTTGCGTGTTTGGTGTCGGGTGGTAGACGCTAGGTGACAGGTGATGGGTGATAGGTGATAGGGGTTGAGGGGGTTTTGCTGTTTTTCTAATATTTTTCTAGTGAAAATATGCTTGCGGCTCTCTTCACAAACCGCGCAGAGTATGCTACATTTGCATCGTCCCGTAAGGGATGTATGATGGTGGTAGAAAGTAACTGCTTGTCGGATTTTTTGCTACGTTTTTTAGACGACTGACTGAAAGGAGGAAGCGCCCTGTTTCTGTTGCACAGGTGCAGCGGGAATACAGCGCGATTGCTATGGCAACTGAACGAGCTCATGCATTTGATTTAGTAGGAACGATGGTGACACTCGTTGGTCCGGAATTGAAGCTTGGCGATGCAGCTCCCGGTTTTACGCTATTGGCGAATGATTTGAGTAAAGTGACGTTGGATGATGTCACGGATAAACCATTGCTTATCAGTGTTGTGCCGTCGCTTGACACGGGGGTATGTGCTGCACAGACGAGCCACTTCGATAAGGAAGCCGAGAGTTTGAAGGACAAAGCCAATTTTATTACGGTGAGTGTTGACCTTCCATTCGCGCAGGCACGCTGGTGTGGGGCTAATAATGCTCTTAATGGGAAAACCCTTTCGGACCACTACGACATGAATTTTGGTGATGCGTATGGCACGCATATTAAGGAAGCACGCCTAGAGAGCCGTGCTGTCTTTGTTGTTGATGGGCAAAAGACTATCCGGTATGTACAGTATGTACCGAAGGCGGTTGAGGAACCAGATTACGATTCGGCGCTGAAGGTGTTGAAGGAACTGGTAGGCTAGGTTAATAGATGCATTTGGGGCGTGCGGCCGCACGCCCCAACGTTTTCAAACTGGCTTTTAGATTGTGCAACCCTGCTTGCTATTACCAATTCTCATCTTCATCTACTGGTTGTATGTCTTTTTTAATTAAGACCTCGCGCAAAGACGCAAAGAACGCAAAGCTATAAAAATCTGTACTAGCTTTCGGTTGCCCACGCCGCCGCTCATATGCGTAGTACATGCATAAGCGAGATGCAACCCGATGCAAAGGTTCGTGAGAAAGTCGAAAGAAAGCTGTTGCTCTGTATCATGCACAATTGGGGCTAGGTACGCTGAATGCATCAAATTGCTCAATGGTGCTTGCCAAACGGAGCAGGTGCCGCAAGTGCTCTGTGTCTATAGTAGCAAGTTGTGTTTCTAGGTCTGCTGTTGCCTGTTCGTCTATCCCAAATCGTGCAACAAGTATCTCTATAATAGCACGGCGTAGTCCTTCTTCACGTCCTTTTTCACGTCCTTCTTCACGTCCTTCTTCACGTCCTTTTTCACGTCCTTCTTCACGTCCTTCTTCACGTCCTTCTTCACGTCCTTCTTCACGTCCTTTTTCACGTCCTTCTCGAAGAAGAGTTTCTGTCTTATGTCGCATGTAGTTGGTTTCTTCAAGCAACTGCGTAAATTCTTCATCCTCAAGCGTATGCAAGAAGCGTTCTTTTCCAGCCCGTATCAAGCCATCTACCGTTATCACTCCCATGCTTTCTGCTCCTTCCGGTTTCAATATGTCCAGTAATTCATGGACCAACCACTGTGTCTCCTTGGGTAGCTTGTTCCACCCCTGTGCTTCGAGTTGTGCTATCGCCTCGTTGCGCGATTTCTGCTTCTTGGCAAACACCCGTACCAGTGCATTGTGCGGAACATTACGTAGTTCATTCAACACAATCAGGCGGATGTTGGTGAAACAGATAAACGTGCTGATATACACGCCAAGGTACAGTCTTTTCGTGAACCCCAGTGCTTCTCGCGTGGCGCGGTTGGGTGTCTTGGCAACCACTATCGCGCTCAACACCTTTTCTTGTGCAATGTTGTGGGTCGTACAAAAAAACTCTTCGTAGCACGCCACTTTTCTCGCCACCGACAGGTTGAACGATTCGGTGTACTTAAATTCCATTAGGAGCCAGTCCACCTTGATATCCCGCAACCCATCGGGCACATTGGGGAGGTCTTCTTCGTACCACATCGGTTTGTTGGCTTCACGCCAGAGCACTACATCCACTCTAGGCGGGGCATTGCTTACCTCTTCGTTGACTTTTATCTTTGGTGCTGTGTAGGTTTTCTCGAGCATCCCCCCAAACAGGCAATGCCAACAGATGTTCTCAGTTTTTTCTTCTATTTCCAGGTCCTTTCCATTTTCATGGTTCCTATTGTAGCATATCTTTGCGCGTGTGGCTAGAGGCGGAGTGCATGTTCATGTCTTTATAGCTTTGCTTGCTTTGCGCCTTTGTGCGAGGTTTTAGGGTCTGTTTTAACAGGAACCACAGATAGACACAGATGAACACAGATAGTGTATTTATCCTAGCTTGTTCTACCAGCAAACCGTAATTCGACAAAAAGCGTAATAGAGCGCCACATCAGGTTGCAACGTTTATGCGTAGACAGCGGACATTATGGTACAATAGCAATACATCGCGCACAATGTACACAACTTGCAGATAGTGTGAGAGGGGACCTATGAATCGTTCGTTTAACACAGAAGGTTCGTGTGATGCAGATATTCATTACATGCTACCACCGACTGAACGGTTGAAAGATGTGAAGTTGTTGATTGACAAATGCCGTTACTTTGTGGTTGTGCTGATGTTGGCATGTGCCTTTGCTATCATAAATGGGCCAGTTCTCGTGTCATCTCAAGCGTGGGATACGGTGCAATGGGCAAAACCAGCATCGGGGCAACCGGGGACACACTTTTTCTTTGCTGCGACTGGTTTTGCGCAGCATGAGCCAGTCGCATATTGGTTCAACGCTCCCGATGGGCGCATATATGGCAACCAGACGAGCTATATTGTGACGGCCTACCAAGGGCGTGCTACATGGACGTGGCAAGCTCCCCATAACGCAATGCCGGGTATGTGGAGCGCGGTTGCGCAGGGTGTAGAAAGTGGTGTTACACAGGTTCTATCGTTTGGTGTATACAATGCGTCTATATCACCACAAGCCCCTAGCTTGCCACATGCTAGTATACGAGCAAGCTCGCCCGGCGCAGGAGTTGTGCCACAGGCGGGTTGTGTTGATACGACGTTCTGGTTTTATTCAGACGGCTTTTTGCCAAGCGAATATGTGGGTGTGCAAGCTGAAGACCCACGCGGCTATACCCCAAGTATGCTTACACACAACAGCATCAAGGCAGATCCTGAAGGGCGTATTGCGTGGCAGTGGCGTGTGCCACTTGATACATTCCCCGGAAAATGGCGTGTCGCAATGCAAGGACAGGTGAGTCAACGCGAAAAAACGATTGTCTTTGAGGTCTTGGGCCCAGAAAGCCCAGCACTCTGCGAGGGGCTATCGGAACCGTATATCGGTGTAGAGCCGTCAACAGGGGCACCGGGGACGAGGTTCCGTTTTTATGCTGTTGGGTTTTCGTCCTATGAAGAGGCGCATATTATGGTGTTTGATGCTTTTGGGCATAGGCAAAGTGGAGGGACTACAAGCGTCAAAGCCAATTACTATGGGCGTGCCGATTGGCAATGGACGGTAGACATTGAAGACCCGCCCGGCCTGTGGAGTGTGCAGGTGCAAGGCGAAGCAAGCTCTGTGGAGAGAAGCATAACCTTTCAGGTGTGCCAACCCTTCATTGTGCCGCCGTGCAACTAAAAGGAGTCTGTTGGTAAAGTTATGTGGCACTGCCAGTAGCCCTTGGGCGTAATTCTTAGCTAGCCGGAGTCCGGCAGGATGCCGGTGCTACGGGTGCCACGCACTTTACCGGAGAGTGCGTGGCACCGGGGCTGACTCCGGCTAGAAGCCGGGGCTATATACTTTTACCGACAGAGTTTGAAAGGGAGCGATACGATGTCAGAAAAGAAACCAATAACTGTCCCTGAAGCAAAACGCAACCTGCGCATGGTTATTGCCGCAATGGTGCTGGCTGTTGTAGGGTTGAGCATTGTGATTGTTGCTGCCGTGCTCTTCTTTGTGTATGGGCTTGGTGATGAGCTTTCACAGAGGACAGTAGGGGAGGGGTTGAGCAATCCATTGCCTTCTACAAATCCGTTGGCGCTATCACTGCGCAATATACATAGCATTACCGAAACGCAGAGTATTGTTGAAGGAACGGTTGGCCCTGCAATCTACTCCTCTGATAGTATCACCATTGTTGTTGCTATGGGTTCTGAGATTATGCTCTATGATGCCGCATTGTCGCAGGTTGCTCAAACGTTGCAGGGGCATGATGAAGATGTGACGGCTCTAGCGGTTTCTGCACGTAGCACGGAAGGTATGCCGATGCTGCTTGCGTCGAGTGCGGTTGATGAGGAGTATGTTGTTGTTTGGAATCTGCAAACAGGCGAGCAGGTGTGGCGTCTTGAGGGGCATGTAGGCTGGGTACGCGACATAGCCTTTTCGCCGGATGGTTCTATGTTGGCATCCGGTGGTGTTGATAGAACTGTGCGGCTTTGGGATATGCAACTTGGTACGTTGCTACATACACTAGAGGCACATACAAACCTTGTCAATGGTGTGGTTTTTAGCCCAGATGGGATGCGCTTGGCTTCGTCTTCGCGTGATGGGACGGTGCGTGTGTGGCGTATAGACGGGATGCAGGTGGTTGATGCTACAGAGCCACGACTGCTTTTTGAGGCTTCTGTGAACTCAGAAGCCACTATCCCCTATTTGCTTACCGGCATTTCGTTTAGTCCCGATAGCTCTCTGCTTGCGGTTGGCGCGACGGATAATACTGTGTATGTGCTACGTGTCAGCGATGGTAGCCTTGTACAGAAGTTGGAAGGGCATGGCGATTGGGTGATCATGTATGGTGTGGCTTTCAGTCCCGATGGAAGCATGGTGGCAAGTGCAAGCCTCGATGGAACAGTGCGTGTGTGGGACGCGGTGATGGGGGTGCTTGTCAATACGCTTGACCATGGGAAGGCGCAGATACGGGGTGTATCGTGGCATGCAGATAGCATGCATCTTGCAACGAGTAGTAATACGAGTGGTGAGGTGCTTGTGTGGGATGTGGATACTGCTGAGATAGAGCAACAGGTGCCGCTTGCGCAGGGGCCGATTATTGCCCTTGATTATGCTCAGGATAGCCGCATGCTTGCTACCAGTGGTGTGAATGGTGTTGTGAAGGTGTATGCATTTGAAGATGGCAAGCAGATAACCCTTTCTGGGGGGAATGATACGATACAACCAATTGCGTTCGCAAGTGAAACAGACCTTGTATTAGCAACAGATAGTATCCCCGGTAAGGCTATTCTCTTTGATTTGACGCGCATAGCGCAACCACTAGCAATGGATGTGGACGGTTCAGCCCTAAGCGTTGCCGTTAGCCCAGATTATCGCGTTATTGCAACGGGCAATAGTAGAGGTGAAATCGCATTGTGGGATGGCGATGTGACCAAAGGGCAACGTCTTGGTATGCTCACGGGCTTGCAGGGGGGCATTGCAGATATTGCGTTTAGTAGCGATGGAAAGCGTCTTGTCGCTAGTAACAACCTAGAAGAGGTTTTTGCCCATGACACTCGTCCTGCTATTGGTATTTGGGATATTGGGCGCGGTGAATTGCGGTATACCCTGACAGGCCACGATTTGCGTATCACAGGCATAGCTTTACAACCGAATGGGCAGTTGTTGGCAAGCGCGAGTAAGGATGGCACGTTGCGCCTATGGAATGTTGTGAATGGAGAGCAGGTTGCTCGTATGCAGGTGGATGAATTGCTGCAGGGTTGGTTTACCTGTATCAGCTTTTCGCCCGATGGTACGCTTCTGGCGGCCGGCACTGCGAGTGGTACTATTCTTTTTTGGGATGCCGTCACCGGCGATAGTATACATCGCCTAGATACAGGAAAGAGAACTATTTTGGCGCTTACCTTTAGCCCAGATGGTGAAAAACTCGCCACCAGTTTCTATGGCGGAGGAGTGACTATTTTTGAGATACAAGACAGCGTACATGAATGATTTCGATGCATGACTTATTTCTTAACATTTTGTAGCGCTTGTTTCAAAACGTCTACTTTCAATGGTTTACTAATATAATCGTCCATGCCATTTTGTAAGCATTGCTGGCGGTCTTCGTTACTTGTATGCCCCGTCATGGCAATGATATATGGTTGTTGCTCAACGGAGTATGTCTTTCGAATTTGGCGAGTCGCTTCCAATCCGTCCATCTCTGGCATTTGTATATCCATAAGAATGACATGGTATCGTTTTTGCGAAAGGGACTCGAGTGCTTCTTTGCCATTAACGACAATATCTGCTTCATACCCTATTTTTTGGAGCATGCGAGTTGCTACTTTTTGATTGAAAGGGTTATCCTCCGCTAGTAAAATAGAAATCTGTTCAGGAGCACTCGTCGCACGTTCAGGTTGCTGATCGGCCATATTTTCTCACTCCAGTTATAAAAAATTTAGGTAGGCATAATATAGTCTACTATGTAGGACACAAAACGTCAAACGTGTAACCATGCATGGGCAACATCTGGTTTATTGGTGATGATGCCTGATGCGCCCCAGACAATCAAGGTACGCATCAATACCGGGTCGTCCACCGTCCATACGTAGACGGCATACCCGGCCCGACGTACCAATGGCAGAATAGAGCGCAAGAGGGGAATTTGCTGATTGGGGTGCCATGCGGTGGCTCGTGTGCGGCGCAGGTGGAAAAAGGGCCATAGCTCGCGCACACGAATGTGTGGATGCAATGTCCGTGTTCCCATGATGTAGCCACGCTTGATAGATGGGGCTGTATGTTGCAAGTCTATTAGGGTGGCTGCATCAAATGCGGAGATGAGCGTCTGTTCTGCAAGATTGTATGCCTGCAAAAGCGCTACCGTTGACTGCACACTATGCCGCTGTTTCAACTCAACGTTGAGAGCGATTCCATGGGTGTGTGCAAAGCGGCATGCCTCGTCGAGTGTGGCTATATGTTCCCCGCCAATATCAAGCTGGCGCAATTCATGGAGTGTGCAAGACGCAACCGGGCGCTTGCGTCCATCCCATCGTTCGGTTGTGCTATCGTGAAAGACAACAGGCACACCGTCGGCGCTGCACTGCACGTCAAGCTCTACCATATCGGCTCCCTGCTCATATGCACGTGTGAATGCAGCAAGTGTGTTTTCGGGTGCATAGGCTGAAGCGCCACGATGGGCAATGACAATACACATAGGTATCTTTTTTAATTAAGACCTCGCGCAAAGACGCAAAGAACGCAAAGCTATGAAAGCAAGGATGCAAATTCTTTGCTGTTACGCTGCAACGCTGCGAGCTGTCTTGTGTGTGTATTGTAGAGAGGTTGTATGCAATCTCTCTACGGTATGGTTTCTGTACAAAATGTAGGACAGGCTTCGTGCCTGTCCTACAACCTACGCATCTAGTTGGGGGCTTGCCAAAGCTAGTTAAGCAGCAACACTATCAACCGGGGGCGTTTCAATGGATATTGCGGGTTCTTGTGCGGAGTAGGGTAGCATGGCATGTAATATTTTTTGCATGGCCATCACATGCGCACATGTGCCCCACGTTTGGAAGAATGAGCATGTGCATTGCCAGTGACCATCATGCAATGTAATGCTATGATCACTATTGCCACCGTGAAATTGGGCTTTCAACTCAGATAGCTGGATACGCTCCGGCTCTTCTGCATAGTGCCGGGCTTTTTCGATTTTACCGATTAAATCCGAATGCATAACGTTACCTCCTTACTTTGTGTTTTGTAAAGTATGCAGGGATAGGGTAGGCAACTTCGCTGAGCCTAGTCCTGTCCCTCCATAAAAGAAAAGCAGAAAGGGCAACAGCAGAGAATACGCTCTCTGTCTGCCGCCCTTGAGATCGAACATGGATCTTGTGTAACATAAAACTTTATCATAGGTATCTTCCGCTCACGCGAAAAGGAATTATATCCAATATTATACCCTTGGCGATAGTGAGAGTCAAGCACAATTTTGCATATGCTCTGTGCTACACACTCGAAACAATATATCTTGCTCTTCCAGAACAACAAGAACTGTGTTGATTTCGTGGTGTGGGTATAGTATTATTATGTACAACTGGTCTAGTAAACAGTGGGTAATGAAGGGAGTAGCGTATGATCGTGCAGGATAACACGGCGACACAAATTCTTATACAAGAGGCTGAGATTGCTTTTCAATCATTATCTCGCCCATTCATGGATGTTCGGTTTCCACCACTCCAAGACGATAGTCACCCCTTCAACGTGCCGGCAGTTTGGACATTGGACGATACACGCCCCCGATGGAATAATCTGGCTGTTCTTGTTGGTGCGGTGAAAGAGGGTAACGGGAGTTCGCTTGCGTTTTGGGGCGAAGTCCATAATACGTTTGACCCACGACTTACCGTGCTTGCGAATGGCGAATACTATATGGTGCTCACAAAACAGCAAAATGAGGTGCAACGGCAACTTGTGCTACCATCTGAACTGCCTCAAGCGCTTGCTGAAAAGTGTGATGCGCTGTTTGCACCGAGCAAACTAGCTGCTATTCGTGGTGGGCAACTGATGTTTGCAGACCTAGATGCAGTCCTTCCCAAGGAGAGTATTCAGGTTCGGCACCGGAAGAGGCTTGATGATGCATTAAGCAATGCGCTTATTGGTGCGCTTGAGGCACAGCGCAAAGCGACAGGAGATACGAGAGAACAAGATGCCGCTGTTATTGAGGTGGCTATTGCCTACCTTGCGGCGCGTATTCTTGCTGATAAAGGGTTCTTTACCCCATACCCACCTTCTCTTTCAATCAATGATCCGCGCAAGTTACTCAAACTCACTTCAGAGCATACAAATGGTTTCTTCTCCCATATATGTAATGATGTCTTGCGCACTATGGATGATGAAACCCTCCAACAATTTGCCGCTTATCTTGGTTCTTCAGTGTCGTTTACGCTGATTGATGACCGTGATGTTGGGTATATCTACGAGAAAAGCCTCATCAGGATGAGTAAGATGGGTGAAAACAAAAGCCAAGATTTGTTGAGTACAATGCAACATTATACCCCCATAGCAATAGCCGAGCGTATGCTCAAGTCGCTACCGTTGGAGCGTTTGCGCCCTGAAGAACGGGTTATTTTTGATCCAGCGGCAGGGTCTGGCACGTTGTTGTTGGCAGCAACCAAGCGGTTGGCAGCAATGCCCGATGTGCAGTTGCTCGATAAGAAGAGCCGTAGGAACTATTTGGCGAACCATGTTATTGGGAACGATATTGATTCCGATGCTGCTCTCATTACAACATTGCGCTATATACTGGTGCAAGAGACACTCAGTAGTCAGTCGTTTCCATCTCCTGCACAATTTAGTAGCACAGACTATATGCATGATGAAACATGGCCAGCATCACCACGTCCACGTGTGCTTGTTGCGAATCCACCCTTTGCCAATGTGAAAGGTAAGCAGAATGCGGTTGCATTTCTCAAAAAAGCGTTGGAACATCTTCAGGCAGGTGATCAATTTGCATTTTTGCTCCCACAGATTTTCCTAACTGGAACGAAGGATGAGTGGCTGGGCGTTCGGAAATCTATTGGGGAGCGCTGTCATGTGTTGGAAATGTGGCAACTTCCTGAAGGTGCTATTGGTCTTCAATCTGAACAGTCTATGTGTGTTGTATCTGGTATTGTCGAATCGCACAAGCCACATTTTACACTAGCACGAGCAGTTGTTTCGCGGTCACAAACAGAATGGGTTTCTGAGTTAGGTTTTCCGGGGCAGGCGTGGATAGGGAGTGTGGATGGCGAGCAGTGGCGTGCTGTGGTGGCTCCGGTGATACAATTACCTGATACCATTCCACTTGAAAGATTGTTTTTTGTTTATGGAGGTGTACCAGACAAATTTGTAGAGTTTATCTCACATTCAGAAGATGAGGTAACAACAAAGCGTTTCTGGAAGAATAGCTGGCGTGGACGTGGAAAGTGTGTGTTATGGGCCAATCCGGACCTTGCCCCCGCTGCAGAACGCTATGTACACTATGAAGTACAAAATGGAAATGAACAAGAGTATGATTCTCCAAAAATCTTGGTTAGTCGTTCAACGAACCGTAGTTCCGTTTATCCCATCAGTGCATATTTTGATTCTGTTGGTTTGTATCCAAACACAGATATGTACTGTATCGTACCAATTTCTTCTCAGGAGCGAATAAAACATAGTTCAGCATTTGATACTGTTTGGGAATCTCTTAATGATACAGATCGAATGTATTGGTTACTTGGTATTTTGAATGCTGAGTTAGCAATTAATATAATATTACCAGACCGTGATGTGCGACATACTGATAAAAGTAATTGGCAACAATTTCCGCTACCGACAACCATAGACCGCGAAATAATTACACTTGTTGATAAAATTATCCAGCATCAACAGCATAATGTTTCTGATGAAGAAATAGCTCCCCTGCGTAAGCGTTTGAATGAGGTAGTTGAAGCATCATATGGCAACCCCAAGCACCCTGTCACACTGGTGCGGACGGGCAGCATTCCTGATAGAGACGATTGGTTGAAAGAGCGGGCAGAAAAGTCGCTTGCCGTCACGGGCATGGTGTTGGATGTAGACGCGGAGCAAAACTACATTTTTCTCTATCTGGAAGGGTTGTTCGATGAGGAAACAGAGGCATGGGTTCCCCTGCTACCTGAATTGCCGGGGTGGGCCCTCGATGGCACGGTTTTTTCGGCAGACATGAGCGAGTCTGTGGAGACGTTTGCAGACCTACGGGCGCGTCCTTGGGCGTTGCGCAATGTGCGACACACGCCAAGGCCCTATTTGTCTTTGAGTGATCTACAAGCATTATTCTCTGAACGAATCAAGGAAGTTGCATGAAACTAAAACTAGCTTTTCTCGATGTTGGCAATGCTGATTGTACAGTCATCTTGCCATCGGAAGATCGAGCGATCATTATTGATGTACCACAGTACCGTCTCGTGCGTGAATGGTTGTTACAAAACAATATTCGCCATATTGAAAGTATTTACATTACGCATGGATACCGCGATCATCTGCCTTCACTATCGCAACTTGTAACATTTCTTGAGCAATGGTTTACAGCGTGTGAGGGAACATTAGGAACACTCTATCTGCCAACGGAGGTTATGCGACACAATCCTCAGCTCAACGATCTCCTCAGAGCACACAATGAAGAGAAGTATAACAAGTATAGGCATGCAATGGACACACTCGAAGAATGGGAGGTAGATGGTAGGATTGCTGTTGATCGTAGTGAACAGCGCCCTTCTGGTGTGCAGCATGGCATCGTTTCTATTCGTGCGTTGCATCCAGCACCAATGTATGTAGAAAGATATTTGTATCAGTACCCAGATAATCTCAATGAGTTGTCGCTGGTGTTACGTCTTGAATATGGTTCATTCGCAGCCCTTTTTTCGGCAGATATAGAGCGGGATGGTTTACGGAAGATGCTCGCACGATGCACCGATGAAGACTTGCGCTGTCATATTCTGAAGGTGCCGCACCATGGAGCTTGGCAGGCAGATACCCTAGCTACTGAAGAGTTGTTTATGCGGGCTGCCCCGGAACTAGCTATTGTATCGGTTGGCAGTACGAATACGTATGGGCATGTGCAGCCGGGGCTTTTTCGAGCGTTGATACAACTTCAGCAAACGCAGATGCATAGGTTACAGCGCTTTCTTTGCACTGAGGTTACTCGCACTTGTACCCATACAAATGAAGAACGCGCTGCAATGGGAAAAAAGGGGTTGCCATCAAAGCGACCCTGTGCGGGAACTATTGTTGTTGAGGCTGAACAGTCGGGAAGATGGCTGTTGCCCAACGAAGCAGCCTATGATGCGCAGGCAGACTCTGTCAAGCTGGCTGCGTGCCGTGGGCGTGCCGACCTCGCGGGCGAAGCAAAACCGTAGGACAGGCATCCTGCCTGTGCCCATTCGCTAACCTCTAAGAAATCGTAGGACAGGCATCCTGCCTGTGCCCATTCGCTAACCTCTAAGAAATCGTAGGACAGGCAGGATGCCTGTCCAGCATGACAGGCTAGAAGCCTATCCTACGCCTAATGTCGGTGCTACGAGGGACAGGCTAGAAGCCTATCCTACGCCTAATGTCGGTGCTACGAGGGACAGGCTAG
>CAZVEN010000006.1:0-60911 GCA_964626155.1 uncultured Chloroflexaceae bacterium | reverse complement strand
CTATCCTACGCCTAATGTCGGTGCTACGAGGGACAGGCTAGAAGCCTATCCTACGTGAGACGTTGCGTGCAACGTCTCTACATAGACGGACAAGAAGCCTATCCTAACATCCACGGCTTTTCCCCATACAGTTGCACCGCAATAACGGTGTGTGGTACAATGGCAAGCGTCGTTATACGTTGTAAACACGTTGTTATGACAATGTTTGTGCAATGTATATACAACGTGTTTACATGGTAAGTGTATTGTATATACTTGGTATGAACAGTGTATGTACATTGTTCTGAATGGAGAAAAGAGGAGTATAGCACGAATGGCTACCATACTCTTTGATGATGGCGCTGGCCTTGTCAAGGCAGGAATGATTGATGACCGTGGGCATCTAACTACTAAAACGTTTTTATCGTTGGTGGCAGAAGCACCACGCCAACTAGACCGTACGTTTTTTTCCCGTCAAGACATCATGTTTATCCAACCCTATGAGGACCTTGGCGGGTACCTTGTCGGCACATCTGCCCGCACCCAAACCCAAGAGGCAACCTATGAAACCTCAAACTTTCGCTACACCTCGTCCGATGCAATGATACGCTTCTATGCCGCACTGGGAAGTTTGCTGCCAGAGCACCAATCTACCATGGAAATACGCCTCATCACTGGGGCAAATGTTGAAGCACATCGCACTATGGAGGAGCCGATACGGGAGTTTTTCCAGGGTACACATCGTTTTACGTTCAATAACATCAGTTATGATATTACGGTGAATGAAGTTATTGTTATGAGCCAACCCCGTGGCGCACTGGCATATATCCTTGAAACGCCACCAATTGTTTTGCGAGAACGGATGCGTCGTCGCCCGTTTAACCGCAGCACGGTTGTTATTATAGACATAGGTAATTTCACGACAGATTGTATTGTTATGATCCCGTCGCAGCAGGCAGATGGTACGGTTGAACTTGAAGAAGTCTATGAACGTTCGTTTGCGCTCAAGTTTGGTGTGCAGAATCTGCGCAACGAAATTGCGGCCATCATTCGAGAAATGCAGAATATGCCTATGGACCCGCCATTGTGGGCTATTGATGATACGCTTGCTTCGGGGCAGGCTACCAATGCCGAGGGAGATGTGATAGATATTACTTCGCGTATTGCTCAAGTACGCGACCGCCTTTGGCAGCGAGTTTATACACGGCAGATTAAACCGCGCTTTGAGGGCATCAGTGCGCATTATCTTTTTGTGTTAGGTGGTGGCGCTACTGATATAACCTACGGGCCAGCAGTGCGGGCTACTTGGAGTCATCTTCCGGGCTTTGCTATACCCGAACATCCCGAAGAGTGTGTGATGCGTGGGTATGCAGAAATTGCAAAGCAGTATCGTTGGAGTGATGTATGAGTTTGGGCAAGCCACCAAAAGGCCGCAGCCAGGCGGAGCGACGGTTTACGTTGTTGCTCTATCTCGACAATCCAAGGGACCGTGCAATTATTGCTTACTTGCAGCAATTAAATCGTCGTGAACGTCAAACCGAAATAAAGCGCCTTCTGTTTGAGGCAATTGGTGAGCGATTGACCGAGGAGAATCTATCGGCTGCGGACCCACGAGTCGCTCTTGCATATGACGATGCGGAACCGGCTATCGGCCTGGATGACGACGATGATGCCTTCACATTGTGACCCAATTCAGTGTAGAGATGTTGCACGCAACGTTTTCCTCATTGCACGCAATGGTTTCCTTATTGCATGCAATGTCTCTATACTGAGACGATAGTTGAGATGTTGCAGGCAATGTCTCAAAATGGGGAAGAGAGACATGAATCCTACATTTAAAAAGCGCAATCATGGTATTATAGTAAGCATATCCTAAGATAATCTATCAGTAGCTCCGGCTTTTAGCCGTGTGTTGATGAAGGCGTAGTGCAAAGAGGCGCACGTATGAAATCTGAAAGTGATAGCGCAATGCTTGCTGAAGATGCAATGCTCCGCCAGCGTATAGCTATGTTGGAGCAGGAAAATGCAGCATTGCAGCAACAACTCAATACATCCCAACCAGTGTCATCTAGTTCCCAAGCGCAGTACCAATGGGTGTATGAACTGCTCATGCAAAGTTCCTTGCCAACGTGTCTCTGGGAAGGTCCTACCCATATCTATGTATTTGCCAACCAAGCCTACCTACAACGTTCTGGCAAGCATGATGCGTTTGGCAAGCCAGTACGAGACGTCTTTTCTGAGCATGAAGCTCCCGGATTGCTTGACCTTATTGACCAAATCTATGCAAGTGGTAAACCCTGCTTCATCCAAGAAGCCCTTATCAGGTTGAAACATCCAGAGACCGGAGAGTTAGAAGATACATGGTTTAATTTGCTCTATAACCCTGTGTGTGATGCTCAAGGAAACGTTATCGGCATATCGCAGGTGGCTATTGAAGTTACCCAACAGGTGCGAGCGCAGCGTCAGATAGCACACAAAAATACGGAAATTGAACAGTTGAATGCTGAGCTTCAAGCTCAAGTGAAGCAACTCAACGAAAGTGAACAGCGCTTCCGTATGCTGGCCGAAAATGCCCAAGATATTATCTTTCGCTTTCAACTGCGTCCCGCATTTACATGTGAATATGTAAGCCCTTCGGTAACAGCAATTCTTGGCTATACTCCAGAAGCATACTATGCCGATCCCTATATTGCCTTCAACAGTGCGCATCCCGATGACCGCCCAAACATTCAGGCATTCATGCAATCCCCTGAGACATCCACTAATAAGCCGGTTGTTTCGCGCCATATTGGTTTAGATGGTCGGCAAGTCTACCTAGAACAACGTCTACACGTCATTAGGTATCCCGCTGGCGATGTGTTTATCGAAGGTGTAGCGCGGGATATAACTGAGCGTATGCAAACGGAAGAGTCCTATCAAACGCTTG
Source organism: uncultured Chloroflexaceae bacterium (assembly GCA_964626155.1). Taxonomy (GTDB): domain Bacteria; phylum Chloroflexota; class Chloroflexia; order Chloroflexales; family Chloroflexaceae; genus JAAUSY01. The sequence goes on along the minus strand of CAZVEN010000006.1, from coordinate 58,006 downwards.
TAGAGCATTCATTGCAAGGCTTGGTTATTGTGCAAGATGGGCGCTTCGTCTATGCCAACCAAGCCATGTCTGTCATCAATGGCTATAGCGTATCCGAAATGCTGGCTATGACACCAGAAGAAGTGTGGTCCATTGTACATCCTGAAGACATGGCGTTTGTGCAACAGCACATGAGCAGTCGCCTATCGGGGGCATCTTCTTCGCGCTACGAATATCGCATTATATGCAAAGATGGAGCGGTGCGTTGGGTTGAAGCGTGTGGTGTGCTCATTCATTATCGTGGTAGCCCTGCGCTTCAGGGAGTCTATCTTGATATAACCGAACGTATTCATATGGAGCAAGCACTGCGCCGCAGCGAAGAGCGCCACCGCATTATTTCTGAGGTGACGAGCGACTATGTCTACGCCGGTTATCGTTTTCCAAATAACAGAACTGTTACGGAGTGGGTCAGTGGTCCTTTTGAGCACATTACCGGCTATACCCTGAATGACATCAAAGCGCTTGGTGGTTGGAAACACGTTATCCACCCTGATGACATCCGTAATGTCATGAACACAGTCCTTGCTATACCGGTTGGCGAGTTGTGCGTTGTCGAATATCGTATCATTACCAAGAACCAACAAGTACGTTGGCTGCGCGACCATGTACGTACTCTTGCCGACCCAGACACGCCAGGTAAGGTATTGTTGTATGGAGGATCCCAAGACATCACCGAACAAAAGCATGCCCAACAAATCCTACGGCAACAACAAGTCTTCATCCAATCTACCATTGATAATCTGCCGGCGGCGCTGTTTGTCAAAGACCTACATGGCAACTTCCTCATAGCCAATCGTTACATCTCAGATACATTTGGATTGGAAGCTGGCACCATTGTCGGAATGAACCAACGAGATCTCTTCCTACACGAAAAACTGGCATTGTGGGAACCTGAAGACCAGCACATTGCTGCCACAGGGTGCTCTATAACGGTTGAAGAAACAGAGTCATCCCCCCAAGGAACTGAGAGCTTTCTTGTCACCAAATTTCCTGTCTACGACGACAGTGGCACTATACATGCTATTGGTGGCTTTGGTACGAATGTTACCAAACTTAAGCGTATAGAGCAGGCATTGCGTGAAAGTGAAATGAACCTTGCCCGAGTACACCAAATGGCCAAACTCGGTAGCCTGCGCTATAACCTATTCACCGGTACAGTGACTATGTCGTCAGAATTGTTTGCCATGCTTTCTCCGGGTGAAACCATGCCTACCCTATCATTTGAAAAAATTCTGGGCCGCATCTACCCCGATGATCTCACCAAGTTTGAACAAGCATTCGATGTGCTACTCTATGGTGAGGGACCAATAGCCCTTGACATTCGTGCTATGCGCGATGATGGGTCTGTTATTACCTTTCATGTTGAGGCTGAAACGCTCTACAATGAGCAAGGCAAACCCATCGAAGTTTTTGCTTCAGCCCAAGACATTACTGAGCGCAAACAGATGGAAGAAGCCCTGCATCGAGCTGCCGAAGCGGCGGAAGCAGCCAACCACGCCAAGTCTGAATTTTTGGCTATTATGAGCCATGAACTCCGCACTCCCCTCAATGCCATTATTGGTATGTCTACGCTTTTGCTTGAGACACGTCTCGATGAGGAGCAGCGCGACTATGTGCAGACTGTTTGCATCAGTGGCGATACTCTGCTCACCCTTGTCAGCGACATACTTGATTTCTCCAAAGTGGAAGCTGGCAAACTCAAACTCGAAAGCTATACCTTCAATCTGCACGATTGCATTGAGGAAGTCCTTGAATTGCTTGTACCTAAAGCCAATGAAAAAGGGCTAGAACTTGTCTACTGGATTGATGACTACGTTCCTACAGATGTCATAGGCGACGTTACCCGCGTGCGGCAGGTGCTTGTCAATCTTGTCAACAATAGTATCAAGTTTACCGATCACGGCGAAATTGTTATTTGTGTGCATGCCGATCAGCATGAGCAACAGCATATTTTTACCCCATGCAGTAGCCCGCCCCCGAAGCACGAGTATGAGGCTGACACTGGACATACTGCGCGGAGTGATGCACAGAGCAATACTGCCATCACCTATCATCTATCTGTGCGTGATACGGGTATTGGTATTGCCCCAGAGCACCACGACCGTTTGTTCAAGTCGTTTAGCCAGGTCGACTCATCCACTACTCGCAGGTATGGGGGGACTGGGTTGGGGCTTGCGATTTGCAAGCGACTTGTTTCACTGATGGGGGGGGATATTTGGGTTGAGAGTGAATTAGGCAAAGGTTCAGTCTTCCATTTTACTTTCTTGGCAGAGCCGGCGACTGAGCAATCGCGCCCATTCACCAAATCTACCCAACCATATCTGCAAGGCAAGCGGTTGCTCATTATGACGGCAAACGCTACCATAAGCCAATTATTGCTGTGCTACACTACACGGTGGAAAATGATGCCAACGATAGCCGGTTCTGGGCATGAGGGGTTGAGCCGTATACGACGTGGTGAGACGTTTGATATGGCTATTGTTGATATGGATGTGCAAGATATGGAGAGCGCAACATTGATAGAACAGATACAAGCTGAACAAAGCGCCGAGTCGCTGACTGTTATTTGCTATGCGTCGCGTGCTGTTCGCAATACAGCACTAGCACAGCCCTATGCCCAAAATGTTGTTTGGTTGCTCAAACCTATCTGTCCGGGTGCATTGCATAGAGCACTTCTCACGGGGATAGATGTTTCCGAAGAGCTACCTAGCGATAGTGTAGAACGAACCACGCTAGATTCGACTATGGGGCAACGGTACCCTTTACGTATTTTGTTGGCTGAAGATAATGTAGTCAACCAAAAAGTGGCGCTCAATCTCCTCGCAAAGCTTGGCTACCGGGCCGATGTGGTTGCGAGTGGCGATGAGGTGTTGCGGGCATTGTTGCGGGTGTCCTATAATCTTATCCTTATGGATGTGCAGATGCCTGAAATGGACGGTATCGAGGCTACCAAGCGCATTCGCACCTGCTGGCCCAAGCATCAGCAACCCTATATCGTTGCAATGACTGCGTATGCAATGGAATCAGACCGCACATGGTGTCTTGATGCTGGTATGGATGACTATATTAGCAAGCCAATACATGTCCAAGACCTTGTGCAGAAACTCCAGAGTCTCAACCCACCAATGTATGATATACATACGTATGGGTATGGGCAGCAAGCCAATGAGCACTCAACGTCCACAGCACATGTGGTGCATAGCTCTAGTCAGCCATATAACCAGACACCACTCGATGAAAAGGCGCATCAAGAATTTATCGCTGCTATGGGTGATGCAGACATCGTGCATGATTTGATTGATGTTTTTGTTGACGATACTACCAACAAGATACAGGCTATGCAGCAAGCTATTGAGCAAGGGCAGGCGCAGGTCCTCTTTCAGGCAGCTCATGCACTGAAAGGCAGTAGTGCTCAAATTGGTGCATTGCATCTTTCAACCCTGTGTGAAAACGTAGAAACCATAGGGAGAGGTGGAACGGTAGAGGAACAAGCATCTGAGCTATTTCATGAGCTAAAAACTGAGTTTGAGCGTGTGCGTATAGCTCTTCGCAGCAAGTAAGGAGTAACAGGTTATCCACTTGTGTTTGTATAATATGGCTATCTACTTGGCGAAAGAAATCAGCCTCCTCCTTTTTTCCATGGCATAATAGAATCATTTTTACCAACAATATCTTTGCGCTTATCATCTATCATCCACAAGCCTATCCATGCCTTTCCTCCATCATCTGTACCCACTCGCATATGTACCTACTGGAAAAGCTCGCGCACAAGAGCGCCAGTATCCGGTGCTGTCACAAGTGCCTCACCCACAAGCACCGCGTCAACACCACATGCGTGTAAGCGGGCTACGTCTGCTGCTGTAAAAATGCCGCTTTCGCTTACAAGGATAGGGCGGTTTGCACCACTGGGTAGGAGTGTGGCTAGATGTTCAGTTGTTTCAAGGTGCGTTTCAAAGGTATGCAAATCACGGTTGTTGACACCGATGATAGCTGCCCCCGCATCTAGCGCTCGCTGGAGCTCCTCCTCATTGTGAACCTCCACAAGCGCATCCATGCCAAGGTTGTGAGTCACCTCAAGCAGGCTACGTAGCGTAGCATCATCTAGTGCGGCTACGATGAGAAGCACAGCATCGGCCCCATATGCGCGTGCTTCATAGACTTGGTAGGTATCTATGAGGAAATCTTTGCGTAGCAGCGGCACACTTTGTGCTATTTGGTCTGTCATTTCCTGTTGATGGTCTCGAATGTTTCGCAAGAACATGAGGTTGCCTTGAAAAAAGCGGGTATCAGTGAGCACAGAAAGAGCTGCTGCACCATTGTGCATGTAGGTTTGAGCAAGCTGCATATGGTCGAAAGGTTCTCGCAACACCCCGCGACTCGGCGATGCTTTCTTAATTTCAGCAATCAGTGCTGCACTCGTATCTTTGCGCAGAGCATCGGCAAAGCTACGCAATGGTGTAGCCATCTCAAGCTGTGTATGGAGTGTATCAAGTGGTATTGTTGTTTTTCGGTTTGCTACTTCAGTTTGCTTGTGCTCCAATATACGTGTCAGTATTGAAGTTTGTGTCATTTTGTCTCACTATCCTTTCTAGGAAGCATCAGTCTACCAAGGGTTCCCCATGGCAAGCTCTCTCAATTGATGCCATTCTGGGAGCCATGTCCACACATCATCCGCCGATTGCTCAATCCCCCGTATCACCCGTTCACGAAAAACCATCGGTGAACCCATACCTATGTGCGTCAAATATGATTCCATTCCATATAATAAGTCTTTGCCCGCAAAAAATGTCAGAACGTTCTGAAACCGGACCCCACCCGGACGACAGGTGGGCAATATGCTGTCAAAGTGCATCAATACATCTTGTGCTTGGATAACATGTTTTTGGGTATGATGTCCCACAATAGACCTAATAGCTTGGCGACAATAGTGTTCTTGTCGCTCATTATCCCCCGGAAACATATGTTGTCTACTACCACTCGCCCCCCATGCATTTTCCAAGGGAATAAACCGAACTCGCGAGATAGATAATGCTATACGTGCTGCCGTATAGTCGGCTATGGTCTCTGCCGATTCATTCAAGGCTGCACGATAGGCTTGCTCTTCTGGCGCTTTGGCACCAAGCGCATGTTGCACCACCACAGGATCAATGAGATAATTTTCAATTTCCTTCCGTTCCCAATACCACCCCAAACACACTGTATTATTCTCAACGCACCACTCACGAGGCTCACCTATCGGCAACGTTGTATCGTCATCGAAATCGCGGTCTCGTATGCCCGCTACAATGGAACCAGAATAGAATTCTCTGGAAAGAAGTATTTTTTGACCAAAGCCATATTTACTGCCTACAGGATTGACATTAGAAATTCCTGTGAGTATTTTTCGTAGCACTATGACATCTGGTCCACCAAGCACTCCCTCACAATACAGGATATTCATAGACATTGAGAATCCCTAGTCAATTGACAAATATTCCCTTGACTTATTCCAGCACTCACCATTTCGCTATGTGTCGTAATGATAAATTGGCAGGTTGGACCAATTTTGCCAAGGTCGCTGACAAACCATTGTGCTGCCGACGAGTGCAAATTCAAGTCCACCTCATCAATCAACACCACTGCATAGCCTACTTGCAACTGCACAAACTCATACAGAATGGGCAACACCGCCTGCTCCCCCGCCGACATCTCCTCTAGGTCATAGGTGCGCCCACTGTCGTTGTGCTTGAGCAAAAAGTACACATCTTTGCCGGTTGGGTTTTTGGCATCTCGCATTAACTCTGCCCCGGCAAATGAACACGCCGGGAAAATGCGTTGATAGAGTTGCTCCAACTCGCGCAGGTAGGCTGCATGTCGTTCACTTCCTGCTAACTCTGCCAACTTCCACCCATTCAGGTAGCGCCGCAGTTGGGTAATGCCTGCATCGTAGCTTACATGCTCATTGCCCTGCACCTGCCCATTGCCATAGGTATCTAATGATGCCGGTAGCTTGCCCAAGTTGCGATGTTGGTCAAACCAAAATATGCCCGGTAGTTTGTTGAGCAGTGTATACACTGTTGGGTCTACATCCAACAACTGATAGGCATAGAAGCGCCCTTTGAATTGCAATTCTTCGGCGTACCCTCCACGCGCATAGCAGCCATGCTCATCCAGCACCAACTCTACCAAGTTGCTATTGCCCACATGCGGCATGGTAGCAAGGTCTGTATTGTTTAGCGCTTTGCCATTGCGTAGGTGTAGAGCATTTTTGCTGCGTTCTATAACCTCATGCGTCGCTGCAAGTTCTTCATCTTCAAACGATACTATCATCTCAATGCGTGGGTATCCCCAACGCGCATAGCGGGCTGGCACAAACCCAACCCAGTTGAAATCTTGTACCCGCTGTATTTTGCTACTGATGAGCGCAAGGGGAAGCGCTATGGCTTGCAGTAGTGTTGTTTTGCCGCTGCCATTATCGCCTAGCACGAGAAAGCGGTTGCTGACTTCTTGCAACAGTGCATGCTTGAAGGATACGTTTAGGTGCTCAAACAGTTTGAAGTTGTGGATGGTGATGGATTCAATTTTCATAGGTATATGCGCTCTTTTCGGAATTGAGGCGTTTATATACAAAGAAACCTTTAAGAAAACCTCTTGAGATACTTTTCACAAGCTTGTTTGATAACAAAACAAAATTGGCGAAAACACCCTTCACTATCACGCTTATCCACCTCATCCATAAGACGTTGCACCTGAGATTTATTCAACTCTGGACCAAAAAGCGCTTCATCTATTGCCTGTGCTCTTAATTCTGTCAATTCAGAATGATCAAGGCATAACCGTTTGATTGTTTCAACAGCCCCTTGGTCCGATGGATTGGATGCAGAAATTCTCCCTTTCATGTTATAGCGCAATCTTTCTTCACAATCCGGTCGCAACGGGTGTATAAATAAACCCTCATCATACCAATCTTTTTTGGCATGAGCACCATATCTACATACCATCCTTGTATTCGTTCCTGGATATGCAGCAAGAAGATTCTTATAGTCTGTATCTTCATGCCCAACACAAAGAGCCTGTGGCTTGAGATGCTCAATATGCGCTGTATCAGAGGTGATTCTGCGTCCAGTGTAACAGCATAGACAACCCTGCTCTGCAATCAAATGAGCTTTGACTGCTTGACGCACATCCGATGGCATATCGTCATATCCCCATGCAATGGACTGGTTATTACTTGACTTACCATGAACCCATGCAATAAGCGCCTGCGGTTGAGTCTGTTTCTGTATATATTTCATAGCATACGTACTTCCTATACTCCAAGAATCTTCAACCGGTCAAGGCGTGCCTGTAACCGAACCAAATCTACAAATTCTCCTATCTCCTCACGCAAACGGTCAATCTCTATTCTTGCTTGGGGATACTCCTCATCCTCTATTAAATCACCAATCTGGTCTAACTTCTGATACACACTCCTATTACGAGCACCGGTATCCATCAAAAACTGCAAAACCCAGTTACTATCCATACCAAACGATTGGTTGGGGCGATACGGAGCCTTGCCTTTTTCAAGCAAGATGATGTGCTCAGGGGGCAACTCACCAATGATTTGTGGGGAATGAGACGTAGCGATAAACTGGCAAGCAGGAAACATTTGCGTTAATTTTTCTGCTATTGTACGTTGCCAACGCGGATGCAATTGCAAATCCAACTCATCTATCAAGACCACTGCCTTGCCCGCGCGCAGTGGGTCGGGCAGGCTCGGATTTGCTTGCGATAGTCGCCGTGTGAGGTCAAGCATCAGCGCCAGCACCCCACGCTCGCCATCAGAATGTTGACGCGCATGCAAAACAATACCCTCTTTTTTGAGCAGCACGGTTGCATCATCTGGCACACATAGAACACTCGGATTATCACCCGTATCAAGAAATGCTGTTATCGCATCTTTCAGTACATCTAGGCGCTTTTTGATAAAACTCGATTCTGATGCAAGCTTCTCTTGTGTCACCCACCACCTAGCAAACTCGTGCAGACGTAGCCCACGCTCACAAGCCAATGCATCAGCAAAAGCTGTTGCCTGTCCGTCTAAGTCTGTGCTTCCTACACTGTTTTGCCTTGATTCTAACAATGAGCGGTAGGGGGAAAAATAGATTGCCAATGGTTGTGCATCCTCCGTCTTCAGCGCCCGTAGATCATCCTTGACAGATGCTCTGTCAGATGTACCCATGCAACGAAGTTCTCTTCTATCGCATTGCCCATTCGCGCACCATTCCTGTATTTCATACACCAATGGTAGATCGCCAACATTAAACTCAAGTTCAGCAGATAGCCAATCTTTGCCAACCATCAAATCGTCGGCATGAAAATGCTCAACATCGCCACTATATGCAGTAAATGTAGGCAACACTTCTGTCAGCAACTTGCGCAACACATCAAGCACGGTAGATTTCCCGGCTCCATTTTCGCCCACAAGCAGGTTCATGCCTGGCTCAAAAGCAATGGTGACGTGCTCAAATCCACGAATATGCTCCATGGTTAGGTGTTTGATTTGCATAACTATCCTTCACATCCTCTACACTAGCGCATAATCGAGGAAAAACCGCAATCCTTCCTGGTCCTGAGCATCCAAGTCATAGCGCAGGTTGCGCAGGTAGGTTGCACACACTTCGGTTGGCAACCCCAATCTAGGCGCATATGCCTTTGCTATGGTATCTATGGCTTGTATGCCCTCAGCCTTGGCTGCATAGAGCGCTGGCACAATACCCGCACGCTGTACCTCTTCTGCACAGTCGTGGTGCATAGCCCACACTGCAAAGACAAATGGCAACCTGCTGAAATCAAACCATTCCTGCCCCAAATCGAAACAATAGGGTACCCCACGTGTGCCAATGGTACGTCGCAGGACACCCTCAACCAATGCATGGTCGCCTATCAACAATGCAGCCTCATGGTGTGCCAACATTGCATCTACATTTTGTGGGCACCGATACCAGTGTGGCGCAATGTGGTAGTAGTGCTCACACAGTACTTCCAACAAGCGCACACTGGTTGCCGAATGGTCTGTCAGCGCCACTGGTAGGCCATCGAGCATGCGCGGGTCGGAGTGCCACGAAAACAGCAATACACTCTTCACTGCGCCAAGCGTGGCAATAGACAACCCCGGCACAAGCTGCAAATCGTCGGTATGCTGCGCAAATGCATACACCGATATAGGACCAATCGCTATGCGCCCCTCTATAAGACCCTGGTTGATACCGGTAGGTACGTCTCGCACTACCCGAATACTCGGCAACCGTTGCGCTATCCCATACTCAACCGGCTGTGTGTTGAGATACCTAATTGTACCCAGAGTAATAGACATCTTTTACACACACACCTCAACCTCATTGTACAACGCATCGCGCTCAACCGGCACTCGGCCAGCTTTGTGGATAAGGTGTATCAAATGGTCGCGGCCGATGCCTTTCTCTGTCTTCGCCCCCGCATCGTGGGTAATGCGTTCCTCGACCACTGTCCCATCTATATCGCTCACCCCAAACCCAAGCGACAGTTGGGCCAACTTCGGTGTAAGCATTACCCAGTAGCCTTTGATATGGGCAAAGTTATCGAGCATAAGGCGACTTACTGAGAGATTGCGCAAATCTTCAAAGCCTGTTGTACCATCAATTTGGCGAGCAAGACCCAGCCGATTGTTTTCGGGATGATACGCTAGTGGCACAAAGGTGATAAACCCGCCGCTTTTGTCTTGTTGCTCACGCAACTGCACTAAATGGTCTACACGGTCTTCAACGTGCTCAATATGTCCATACAACATCGTTGCATTCGTTTTTACCCCAAGCTTATGGGCAATGCTATGAATAGCCAACCAGCCCTTGCCGTTCACTTTGCCGGGGCAAATCTTACGCCGCACACGCGGTGCAAAAATCTCTGCTCCTCCGCCCGGCATTGCATCCAAGCCAGCATCTATGAGCGCCCGTAGCACGTCTTCCCAATCTAGCCCACTCACACGTGCTAGATAGTCAATTTCTACGGCTGTAAATGCCTTGAGATGAACCCATGGAAACGTCTGCCGCAAACTGCGCAACAGTGTGCAACAATAATCAAGCGTCAAGTCAGGATGCAACGCACTGACAATGTGAAATTCCCGCGTGTTGTTTGTTACTGTTTCCTTGGCATAGTCAACAGCACACTCTACCGACATGGTATATGCGTCATGCTCATCACCATTGCGCCGAAATGAGCAAAAGTTGCAATGGTCAACACACACGTTGGATGGGTTGATATGGCGATTTTGTACAAAAAAAACACGGTCGCCATTTCGTTGCCTGTTGGCATAGTCGGCAAGCTTGCCCACAAGCAACAAATCTGGCGTTGTATAAAGCCTTACCCCATCCTCAAAGCTCAACCGGGTACCGGCATATACCTTCTCTGCAATATCTGCAATATCTGAACGTGAGAATATTTGTTCCATTCGTCACTCATTACTACTCAATACCTATACAAAAGCGAATCTACGTTAATTGTAGGGGCTTGCGGCCGCAAGCCCCTACTGTGCCCTGTAACACCGGCTTCTAGCCGGGTACCGATAGGATGTGCTACGACGGATAGGCTAGAAGCCTATCCTACGCTTCGTGTGCCATTCCTTATTCACCATTCTCGGGCTGCATCGTAGGCGGCGGCATTGGTGGCGTTGGAGGCTCATTATTCCCCTCCGGCGTAGCATCCGTTGCAGGTTGTTCTCCTTCTTGCGACGCATCATCCTCCGGGGGATGTGACTCCTCTCCACTCGTACCCGCATCATCACTCCCTTGCTCCGACTCGGTTGCTGGCGTTGGAGTAGCCTCGTATGCCCGTATGCCTAGCGTCACTACTGTACCACGTGGCACCCAACTGCCCTCTTCTGGGATAGTGCTCACCACTATTCCTTCAGGCAATTGATAATACGCAGTACCTAATTTATCGGGGCCTTGTTGGTCACTATATGACCATGTCAAACCATCCGTCGCTGCCAAAATACGTTTCGCCTCTTCTTCAAACTTCTCCCGCAAATCTGGCACCATCACTACATCGCCCATACTCACATACAGACGAATCGTATCGCCAGACTCAACGCGCATTTTAGGGTTCGGTTCTTGGCGAATAATAAAGCCTTCGCTAATATCGCGGCTTGGCTCTTGATATACTTCAACGGCAAGCCCCAACTGCTCTGCCTCTCGACGTGCCGAATCAAGCCGACGGAAAGTTAAATCTGGAGCTTCTACAAGGGTGATTTCTGGTCCTTGACTCACGGTGTAAGAAACAGAAACTCCCTCTTCAACCTCACTATAGGCTGGCACAAATTGCTCAACCACGGCCCCTTCTGGGACACTATCGCTGTATACCACGTCACTCCGCGACGGCACGAGCCCTACTTCTTGCATGGTCTGCTGTGCTACATCCTCCGTCATGCCTGTAATATCTGGTACTGTCACTTTCGGTACCGGTGTCTCCGTTGGTGTGGGCGTGGTAGTCAACGTCGGTGTGGGTGTGGCTGTAAATGATGGTGTTGGTGTAGCAACAATCTCATCTGTAGCGATTGGTGTTTCACCTGTCAAGGTCAACGGCAAAACACGAGTCGGTTTGGGTTCCGGGTCATCTCCAGCAATAGTAGATTGAAAATCAAAGATACCACTCGTTACAAGGAACACCATTCCACCACCCACCAGCAGCAGGATAAGGATAACGAGAATGGCCCCCAAAAAGCCTACTCCGCCATGGTCTGGTGCGCGTGCTAATCGTGGCTTTGGCGGTATCATACGCCCAGTTGAGCTAGAAGAGAGCTTCCCAGTGATAGGACGCGATCCAGCACTACCGCCAACCGGCGATACGCCCGGTGGCACAGAACCAGCAGCAGACGGATATGGCATTGCATCTGTCCCAACCATTGTTTGTTGGTTTGCCATATCCCGATATGTACGCAATAACTCGGCAAATGCTTGCGCACCTTCAGGGCGGCGCAATGGGTCTTTCGATAGCGCTTGCAATACAAGCGCCTCAACATGCGGTGGCACTAAAGGGTTTATTTGCCTTGGCGGAAGCGGCGCTGCACTGACATGCTGCATGGCCACAGCTAGCGGACCATCACCCACAAACGGCAACCTGCCCGTTAACATCTCATACAGCGTTACACCAAGAGAATAAATATCAGAACGTGGCGTAGCTCCTTTCCCTTGAGCCTGCTCAGGTGAAATATAATCCGCAGTGCCGATAATACCCGACTGGGTAAGTGTTTGGCTCAAATGGCTCTTTGCAATACCAAAATCAGCAATGCGGATAGTCCCATCCGACGCAACCATGATATTTTGCGGCTTAATATCCCGATGCACTAGGCCTACGCGATGGGCAGCTTCCAACCCTTGAGCTATCGCTTCGGTAATGTTGACAGCTTCACCGACTTTCAATGGGGCATCACGGTTGATGATGGTTTTGAGGTTGGTACCGTCAATACATTCCATCACAATATAGTGGGTATCACCATCTTGCCCCACATCGTAGACACGCACAACATTGACATGGTTCAGATTAGCTGCAGCCTGCGCCTCATGTTGAAAACGTGCAACAAACTCATCGTCATCTACATAGCGACCATGCAAAATCTTAATAGCCACGCGGCGATTAAGACGCGCATCATGCCCCATGTAGACGGTGGCCATCCCACCTTCGCCTATCTTCTCTTGTATTTCGTAGCGGTCATTCAGGACCGTCTGTTCCACAGCAATACCCCCTCACCATGTGTCTACCCCTTATTATAGCATGGCTCTCTGGGTATTTGACAGTACACTTTTCCTGTGGTATCGTTCTGCACGTTTCAATCAAAAAATATAAAATTGTCTGTGGTGCTTTTCAATACGATAGCAGTGCAGGCATGAGGTCCACGTTATGACCTTGGATTTTTGTCTCTGTATGACAAGAGATGATATTGTGCGCTTTATAAACAGTATCATTATGGTGCTACTCCTAACAGCACTCATGCCAACCCACATATATGCCCAACAAGCACCACCCGACATCTGGCTACCCACACCACCAGATGAGGAGTGGGATGTAATACAAGGCTTTTATTGCGGCACACACGGCGACAATCGTAAACTCGACCTATCCCGCGTCTCCGGCTCTACCCAAGGTGCCCCCATTTATGCTGCTGCAAGCGGCACAGTTCATTTTTGGACATCCTCTAGCGGCACATTGATACTGTCCCATGGAAATGGCTACTACACCGAATACACCCATATACGGAACCCTGTTACGACTGCGTCTGGTGTGTTCATTGAGCAAGGCGAAGTTGTTGGCTATGTCAATGGCTATGGCCATTTAGATTTTAGCCTCTACTACTCGCCCGGTGGATATTACTATAGCCGGACCACGTTGCCGCTAACCTTTCAAGATGGTTACACTTTTCCAGAAACATCCGGCTGTAATCAACACTATGGCCGAGTGGTGATAGCCCACGAAAATGGAGATGATATTGCTCCCACGGTTGAGTTTACGAGTGATGCTGAACCTGGTGAGTGGTATAGTGACGATAAACGAATAGATTTCGCCATCACTGACGATAGGATAGTACAAGGCTTTAGCCAAGCATTTGACAAGGAGCCAGCGGGGGATACTCCCGAGTTTGAGGATGACGCTGGCTATGTGCAATTGGCTTCGGCTGGTGAAGGCTTGCACACCCTCAATATACGTGCATGGGATAGCAGCGACAACCAAACCTATGCCACATTTGGACCAGTTGGCTATGATGTGACGGCACCAACATTTGCCCTTTCCGATACCGTCACAACCCAAACCTATTCACCCGCTGCCAGTGGCTCCATTTCCCTACAATGGCAACCTGCCAACGATGGAAAAGGCTCTGGTATCGCGGGCTATACCTTCTATCTAGGACCAGACGATACCGGTACGTCGGATAGGTATAGCGACGAAAATGTAGCAGTGGTTAAGAACACACAACCCGGTTGCTACTTCCTACGCCTACAAGCGGTAGATCATGCCGGTCACACGAGTGCGTGGCAGACGGTACAACATGTGGTAGTGCTTGATGAGGATAGTGACCCACCAGATAGATGCCCATTTGCTGTAGAGCAGCAACCCATTGAGCAACAGGGGCCCCGCTCATTACTCGATACAACAAATGCTGATGCGGAAGACTCTTCGCCATCGCCGGAACCAAAGCCTACGCTCGATGCAACTGTGCCAGTCTCTACAGAAGAGACGCTAACTACTAGCTCGTTCCCTGAGCCTGTCGAAGGGGGCAAGTTGACACCTGAACCAACGACGCCTGAACCAATGATGCCTGCGCCAACGACACCTGAACCAACGATGCCTGAACCGTCTATACAGACAACCAAGCCTACAACCATAACAGAAACGCCGACCACGCCTGTACCACCTACGCCGACCACGCCTGCGCCAACTCCTAGCTCGTTCCCTTCGACAAACTCAAGAAACGATACGACGCCTGTTCCAACCATGCCTGTGCCTGTAACGCATACGCATACGGTGACAAATACGCACACTGATGGTGAGCAGGGGCAGGATTCGTATACGTATGAACGGCTTGTGAAGCCGTGAGCCTTTTGGTGCGACGTACTCCCCAAAAGTGCGTGGCACCAAACATAGTCGCCTTTCTACGGCTAAGTTTCAGGAGCACAACGAAGGACACCTCAATAGATTCTTTTCCCAAAAAAGGCATAGCTTTTGCAAAGTCTTATGTTTATAAGGGGAAAAGCAATGAGATAGTGGGAGATCAGGGGCTCACGAAGCGATAGCAGAGAGGGTGTCTTGTCCGGCCAGTTTGGCCAAAACCGCAATGGTCAAGACCATCGAAAGGGCATACCGTATACCGTTTACCTCGTTCCGCCGGATGGTCTGTGATGCGACACAACCGTTGATACAGCTCATCGCATAAGCAAAAGCTATGTGTATTTTGTGCCATAGTTTGCACCAGCGCCTCTTTTCTGCTATCATAGAAAGTATAACGTAATGTAAACGCATATATTCTGTGATCGTCATAGCCAATGTAGTACTCTACTCTCTCATGTATGGGATGGAACCATCACCGAAACTGAAACACAGAATTACGAAATGAGAGTAATGGAAGGGTGGCCGCTATGGGTAAGGCTACCAAAACTGCGGTCGGTAACGCCGATGTACGGATAGAAGAACGTCGCGTCTTTTCCAAAGAAAAGACTAATGGCGCTTCTGTGAACCGGTCTGCAAAAAGTAAACCTAACACCTACAAAGCACACAATACCAACATTTCTACAGCACCAACACCTTCCACCACGCCCATGCCTGTTTCACCCGTTTCTAATGTTGTCGTCTCAGCGCCACCAATTACCTCCACGCCACCCAATATACCTGCTGCTTCACTTTGTCCCGTCACCTATTCCCCTGCTGATATGCTTGTATCGCGCCTACGTACCTACCTACCCGACATTGACGGCAATCTCGTTCGCCATGCATATGCCTTTGCAGAAGAAGCACATCAAGGGCAATGGCGACACAGCGGCGAACCCTTCATTACCCACCCATTTGAAGTAGCCAACATCCTCCTCGACTTGCATATGGATGACAGCACAGTTGCAGCAGCATTGCTCCACGATGTAGTAGAAGATACAAGCGTAAGTTTAGAAGATATAGAAAAAACATTCAGCAAAGAAATAGCCTACCTAGTCAACGGAGTGACCAAATTGTCAGCCCTAGAAGCAACCAGCAAAGAAGAAGCCCAAGCTGGAACGTATCGCAAAATGTTCATAGCCATGGCCGACGACCCCCGCGTCGTCCTCATCAAACTTGCAGACCGTGTCCACAACATGCGCACAATCCACGCCATGCCTCTCGCCAAACAACACAAAATAGCACGTGAGACTATGGAAATCTACGCCCCCCTTGCACACCGCCTCGGCATCTGGCGTATTAAATCGCAACTAGAAGACATGTCTTTCAAAACAATCAATCCAGAAAAGCATCACGAAATCGAAAGCCACCTCATTCGCCAACGCGATACCCGCGAAGAAATTATTATGCATCTCATCGCTCGACTAGAGCAAGAATTAGAAAAAGAGCGTATCCAAGCCGACATCACCGGTCGTCCTAAACATATCTACTCCATCTATCGTAAAATGGAACGTAAAGGCGTCGGACTAGACCAAATCTACGACCTCCTCGCAGTACGAGTCATCGTCAACGAAGTAAGCGACTGCTACCGTGTCTTAGGCCTCGTCCACTCGCTATGGACACCTGTGCTCTCAGAATTTGACGACTACATAGCCGTCCCAAAAGAAAGCATGTACCGTTCACTCCATACAACCGTTATCACTCCCTCCGGAAACCCCTGCGAAGTGCAAATCAGAACTTACGAAATGCATAGTATCGCCGAGCACGGCATTGCAGCTCACTGGCGCTACAAAGAAGGCTTCGGGCGCGACGATGCTGGCTTTGAAGCCAAACTCGCTTGGCTACGCGGGATTATCGGTTGGCGACGCGAAATGACCGACGCACGCGAATTTGTCGAAAGCCTCAAAAGCGATGCCTTTGAAGAACAAGTTTACGTCTTCACACCCAAAGGCCAAATCATAGACCTGCCGCTTGGTAGCACACCCGTAGACTTTGCCTACCGCATTCACAGCGAAGTAGGGCACCGTTGCGCGGGCGCAAAAGTCAATGGGCGCATGGTTGCCCTCGAATACCGACTCCAAAGCGGCGAAATAGTTACCATCATTACCGCTAAGGGCCCCCGTGGACCAAGCCGCGACTGGCTCAACATCGTCAAAACCAGCAATGCCCGTAGCCACATCAAGCGCTATTTTCGCCGACTAAAGCGCGACGAAAACATCACCGCTGGTCGCAACCTCATGGAAAAAGAACTCAAACGCCTTGGACTAGGCGAAATAGCCTTTGATGAAATCAGTAGCATTTGGGGCGCACCGAGCGTCGAAGAACTTTTCGCATTCATCGGCAGCGGAGAAACAACCGCCCGCCAAGTTGTACACAAAGTGCTTGACCAGCGCCAAGGCTCCCACGATGACCTAACCCCCATTCCCCAAATAGCTCCCACACCACGCCCCGAATCTAGCAGCATCCGTGTCTGTGGCACCGGCAACGTTCTCACACGTATAGCCCGTTGTTGCACTCCCCTGCCCGGTGAACCTATCGTCGGCTACGTTACACGAGGCAAAGGTGTCACAATCCATCGTGCTGACTGTCGCATGGTCCTCAACATGAACAACCGCGAACGCATGGTTGACGTGAGTTGGGGAGATGCAGAAATGAAAGGCTACCCAGTGCCTATCACCATCGAATCATGGGACCGCGTAGGTTTATGGCGTGATATAACCGCTGCAGTTGCCAATGCTGGAATCAACATAGACCAAGTGCAGCAAGTGAAGAATTGTGCCAATAGCCACGTCACACTATCTATGCAACTGACAGTCAACAGCATCAACCAACTCACAGAAATACTCGATAAGCTAAACCGCATATCCAACGTTATTGAAGCGCGACGTGAGGGGAATGGCACCCAAAAGCATGTTGCATAGGGTAGACATCCTGCCTATGCATGATACAATTGATTGATAGAGAATGCTACCTGCCATAGAAAGAAAGGATGACTGTGGCAGTATGAACGAAATACAACCCGACAATGCGACAACAGCCAGTATACACAAAAAAGTATTAGTATGGTTTGAGCGATCCGCCCGCGACCTTCCATGGCGTCATACGCGTGACCCCTACCATATCCTCGTTGCTGAAATGATGCTGCAACAAACACAAGTAGAGCGTGTTCTGCCACGCTATGCGGCATTTCTTGCCACCTTCCCAACCCTCCACGACTTGGCCGCAGCATCCACCGCCGACGTTATCAAGCTATGGGCCGGGCTTGGCTACAACCGCCGAGCAGTCAACCTACAACGTATTGCATGTATCGTTCGTGATGAGTACGCAGGACAATTTCCACGCCACGTTGAAGAACTACAAAAACTACCCGGCATAGGTCCCTACACATCCGGCGCAATTGCTTGTTTTGCATTTGAGCAGGATGTCCCATGTATAGATACCAATATTCGACGAGTATTGGTACGGTGTTTTACAGCTCTCAACGATGTAGAACCAATGCCAAATAATCGTACCTTGTACACATTGGCCCAATCGCTTATACCAGTAGGGCAAGGGTGGATGTGGAACCAAGCCATCATGGAAATTGGCGCAACAGTCTGCACCGCAACAGACCCAAAATGCTGGCGTTGCCCCTTGGTTTCTACCTGTCGTGCATATGCTATGTGGTATAGCAAAGACCAGCATATTTTTTCAGAAACACACCGCGATGCAACAATACACACCAATAGCTTTCGCTACCCACCTACACCACAACCCATGCGCCGTGTGGCAGAACGCACAACCCAACCTTATATCGGCTCCAACCGCTACTATCGTGGGCGCATTATAGACCGCCTGCGCGAGTTACCACCTGACACAACCCTACCGCAAGAGCAACTCGCCGAGTATGTAAACACAACCGGTCAAAACGATGCCGACTGGCTACAAAAAATTATTGATGGACTGGTACGCGATGGATTAGTTGAAGTTGTAGGCAATGCGCTACGTCTTGCATCAACCATCAAATACAACACCCATATAGCGTTGCTTTTCTGGTATACTTATGCTACCATCAGTGCGGCGTACCGCACAAACATGGCAACAACTGTTTAATCGTATATGTAACATAACCATATCTTTCATTATCTATAGATAGAGATATGGAATTATTATCGCTCCATATAACAAGTAGATCCTTGAACTATGAGCTATACAGTTTTTGAAGATGGGCACATATCTAGCCCGATGGGGTATCGGGCAACTGGTGTTTCTGCCGGCTTAAAGGGAGGCGGCAGCAAAGCACGCGATCTTGCATTGGTCTATTCGCAATATCCCTGTGCAGCAGCAGCAATGTTTACCACAAGCACCACAAAAGCAGCACCAGTTTTTTTCAACCAGGCAATCTTGGCCAGAAACCGCGAAGGTATTCGTGCAGTCATGATAAACTCTGGTCAAGCAAACGCTGGAACTGGACAACCAGGTCTAGCGGATGCAGTAGAGAGTGCCAAACTGCTTGCAGATGAGTTAGAAATACCACGCGACAGTGTCTTATTGATGTCGAGTGGTATGATTGGTGTGCCATTGCCCATGGCATTGATACGTGATGGTGTCAAGCGAGCAGTATCGGAATTGGATAGTGGCGGTGGGCGACGGTCAGCTCTAGCTATGCTTACCACCGACACCAAACCAAAAGAACACGTCTTCCGCGTACACCTGCGTGAAGGACGACGTATTACCCTTGCTGGCATGGCCAAAGGCTCTCGCATGGTCCACCCACAACTTGCAACCTTGCTCTGCTTGATGACAACAGACCTAGCCATTGATGTACGATTGTTGACACGCTCCCTCCAACAAAGTGTAGCGCGGTCATTTAGCCGTCTCACGCTAGATGGTGATGCGTCGCCCAATGATATGGTGCTCATCTTAGCAAACAGCGCATCTGAGGGACCACCCATACTAGAGGCCAGCTCGTGGGAATATGGTGCATGGCAAGAAGCACTTGACGCACTTACCGCAGAACTTTCACAAAAAATTGTACGTGACGCCGGAGCAAGTGGCAAAATCATTCAAATAACCGTGCGTGGTGCTTTTGACGAAGGCAATGCCCGCCATGTAGCCCAAACACTCGCCTGCTCAAGAAGCATACGCTATACATGCCAACAAGGTACACCAGACTGGGGAACAATTTTGGCCGCCGTCGGAGCAAGTGGCATAGAAGTGCGCCCAGAAATGCTTGACCTCTACATTGGCGATTTACTCCTGATGAAAGAAGGATTGCCCGTATCATTTGAAGAAAGCGTTGCTTTACAACTTTTCTCGGCTAGCGAAATACAATTTACTGTAGACTTGCACCTCGGCCCCGGTTCAGCAACAATGTGGACATGTACATGGCATGAAGAAGTAGGGTAACAAGAACAGAAATGGTAGACCAAGTAGGTATGGTTGAGCAGAAAATAGCCCTCTTTCCTCTCAAAACCGTCTTATTTCCTGGAGCTCCTCTTACATTGCATATCTTTGAAGAGCGCTACCGGCTCATGGTCGGAAATTGTATAGAACATGGCTCTCCATTTGGCGTCGTCTTTACCAATGATAGAAGCGCCTTAGAACATACAGCACAACCCTCTAGCATTGGCAC
This sequence comes from uncultured Chloroflexaceae bacterium, assembly GCA_964626155.1. Taxonomy (GTDB): domain Bacteria; phylum Chloroflexota; class Chloroflexia; order Chloroflexales; family Chloroflexaceae; genus JAAUSY01. The sequence goes on along the minus strand of CAZVEN010000006.1, from coordinate 37,719 downwards.
ACTTGCACGCATTAACGCCAGCATTCTTCTAGGAGATGGACGCTACCTTATCGCTACCAGTGGCTTAAAACGATTTCGGGTACAATACGCATTACAACACTATCCCTATCTCACAGCATTCGTCAACGTATTGCCCGAAGACATAAATGAACCAATACAAAAATCCCATCAACTGCGTGCCACCTATGACCGCTACTGGCAAGCAGTCGCACGTGCAACAGGTACGCGCAACCAGGCTGAAAAATTGCCAGATGACGTAGTCGCCATGACATACCATCTTGCCCACCGTATGCACGTGACAAACGAACGCAAACAGCGCTGGCTAGAAACCGACGTTACCACCCGCATGCGTGAAATTGCCTCAATGTTGCGTTCCGAAATGGCCTTGTTGCCCCCACTAGGCAGCCAAGAACAACCTGAAAACGAAACCTGGCCTTGGTCTTGGAACTAATGTAAAACGCTTGAGACGCTTACTTAGGAATCAACACAAAACACTATGATAATTGGCACTTGTCGCATTACACTCTATATCCCATCTGCACACTCCCTCAAGGAAAAACGTGCAGTTATCAAATCACTCTTAGCCCACGTGCAAAAAGAGTACAACGTGTCTATCGCCGAAGTTGATGGGCAAGATTTGTGGCAAAGAGCAGTTCTTGGCGTAGCGTGTGTTTCCACGTCGCAACAATATGCGCATGGACAGCTTGAATCAGTGGTGCGCTTCATCGAAAAGCGCCGCCCCGATATACCACTTATAGATTACGAAATTGAAATGCTATGATAACAGCCGAAATAATCGCTATTGGTTCAGAGTTGCTCCTAGGAGTCACAATTGATACCAATAGCGCATATCTGGCACGTCAACTCGCAACAGTTGGCGCATTAGTAGTCCGTAAAAGTATCGTAGGCGACAACAAAGAGCACATTGCCACCGCCATCAACGAAGCCCGACAACGTGCCGATATAGTCATCTGTACTGGTGGGCTAGGCCCAACGTTGGATGACGTCACCCGTGAAGCCGTTGCACACGCATGTGGGCGTCCACTAGAGTTTCATCAACCATTACTTGACCAAATAGCCGCACGGTTTGCCTCTTTTGGTCGCACAATGAGTGACAGCAACCACCGACAAGCCTACATACCACGTGGTGCGCGTATCATTGAAAATCCACGTGGTACCGCGCCTGCATTTCTCGTAGAAGATAATCGTGGCACCGTCATAGTCTTGCCCGGAGTACCGCACGAAATGCGCTTCCTTTTTGAAACAGCCGTATTGTCCTACATGCGTCAAGAGCTTGGTCTGCGTGGAGTCATCCTCGTGCGTGTTTTGCATGTCGTAGGTTTAGGCGAAAGTATCATAGGAGAACGCATCGCCGACTTCATGCAAATGGATAACCCAGTTGTAGGCACATCCGCAAGCCATGGGCGTTGTGAACTTCGCCTCAGTGCGCAAGCCGAAAGCACAGAAGCTGCTGAAGCAATACTAATGCCTGTTGAACGAGGTATACGTGAGCGGCTTGGCGATTGTTTGCTAGGAACCGAATCACTTGCCGAACAAGTCATGCGTCTCCTCCACGAACATACCCTTTCCCTCGCCCTCTACGAAGGAAATACCACCGCCGCAGTCTATCGTGCTATCAGTGCCCTCCCAGCATGGGAAAACCATGTCCTTGGTGTCACCATTCAACCGCCCGACGAATTTGTGCATGAAGCCCATCTACCGTCACTAGCACAAGCAAAAGCCACCCAAATACGTGAGCATTGGCAGTGCGATAGAGCAATAGCCATCCAAGCCACCCCACAAACAGATGATAATGACCGCACCTCCGTCAGCATCGCTATTCTTTCTCCCAATGGAATACAACACATAACACGACACTACGACCTCCGTCACAGCGAAGGATGGGAATTTGTCGTAACAGCAACACTAAACCTCCTACGGCGCTCCATCATTGAGCAATAAGCATCATCACTATTTCGTCGTGCTATGTTGCTGATAATCTTCTACCCTGCTATACTTATGGTGTGGCATACGAGTGTGACCCATGCCTTAGTTTCACTCTCCCACTGCATACCATAGTGTGTTTCTCTCTGTAAAACTGGAACGAGGTGTCTTTATGACTCTTATTGAAGAAATCCAGAATGTCGAATCGGAAGACCACCTATGCAATCCCAACGTTCGTTACCTCAACCGCGAATTGAGCTGGATTGACTTTAATCGGCGTGTCCTAGAAGAAGCATTTGACGAACGCAACCCGTTGCTTGAGCGAGTTAAGTTTATAGCTATTTTTGCCGCCAACCTAGATGAATTTTTCATGATCCGTGTCAGTGGTGTCAAACATCAAATCGCTGCTGGTGTAAAAAAACGTTCCCCAGACGGAATGACACCAGAAGAACAACTCTTTGCAATACATCAAGCTATATTACCTTTGGTTGAACAAAAACGTACATTGTGGCTTGAAGAATTGTTGCCAAAATTGTGCTCTCATGGAATCTATATCTATGACTATGACCAACTCGATAACGACCAACGTGCTGCCATGTCCGATTATTTCGATAATCAAATTTTTCCTGTCCTCACACCATTAGCCATAGACCCCTCCCACCCATTTCCGCATATCTCTAACCTAAGCCTCAACCTCGCAGTCGTCATACATGATGAAGAACACGGTGAAATGTTTGCCCGACTGAAAGTTCCCGAAGTACTGCCGCGTCTTGTTCCCCTGTCACCACAGCAATGTAACGTAAAAGACGCATCAAACGGACAACACTATTGTTTTGTATGGATAGAACAAGTCTTAGCAGCCCACCTCCCAACACTCTTTCACGGGCTAGAGGTAGTAGAATCCTATCCCTTCCGCATAACCCGTGATGCCGAGATGGAAATAGAAGAAGACGAAGCCGATGACCTGCTGCGAACAATGGAGCAAAGTGTGCGCCAACGACGATTTGGGAAAGTCGTGCGTCTAACCGTAGACGACAACATGCCCGCCCGCATTCGCCAGCTACTCCTCACAAAACTAGAAATTGCAGCCAGTGACCTCTATACTGTACGCGGACCATTAGGTTTGTCTTCTGTCATGTCATTGATGGCAATAGAGCGCCCAGACCTGAAAGATACCCCTATTATACCAGGAGTCCCCACATTCCTACAGGGGCGAGCCAATATTTTTGAAGCTATTCGCCAGCAAGACATACTGTTGCATCATCCCTACGATTCGTTCAACCCAGTCGTAGAGTTTATCCAAGCAGCAGCAGAAGACCCCAATGTATTGGCTATCAAGCAAACCCTCTATCGGGTAGGAAGCAACTCACCCATTGTGCAAACCCTCATGAATGCCCGTGAACTTGGGAAGCAAGTCACTGTGCTAGTAGAATTAAAAGCCCGCTTCGACGAAGAAAACAACATTACATGGGCGCGTGCGCTAGAGAGTGCCGGAGTCCATGTCGTCTATGGAGTGCGCCGATTGAAAACACATGCCAAGATAGCCCTTGTTGTACGCAAAGAACATGATAGCATTCGTCTCTACGTCCATCTAGGCACTGGCAACTACAATGCATCTACCGCACGTGTCTATACCGACCTAGGGCTATTCACATGTCGCGCCGATATTGGGTCCGATGCCGCTGAACTCTTTAATTCCCTTACTGGCTATAGCCGACAGCGTCACTATCGGAAACTGTTAGTAGCTCCAGTAACACTTCGTAAAAACTTCTTAGAACGTATCGAGCGTGAAATAACAACCCATCAAAAAGAGGGCAACGGGCGCTTGATTTTTAAAATGAATTCACTCGTAGACCCCGAAATTATCGATTCCCTCTATTGTGCTTCTCAAGCCGGGGTACAAATAGACCTTATACCACGAGGAATTTGCTGCCTACGCCCAGACGTACCTGGGCTAAGCGACAACATTCGTGTACGCAGCATTATAGGGAAATTCCTAGAACACAACCGCATCTACTACTTTTACAATGGTGGCAACGAAGAAGTTTACCTAGGAAGTGCCGACTTAATGCAACGCAATCTTGACCGACGTGTTGAAACCATCTTTCCCGTAGAAGAACCTGCATTGTTGCGCTTCATCCGAGATGTCCTACTACAAACCTACCTCAAAGACAACCTACGTAGCCGTATCCTCCAGCGCGAAGGGACATTCGTGCGGAGCATCGCCAATGCAGAAGAGCACATGGTAGATAGTCAAACTCTCACCATGGGGTACCATACATTTCAATAGAGAAAGGAACCGCCACGAGTGTATGCGATTGTTTATTGCACTTGAACTGCCCGATAAAGCCATCGTTGAACTAGAGAAAGCACAGCAACGTCTCAGCCGGGGCAACCCGCCTGTAAAATGGGTAGCATCTACAGCCTACCATCTCACATTGCAATTTCTAGGCGAAGTAGATAGTGTTCATGTGCCAACCATCTTACAAGCACTTGTTCAGGCAGAGCAACAAATAGCCTCTTTACCCACATTACAGCTCACCTCAACAGGTGCTTTTCCCAACCTCAATCGCCCAAAAACCATCTGGGTGGGTATTGGTGGTGATACGGCAAAACTGAACCGTTTGCAACACACAATAGTCACCGCATTGGAGCCAATAGGTCTCAACCTCGATACACGTGCATTTCATGCACACCTTACCCTAGGGCGTGTACGTCGTGATGCCAAAACAGCACAGCTTGCAACACTTGGCAAAGCAATAAACGCATTAGAACCACCACAACCCATCTCTTGGCAGAGCGGGCCGCCAGTCCTGTTTCAGAGCACACTGACACCGGAAGGTCCCATCTACACCAACCTGAGCAATTGATAGAGAGCGTCAAAGGAGAGACATGAAACACCATGTATATATAGCATGCACTAACACGAGACACTCAGTAAAACACATCGTACCATACACAATGTGCATAGTCGCAATGCTTATAGTCGCCTCTCTTCTCTTCCCACCCTTCATCAGCGCCCAAGAGAGCACCCCAGAAAATGAGAGCGCCCTAAGCACTGAATGGCTAGAATGGACAACAGAAAAATTTGTCATTCTCTATACACCCGGTAACGAATCCATAGCCCAAGGGTATGCCTCTTTTGTAGATACCATCTACGAAGACGTAACAACCGTTTTTAGCTACCCAATTGAAACACCCATCACCCTACGGCTCTACCCCTCATATGAAAGCTATACCGCCGTCAATCCCCTAGCACCCAAACTCACAGGCATCGTCGCGCATGCCGATTTTCGACACCGTGAAGTAGCCGTATTACTCTCAGCTACAGAACAACAATCGCCCGAAGAAGTCCACAACAACGTACGGCATGAACTCACCCATATAATCGTCTCCCAGTTGAGCGACAACCGCCTAAACACTGGCTTTCAAGAGGGCATAGCTCAATACATGGAGCAACATGTACCCAATATTGACACCAAAATACAACTCCTAAAGCTTGCACGTGAACAAGGCACATTGTTAGAATGGAGCGCCTTTGATGACCGTCAACGTGTCTACGGCACACCAGAAATAAGTTATCCCCAAACCCTTTCCGTTGTGGCCTTCCTCATCGAGCAACATGGGTTTGGCACATTTCGCAATTTCTTGACCATGAGTGCCCGTAGCAGTGGATACCGTTCGGCATTAGAACGCGCATACGAAGTTTCCCCAACCGACTTAGAAGCAGCTTGGCTAGAGTGGCTTCCCTCATACCTAGAAGGAGGCTATCGGCGCAACGTCCTTTCGAGCTACGACCTCTCCCATGCACGACAACTATTTGAACAAGGGCGATATGCTGATGCACAACAAGAACTACAGCAAGCCATTGCCTGGCTGCAATCCAATCAGCACAACGAAACGAGCATTGAATCATTGGATGCAACACGAGCCGAAGCAGAAACATTGCTCAACCGTAGCCAAGAAGGCCTACAAGCAGAAGAACTAGCAACACAAGCACGTACAGCATTGGAAGAAGCCGACTATGCACGTGCTATTGAATTGATCCAACAATCCCGTTCCCTCTATGCCAAACTTGGCGATACACGCCAAGAACGCGTATTGCAAATCTATGCAGAGCGAGCCGAACGTGGGCTGCAAGCACGGAAACAACTGGATGAAGCGATTACCCTTGCGCACGAGCTACAATACTCACAAGCACGAGACGTTTCAGAATCCGCAGCGGCTGAGTTTGCCGAGCTAGGCGACACATCACAGTTCGATAAAGCTTTAGAACTGCGTCATTCTCTTGATAGCCGTCAACGTCTTGCCGGTATGGTATTCGTAGCACTTGGCATCATGGGTGTAGGATTCAGCATGTGGGGTCGCCTAGTCATGCATGAAGAAGAAGCTTGGTAGTAAAATAAACAGCTAATTTTAGGGTTTTACCTAATCAAATATCAGGTTTTCCCTGATTGTTTTACCACCTACTTTTAGTGTACACTAAAAATGGTTTAAGGTTTTATAGTCCTTCAACACCACTCTGTGGCAACTGTGTGCAGAGATGCGCATAGCATATATTATACACGCAATGGCGCGTGTTTCCTTTCGCAAAGAAGCATGTGTTTCCCGGTGGTAGTGTGGCGTGAGTTTCCCGACTAAAGGGGCGTTTTGGCGCAATGTCCCTCTAGTCGGGAAACTGCTTTCTAGGGCTTTTTACTATCGTCTTACGTATGAGGATAACGTATGAAGAGCGTTACATACATTCAAGGGAGAATAAACAATGGCAGTAAAAGGGACGCTTCAAGATATGTCACTGCACGACTTAGTACAGTTCTTTCGCAAAGGACCAAAATCAGGTGTGCTTCTATTGCTCAATGATAGGGTGCAAGGCATCGCCTATATTGCGTGGGGACAGATGATTGATGCGATTATCGTGCAAGGAAAAGACCATAAGGTTATCAAAAATGGTGCAGAAGCCGCAATTGAAATGTTTACATGGGAAAAAGCAACCTTCTCTTTTCGTCATACCACAACAACCCACGACCGACCTATACATATTCACTGTGAGGAAGAACTCCTTGAAGAGGAAGCCTCACATCGGCTTGCTTGTCTTGCTGCAACACCAACACATGGAATTATTACCCTAGATGACCATATCGCCCTGAAACCCCTGACACCAGGCGGCGCAGATACAAATGTCTCTCTGGATGTGACACAGTGGCGCATCATCAGTATGGCCCATGAGTGTCAAAGCTTGCGGGCCATTTGCCAATCTGCCGATATTGACGAAGAAACCGCTATTCGTTCAGTATATCGGCTGGTTGCTGTAGGTCTCATTGAAGTCGTACAGCAACCACCGCCCGTTCTTCAGGCAGCTTCTATGTTTGACCGAACCTATCGGAAAACTGTTGCTGCCTGATACATAGTGTAAAAAAGTACATGCTAGACGCTGAGAAATGATGAATAATGCAAGTATAGCACATTTTCATCATTCGTAATGCGGTTTTTTTTATTTCTACTACGCATAATCGTTGCTAGACTTCCCCCCATACACTCCCACATCTGCATTCCACCGAATACTCCTATATACTCCCAAGAACGACACAACAAGCAATACAACAATACCAAACGACAAAAAAGGAGCTATCGTTGGCGCAAAACCAATATCGTGCTGACTTAAGCGAAAGCTCACAATTGGCACATTGGCAACATCAAGCCGTTTCAAATGGGCTACAATAGGAGAATAGGCTGGTTGAAACAAGTAGATGTATTCGCGCATCGTATCGCCCCGTGTCACATCGCGCAAATAAGCATTGAAATCAACCACAATGCCAAGGAGATTGGTAGCCAGCGAAAGAGGAAGCAGCAGAAACCCCATCACATAGCGCCAAAACCCATGGTTATAGAGCACCCCCATAGCCAGTATCAAAAACGGCATCAGCGGCAGCAAAAAGCGTGGACCCCAACACCACCCACCCCACCAGGACCACCACCACGCACTTTTCAGCAACGTTATCAACACCACCAACCCAACAAGCACTGCCTCGGCACGAAAATGGCGATAAAAAGCCCCCACAGCAAAAGGAAATGCCAAGAGCACGGGCACATACAGAAAGACCGATTTACCAGAACTCAACAGCAACCCATATAGCCCAACAACGAGGTTGCCCGTAAACCCTTCACCGCTATATCCCTGTTCAGTGAGCGTGTGAAAACGTACCCAATTGTGCAAAAGCACCATTATACAACCGGGCAACAACCCAAAGAGCACCTTGCCGACCATGCTCAACCGATACCCTCTGAGCCACGCATAAGTAAACAATGCCGGGAGCAGCACAAGACCGTCCAAGCGAGTGGCAAGAGCATACCCACAAGCTACACCAGCGATAAGTGGGCGTTGTTGGTAGATAGCAAAAGCAGCCAAGAACAAACACAGCGTAAAGAGAGGTTCACTAAAAAAAAAGCGGCTATAGGGCCAGGCCATCGTTCCCAACCCATACAACAGCGCCAGCGCCACAGCCACCCGGACTGAGCAATAGAGCTGTTTGGCCCATGCACACACAAGAGCGCCAGTCAACGCCGTCGCACAAGCTGGCAGCAGCAGTGTAACAAAGCGCCCTACAAAAAAATCATTGGCTACTGGTAGTACATACCACGCAACCACATACCGCCCAATCCAATAAAAAAGTGCCCCTAGCAGAGGTTGCCCCAACCCATAGCGCGAATAGCATAGCCCATCATATCCACGCACAACTTGTGGAAAAATAGTCGCCCACTCTGGTAGGGCTAGAGTCTGCGCATCAACAATGCGTACCGCCGTGAGAAACATCACCTCCCCATCGCTGATAAAAGGCTGTCCTCCCGTCGTCAACAGGTACATACCCAACAGCAGGCACGCAGCCCAAAACCATGGCGGTCCCCATCGTCTCAAAGAACACCCAACTTCGTGCCCATCTACCCTATGAAATGACAGGTTTTTGGTAATACGCCAGAGCTCCGCCCGCCCAATCGTCCGGCAACACCGGATCCAACAGCTCAAAACAGAGCGCAATCAACAGATTAACTGCTAACGTAACCGGTTTGTAGCGCACAAAAGGTTTCAACACAGTCACCGCCCATCGGATAAACCGTGACTGCTCTGTATACTCATTATCAAAATAATGAATGAAGCGATCTACATAAATAAAACCCTTGTAGGCAGGAATTTCGTGGATAGGCAGAAAACCAGCTTGCCTAAAACGCTCAAACGTCCTTGACGGTAATTCAGCACCGATATGCCCCTCCGGAGCCACCACATATTTTTCGTGTAAATCTGGGTAGCGCCGCGAAAACACGCTCAACGGATCCATGCTCAATGTCTCAATATAATGCAGCGTAGCACCACCAGGCTTCAATACACGATACACCTCAGCAAGAAGCACATCCTTGAATTGTGGTGCTACATGCCCCAACACATCGAGGCTTACCACAAAATCAAACGAATCATCAGCAAAGGGTAGCCTCGTAATAGCACCTTGGGTTGGCAGAGCATAGATACTCCTCGCCTGCTTCAGCGATGTCAACGAAATATCAAGACCAACTACATAATCAAACAGCGTAAAAAAACTCCAACCACCTCCACACCCAAGGTCTAAAACAGTCCCCCGTCTTGGGTGCATTGTGCGCAAAAAAAAGCGTTCCTTTTTCACAAGGATATTTTTGAGTGAGCGCACACTATAATTTGTTGTCACCCATTTTCCCTCATAAAATGCATGAGGTGTTTCCATGTGGGATAATTCTTCAGCGGTAAGGTTAGGCATATACAAAGCCTTTCTACCTTGTACAACAGGCTTTTTGTCTGCTCATATCAAAAGAAACAGTACACTAAAAGCATAGTACCACAATTGCTCGTTGCACTCAATGAATTTGCACGAAGAGAAGAGCCAACACAAGATTGCACTTCACAATAATCCGATGACGTGTTAGAATAAACTGGGTTTTTTGTCTGGTCATTTCGGCTAGGCAAAGAACAGCAAAATAGATATTGAATGTGGAGCAACGCAAGAGAACAAATCTTAAATGTACGAAAGGAGGAAAGGGTACGTTGGCTTCCTGCCAAGGCAGGTCGTTCTTCGTGCTATAAGTAGTATGAGTGAGGAATATAAATATCCTACTGGAGAGGAACTACGACAAAAGAAAATGGCTTGGGATAGCAGAAAAATCAGAGAATTGCGCGAACACCTAGGGTTGACCCAAAGTCAGATGGCCGACGAACTGCAAGTACGCCAACAAACCATCAGCGAATGGGAAACAGGTATGCACAAACCACACCGTTCTACCCAACGCATTCTCACCATTGTTGCAGAACGCGCCGGCTTTTATCATGTAGAACGCGACTATACACCAACCGACGGCGCTGAAGAACAAACCGAACCAGAGAAATCAGAAAAGCCAGAGAAACCTAATCGATCTAAGCGTTCTAAGAAAACCGAAGATACCTAATGTTACCCTGGTTCAGTTGTATTCAGCGTGCTATACCTGTTGTTACCTGACGCTCAGCCAAAAAACAACGACACCTACCAACGCAACTCAAAAGGCGCTACAACAATGCGTCCGCTAGTGATCCCTTGTCCCACCATACTATAGTGCCCTACTGGATCAACCGTATCAGTGGTAAAACCAATTAACACATACCCGTTTTCATCAGCAACAGCCTTATATGGGAGCTCGCGCACAGATCCATCGGGTAGGTTGAGCCAGAGACTCACCACTTCATTGGGCGCATAATTCCAAACCTGAAAGCCCTGTACCGTTCCCGGTTGCACAACACCGGGGTAAACGCGTCCATGGGCTTCAGTGTCAGGTGCAGACGACGATGGTGAAGGACTTGTTGACGTGGTAGGTGAAGCAGAACTTGAACTAGGCAACGTGCATGTAACACTATCACCTTCGGGCAACGGTCCAGCAGGGGGGGCATTGGGAGACCGTGCCGGTACATGCTGACATGGAGCCAATGCACGCCCTAATAGACCCACCAATACCGTGTCATCATGCAACTCAAACCGCGCACGTTCAAAGTATTGTACCGTATGCTCCGAACCATCGGGAAAACGTTCTTGCACTTCTTCACTTATTGGGTAGCCAAAAAACATAACCCCACCGTTCGCTTCCCAGTAAGTTTTGAATGTACCTTGCAAGCTATGCCCCGTCTCAGCAAAATACCGCCGTGTACCAGTGCTGACAAACGGGGCAACGTGTGAAAACGTTTTCCCATGCGCATTGACATACTCCAAGCCCAGTAACCCAAGGTCAACCGTAGATTGATTATTATTCAACACCCGCAGTTCAAAACGCGCACGTTCAAAGTACTGTACAACCTTACCATCGCTAGAGCGCACAAACTCCTCGGTGATAGGATACCCAAACCGGCTCACCCCACCATGGCGCTCCCAGTAGGAACGAAACACCCCACGCAAGAAATGCCCCGTTTGCTGTACATAGCCTTCAGCCGGCGGAGCCGCAGGCATAGCACCTCGAAACGTCCCAATAAACTGCTTCGTCAAATCTAAGTACTGTAGCCCATACTCCTCACTTGGTTCTATATGTGTGCCATGCAAAAAGTCATTGAAACTCGCCAACACTACCATATCTGGGGTATGTTTGGTAGCTGCTTCCCAACTCTGCTGATAAAAAGACCCATTTTCGCGGTCACGACGGTACCCATCGTGGGCTACGCGCATAGTATCAAACCCAGGCATAACCGTCGCAACAAACGGCTTTTGTGTTGTATGAGCTGTATTGTAGGTTTGTAGGCGACTAGCATAGGTGTTGAGTGCTACTGAAGGGCTACTATGCCGTGCCACATCGTAGGGGTAGACAGCATCGAATACATCGAGGTAGGCAAACATACTATCCTCAAGTGCCGGTATATCGGTGCCAACAATCCAAAACTGTTCACGATTCAAATCAACTTGGTTACGAAAACGACGCCAATCCTCAACCGCACCAAAAAAGTTTGGATTGCGCCAGAAAACCACCGGCTTCCCCTCGAATGTAAGATAGAGCGGATTGTGTATAATAATGTCGTTCAGCAAATGATTCACCGCATCGCGCAAGCCTTCTACAGTACGCAATTCAGGGTCAGAATCTTCTGAAAGATCGGGCATATACGCAACCTTCATATCGCGCCCTGTCTTCTCAATCCTATCCTGCACACGTTCACACCGTTCTTCTTCCTTCTCCATATCTGGACCACGCCAGATACAGATAAACCCATCAATACCAGCATCGCTTGCCTGCTCAATGTGCCGAACAATAGCATCTCCATCACTTCCCGAATAGATCGGGGCCGCTCTATCGCTCATCGTGGCATACGACCAGTTGCCTAAATCGTAGCCGGTATAGTAAAATGCCATGACTGGGCGATCAGAAATTGCTTGTGTCGGTGAGCAAGGAATAGCAAGCATCATACATACAAGACTGAGTACCAACAAACCTGTCCAATGATAGATACGTATGCGTCTCATGTGTTCTCCCCAATGAATAAACAACACCAGTTTTCAATTGCCATTATGAACCATTCTACCACATTCACTTGAAAATGGAGAACAATTTATACTTGATCAGAAGGCTTTGCTCTCCTATCAAGGACGCAACTTTTGGGTTTCATAGAGCGTCAAAGCAAGACGCAACGCTTGAGTTTCATAGAGCGTCAAAGCAAAAGCAATATATGTTTATTCGGTTATACTGTGTCAATAGCTAGATGGTTTATGGTATGCATCTTCTGGACCATCAAAATAAAACTGGCTTTTATAATGTTTTTTGTTGACTAGCAAAAGGGGTACTAAAATGGGCTTTACTGTCACCTTTATACAACTTCTTTTTAATGCACTCTTCTTTGCCATATTAGGGCGTGTCTTGATGTCGTGGGTAGACCCTACTGGTTCTATGCGAATATCCCAGATTCTCCATGAATTGACAGAACCTATTTTAGGGCCTATACGGAACATACTCCCCCCCATCGGTATGTTTGACTTTTCGCCAATTGTGGCTATGTTATTGCTTCAGCTTATTGAACGGGCACTTCTTACCGCACTTTTGCCGTAATGGTGTCCTTATAGAGGCTATGCTTTGTGCTGTCTTCAGGCAGTTTTTTTATGTTCATTTGCCAACCATAAACATACCAGAAGGCAGCACAGCAAACCATGAAGTGTGCCAGTTGTTCATTCGCTTGCATCCGTTGGTTCCGACGAGCTAGGTGTGTGTTTGGGCGCTTTCTTTCTTGGGCGCACGGCAATGCCCAAAGCACGCCGGCGATTGCCAATGGTGCTCACACTCACCCCAAAATGCCGAGCCATAGCGTGAATGCTCCACTGCTCCACTTCGTAGAGCCGCCGAAATTCATCCTCCGATATAGTGCTTGGCTGAAACCGTGATGGGCGGGTAGGAATACCACATGCGTGCAATCGTTTTGAGATAGTGGTCGGGCTACACCCATACTGTTGCCCCAACAGCACTATTCCTATCTGTTCATCTTCGTACAATTGCCGTAGCTCATCGCAGGGTATGTCTATTGTTTTGCGCATAAGAGAGCCTCTTTTCCAACACTTTAACGTGTTTGTGAGTATAAAAGAATGGACGCCCGCTCAGAAGCGTCTTGTCAAGGGTATACAAACATGCATGCAGCGGTTAGCTCGTTAGGGGCAATACACTTGCTTTGTTTGTACACATCCTTACGTTCACTATGAATAGATTATGTTGAAGATGCGCATGTTTTTCTTACAGAAGGTAGTTTAACACGATATCGTGTTGTTGTCAAGGGGAATTTGAGTTGATTTTTGGAGTATTTGGAAATGCGATGGTGCAATAAAAGAACTTTTTTTCGCATTTCTTGTTAATAGAAAAGATGTTTTCAAATACATGTTCTGTATTTGTTCGTATGACCAAGATGTAATGCTATTCTAATTCGTTTTCGTGTACTTGTCAAGTGACATGCGTACCAATCTTGCTGAATCCTGTTATATGCATACAGCATCATGTACGATAGATAGCAATTGCTTGTTATGTATCGCGTTGTATCCCCCAAAGCCGCACTGTACCATCTTCAGACCCAGAAGCAAGCACATAGCCATCGGGGGTAAATGCCACACTCGTGACAACCTTTGTATGCCCGTGCAGCGTAGCTACAGCCTTACTATTGCCCACATCCCACAATCGTATGGTATGGTCTCCACGTATCCACGAACCAGATGCAGAAGCCAGCAATGCCCCACTTGGCGAAAACGCCACACTCGTCACACCACTCTTGTGTCCTTCCAACACATGCATTGCCTTGCCATCTGGCACATGCCACAAACGTACCGTCTTATCATCGGAACCTGAAGCCAGCGAAAGACCATCTGACGAAAATGCTACACTCGTCACACTACCTGTATGCCCTTCTAAAGCTGCAATATGCACCCCATCGCTTGCACGCCATAGACGAACAATGCCATTCTCGGAACCTGAAGCCAACATCTCACCATTGGGCGCAACCGCTACACTCTCTATACGGCTCATATAATCTTCCATTGTACAGAGCACCACCCCATCTTGGATGCGCCAGAGCAAAATAGCCTGCCCTCCTGCCGCAGCCAACAACGTACCATTGGAAGCAAACGCAACCCCCTCAACACTATTCGTATGGCCTTCGAGCTTGCGTACAAGTTGTCCATCACGTATACGCCAGAGCAATACCGTTTGGTCATATGCGCCACCAGATGCCAACATATGCGCATCGGGCGAAAATGCTACACTCGTGACGACCTTCGTGTGTCCCTCCAAGATGCGCAAAAGCCGCCCATCACGCACATTGCGGAGAAATATAGCCCTATTATCTGAACCAGCAGCTAACACAGCCCCATTCGGTGCAAACGCAATGTTGCTGCCCGCATTCACATGTCCCTTCAGCGTATTGACAAGCGTCTTATCTTGCATGCGCCAAAATTGCACCGTGCCGTCTTCAGCAGCCGAAGCCAGCATCTTGCCATCGGGCGAAAACGCCACGTCTCTAACCGCCCGTGCATGCCCAGTAAATGTATGCAATAGAGTCCCATCTTGCACATGCCAAAGTAAAACAGTCTTATCATCTGAACCAGAAGCTATCATAGTGCCATCAGGTGAAAATGCGACACTTTGCACCCAACCCGTATGTCCCTCAAGCACGCGCAGAAGGGTGCCATCTTGGGTATTCCACACATGAATGGTGCCATCTTCAGACCCAGAAGCAAGTGTCATACCATCTGAAGCAAAGGCAATAGTATTCACATCACGACTGTGTGCATTCAGCGTACAGAGCATCCCGCCATCCAACACGAGCCATACGCGAACAGTATTATCATCTGAACCGGATGCCAACGTTTTGCCATCGGGCGAAAACGCCACACTTGTCACCCAATTTTCGTGCCCCGTCAACACATGCAAAAGCGTACCATCATGCACATGCCACAACCGAAGTGTTTTATCGTTGGAACCAGAAGCCAACACATGACCATCCGGCGAAAACGCTACACTCGTCACATTCCACTTGTGCCCCGTGAGTGTATGCACAAGTGCCCCATCTTCCACACGCCATACGCGAACAGCCCCATCTTTGCCACCAGCGGCAACCATAGCACTATTGGGCGAAAACGTCACCCCTTGCATCACCGCATTCGTTTCAATAAAAAGCACCTCGGCAAACCTATCTGTATTGTACAGATATATCCCTATAGACGAAGCAACTGCAAACAAGTGCCCATTTGCCGACCATGCAATATGCTCAATTGTTCCCTTCCCCCAACAAGCAAGTTGAGTCACCCGGTTGGCATGCTCAGGCGTAATGCTATTGACAGGCCAAGCTATAGGCGTACCGTCACGGACAAATGTCGTTGTAGGAGCACGAAATGGTTTGGTTGTAGATATGTGCGAGGGAATCGTTGTCGAAACAATTTCTTGTTGCTTTGTCGCAACAACACTATTATGTTGCATCTCTTCTGGTGAAGTCTGCCCTCCGGCAGATGCTATACGTTCCAACGCAGTACGCATCTCAAACGCGCTACCGATTCGCTTATTGAGTTGAAGCGCCAACGATTGCTGCACAATGGTACTCAACTCAACCGTCACCTGACCATTTATCTCATGAGGTGGACGTAATGGGTCCGCCATATCGTTCATCACCGCACTCGTGCGTTGCAATGCATTCAGCGGAGGGGAACCAGTCAAAAGATGATAGATAGTAGCCCCAAGCGAATAAATATCACTGCGTGGCTCTGTACCCGTGCCATGAATCTGCTCCAGAGGAGCATATTGAGGTGTATATCCAAACAAACTGACCGTGGTAATACTAGCCGGCGAAGCCTGATTCGACAAACCCTTTGCCAAATCAAAATCTAACAACACGATTTGTCCCTCTCCGGTGAGTTTCAAATTCTGCAACTTAATATCGCGGTGTATCACCGGCGGGTCCTGGCGATGTAAATATTCTAGCGCATGCAAAACCTGAATAGCCCAATCGAGAACAGTATTCACCGAAAAAGGAATAGTGCCACGTTCTTCTAGGAGTTCCTCGAGATTGCTCCCCGAAAAAAACTCCATAACCAGAAAATGCCCGGCCACATCAGCGAAAAAATCCATGACCTTTGGCAGTGCTGGATGGCGCAATGCAGCTAAGAGTCTCGCCTCACGTTCAAAAGCGCGGCTCAACCGCTCATCATGAAAGAGCGTCTGTTTCAGAGCAATCGCGTTACCGAGGCGCTGATCAATAGCCTCATAGACAGCGCCCATTCCACCTTTTCCTATCTGGCGCACTATTCGGTACCGATTGTGTACAAGACTGTCGGGTGCCAATTCCAACATTGCAGTCATCCCTTCCCAATAATGTGGTGAACCTATCTTCATTGTAGCATGGTAAAAAAGAGATCAACAACATGCTATGCCACCTTCAGGTAATGCACAAGTCTTTCGTCTTTCCATCACCTGAAGGTAGCATAATGTGATAGTAAACCCTCTCATACCCAACTAGCTATTTCAATACGTGAGATGCAGCACTGATTCGCATGAGACTACGATCACGTCCCAACACGGCAAGTGTTTCAAAAAGTGGTGGCGCAACAGTACGACCAGTTACAGCAACGCGAATCGCACCAAAGAGCTGTCCTGTCTTTAACCCTAGTTCCTCAACCAGCGCCCGCAATGTTGTCTCAATAGTGTCCCGCTTCCACTCCTCTATATGCGTCAAGTGTTCATGAGCAGCTTGCAAGGCCGTACTCGTCCTCGCAGCGTCCATCTTCTTAGGAATAAGCATTTGCGGGTCTGTATAGCTCACATCACAGAAGAAAAACTCCAGCAACTCTGGTGCTTCACTCAACTCCTCCAACCGTTCGTGAATGAGCTGTGCCATATGCTGCACTCTGGTCCGTTCTTCCGGGGTAGGCGAATCACCAATCATCCCTGCCTGTATCAAGTACGGTACAATAAGCTCCGTCACCTCATCGGTAGACATCTTACGGATATAGATGCCGTTCATATCCCGCAGCTTATCAGGATTCCAACGTGCAGGCGAGGGAAGAACACGCTCTAAACTGAACCGATCCACCAACTCCTCACGTGACATGATTTCTGTATGGTCATCGTAGCTCCAACCTTGCAACGCCAAATAGTTAAACATAGCATCTGGCAAGTAGCCACGTTCCCAAAAGCGGTTGGTAGAAACATCATCCTTGCGCTTAGAAAGCTTACCATTACCATTTTGGCGCAGGATATTTGGCACATGGGCAAATGCAGGCATATTCCATCCGAATGCCGCATACAACATTACATGATAAGGAAGACTCGCTACCCATTCTTCTCCACGAATAACATGCGTAATACCCATAAGATAATCATCAACCAAGTGGGCAAGGTGATACACTGGCATACCGTTTGACTTGAGCAGCACAATATCATAGAGCTCGGCGTTATCAACACGAATATAATCACCACCACGTATCATGTCATAAAATGTTGTCGTACCCGTAAGTGGCACCTTGAAACGTACCGTATATGGCTTGCCTTGTGCCTCTGCATCAGCTACTTGCTGATGGGTCCAATCGCGTTCTGGACCACGAAACCGAAAATTTTTCAACCCTTTTGCAAGGGCCGCAGCCTTCATCTGCTCTTGCTCTTCGGGTGTCACAAATGATTTGTAGGCATATCCACGTGCCAAGAGCTGCTCGACAAACTTTTGGTAAATACCAGCTTCATGGCGTTGAGATTGTATATATGGCGCATGCGGACCTCCAATAACAGGGCCTTCATCCCAATCTATACCAACCCAACGCAACGATTGAATTAAGTCATCTGCTGCGCCTTCAACAAAACGTTTTTCATCAGTGTCTTCAATGCGTAGAATAAATTGCCCCCCATTGTGGCGAGCAAACAACCAGTTAAATAAAGCAGTACGCACCCCACCAATATGCAAAAAACCAGTTGGGCTTGGTGCAAAGCGGACGCGCACCGAGTGGTTTATTCCAGACATATACCCTCCGTACATATGACGAACTCAGACGATAACGCTATTATAATGCATTGTGTACCATCCATGATCAATCTTCCACATACCATCATCTTATGAGGCACTCGGTAATGCAACTGCCCCTCTTTTCTCCCGTATTTTCTCCGGTTGATCGCAATCCTCTTGCTCATGCTCTTGCGATTGATTCTTCAGCGAAACGAGTACATCCATCGCCTCATTGACATGAGAGACAACAGAGAAAAGATTCGTATGGCTTTCTGAAAGATACCCTTGATCAACAAGATGAGAAAAAAAGTGGAGTAGTGGAGTATAGTACCCATGCAAATTCAGAATAATAATCGGTTTTCCATGATACCCTAGTTGGCGCAATGTCAGCATCTCCATGAGCTCTTCTAAGGTACCAAACCCACCAGGCAGCACTACAAATGCATCGGATTTTTCATCCATTATCGCCTTACGCTCACGCATTGTCGTGGTGACAATAAGTTCGCTCGCTTCAACCATACCAACTTCGCATTCTAGCAACCCCTTTGGTATAACGCCAATAACATTCCCACCGCACCGCAACATACTGCGTGCCAATGCTCCCATTAGTCCAATACTTCCGCCACCATAGACAAGGTAAAATCCATGCGTGGCCATTGCAGTTCCCAACTCTTTCGCGGCTGTTTCATCACTTGGGTCATGCCCTGTGCGTGACCCGCAAAAAACACATACTGTTTGTATCATAGTTCACCATATGTAACGATGCTTTGCCTTCATCATAGCGCATAATACACCGTTATTTCATCGTTATGTTTCACACGTGCAAGAAATCGTGTTGCTTTGTATTGAAATTGTCAACTCCAATATAGTAGAATACCACACACAGCAAAGGGAAACCAGAGTCATTTTACCCATTTTTACATGCTACACCTTTGTAGTCGTACACTCATTTCATCCTTTTGTGGTAGCATGCTAGTAGTCGCCAAGTAGTTGTGCAACATGGTGGAACTATCTTCGTTTTCGGACAAGCAAAGCGCTGCTCTGCACCTCTGCGTTAAAACCGTTACAAATCATGTAGGCTTGCTATATCATAACCTTACGGTACAAAGCCAAAAGGAACCTAGGAGTATCAAATGGAGCCACACATCTTAGTTGTAGAAGATGATACTGCCACCAGACTTTCTCTCGTGGCGGTATTAGAAAAAGCCGGCTACCGCGTCACATCGGCTGTCAATGGTGAATCAGCATTATCCCTGCTCATACAGACCTCTGCCGCACCACACTCGTATGATGTCGTGATTACCGATATTCAAATGGGTGCGGTGAGCGGTATGGATGTTATGCAAGCAGCCAGAAATCAAGACCAATACATATCTATCATTATCCTGACTGGGTTCGGCTCAATGGAAACCGCCATTTCCGCCATTCGCGCCGGCGCATATGATTACCTGCATAAACCGTGTGAACCAACAGACCTGCTCACCTGTGTCACCGGCGCTGTGCAAAAACGCAAAGATGAACGCTTGAAAGCTGAAACGGTGCAAGCTATTCAACAACTCGCCGAGAGCATCCAGAGCAAGCAACCTTCTTCTCAGGCACCCTCTATGCCACACCAAGATGTAACACACAGTGAAGATACCGTCGCAGAAACGCCACCTCGCTTCATTCAGATAGGGTTATTGTGTATTGATACGGTACGGCATAGCGTTTTATACCATGGGCAACCGGTTCATCTCACCCCTACTGAATATGATTTGCTCCTTTGCCTCGCAAAAGCCAAAGGGCACACTCTCGCCTATGAAGCCATTACCCAGTTTACCCACAACTGCGAAACCGGCCGCAACGAAGCGCATATCCTCTTAAAACCACACATCCACAAACTGCGACACAAAATCAAGTCCGACTACTTTGTCAATGTGCGTGGGTTTGGGTATCGCCTCGAAGATGCTGAATAATCGAATCGGTTTCTTTCCGATTTCTCAACCCTATCTCAACCGTATATCCCTTTCTTACCGGTATCTTATCACAATATGTACTTCACAACGTCAAAATAAGCGGTATCATAGAAGTATGATATGGAAACTTCCAAGGGAAAGCATGTCTAGGAAGTTTCTACTATGCAGCAAAACAGTCTAGTTCTATTGTCCATACCAGAGATTATACCATGTTCGTATAATCTTCCTTTCTTTCATGCTGAACGAAAGGACAAAACATACATCCCCTTTGTTCAGCATAATTGTACAAAATGCTGTGAGATACGCTACCTATGCAAAATACTATTCTCTTTGTTACAAAAAACCATACCCTTAACCGCAATATACCTACCGAACTCCAACGCTATGGACTCTCTGTAGAACCCATCATTAGCGATAACATCAACACATTCTTCATCCAACGGTATGCACCCGGAGTCATCATACTCGATACAGATATACCAGAAGATACCCAAAGCTATGCACTATGCCAACAACTTACATCAGACCCTGCAACTGAACATATACCTGTCATCGTGCTTACACCAGAACAGGAATCGCGTATAGACCCATCAACCTTTGAAACTGGTGTATATGACTATATTTGCAAAGATATTTTTGTTGTGCGTAATTTGGTAGAAGTATTGCGGCATCTGAACATGTTCTGATACCAACAGATAGTTTCAACGTCATGTTGTATCTCTCTATTTCCAAGAAGAAAAGAGTGGTGTTTTCAATGACAATCTATGAAGTATTGCACGATGAAATGACCCAATTGCATAGACGAAATCAACGTAGAACACAGCAAACAGAAAGAGATGTAGAGTACCGTCGGATATTAGCCAACATCGAGTCTATGCAACACAAAGCATCCACAGAACCACAACCCATACAAGCTCTACGCTTACTTGATAACGCAATATACGATGTTACCATTGATGGGCTCGCGCATGTGCTTGAGCTGCGAGATGCTGAAACCAAAGGACACAGTCGGCGTGTCACCGATTTGTCACTTAGACTGGCTGAGGCAGCAGGCTGTAGTGCAGAAGAATGCATGCATATTCGTCGTGGTGCGCTTCTCCACGACATTGGTAAAATGGCTATTCCAGACAATATTTTGCTCAAATCTGGCCCGCTTACAGACGAAGAGCAAGCCATCATGCGCCAGCACCCAACTTACGCCTACCGCTGGCTTTCACGTATCCCATTCCTCCAAAAATCGCTTGATATACCCTATTGTCACCATGAGAAATGGGATGGCACAGGCTATCCGCGTGGTCTGCAAGGCGAACAAATACCACTAGCAGCACGTATCTTTGCGGTCGTAGATGTATGGGATACCCTTTGTTCAGATACGCCCTACCGTCAAGCATGGCCTGTTCAAGCAGCACGTACTTACATTCAAGAACAAGCTGGAATACATTTTGACCCACGTATAGTGCATATCTTTCTCACCAAAATACAAGACGTACCGAACAGGTAAATCTTACTTTAGCCAATGTATGGGGCTACGAAATGGAAAGACCAACGAGAGCTGCGCCAGACGTGGACCGAATATCTCAAACTTGCATTACTGATGCTAGGCTATCGAGGATGAACAGATACCTATTCCATGGAAATAAAAAAGTGGTAAAATACCCTACAAGAGAATAGAACACAACCTAGTATCATAAGTAGCCACGTGTTCGCAGTATTGATAAACCCTTTACGCAACAACCAGTAACCAAGAACAAAGCACAAGCAATAACTTCCCATTTCTCAGCAGGAGTTTTTGTTTGTGTGCAAGGAGATCCTGTAATGATAAACCATGCTGTACAACAGCTATCAGATGTAACCGATGACTTTCTGCGTGACTATTTTGCTTTTTATCCAGGTGCAGCTAGAACACTGGGACTGCATGCATATGACGGATTGGCAAGTGACCTGCGGACCGAATCTATCAATGCACGCGTACAAACATTGCACCAATACAACACTCGCCTACAACAGATAGAACCGCTCCAGTTAGAACAAATGGCATTGTTTGATTATGAGCTTTTGCGCTGGCAAATCGAATCTGAACTGTGGAGTTGGACAGAACAACGTGAACACATGCGTAACCCCATGTTCTATACCGATGACTCACTCGATTCCTACGTCAAACGCAACTATGCCCCTGTAGAACAACGTGCTGAAGCTATGGCGCAGTATCTGCAACGCGTACCTGATACCATGCACATAGCGCAACATCATCTCACAAACAATGTCCCGCGTGTACTCATAGAAGAATCTGTTCCCGTCTTTGAAGGGTTAATAACATTTTTGAATGAAAGCCTCAATGACGTATTTGGAGGGGATGCCATTTCCCCATCGCTCCAAAAAACATTGTGGACAGCACGTGATAAAGCTGTTGCTGCAATGAACCATTTCATCCATTATCTGCGTGACGACCTCCACCCCATAGCACAAGAACAATTTGCCATTGGAGCTGAACAATTTTCTACCATGCTACGCTATAATGAATTGGTGGACCTGCCGCTTGACAAACTCTTAGCAATTGGTGAGGCAGACCTAGCACGCAACGAAAATGCTATCATAGAAGTAGCAACCCACATAGACCCATCAAAAACGGTGCTACAACTGATGCAAGAAATGGGACGAAACCATCCACCTCCCAACCGCCTTTTGGAAGAAACGCGCAATTTGTTAGAAGATTTGCGCTCATTCCTGATAGAACAAGACATTGTCACCATTCCCAGCGACGCGCAATGTATCGTTGAAGAAACTCCACCATTTGCCCGCTGGGCCTTTGCCATGATGGATACATCCGGCCCCTTTGAAGAAGTAGCAACCGAATCTTTCTACTATGTGACACTTCCAGAACCAGACTGGCCACCCGAACAAGTTGAAGGGTGGTTGACAAAATTTGACTATGCAACCATGACCGGCGTATCAATTCATGAAGCCTACCCTGGACACTTTGTCCATTTCATGAATGTACGTCATGCACCCACACGCCTATCCAAAGTCTTCGATACCTACTCGCACTTTGAGAGCTGGGCCCACTACTCCGAGCAAATGATGCTTGATCAAGGATATGGAAATGGAGACTTGTATCTGCGTATGTCACAACTCAGTGAAGCGCTTGTGCGCAACTGCCGCTACATATGCGCAATCAAAATGCACACCCAAGGCATGAGCATCCAAGAAGCTACACACTTTTTTATGCAACATGCCTATATGGATGAAGTGACTGCAACAAAAGAAGCTCGTCGTGGAACCCATGACCCAGGTTACATCAACTACACTCTCGGCAAATTGCTTCTGCTCAAACTGCTAGACGATTATAAAGCTGCCTACGGCGAACGCTTTTCGCTCAAAAAATTCCATGATGATTACATCGGCCATGGCTCACCTCCCATTCCTTTGTTACGCAAACGCATGTTGCCCCAAGATAATGGGGAACTGCTGTTGTAACTAAGGGTGCTATACTACCTGCAACCTAATTTTCTACCAAAACACATCGGGAGGATTTGTTATTATGATAAATGGAAAATACCAAAAAGCCAAATATATCAGCGACATGTTAGCTGAAGAAAGCACCCATGGACTCAACATGCAAGTTGTTCTTGCTGAGCTTCCAGAAGGAGAATTGCGCGTTCTTGAAAAAATTGCGCACCAGTGCCGCACAGCACGAGCGCCCGAACGAGATCTCGAAACTGTCACATTTGTTGTAGACATGGAAGAAGAGTTCGCATAACGCTCGTGAAAAATCGTATCACACAGGCATGTCGCTCACGTGGCCCTAGCCTGTGCATAAAAAAGAACTAGACTAAGTAGGATAGGTTCCTTATCATCATGTACAGCCTATCCTACCGTATTCCGTTCACCCTAGACCAACATGATTGCTTCACTTTGTGGTAAAGTGGGCTTTATTGGGCAAGACCACCTTATTATTGAAACCAATGGCATAGGCTTTTTGGTCTATGCTCCTCGTCCTGTCCTTGATACACACGGAAAACTCAACGAAGAAATACGCATCCTCACCATACTCATAGTACGCGACGATTCCCTCACGCTCTACGGTTTCGCTACCCCAGACCAACGCCACATCTTTGAAACCCTCCTAAGCATCAGCGGCGTAGGCCCCAGAGTGGCCTTACAACTTCTCTCAGCAGCATCGCCCGACGACATACGCATGATAGTTTCACAAAAAGATACTGCTCGCCTTGTTCGTGTTCCTGGCATCGGCAAAAAAATGGCCGAGCGCCTACTTCTTGAACTGAAAAACAAGCTCGAACTCAAAGACCTCCCGGCAGCAACAAGCACCGACCCATCAACACTCGCTGTCAACAGTGAACTCATAGCATTGCTCACCAACCTAGGGTATAGTACCAGCGAAGCCCAAACGGCTGTTGCTGCACTTCCCCCCGATGCACCACTCGACCTAGAAGAACGTCTCCGCCTTGTTCTACGCTCTTTTGGGAGCGCAGCATGAAATGGAAATCGGTACTCCTCCCACTCACATATGCCATTGTATTACTACTAACCACTTCCTTTGCCGAGATGCAACGTGATATTTGGGCCGATGAATCCTTCACGGCAACCTACACCTTTCATGCCACGCCCGCTATGGTCCTTGAAGATGTCCGCAAAAATGAGCAAACTCCCCCCGTCTACTTTCTCCTCATCTGGGCATGGTCACAAGGAGTAGGACAGAGCGAAATGGCCCTACGCACACTGTCCCTCTTGTTTGGTGTGGTAGGAATAGCATTCTTTACTCACTTCATACAACGACGACTTACCTTTTCTCAAACTGCAATGGCCGGTTTGTTGCTTGCCTTGTCACCGTTGGTAGCACGCTATGTCGTTGAAATGCGCGTTTATACCATGCTTTTGCTTATGAGTATCGTCTGCATAGTTGTATTTGAATGGCTCTACCAACAACCCAAAAACCGACTAGCTCTTGCATGCTATGCAGGCGTAGCAAGCATG
Organism: uncultured Chloroflexaceae bacterium; assembly: GCA_964626155.1. GTDB lineage: Bacteria > Chloroflexota > Chloroflexia > Chloroflexales > Chloroflexaceae > JAAUSY01. Next base: position 12,351 of record CAZVEN010000006.1, on the reverse strand, counting down.
CTTTTTATGACCTCTTACTTTGGTATTGGGTTGCTTCTAGCACATAATATCATTTGGTTTGGGCTACTCCTACAACAACGGCACGCATGGAAGCAGCACCTCATATCTTGGGTTCTTGTGCAAGCATGCATTGCACTCATCATACTCCCATGGCTCCCATCGCTTATGTACCAATTCACGTTTACAGCAGCATATATACATGATGCCCGCACATTGGCATTCGATAGATTAATCATGGCTATCTTTGGCTTGTTGTTTTACACAGAAGCCCCTTGGGAATGGCATCGCATTATCATTACAGCAGTATTTTGGGTTATCGGTATCTATGGAATACTACGCACAAATAAGTCTATTGAAGGCTTCATCATGCGTACCTTTGGTATACCTACGCTCACTATGTTGCTACTCTTTGTTGTCTTGCAGTTATACCTATCACGCTACTTAATGATTATGTTGCCGGGCGTCATGATAAGTATAGCATTGGGATTGGATAATCTACGCCAGCGTTACCCACGCTTTGGCACGGTTCTTGCCGCTGTGCTTATTGGTAGCATGCTCATCTATCGGCTCTCCGACATGCTCAACTCAACTCCTGTCGAAAAAGTTTGGCCAAGCATTGCAGCACAGATAGCGCACCAAGCAGATCCGTCGGGTGATGTCGTCCTCTTCCAACCGCCTTGGCAACAACGTATCTTTGAATATTATTACGAAGGGCCACCGTTGCCATTACGTGGCGTGCATCACTTCGATGAGTTCTACTTTGTCGAAGGATACATCCCTAGCGAAGCATGGACCCTTGAAGAAGCACTAGAAGTAACTAGTGGGAAAAAGCGGGTGTGGCTTATCCGCAAACCTTGGCGTTTTCATAAATACCAACTCGATCTTCCCTACAAGGTGGTTGACCAGTGGTCATATTCCTATGAAGGCATCGAATTATTGTTGTATGAAGTCCAAATGTAGTTGTCTAATGAGTAAACCCCACGTACCTTATGGAATAGAGTCATACCCCCTTACTGCTTGCCCACCTTCAAGCTACCATATATTTCGCGCATCTCCGCCCTACGCCACAGCAGCACATACCCCGCAAAGAGCATGCTTCCAACGGCAGCCCCTCCAGCAATAGCCAACCCATGGCGTATAGCCCCAACCACTTGCTCCACAGGAACAAACGTGTATATGCCTGTCACCGTCCCATAGGTTGCCAATCCCATCAGCAACGCTGCTATGAGCATACCACCATCAAACGGCACAAGACGTACTATCGGTATAGTTCTATCGCTACTGACAAGGATAATGCCGAGCACCATAGCCAGCGCATGACTCGCGGTAAAGGCAAGCGCTGGCGCGAGTATGCCAACAAACAGCACCAATGCCGCCTTTGTTGCAATATCTACTACCATCATGCTCGCAAAGAGCTGTAGCACCCTCTTTTTCGCACTGGAAGCATAGAAATAGGCATGTTGGAGCGCCACATGCCCATGAAAAAGCAGACTGACATTATAGATGAGAAAGAGCGGCATCACCTGGAGCACGGCTTCGTTTGCAAATGCCCCACGATCATAGAGCACATACACCAGAGGCTCATTGAGTGCCACCAAAAGTACAACAAGCGGCAGAGCTACGAAGCTAACCAAGCGCCAAATACGATGCAAAAACTTTGTCACCTCATCTGCATCGCCACGGGCTATTTTGCCCGACAGAGTAGGCATGGTGACTGAAATAATACTTGTAAAAAACACATGTGAGGTTGGAATAGTCAACCGATAGCCGTATTGCAGCAGCGAAATACTGCCTGGTGGCAAGAACGATGCAACAAGACGGTCTGTCAATGGCGTACTTTGCTGCATCAGCACGCCTTGTACAGCCACCCGCAACAATTGCACCGTTTCACGCATACCCGCATAGCGATAGTTGAAACATGGGCGATAGACAAACTGTGATTGCCAGTAACAAGCTATCATCACAACCGGCAACTGCACCATTGTACCCACAAGCAACCCTGCTGAAATGCTATAGACTCCCCCTTCAGGAAAGAGCAACCCCACAAACAATGGCGCAGAATACTGGATGAGGTCTGCACTGCCCGCAATCGTAAAATGATTGTCGGCATTTAGCATAGCATTGCCAATCGTACTCACCCCTAAAAATGGAACCATCCACACCAATATCCTGAGCAAATCAGTTGCAATAGCATGCGTTGCTGCCGACGCACCGGGCGATAGAAGAAAGACCAACCATGGAGCCAATAACGAGATGACAACCGTTATGCCTACCAACAGCAACAACATCAAACTCAGCACAACCCTGAAAAAGTGCTGTGCTTCCTGTATATGTTGGCTTGCTAGTGTACGGGAAAATACAGATACCAACGCATAGGTGCTACTGGCAAAGATAGCTTTGATGAAAACAGGTATCGTGTTGGCAATAACAAATGCATCGGCTTGGATGCTCACGCCAGCGAGAAAGGCGAGGAGAAGATGCACCCCGAGCGCAGCAACCATGCCTAGCCCAGACAAAAGCGAAATGACCGCAACATTGCTGAACAAGCTTCTGCTGCGTCGGGATGGTGTCATAGCGTTTGTGTCAACCGACTTTTTTCGCTATGTAGACATTGTTCAAACCCCAAAAAAAACGTTTTCGTTGCACAAACTGTAATGGGAATGTGTGTAAGTACGAACGTAATTCTTTCGTTGGCATACAATATTCTTCGTCTTGTTCCATACCTCTTTGATCATCCATTCCCTGTAAACCTTGCATGCCAAGGTAGAAATGATTCCACTGGTGAATGAACCATTGTGTTATTGGTTCACCTTCAGTCATCACAAACAAACCGCCTGGTTTTAGGAGCCGCGCAAATTCTTGAAACTCGGCTACGCGCTTGTGTTTGGGAATGTGTCCCCCAACAGCAATGAGTGTGATAGTATCGAAAGAACTATCTGGGAAAGGAATGCTTGTCATATCCACAATAATCTCTACATCTTCGTAGGGAAATACATCTATTCCTATACCATGCTCTTGACCAATATATTCTTTAATAAAAATATTTCCTGGACCGCAACCAACATCTAGCACTTTGCCACTACAAAAAGGTGCTACTGCATCCATTCTTTCTTCGCGCAACAACGATAGCTGCGAGTATCTTTTATCCATGGCAAATAATGCTCGAAAGGGAAGTGTGATCTCATGGATGATTTTTTGAAGTCCAGTACGTTTTGTTTGTTTCGCCACTGCTATAGTCCTCTTTCTATATACAGTCAGTTTGTACCTAAAGATTTTTTTGAAAGCACAATACCATGATGGGGGCAATGAGTGATGGACCAAGAACACCACGCACTGTTGCTAATTTGAACCCATGCTCTTGCCACATGCGCTTCATAACAAAGAGATTGGTACCATAGATTAGCAACTCGGGCCGCGAAAAGTGTAACCGTGCTTTGCTGATGATATGAATAGGAGATAGATTATTTTTTATTTCAATGACAACCTCGGAGTGTGTCACACGCGCAAGTTCAGCTATGGGTTGTCGCACACTTTTCCTAGGAAAATGGGTGAGGGTATTGATACAGAGCGTAGCAGTGAATGCTTGATCGGCGAAAGGAAGATGGCGCAAATCTGCTGCATAGAAGGAGATATTGCCGAGACCTAGCTCTTGGGATTGTTGCATACCAACGTGCAACATACCTGTGGAAAAATCAACCCCCGTGATGCGAGCCTGGGGAAAATGGTTTGCGAGAAGCACGCTTACGTCGCCTCGTCCACAGCCAGCATCCAGCACCGTTTCGCTCCTAGTATGCAGCATAGCAAGAACGTGTTTACGCACTCGTTGCTGCACATAATGCGAGATGGGCGTATCGTAATGCCCTTGCGACTCTTTCGCAAGCGTGTCAAAAATATGTCGTGCTCTCTGGTGATAATCCTGTATCATCGTTCTCGTTCCTATCCAAAAGGAATAAAATACCGTATGACAGGCCCTAGGTGGTCTGTCATATACAATGGCAGGCGCTTCCAAACCCTACTAACTGTATCATACAGCTTGCCACCGCGCATAGCCGGTGCAGTTTGTTTCGTATTGAGATAATACTGATAGAACAGTGGACGCGGTTGAGCGCCATATTTCTGTTTGAACCGTGCGTGTCCAGAGCCAGCGGGACTTCTGCCCATATCAAACATACGGTAGCCATGTTCACAAGCATAAACAATAGCTTCCCAGTACAGCAAATCATTTGGGCATAGGTCAAAATACGCACGCAATGATGATACAAACGGATTGTACAGCACCCCATTGAACGCAAAGAGCATCATCCCCCCAATAACAGTATTTTCACTGTGTACCGTGAGCAAATGAATAGTATCAGGGAAGCGTTCCATCGCATACGCAAAAAAACGCTTCGGCATAGCCGGTGTGCCCAAATCACGCATATTGGTTGCATATGCCCGATAAAAAGCATCAAGCGGGGCACTATTCCATGCCGTAGTAAGAGCATGCTTGCGGGCTTTGCGGACCCGTGTCCGCGCCTCGGCGCGAATCTTCTTCCAAACCAAATCGGGATTTGCGGGCAGATTATCTAGCACATAGGTATATTCTGTGTGTGTGATGAGCCGGCTATCGTCCCACTGCTTTTCACCATCGCGCAATGCCAAATAGCCCATGCGGTGTTTTCGTGTTAAGTCAATAGCTTGGTTGAGGAGTTGTTGGCTAAACGTATCATCGTGGGTGCAAAGACCACCGGGGAGTGATGCAACATAGTTACCCGTAAAACCAACGTTTTTGACGCAGAGTAAAGGTAGTACCCCAACAATATCGGTACCTGTTTCTGCAATCAGATAGAAGGGCTTACATGCAAACAGTGCCTCAAAGATAGCTCCCCAATCAAAGAGATGGTACAATCTTGCATGTGGGCAGGAAGAGACATACTTATCCCATGCCTCACGGTCAACAGTTGTCGCTACTCTTACGCGCATAGTGCAGGTTGCTTTCTACCGAGTACCCAGTTTGAAATGCCAATAGGTGAACGGTACGGAAGATACTGCACGAGAGTAAAGAGCCAAAAGGGAGTCATCTTAGGAAAAATATATCCTCCTCGGCTTGCATGATCAACCTGTAAACCTATGACTGTAAAAAGACTACGCATATAGGGTAACGTATAGCGCAATACCCAACGATGTTCACGGTCAAGAACAGCATACAGAAACTGGGCCGGGTTGCTACGGTTTGGTTCAGCAACCAGCACATACTGGCGACTCACACGCGCCATTTCCCTCAAAGCTACAGTTGGGTCAGACATATGGTGGAGTATTTCCCACCCATACACCAAATCAAAGGTATTGTCGGCAAATGGCAGCTCAAACCCATCTGCTATAGCCACGTGCCCCTTCGCATGTAAAGGTGATTGCATAATCATATTTAATGAACGGTCTACTCCCCATGTATTGGGGATCTGCTCATGCATATACCATGTCGAAAAGCCAGTCCCACACCCAACATCGAGCGCATTGCGTATGTGCTGCATATCAAGCCATGTACCAATATAGGCAACTCTCTGGCGACTGAAATAGCGCACAATTGGGTGATCATATGGTCTGCGTCTATATTTCTCATCTTGTTCCCAATGTATATTTTGCTTCTGGTCATCTGTAACCCAATAGTCTTGTATAACGTGTTGCATTTTTCGCTTGATAGAGTTATTCATAGCTAGTTTGTCTCCCTATTCAAAACGCTCAAGCCGCAATTGTGATATTTGGTCACATAATAACCCCAACCCAAACAATAGAATGCCCGTTACAATGGCTAACATTGACCCTATGCTAAAACCAAGCCGCGCAATGAGAAACTGCGTACCCCATGCAATACCGGCCGCTCCTATAATAACACTAGCCGGGATAAAGATTCGTAGCGGATTGAAAAGCGTCGCAATGCGCAGAATTAGAATGATCGTATCAAAACCAGTACGTACAGACACCGTACTTTTGCCAATGCGCTTTTGTACTTGTATGGGTACATATGTCACTTCATACCCACGGCACAACAATGCCATCGTAATCGTGGTAGAAAAAGAAAACCCAGAAGGACAAAGATGGAGATACTTGAGTGCCACATCTCGGCGGATAATGCGGAACCCTGAGTTCAAATCTGGTATTTTTTGTGCTGTCAAGTAGCTTGCCATAAGCCAAATAAGCCATTTCCCAGGCATACGCCACAACGCACTATGCAGCAAGCGTGTCCGCCTACCTACCACCATATCATGCTCTTTAGCTTTCTCCCACAAAGATGGTATATCCTCCGGGCGATGTTGCCCATCGGAATCCATCGTCAATACAAATTCGGTCTGACTAGCGCGTATACCTGTTTTGAGCGCCGCACCATACCCTTTATTGCGTCTATGGCGCACAATACGTGCCCCGGCTGCCTCGGATATCTGGGCCGTATTGTCGCTAGAGCCATCATCTATCACAATAACCTCGTCCACAAAATCGGCACATAATGCCAACACGCTACGCACAACTGGCTCTATAGCTCGCTCTTCATTGAACGCTGGTATAAGAACCGTCAATCTTTTCTGCATAGTCTGCACAATAGATATGATACTACGAAAGCCAAGCATGGTATGCTTCTGGGAGTGTACCAAACTGAAAATACCGTGCAAGTGCTTTGAGATGAGTTTTGAAAACACCAAAATGTATACCATACATACTGGCTCGCAGTGACGAAAACTTGATCAACTTCCTATTTTCTTGTGCCGGAGCGTATTCATAGGGATGAAAGAAATAGTTAAATGGAAGCCCCAGTTTATTCAACCGTTGCAAAAACCAACGTTGTACCCCTATTGGCATATGTGCGGTATGAAAACCACCATTGCAACGCAGAGTAGTACCGGCAACATGTACAACAGTTGCCGGTATAACGATCAGATGGTCTTTATAGCGAAATGGGGATATATGCGACGGATGGTATCCAAGCGCTTGTTTAAGAGACGGCATAGCCGAATGGTCAACCGTATATCCCGCTTCAATCAACACATCGTAAGCCCATAGGCATGCTGGTGTGATACTCCATTGAGGTGCTTTATAGGTATCAACGGCTTGACCTATCAAATCCTCAAGCGATTTTTTACAGACAAGCACATCGGCCAAAAATTCGCCCCGACTCATTTCGTAGACACGCCGATGAATTGTTCCATGAGCCGCAATATGGTGCCCTGATGCCGAAATAGCTTTGACCAAATGCGGCGACCGTCGTACAACCAATCCGGGAACAAAAAAAGTTGCTCTCACACCAAGCACATCAAGGTCTGCAAGGAGATGTGATGTTTCTTGGACAACCAAGTAGGTAGACTGTTTGCTGACATATCCAGCTTCATATTGTGACCCTGCGAGGTCGTCTACATCAATACACAAAGCATTGATGATCTGTGATTTTGTGTTCATGGTTCCCGTACATGATGTTATAGTATGCACTAGCATGTATCATACCATAGGTTGCTCCTATCTGTCAGTCTTGCTTGTCATAGCACAATAGACCATAGCTTTCTCGCCACATATCCCCAATAGCCTGATACCCTATCGTGCAAGCTGTGATAGAATAAAAGGTACAGGAGAAATGAATAGTCAATTTCCCTTCTCCTGTTATTATGTTTTGACTATCGTTTATCTTTAGTAGAGAGAATCTCATGATAGAAGACCCAAACAACGATATTTTCAATTTGAATGAAGTAAAGGAACTCTTACATCTCCTTGAGCAGACAGACATTACAGAGTTTTGTATTGAGCAAGATGGAAAAAAATTGCACATCAAACGGAGCAGCAAGGTCAGTGATGCACACACGCATGCATTTTCTAGTCCCGCAGTGCCGCCGGTACTCAGTGCTTCTACCATTGCGCCGCTTGGTTCATCACAACATCCACACAAACATGCCCTATCTGCTGAACAAAGCACCATACCCGATGCACAAATGCCCGACGAAGAAGGACATGTTATATTAGCACCAATGGTAGGGACATTTTACGAAGCTCCATCGCCAAAATCTCCACCATTTGTGCAAGAAGGTGATACCATACATGCAGGTGATACAGTAGGCATTATTGAAGCAATGAAAATCATGAACGAAATAGAGTCCGAAGTTTCCGGGCGTGTCATACGTATTCTCGTCCAAAACGGGCAAGCTGTTGAGTATGGTCAGCCTATTATGATCATAGAAACACTGTAGACAAAAATGGATATACTCACTGTAAGCGAAATAAATGCATACTTGCGCCAGAAGCTTACGACCGACGACATCATACAAGGCATCTGGATAAAGGGTGAAATATCTACGTTTAAACGCGCTGCATCCGGACATTGCTATTTTAGCCTCAAAGAAGGTAATGCAGTCCTACGAGCAGTGATGTGGCGCAACCGAGCAGTCTCCTTAACCACATTGCCCACCAATGGCGACGCAGTACTTGCGTATGGGAGTATATCGTTGTACGAATCGAGTGGCGACATACAACTCTACGTAGAGCAAATACAACCTGATGGCATGGGGCTGCGGCAAGCACAGTTTGAGCAACTCAAAGCATGCCTAGAAGCTGAAGGATTGTTTGAGCAGAGCCGCAAACGCCCTTTGCCCATACTACCACGTCGTATTGGAGTGGCGACCTCTGCCCAAGGAGCAGCATTGCAAGATATACTCACCGTGCTCAATCGTCGTTGTCCATTGGTAGAAATACTCATTGCTCCGTGTCTTGTGCAAGGAATGCAAGCGCCAGCAAGCATTGCCGCTGCACTCCAAACACTCTATGCCTGCGATGTAGATGTGATACTCCTAGTACGTGGCGGTGGCGGTCTCGAAGACCTGTGGTGCTTCAACGAAGAATACGTCGCACGCACAGTGTTTGCCAGTCCTGTACCACTCATTACTGGCATTGGGCATGAAACCGATACTACCATCGTTGACTATGTAGCCGACATGCGTGCGCCCACCCCCTCAGCCGCTGCTGAAATGGCCGTCCCCGAAATCGAAGCCCTTTTCCATGAAATACATATGCAGCAAACACGCCTTGCAACAGCAATGACCCATGTGCTAGAAAAGAAGCGTCGTTACCTCAAACAAGCCTTGTCTGCTGTGTACTATCATGCTCCGCTCACGAGCCTAGCACGTGCGCGGCAACAGGTTGATGACTTGCTGCGACGTTGTACTGTACACATACATGCAAATATACACACGCATCAAGTGCAATTGCAGTCACTCAAAGCACGCCTAAATGTGCTCAACCCCCGTGCCACACTCGCACGTGGGTATGCACTTGTTCGCTTTGCTAGTGATGGCTCCATTATGTCACATATTAAACACGTTGCACTCGGTGAAAGACTTACCATCGTATTGCAAGATGGTACACTCGTAGTAGAAGTGAAAGCAAAAGAGCAATTCCATGAATGAGATAGCAAATATGACTGACAAGACAGATAAAACACGGGTTGAAACCTATGAGGAACTCTATGCCCAACTCCAAGACATTGTCGCATCGCTAGAGTCAGGTGATATTGCACTTGAAGATACCGTCAAGTTGTATGAGCAAGGCATCTTTCTCGCCACAGCTTGTCAACACCTTCTTGACACCGCCGAGCTTCGTGTGCAACAACTTGAAACAACAGTACAAACCCCGTTGTGGGATACAGAAGATTGACTCAGTGGGTGCAACGTGAGAACCTATCATATGCAACTGATTAGGCAGTATACACATTCCAACGTGACAACGGAGTGTCGCTATAGCGTGGATAGAAAAAATGACTCCAAACTTGAACCATAAAAGGGTTGATGACCCACTGACAATAGAGAACGGAAAGAAAAAAAAGCGTTCTGGGTTCCGTTTTCGTCATAGTCGCGCAGTAGCACTCTATGTGCGCAAACTTGATCGCTCATTATTTGAACACGAAGCACCACGGCGACTACCACAAGATATACTGTTTACCTTATTTCGGCTACACCTACGCGAGCGCTCATTTCGTGCCTACCTCGATATACCGCTTCTTGGTGGCATCGCCGTTACGCTTGCCTTTATTGTCTTCCGTGTGATGCGCATACTCTGGTTAGTATCTGCTGCTCTTGTTGTCATCCGCTTGGCATTTGTTGCTTGGTACATGAGCAAACGTGCGCGAGAAGATATAGCATTGCTCAAGTATGGTAAAGTTGTTCAAGCACAAGTGCTCGGAGTACGCCCATGCAGCGATACAGAACATAACACAAATGGCGTCTATCTCGATTGCATTATTCCCGTAGAACAACGTCGTTTCTCACTTGGCAGTGCTTGGATGCGTGACGAAACCCTAGCTAACCATCTTAAAAATATGCGATTTGTGCCAGTTATCTGCCTCCCTCATACACCGGGTAACTGGTATCTGCTTGATCTTGGTCTATCAACGTCTTCGCCTCATCCACAATCAACGCATCAATCAGAGTCTCAACTGGAGCACGATCATCAGTAAATGGAGTCATATGCTGTGTTTGCACATGCGTAAATGCACGCACAGGATAAAGCCCTTCGTTGATAGCCCATCCCATAACTGTACGTAAAGCTGGCACATGTATACGGGCTGCATTATCCTTAAAGTGTGCTACTCCATCCCCTACATCTTGGTTTACCCCCACAATAAGAGCACTTGCCGAATGTGGTAAGCGTGAATCAAGCATATACACCTGTGGAAAAACAGCCAGCATTGTTGTCGCTAGTGCCGTTTCAAGACGCATATCGCCGCTTGGTGGGCGGCCAGCATTTACCACCACAACCCCACGCTCATTGAGATGTGTCCGCGCTTCCTCAAAAAACTCAACGGTTGTCAGATGAAAAGGAATATATGGTTGATGGTACGCATCCATGGCAATAACATCATAGGTACCATCAGTAGTGGCAAGCCAATAGCGTGCATCTTGGGTGTACACCGTATAGGTAGGCATATCTTGGTCGCGCATATCAAAAAACGTTCGCCCTATTTCTGTAATATGTGGGTCTATTTCTACCGCATCAATACGCATCTCTTCATCATAGATAGCTAAAAACTGTTTCGGTACCGTACCAGCCGCTGAGCCAAGCAATGCAAGGCTCGATACCGACTGCACATCACGGTTGGGGTAAAAATAGGGCGTAACAGCAAAATAATCCCACGGACCACCAGTCAGCAAATCGCGTGGATCTCCTGTCTCTCCAAATCGCAAGGGATAAGTAGAATGGATAGCATGCCCCTCATTGAGCAACAAATTTCTCCGGTATGGCACCTGTACACTACCAGATAGGATGTCATATTCCTCAACAATTTGGATATAGTTATACACAGACTCTGCCTCGGCAATAGAAGCACACCTATCGCCGCATGCACTAGGCTTGATAGGGCCTCTGGTAGTCAGCGTGATAAACGCCAACACAGCTATGACAATAGGCATCCACACAAAGCGCCAATCACGCAGGCCCATCAAGCCAAGCGTCACCAGAAAGGCGGCAAAAAGATACACAGTTCTTTGCGTGCCAATAGTAGGAATCAGCACAAACACAGGTAAAAATGTACCGATGATTGAGCCAAGCGTAGAAAGTGACGAAATAGTGCCAGCAGTTCGTCCAATTTCATTGATACCCTCAGCAGCATAATGCATACGCAACCGAATAGCAAACGGCCCAACAGTTGCCATAAGAATAACTGGCAGTGCAAAGAGCAGCACAACACCTACCAATGCAGCAATAAAACCACCAGCAACAACATCGCTAAATGCCTGTTGTGCCATATGCAACAATGGCCTCGATAACAATGGAATAAAACTACAGAGCAGACCAGCCCAAGCTATCAGTTGGTAAAGTACCCATTCATGGGGCCAGCGGTCTGCCAATATGCCACCTAAACGATAGCCAATCGCAAGGTAGATAAGTGTCGCCCCAATAATAACCGCCCAAATAGGCTGCGAAGAACCAAAGAATGGAGCCAGAAGACGTGGCATAACCATCTCGATCCCAAGTGTTCCTACACCTGCCAAAAAAACAGTCAGAAGGAGAATGGCGTTTTTCAATTGAGAAGCACGGTTCATGTCCTCTATTATACTGAAAACTACCCGCTTGACAATTGAATGAACCAGTGCTATACTAACCAAAGTTACGAAATTGGTTTCACGCCTTGCACGTATGTCGTGATAAGGTGGTAAACCTAGGAGCATAGGTAGTCTTTTTTCTAAATGCATGCATGTGGCATGTATTTATTTCTTTTTTAGGTATGAGGTATAGCCTTGTGCCTATTTTTAAGGCTATTATGTGCTCTTGCTCTCTTATGGGGGCATTTCTTGTACCTTACCAAGTGCATAATGTTTATATTGCTCACCGAGTAAACAGAACGGG
>CAZVEN010000005.1:128217-183474 GCA_964626155.1 uncultured Chloroflexaceae bacterium | reverse complement strand
CCATTATAATGCATCCTTGGTATAGGACGAATCACTACCATACAAGGACTACCCAAATTTCATTTCACACTCCATATCAGTATCATGTTTCGTTCTCAGTATCGCTACTATGCTATTATAATAGTGTGCCGGTAGGTTGTTTTTTGTGGGCTTTCGCATCTTTTGTTCCCATAGGTAAGAAGGTGGCAAATTCAGCATGCAACCCGTGTGTTAGCCACGTCTGTTTGGCATCAGGGTGTAAGCTTTCCCATGGCACATGGTATACATCTCCCTTGTCAGCTAAAAAGAGGAGTTTTTGCTCTTTACGCCAGTCTTCTGGCACGCGGTGATAGAAGAGGTTTTTCTCGTCTGTACCACCTTTGCGCACAAGCAAGGTGATACCAACCCCTACCTGAATGCCAAATACATTATGTGTTGTGCCAGAAAGCTTGGGGTTTTGGCGCACATTGCCATGCAAGTCCAGATGGTAGATATGTGTGAAATCTTGGAATAGGTGTTTACGCATGCCATCAAAGGCTATTTGGTCAACAAACGAGTTGTTGCTTACAAAGCAGATAACCCCGTCTCGGTCTTCAAGCCTATCAACAGCCCACCGAAAGAACCTCACATACATATCGTAGAGTTGGTTATTCAGGGTTGCTTTCGAGTCTTTTGAATAGGTTTTTCTAATCCGCTCATCAACAGTTGGGTATGTGCGGTTCTTATTGTTGTCGTTTTCGTTAAGTTGCCCAACATTGTAGGGCGGGTTGCCAATGATGACCATGATGTTGGCTTCTTTTTGCCGTTCAATACGCTCCGTGTTCTTATCCGTGAAAAAATCCGTTTGTTGCGCCTCCGCCAAGTCAAGCGTATCTACAAAACACATCCCATCAAACGGGATGTACTCGCCAGTCAGTTCATAGTAGGCATGCTCAATGTTCAGTGATGCAATATAATACGGCAGGAGCATGACTTCGTTGCAAAAGAGTTCATGTTCATACTTATACTTCAGTGTCATCCGGTTGATGCGCCGTAAAATATTCACCATAAAGTTGCCTGTGCCAACGCATGGGTCCAGAATACTGACATCTTTGCTTGAGAGAGATACCCCAAACTCGCGTTGTAATACCACATCTACACTAGCACACATAAAGTCTACCATCTCTTGGGGAGTGTAGACGATACCATGCGTATCAGCTTGCTTGTGCGAAAAGCCCTGAAAGAACCGCTCATAAACCGTGTTGAGAAACCCTTGCTTCTCTCCAAAGTCAGTAATACTTGCAGCAGCATCTTCAATCGTCCGGTAGAAATAATCCAATTCGCGCAGAAACTCCTGCCGGCTGAAAGCGCGACTGGTCAGTGCATCTATAACATGCTCAACCTCACACGCAATGATATTGCGCCGAGTGAAGTCGGGGTTGTCAAAAATAGTACGAAAGAGGCGCTCAGTGAGCAAATGCTGCACCAACATTTCGCGCACGGCATCCCGGCTGAGGTTTGGGTTGAGTGTTTGCTTGCACAGGCTACAGAAGGATTCAAAGGCAGTAGCAAAGTCTTTGTTGCCTTTGTTTTTCTTCTGTTCCTCGTTATTGATATGCTCCAGCAGTGCCGTTGCAAGTTCGGGGATGCGTGCTTGAAATTTGGTGACGGCGGTATGGAACTCGTCTATTTGCGGTTGCGTGTGACCCAACACGAGAGTGAGCAAGGTAGCCAGTTCGGTGGGTTCTGATAGGTCCACTTTGATAACGTGCTGGTCATTCTGATAGAGCACACCATGGCGCGTGTCTTCAAAGATGGTGTTGAAGAGGGGGTAGCCGATGGCGATTTTCTTTTTGATTTCGCTTTCTAGGTCATCGCTGCTGTCTTTCGCTTCCCAATAGCCGCGAGGGATACGAAAACTATCGAGCAATGCGCCATCAATGCGCTTGCGGCTAGGCAGAGCATACTGCTGGATGAGCGTCCATTGCTGTTGCTTGGCGACAGTTTCAAGCAGCGTAGCAAAACCTTGGCTTACTGCACCTTCATGCGTTATGTCTTGTTGGGTGTATGCTTCCATCTCGGTATAGTAAGCTTTGATAGCTTTGTGGTTAGGTTTGATTTCCATGTGTCCGATACTCCTATGCGCAAACTTTTGGGGTATTATAACACGTTTTCGTGGAGATAGGGAACAGGGGATAGGTGTTAGTGCCTACATCCCAAGCACAACACTGAGCACCTGATAGAGACCCACACCAAACAGCGCTAGGGCAGCGACACCAAGCAGGGTACGCATCACTTTTGGGCCAGCCTTGCGTGCCAACGCAAACAGTAGAATGAGTACACTCATTACACCAACGAACGATATATAAAAACTAGCCACGAAACTCACCCCCAAAGCAACGGACTCAGCCCAAGCTTGCACAAGAATGGGGCCACTAATAAAGCCCCAAAAAATATAGGGACCCGGGCTGACAAAATTGAGCACTATAGCCTTCGACAAGGTGTGTTGTGGCGCATCTACGAGTTCTTCAGGAGACAACATGCCAGATTGTTTATACGATTGGTAGGCTCCATAGGAGAGATACAAAATAAACAGGCCGCTGACAAAACGTAATGTTTGCATGAACCAATCTGGCAAACTGCTCAACACCAAAAAAACCAGTGCAATAATTGGCCCATCTGAAATCAAGGGAGCCAATGCCGCTGGCAATGTGCGTTGCCAGCCATTTTTTATTGCTTGTGAGAGGAGATAAATCTGGAACGGACCCGGTGTCACAGCAGCCGACCCGCCGAGGACCATTCCCTTTAACACATAGACAAACAAAAGGGTTGTCATTAGCTTAACACATATGGGGCTAGTGGTCATAAGCCCCTACTACCTCATTTATTGCAACGATTACGCGCATGTATCGTGCCTTTAATCGTGCTATATCCTATTGGTATCGCATAGCACGTAGCACACAACACACAACGCTCCTATTATACATCATATTGATTTGTATGAAAAAGACACCTTGCGCTCATACATACTTCTATGTCAGAATCATAGTGCGTCAGATATGCTACAATGGCATCATGCACGCAGGGTCATGCCAAACGAAAGGAGGCTGAAAAAGGATGAACAAACAGACCATTCGTGATGTAGATTGGACAGGAAAGCGTGCGCTTGTGCGCGTAGATTTCAATGTACCGTTGGACGAAGAATGCCGTATCACGGACGATACGCGCATTCGTGCAGCACTGCCAACAATTCGCTACCTGCTGGAACATGGGGCCAGCGTCGTCCTTATGTCACACCTGGGACGGCCCAAGAAAAAAGTAGTTGAGACACTACGTCTTGGGCCGGTGACGGAACGATTGTTTGAACTGTTGCCAGAGTCACAAGAAGTCAAAAAGACTTTGGTGACAACTGGTGATGAAGCCGTGGCAGCGGCTGAAATGCTCAAGCCGGGGCATGTGCTTTTATTAGAAAACACGCGCTTTGACCCGCGTGAAGAAGCAAATGACCCAAGCATGGCGCAGGAACTGGCGAAGCTAGGGGATGTATACGTCAATGATGCCTTTGGCTCAGCTCACCGAGCACACGCCAGTACAGAAGGAGTGGCGCACCACCTCCCTGCGGTCGCAGGTTTCCTTATGGAAGCAGAACTCAATGCACTCTACGGAGCCTTGCAAGACCCGCAACGTCCTTTTACGACCATCATTGGGGGTGCGAAAATTAGTGACAAAATCGGTGTTATCGAAAACCTTTTGGGCAAAGTCAATGCCTTGCTCATTGGTGGTGGTATGGCAAACACCTTTTTACTAGCCCAAGGGTTACATATGGGTAACTCGCTTGTAGAACAAGACAGCCTTGACACAGCCAAAGAACTCATCGAAAAGGCTAAAGCAGCCGGCGTTAAACTGCTACTCCCCACCGATGCAATCATTGCAGATGCATTCAAAGCAGACGCCCAACGCAACATTGTGCCAGTAGATGCTGTGCCGGATGGCTGGCAAGTACTCGATATAGGCCCAGATACGGTTGCTGCCTATAGTGCAGAAGTACAAGCTTCCAAAACAGTTATTTGGAATGGTCCAATGGGCGTATTTGAAATGCCCCCCTTCGCTGAAGGGACACTAGCCATGGCAAAAGCCCTTGCTGCTGTCACTGAAGCTGGAGGTACGACTATCGTTGGCGGTGGAGATTCTGTAGCCGCAGTAGAACAATCAGGTATGGCCGATAAAATGAGTCATATTAGCACCGGTGGAGGAGCCTCATTGGAATTGCTAGAAGGTCGAACACTTCCAGGCGTCGCGGCACTACTCGACAAGTAGAGACGTTGCTCGCAACGTCTCAGGGTGCCACGCACGTTTGGGAGTGCGTGGCACCCGTATAGATACAACAACACAGCGATTCAGCCTTTCAATAGTTACAAAAACCACCGCCCCACATGTATCATAGCCTCGGCTGTAGCACTCACTGCTTGCCGCCCACCCAACAGCTCAATCACACGCCGTAGCACAAATATATCCGACAATGCATCATACCGAGTACGCATAGACAACGAACGGGTTACATTGCACCACAACGGGTATACTTCGTCAACTGGCAAACAGAGCACGTGCGGCACTAACAGAGCCAAAGACCTACCACGCTCATCTGCATTCTCAACGTGCAATGTCTTTTCAAGAGCATCTGAAAGCAATTCCAAACGCTCAGGCTCGGAGACATGGGGAATAAGCTGCGCCAACATATACACACACTCTTTCGGGTCACGCGCAGCACGGACAGCTTTGCATAGCTCCTCAAGCGCAAAGTGCCGGTGCGATTGGGGCAAATACGACACCATCCCCGCCAAACTCATAAGCCGCCAATCGTCTTGCTCTAGGGCTTGCACCTCACGCAACGCATCGAGCAGCAATGGTTCTGGTAAATGCGGAGCCAACTTGACCAATGCCTCAGCGCGATATTTGCCCCACATCAAACGCACAGTCGCCAACGCCTCATGCAATGCATCATCTTTCAACGGTGCATCTAAGAATAGTGCCAACTCGACCAAAGCCGCCACCCGGTCATCAAGGCTCGACACCATGCGCACCGAATCAAACACCTCTTTCAACAAAGACGCACCCGGCGGCAATTGAGGCACAATTTCAGATGGCGCTGCTACTTCTTTCCATCGTGCTGCTCGTGCATCTTCCAAAACCGCAGCAAACACATCCGAACGCACCTCTAACGGCAGGTGCGGGAGTAAATCAGCCAATGCCTTCGCACGCTCCCCCCGGTCTGCAATAGCTTGTGCAGACTCTAGCACCTCTTCAAGTGACGTTTCAGGCAAAGAGGGAGCAAGCCGTACAAGGGTCCTAGCCCGCTCATCTGCATGGGGAATACGCTTGGCACTATCTAACGCCTGCACATAATGTTCATGGCTTGCCAAACACGCCGCAGCAACTGTCAATACCTGTGACAGATGGTGCGTTTCCTGCAATCGTGAAAGCTCTGCAACCACATCTTGCAACAACGAGTCTGGCAAGTAAGGTATCAACCCAATGAAAACCTGTGCATATTCATCTACACGCTTAATGCCTTGTGCTGTTTGCACAAACTCTGGCATCAACGACTCGGGTAGGTAGGGCAATAGGTCTAGCAGAGCTATTGCCCGGTGCTGTTCGTTGGGGATTTTCTGGGCGGCTTGAAACAATGCTGGCAGGAGCAAATCGCGCAAATGATGTGGCAACTCGGCTAGGGCTATCTCTTGATACCCACCCTCAACCGTGGCACATACTGCCTGTATAGCCTCTTGTGCCAACGGCTCAGACAAGTAGGGCATCAGTGCAACTAGGGCATTCGCACGGTCTTGCTCATGGTCCATCTTCTTGACCTCATCGAGCACCATGTGCAATACCTGCTCTGACAAGTATGAAGCCATTTTTACTACGGTCCATATGCGGTAGGTGTTATCTCCAATAGCTCGCGTCACCTTCAATGCACGCAGCAAAAGCGGGTGTGAAAGGTAGGGAGCCAACTTAGCGATGACTTGATACCGTTGCTCTGCATCCTCAATAGTAGGCACCTTGTCGAGCACTGTATGCAACAATGAATCTGGCAAGTGGGCTGCAAGGCTGGCCATAGCTACAGTCTGGTCTTCCTTATGCTTCATCATCTCCACTGTTTCAAGCGCTATCTTGACATGCCCCAACTCTGCCAAGTGCAAAGCCAATTTTGTGAGTGTCTTTGCCCGTTCACGCCTATCTTTCAAATTGAGCGCCAACCCGGACACTTCATTGATAAGCGCGGCATGCTCGCGCTCATGTACATGGGGCATCAACGCCAACAATACATCTAAACGACTATGGTCATCACGCATTTTTTGGGCTATGGTATGTACCATATCACGCTGTCGTTTGGGTAGGTAGGGTACTAAACCTGTCAAAGCCAATGCGCGTTGCTTTTCATGACCAATAGCCTGCGCCATCTCAAACGTTTCCAACAACATAGAATCTGGCAAATAGGGAGCCAGCCCTGCCATAGCAGCAGCCCGCTCATGCTCATTGCGGATCGTTTGGGCTATATCTAGTGCTTTATACACATCTCCCAACTCGCCTAGGCGGTTCGCAAGCTCTACCAATACCCGCGCACGCCAATACCCACTCCACGACTCCCACATGGTTAAAGCTTCACGCAACAAGGTCTTGGGCAAGTAGGGAGCCAACCCCACTACTGCCTGCGCACGCCAATCATCATTGGGGATGAAGCGAGCTATCTCAAGTGCATCAAGCAACAATGCCTCTGAAAGATAGGGAGCCAATGTACCCAAAGCTTCTACGCGCACACTGGGTTGCCACACCGACCGTGCTGTTTGTAATGCTTCCACAAGAAGATTATTCTGCTTATCAGCCGGCACAGAAGGTGCCAACCCCACCAAGGCCATCGTTCGCCAAGCCGGTTGCCCAATGTCACGCGCTGTGGCTAGAGCTTCATACAACAATTCGATTGGCAGATGAGGGGCAAGCCCCGCCAACGCCTTAGCACGATGTTCTTCATCAGGCAAAGCTTGCGCAAGGGCCAGCGCATCTCTCAACAAACCCTCGCCTTGCGCGGCATCTGTGCGCAAATAGGGAGCCAATACACTTAAAGCCACAGCTTGTCGTGTGCCACTCCACAATTGCTGCACCTGCGCCAAGGCATACCCAGGCGTCCAAATACCCTTTTCGAGCAATGCCGATAGCAATGAGGGTGGCACTTTGTTGGATTGGCTATTAATAGAAGTGCTTATGAAAATATATTGACATTGGAGACCAATAGCTTCATCCGAATGTACATCTTCACACCTTCCATCGGTGCCACGCACTCCCAAAAGTGCGTGGCACCCCGCACAACGTTGCCATGCCACAAAAATATCACTCAGGTAATCCGCCAAATTACCTTCTTGCTCACGCGCAGTGTACCATATCAGCGTATGTGTATGGTACCCAGCGTGTGCCCTCCTCCAGCCGTGTACCATACGCTCCACCCAACGAAACAAGTCGGGAAATGTGACAGGCGCATAGTCCGGCACATGCTGCTCCTGTCGCAAGAGTGTATGCACATCTGCTATACGGCCTGCTCCTGCCAGATGTGGCACAAGATGACGTAAACCATACCCGTCATCAAGGTGGCGTGCTTGGCGGTCTGCCAATTTGGGCAAACCGTGCTCTAGCTTGCCCCATGCAGACAAATAGCGCTCAGCAATACGGTTATGGGCTTGCTGCACGGCCTGTACCAACTCTTGCCGCATATTCTTATCGTCGGCATCGAGATTCTCATCCATGCCATGGCCCTCAAGGAAGGCACGCATGGTGTTATCACTCAAGCAATACCGCCGTGTATCTCCTTCTTCGACGGTGACAAAAGATCGCCATTCTTCTTCAAGAACATGTTGCACCACATGCAACGGAAAATGGGAAACACTCGGTCCACGCCCGGACTCAGCCAAAACACAGAGTAAGTCAAGCGGCAAACTCTCCATGGCAGCACACAGCGTGGCCAGCAATGGCAATAGTGTGCGATTCCATGCCAACGAGTCTGCACTGCGCTGCTCACGCCAATACGCTGCACGATAGGCATGGATACCATCTGGTAGCTCTTCAAGCAGTGCATACAATGCGTGCGTATCGTGTACGTGGTGCTTTAGCCTATCGAGCACATGGACTATATAGCTCCAGACGCCGTGGCTTTTTTGCACCAAGGTTACAATGATATGCGCCGCAAGACGCTCATCTTGGAGCGTATCGGCTATCGCTGTGTGAGGTAGCGCGTGCTCAAGATACAGGTGTATATCATCACAATTTTGCGGATTGGTGGCCCCAAAACGCACTAAATGGGTGGGTACATCAACAGCAAGAATGACGGTGTTGGGGCGTTGCGCAGTGATAATATAGACACCTTTGGGCAACAACTGAGGTAATCCCAAGATATTTTGGCCGAGGAAGGTACCGGCCTCGTCCAAGCTATCTATCACCAATACAATAGGCACATTGGGGTCTACGTGGTCGCGTTGTTGCGCCGCCATATACAAAAGCCGCTGCAAAAAACCTGGACGAACTGCAACGATGGGTAACACATCCTCTGCAAAATAGGGGTATAAATTCCATCGGCGCACAATTTGGGTAGCCAAACTGCGCAACCCCTTCGCAACGTTGTTCAAACCCCGCGCTTGCTCCACAAAGAGATGTATATACCCACGTTCTTGCACTAAGTGGGCCAGAAAACTGGTTTTCCCTAAACCTGCATCAGCTTCCAGAAAAAAATACCCTCGGTCATTGTCATAGAGAAAGTCATCAATTTGCGCTATCATCCAAGCACGTGGGACAATGCTCTCAAGCTGAATACGGCGAAAAAGAGGCTCAGGGGATATGTACGGGGGTCTGCAAATATCCATAGTTCTATGGTTGACGATTATTGCTTCTTTTTTAATTAAGACCTCGCGCCAAGCCGCAAAGAACGCAAAGCTATAAAAAAGGAATATGCAATTCTTTGCTGGTACGCTCGAAGGGTGCGAGCTGTCTTGTGGTGCCGGAGACGGGAGTCGAACCCGTACGGGGTTTCCCCCAACGGTTTTTAAGACCGTCGCGTCTGCCATTCCGCCACTCCGGCATCCTATACGTATGCATGTACGAGTTCACATTCGACACAGGAATGTATGCCATTGTTGAAATATGAACCAATACTATTGTCGTCTATTATACCGCAACATGGAAAAAATGAGAAGTCTGGTGCCAGATAACGGCATCAAACTGCCTACCACCTAGGTATATCGGTCTGCGGTGTGGTGAAACAGTATCACCACACCGGCTTATGGTAGCACAAAATGCCATGGCATGGATGCATGTACAAACAGCACATTGTGCCTTGGGCTTTTAGGTATCAAACCGTTGTAGCACCACAACTGCATTTTGCCCGCCAAACCCAAATGCATTGGCTATAGCCACATCCACCTTCATTTCGCGGGCTGTGTTGGGCACATAATCAAGGTCACATGTCGGGTCTGGGGTTTCATAGTTGATAGTCGGCGGAACGATACCGGTTTCAATGGTTTTGGCACACCCTACGACTGCGAGTGCGCCAGAAGCGCCGGCGGTGTGCCCAAGCATAGATTTGATGCCGCTGATAGGTACATGGTAGGCATGGTCGCCGAGGGCCTTTTTGATGGCCAATGTCTCAGCTTCATCGTTCATCGGTGTGCCAGTGGCATGGGCACTGATATAGTCAACATCTTCGGGTGCCAACTCTGCATCTTCAATGGCACGGCTCATGGCAATGCTCGTGTAGGTTGCTTCTGGATCTGGAGCAGTAACATGATACGCGTCTTCGGTCGTAGCAAAGCCCGCTATTTCAGCGTATATCTTCGCATTCCGTTTGATGGCATGCTCAAGTTGTTCTAAGACAACGATGCCGCACCCCTCACTGCCAGCGGTGCCATTTCGGTTCGCATCAAAGGGACGGATGGCTTTTTTGGGGTCATCACCGGGGGGGGCAATTGCTCCTATCACACCGAATGCCATGGTGTTAATGGCGGTGACGACAGCATCTGTGCCACCTGCTAAAGCTATATCTGCTTCGCCATGGTGTATCATACGGGCTGCTTCGCCAATAGCATGTGTGCCACTAGCACAAGCAGCAATGGGCGCGTTGGTAGGGCCATGCAAACCGTAAGTGATAGCTACTTGACATGCGGCCATGTTTGCAATATAGATAGTGAGGTAAAGGGGGGAGCTGAGCTTTTTGCGCCCTTTTTTCTCAAAAGCGATGGTCTCTTCTTCTGTCACTGCCGACCCACCAAGACCTGTGCCAATATCTATGGCAAAGCGGGTACGGTCAACGGTGGCTAGGTCTAACTCACTATCGCGCAATGCTTCACCAGATGCGGCTACGGCAAACTGCGAAAAACGCCCCATGCGACGGGCAGCCTTCGCATCCATGTGGTCGCGTGGGTCAAAATCTCTCACTTCACCACCGATGACATAGGGAAAATTGGTTATGTCGAAGCGAGTTATATAATCTATGCCTGAACGACCATGTATCAGGCCATCCCATGTAGCAGTTACCGAGGTTCCTAGGGGCGAAATAGCTCCCATGCCAGTTATCACAACACGATGCGTAGGTTTGGTACGCATAACTCTCTCCATTTGTGCGGTGCCTTCGGCATGCTCAGGCACTACGCTTTTGGCTTATGCCGTTGGTATGCTCAGGTACCGTGCTTGCCAGTAATTGTTCGTGCCTAAGTATAGCACAACATGCGTTGTGTGTGTACAAGCTTGTGCTAGGAAACCACTAGAGAAACCAACGCTACATTATGCCTGTGGTCGTCGGGCAAACAATTGTTCAGCCAGCCACACGATTTTTTCACGCATGGCGAGTTTGTTTAGCCATGCTTCTGGTATGCCGTGTTCTCCATAAAATGCGCCGGCTATTTGCCCATATACTGCACCGGTTGTGTCGGCATCGTTGCCAAGGTTGACAGCCAATAGACACCCTTCACGATATGTTGTAGTGTTATAAAATGCCCAAAGTGCAGCCTCAAGCGATTTGACAACATAGCCGGTGCCGATGATGTCTGGGGGCTGTTTGTGCTTGAATGAGCCAGCAGCAATTTCATCAATGGCAGGGTCCAGGGGATATTCTGACCAGTAGCCGGGAACTGGGCAGTAGCGTTCCGATAACAATTCTTCTTTGCTCACCCCATTGATAGCACCAACAATGAGTGCGCCCATATAACGACATGCATCTATAGCGGTTGCTGCGCCATGGGTTGTGCGGGAGCTTTCGCCGGCTTTTTCGATGGCTTGACGGGCATTGCATGCATAGAAAAGCGGTACAGGAGCTAGACGCATGATGGAGCCGTTGCCGGCTGAGTGGGGCGATGTTGGTCCCGAGTAGGGGTCGCTTGTCGATTCAAATGCACGCAGGGCTGTGGATGTAGTTCCGCCAATGTCGAAGCAGTAGCCTTTGACTGAGTTGTAGCCTTCGCGCATCCATCTTACGTAACGCTGCATGTGGTCGTGTGGGTCGAAAGTTCGCTGTTCTACAAAACTCTCGGCGAGGCAAAGGGCCATGGTGGTATCGTCTGTCCATTCACCAGGCTCCAAGTCGAAAGGACCCCCACCAACCATGTCGTCAATGGGGGTAAATGAACCCGGCTTGTGAAATTCAAGTGTTGTACCAACAGCATCACCGGTTGCTAACCCAAGCAATGCACCACGATAGTGTGCTATTTGTTCCATTGATATACGCTCCTCGTTCTCATGAAGTCAACCTCGTTTGCGTCTGCGTATGGCTTCCCCCAAGGCTATTAAGATGACTGCACCAATTACAGCTACCAAGAAGCTGCGCAAGCTAAAATCTAAACTGAATCCATTACCAAAGAGCATTCCCCCCAAGAATGCGCCAGCAACGCCAAGTACGATGTTGCTAATGCAGCCTCGACGTCCGGTGCCCATAATTTTACCTGCGGCCCATCCGGCTAGTGCTCCAAACAGCAATCCAATGAGTAATCCCATTGGCTCATTCCTCCTTTCATCAGCTCATCAGCGTTCCTTTTTACGAGTACGGCAAAATTCCAGTGCTACGGCTTGACCTCGTATACATCGCTTGGACGAAACCAAAAGCGCTCTTGTTGCAACAATACTTCCTAAGTACTCATGGTTCTATGTGGATGCCAGCACACAAATCGTGTTCAAGGAGGTTGGGTGTCGGTGGTGGATATGCACGCATAAACGAGTCTCGGCCTGCATCCCCGGTGAGACGGAAGATGAAGCCAAATAGACCACGCACGAGAGATGAAGCACCACCTTGGCTGGCATGACAGCGCCCGGCGTTGTTTTTACGCGATTCGACTGGCAGATAATCTATGCGGGCATGAATGGGAAATTCTTCTTGTGCAATTGATGCGATGTCTATATCGCCGTTGCGCCCAAACTTTTTTGGGTCTTTGCCAAAAAGTGGCATTAGGCGCACGATGAGACGCAAAGCCCCACGTGAGAAGGTGTGAAAGTAGAGTTTTTGGGGTTGATAGGGTGCTAAGCCATCGGGGTCTGGGTAGGCATCTGCTTGACCAGCGGCATGAAAGGCGTGTACCGTTGCACGTTGTATAGCAATGTGATCAGGGTGACGGTAGCCACCAATAGGGTCAAAGGTGAGCACGATGTGTGGACGAAGCAGCCGGAGGTAGTGGGTAACTTGAGCGGCTACGTCATCAAGAGGTGCCGCAGCAAGCGCTTGCGAGTGGTGATTGTCGGGCGAACCTGCCATACCAGAGTCACGGTAATTGAGGAGATAAACCCCGCTCAACCCAAGTGCTTTGGCGGCGCAGTTCAGTTCATCCACACGCAGTTCGGCTATAGAATGATAACCGCTAAGATGTTCTTGGTCTACCTCACCGGCTTCGCCACGTGTGGCACATACGAGGGAAACCATGGCTCCACACTCGGCATACCAGGCCAGTGTGCCACCCATACCAAACGATTCGTCGTCGGGATGAGCAAGAACAGCCACAAGACGTGGCCGTATGTCGGGGTATTTGGGTATATCCATCGGTTGGCTATCCATTTTTTGGCTCCTCTTTTTGACTATCTTAGCTTTCGCTTTCAATATTTTGCAGGATTGGCTTTCCACTTGACAGCACAAGTGTTTTTTCCTATAATGAAACTGCTACAAAAGTTCTAACAGGTCATCTGCTGGAACAATAATAGCATATATATTGAAATGGTATGATGTTCCCTGGGCAAGCCCCAGGTGACGGAAGGATACACTATTATGCGTTCATCGAATATTTTGTCAACACGACAAGAAAACATTCTAAACTATATCCAGAATTTTATCCAGGAGAACGGCTATTCGCCATCTATACGGGATATTCAACTCAATCTGAACATTTCATCTACATCGGTTGTGGCATATAACTTAAAAGCGCTGCAAGAAAAGGGTAAGCTTGACCGTGAAGGGAAAATATCACGCGGTATTAGACTCGTAGATAACAATACTCAACCTCATGCCGCTGTTGCATCACACGCCTATCAAGTGCCACTGTTGGGAACAATTACTGCTGGTGATCCATTGCCCAACCCAGAAGATACAAGCGACAGCAACCGCGAAATGGTTGATGTGCCGGCCGAAATGGTCCCACACAATAAGTTGAAGGATATTTATGCGTTGCGTATACGTGGGCACTCAATGATTGATGCCTTGATTGACGATGGCGATATTGTGCTCATACGCTACCAAGAAACCGCCGATAATGGCGATATGGTTGCAGTCCGCCTAACTGAAGAAAACGCAGTCACGCTCAAGAAATTTTATCACGAAGGCGACAAAATCCGGTTGCAACCTGCCAATAGCACGCTTGAACCACGCTTTGTTGCCCCCCATAATGTACGCATCCATGGCCGCGTGGTAGGTGTGTTGCGCCCAATGATGTAAGAGCACATTTGCAAGCCGGAGTAAAAACCGGAGGGAGAGCGCTACGCCATCTCTCCCATTCCGGTGATTGACGAGTTTCTTTTGCATGAGATGTCCTTCTCTTTCGTTTGGGACTCTCAAAAGGGTGTGTTCTCCGCGAAACCTCTCTCAATGACGTGCCTGCTGGGTAGTATACCAAGCGTGGTACGTTGTGTGTACCCACACACTGGTACTGTGGTAGTATACCATCTATAGGTTTGCCTATTTGACGTGACATTGTAGGTTAGCGTATACTCCATAGAGTGTTTGGGAACATACTAGACGACTACCTCAACGATTTATGGCTACTCGCAAGAAAGGATGACACCAAATGGTTTATTTTGATGAATCGTATCTGACTATTCAATGGGATGCAAGTATTCAGTGTGTGGTTATGCAGTGGAAAAAGTTTGTTGAGGGCGAAAGTTTTCGCAAGGGGTTGGATACAGGACTGAAGCTCGTCGAAGAAAAACACGCGAAGAGATGGTTGGCTGACCTGCGCAAGCTGGGTGTTGTGACACAAGAAGACCAGCAGTGGTCAAACGAAGATTGGTTTCCACGGGCGATCAATTCGAGTTTGCAGTATATGGCTATCATCGTGCCTGAAAATATCATCGCCAAGTGGTCAGTAGATAGAATTATGACCAAAGTTGAGGGAGCAAGTTTATTGACTCACTATTTTGACAATACTGACAAGGCTATGGAATGGCTCCGTTCACAACCTTAATGCGCCAAACGTGACACCGCTTTACTTGAAACCTCGCGCAAAGACGCAAAGCTATAAAAAAAGGAACATGCACTTCTTTGCTGTACGCTGCAATGCTGCGAGCTGTCTTGGTGGTTTGTAGAACAGGCCTGTGCCTGTTCTGGGTTTCTTTCTCGCAATTTTCGGTTCTTTTTTTCTCACGGTCTCACGTTTGACGTTCCTGCCCATCGGTTATCTCAACACAGGACGAAATTTATACCCATAGAGCAACACGCCATCTTTGCCCGTATCTTTCAAACGGCGTGTCACCATCTCAACTGGCATGCCGATAGAGATGTCTTGCTCAGCGCAGTCAGTCAATTGGGCTGTGATGAGGGGTCCTTCGATAAGTTGAATAATGGCAACCGGGTAGGGAGCAGCATGCTCAAAGCCCGTGGGTGCTTGGCGTATAACGGAGAAACTGTAGATTTCACCCTGGCCACTCAATACAAATGGTTCCCAGACATCTGGGTCTTCATCAATGGTCGCCGACCGAGGTGGAAAACGGATTTCACCTGTTGTCGTGTGGCGTTGCCCTTCCATGCGATAGTAGGTTGGCTTTTGACGCCAGTGTTTTGCGAGATGCATGATTTCGTTAGTCCTTTACTAGAATATGCGTTACTGCTGTTGCATCAATGCCACCAAGACATTGTGCAAACGCAACTCGTGCTCCTACAACTTGCACCGGTGCATCACCACGGAGTTGCTGCACCAATTCAACCACTTGATACACGCCATTGGCTCCACCAACGTCGCCACGCGACTTATAGCCACCTGCGGTTGCAAGTGGTGTCGCTCCACCGGGAGCAATTGCCCCTTCAGCAGCATGGCGGGGTGCTGTCCCTCGCTCGAAAAAGCCACTTGCTTCGAGAGCTAAGGCTGCGGTAATGCCATGTGGGTCTGTCACATCCAGCACATCAACATCGGCGTGTGTTACTTTCGCTTGATGCAATGCACTCATAGCGCTACGATGGGCTGTGTGTAACCATAGGATGTCGTGGCGGTCATGGAGTGCTAGGGTTCCTGTAGCGAGAGCATTCGCCGCTATGCGGACACACTGCCCATTGATTTCACGAGCTAACCCTTCGGATGCGAGAAGCACGGCAGCGGCTCCATCGGCTAGGGTTGAGCAGTCAAACATGTTAAGCGGTGAGGCTATTTGAGCAGCTTTGTTATATTTGCTGGCATTCATGGGAAAACGATAGAGTGCGCCCGGATTTTTCATGCCGTTGGTATGCGCATTGACAGGGAAGGGTGCAAAGGCTTCAGCTTCGTACCCATATTCGTGCATATAACGTCGCATCAACATAGCCCATTGTGCAGTGAGAGTAACTCCGTGGTCTCCTTCAAAATCAGAATCTAAAAAGGTACAGATAGCGGCTTCTTGGGCTGCCTGCAATTTATCGGTTACTTTTTCAATACCCAAGACAGCAACCAAATCGTAAACCCCATGCGCAACGGCCATGGCTGCTTCATGGAGAGCGACACCGCCACTAGCACCCCCAGCTTCTATGCGCATAGCTGGTATGCCATCAAATCCGGCAGCAGTAGCAAGGGCCGATCCTAGGTGTGCTTGCCCTGCTAACGGTTGCCCCATAGCATTGGCGACATAGAGCGCACCAGTGTGCGATGGGTCTATGCGTGGGTTGGTTTGCGTGTAGGCATTTCGCAAGGCTTCTAGTGCCAAATCTGTCAACGAGCAGGTATAGTGTTCGCCAACTGGTGTCGTGCCAGCACCAACAATAAAGACATCTTTCATGTGCATCCTGTTATTTCTATCCCTTTACTCGGTGCCTTACGATATACTCAGGCACCGACATTACTAGCTTTACGGTTCCTTTATCCTAGTACCAGTTCATTGCGCCATTTCACATAGAGCGCGTAGTCAATATATTCTTGACGCGACAGGAATGCTGCTGTATGTGGTGCGCGGTCGCGGCGTTCAAGTAGCGATTCGTGTACGACAAGCGAATACGCATCACTACCAGCACCACTACCATAGGTCGTTAAGAAGATGGTGTCGCCGGGTTTAGCCACATCGAGTACCGCACAGAGGCCTAGCAACACGATGGCTGAGTAGGTGTTGCCAATCTGTGGTGCTAACAATCCGGGCGCTATTTGCTCATCACTGAAGCCCAACTGTTTGGCAACCGATTGTGGAAATTTGGCGTTGGGTTGGTGAAAGACGGCGTAGGTATAATCTTGTGGTGTGCGCCCTAAGTCGTCAAGTAGGCGTGTGGCTGCACTGCGTACATGGTGAAAGTAGGCCGGTTCGCCAGTAAACCGCTGCCCATGGACGGGATAGGGACGGTCTGAACGGCGATAGAAATCGGGTGTATCAGTGACGTATGAAACGGTGGCTTCTAAGGTAGCCAAGGATTCTTCAGCTGGGCCGAGAATCATAGCGGCTGCACCAGCCGAGGCTGTATATTCGAGTGCATCTCCGGGGCGTCCTTGGGCCGTATCAGCGCCAATAGCTAAAACATAATCAAGCATCCCGCTCCCAACCATGCCAATGCCGGCGGTAAGGGCTTCACTTCCAGCTTTGCATGCAAATTCCCAATCGGCGGCACTTATCCATGGGGTTGTACCAATTGCTTCTGAAACAATGGTCCCACTTGATTTTACACTATAGGGTGGGCTTTCGCTACCTACCCACACAGCACCAAGCTTGCTGGCCGGCAATGCTGCGCGTGCAAGGGCATGGCGCGATGCTTCAATAGACATGGTAATGGTATCTTCATCTGGGCCAGGCACACTTTTGGCTTGTACCGGCACACCACTCTGCCCGTCTGTCCAGACACGGGCTATTTCTTTGCCGGCAATACGATAACGGGGTACATATGCCCCGTACCCTAGCACCCCTACTGGGCGGTTGGGTTGTATCATAATAGTACGACTCCTTCTGGGTGTTCTTGGAGATAATCTAACCATTCTTTGGCGCGTGCAGGCTTGATAGTACGTTCCTCGACCATGCGGCGAGCAACTTCATCTACCAATGTACCGGTAGCGCCTGCTGCCATGGCAACTTGACGCGCATGCAACCCCATATGCCCCCGCTGAATGCCTTCAGTGGCAAGAGCACGCATAGCAGCAAGGTTGTTTGCCAACCCTGCACAGACACAGATTTCGGCAAGCTCATGTGCATGGTACACGTTGAGCAACTTGAGGGCGGTTTGGGCGGCTGGGTGTACCTTGGTAGCCCCCCCGACGATACCGACAGCCATAGGCATTTCGAGTGTTCCTATGAGATTACCTTCGGCGTCGCGTTCCCATGTGCTCAACGATGTGTACGTGCCATTGCGTGATGCATAGGCATGTGCGCCTGCTTCTATAGCACGCCAGTCGTTGCCGGTGGCGATAATCACAGGGTCTATGCCATTTAATATGCCTTTGTTGTGGGTTGTGGCACGGTAGGGGTCAACTGCTGCAAATGCATAGGCCCACATGATGCCTTCGGCTACTTCGTCGCCGCTCATACCATCGCGTGCAAGGGCCGATGTGGGCACGAATGCTCGCGCACGCGCTAGTCGGCGGTCGCTCAGGTTGGAAAGGATGCGTAAGAATGCACGCCCACCAGTAATCTGCTCAAGCAGCGGGGCAACCGCTTCACACATGCTGTTGATTGCGTTGGCCCCCATTGCGTCAAGACAATCTATAATGAGATGCACAATAAGCATTGGCCCCATAGGGCTATCGGGGAACATGTTGATTTCTACATCACGTGCGCCACCGCCATATGCCACAAGGCTACGGCTTTGGGCATTGGCGAGGTTTAGGATTTCGTCCTTGTTCCAGAGGATAAGGCTCTGGGCTGCTTGCGGATCTGCGATGCCAGTTAATTGTATTTGCCCTATCATCAATGATTCGGTGCTACTGGCTTCAAAGCCACCACCAGCACGCACCAATTTGGCTGCATAGCTGGCTCCGGCTACGATAGATGGCTCTTCGACAACCATTGGTATGAGCACATCACGTCCATTGATACGAAAGTTTGTTGCAACCCCCATCGGCAAGCTAAATGTGCCGATAACGTTTTCTATCATCTTGTCTGCGCGTTCAATGTTGAGAATAGTGTCACCCCCACGCAATGTGAGTATGTCGGCATCTTGCAATCCATCGAACGATTTGACAGCGTTCAGTCGTGAGTTGGGATCGAGTTGATAAAATCCTTGCAGTCGTGAGCTTTTTGTTCCCATGCTCTTGGCATTCCTCGCTTTCATATGTATTATATACATTAGGTATGAATGAACCCTACATATCTGAGCTACCCATTTTGGCATCTTACCATCTGCACCATTTTGAACTGTTGTTGCCACACGGATTTATCATTTCTTTGGTAGTACATACGTCGTTGTGCTGTAGCTCATGTCCTGAGCCATTGTAGCATGTATGCGACTCCAATCGGGCATATTTTACTGTCAAAACCTATCATGTGACTACCGTTGACTTTCCAAAAGCTATCGTTTAGGTCTTAGGAGACTTGAAAGATGTAGTTATATCATTTATACTAGTTTAAGTTGTGTAATATACCGCCCCAAGGTGCAACCCAAAATGAAGCGAGTTGCGGTATAATGGGTGTCACGAGTATGATAGTCCATGATGTACAAGGTATGATATACATAATATAAACCTTACTCTCTATCTATAGCCTATGACAGAAAAAACACCTGACGAAATTTTGGAATTAGCACAACGGCATATCGCGCTACGGCGTGAAGAAGAACGCCTGTATATGGAGCGCGAATACCAAGAGCGGGCCGACCGTGAACGCCCTTGGCGGTATGCCTTTCTTGCTGCCATGGGAGTGTTGCTGCTTGGGTTGTTGCTCACACCGGGCATGCCTTTGGAGCAGAAGATGTCTGTTGTGCTCCAAGGGATGTGTGCACAGCAACACAACATTACTATGGGAGGGTTGACCTTTCCTATTTGCGCACGCTGTAGCGGCATCTATATCAGCATGCTCTTTACCTTAGCCTATATGTGGGCGCTTGGCCGTGGTCGCGCTGGAAGAATCCCGCCATGGCCCATTACGATAACGCTGATACTCTTTGTGGCTTTTATCGGCGTTGATGGCATCAACTCTATGGTAAACGAAATGGGCTTGCAACCACTCTACCAGTCGCGCAATGACCTCCGTGTTGTGACGGGTATTGGGCTAGGTATGGGTATCGGGGTGCTTATTCTGATCATGCTCAATTTGTCGCTGCGCAAAAATGTAGATGATACACAACCCGTGATACGCAATTGGCTTGAGTTTGCGGGTTTGCTCGGCATCAATTTTCTCCTTCTCGCTGCGATCTATAGCAACCTGAGTTTTATGGCTTGGCCGCTGGCCATCCTCGCGTTTGTTGGCATGATAGCCGTCATCTTTTTTGTCTTTCTTATCCTCATGAGCCTGTTTATGGGGTATGATGCCTCTATTATCTACCTATCTGAACTGGCAAAACCGGCCACAATTGCCCTGATTCCGACGGTGATACTGATTGCTGGCATGTCCTATCTCCGCCACTGGCTTGAATCGCAAGGCTTGATGGGAAGCTAGGTATACTTCAGTTTATACCACCTGTGCCCCTACTTGCAATTTACCTGATTACGGGGTATAGTAGGGCAACGTAACTTCTCAATAGTTTGGGTACAACATGGCGCAAGAGAGTGTGAACGCTCATTGTGTACACCATACACGTGTAAGATGCTTACAAGCATGTTGTTCCTGCACTCTTGAGAAGGTATGGTGTGAATGGTTTTTCTCACCCTCCGAAAAGTCGAATCTAGCCAACCAGGGGGAGGGGGACCTGTGGCACATCTGAGAACGTCGCGGAGCATGACGGTGTTCCATCTGCCCCAAGGGTTTACGTGTGCGCAGGATATATGGCTAGACAAGATAATAGGATTTGGCTGAACAAGTCAGCACTATGTGGTTGGCTTGTGTTGTGCTGTTTCAATCCCCTGTGCGAACAAAACAATACGATGGCATATATGGCACTACCTTGTTCAATGCGTTGCGACGATTGATGTGCGATAGCTCTACTGCTAGACAGACATGCACTATGGGTATGCATTGCGTAGCCCAAGACAAGAGCAGATACCTTTGATGGTTGTTGCAAGCCATTGTGGTGCATATACCAGGGGTGCGGTAGAGCCTATTTGCTATAAGCCATAGAGAAAAGGAGCACAATGAGTACCTCGTATTCAGAAGTTGTGAAGACAGCCCAGGACTACTACAATAGTTCAGATGCAGACCGTTTTTATGCCACTATCTGGGGTGGTGAGGATATTCATATCGGTCTCTACAATACTCCAGACGAATCTATTTATGATGCAAGCCAGCGTACTGTGGAGCGTATGGCTAACCTTCTTGAAGGAATCAGTAAAGAAACCCGCGTGATTGATATTGGTGCTGGCTATGGAGGCTCAGCCCGGTATTTGGCCGAGAAATCTGGCTGTTTTGTGTGTTGCCTCAATTTGAGTGAGGCACAAAATATGCGCAATCGCCAGTTGAACCAAGAGCGCAAGCTAGACCACCTCATTGAAGTGATAGATGGCAGTTTTGAAGATATACCCTACACCGAAGACTCGTTTGATGTGGTCTGGTCACAGGATGCTATTTTGCATAGTGGCAACCGCCGTCGCGTGTTCGAAGAGGTTCGCCGCGTACTCAAACCTAGTGGGCAGTTTATCTTTACCGACCCTATGCAAAGTGATACGTGCCCTGAAGGAGTGTTGCAGCCTATCCTAAATCGTATTCACCTTGATTCGCTTGGTTCATTTGCGTTCTATCGGCAGGTGGCAAAAGAACTCGGCTTTGAGGAATTGCATATGGTGGATTTGTCGGAGTACTTACCCATACATTATGGGCGTGTTCGCCAAGAACTGCAAAGTCGCTACGATGAGATTGTTGCGAACGTCTCGAAAGACTATGTTGACCGTATGATTACTGGGCTTGGTCATTGGGTTGAAGGCGGGCAAAAAGGCTATCTGAGTTGGGGCATTTTGCACTTTCGCGGGTAGGTTTCTGCTGACGCACTCTGATATGTATTGAAGAAGTGACGTATAGGTAAGGATGTGCGCAGGATAATCTCCTGGGCATTGACTAGCTAAAGTAAGGAGAGGCACGTATGCCAAGAGAAGTACAGGTATATGGGGATGATCCCCTTAAAGTTCGTGACACAGACCACTATAAGGAAGAGTATATCCAAACGTTTGTAGAGAAGTGGGACTCGTTGATTGATTGGGAAGCACGTGCAGCCAGTGAAGGGGATTTCTTCATTCGCGTCTTGAAAGAGCATGGGGTAGAGACAGTGCTCGATGTGGCAACAGGCACCGGGTTTCATTCTATCCAACTCCTTAAGGCTGGCTTTCAGGTGACAAGCTTAGACGGAAGCCCGGAGATGTTGGTGAAAGCATTTCAGAATGCAAGAAATCACGGATTTGTGTTGCGCACAATAAATGGAGACTGGCGCTGGCTCGACCGTGATGTGCATGGGCAGTTTGATGCGGTGGTGTGTCTAGGCAATTCATTCACGCACCTTTTCCACGAGCGTGATCGTCGCCGTTGCCTCGCTGAATTTTATACGATGCTCAACTACAATGGCGTGCTGTTGATGGACCAGCGTAATTATGATGCTATTCTTGACCTCGAAAAGATGCCGAGCCATACCTATTATTATTGTGGTGAAGATGTGCGGGCGTACCCCGAACATGTAGATGATGGGTTGGCACGGTTTCGGTATGAGTTCCCCGATGGTACCGTGTATCACCTCAATATGTTCCCGTTGCGCAAGAATTATGTACGCCAATTGATGTTGGAAGTGGGTTTCCAGCGCGTCAAGACATATGGTGATTTCAAGGAAACATACCAAGAAACAGACCCGGACTTTTTCATCCACGTTGCCGACAAATTGTATGAAGCTGGCGATGAAGAGGCATAGAGGTAGCCTACTGCTACGAAAGAAATGTGTCGGATAGGCTAGAAGCCTATCCCGCGTAGCATCGGCACCCTGCCGAATCCGGCTAGAAGCCGGTGCTACGCGGGATAATGTGGAACAAGGACAGGCAGGATGCCTGTCATTCATTTACCTAGGGTACCCTAGCGCAATTCGTATGTTACTTGCACGTGCAAGCTGAAGGTTTGCTCGCCCGGTTGCATGGGAACAGACGCATCGTTCATTTCCTGTTCGCCTAATCCACGTGCCATCATGGGCCTGGGGCTAGGTGGCTGTGAGCCGATGTTTTCGGTGATATACAGGGCATCGCCGAGGCTGGCTTCGGCACTTTGTGCCAATTGCGAGGCTTTTGTTCGGGCATTTTCCATCGCTTTGGTGCGGGCTTCTTCTAGCAGGGTGGTTGGGTCATCTACGCTAAATTGAATGCCATAGATATTGTTTGCACCGACTTTGACTACTTCATCAAGCAACGTTCCGGCTTGGTCAAGGTTGCGAATAGTCACACCAACCGTGTTGTTTACTTGATAGCCGGTCACTTTGCGGCCTTTTTCATCATACTTGGCATGGATGGAAAAGTTGCTCGTTTGAATGTCCTTCTCTTCAACGGCTAATTCTTTCAGTTGCGAAATGATCTGCGTTGCTTTCACATTATTTTCTTCTAGGGCTTCACTGGCTGTCTTGGCTTCTGTCTCGACACCAATTTGCACGTGGGCTGTGTCCGGGGCACCTTTTACTTCACCTTGACCAACAACCGTTACTTGGCGTACTCCTGCCGCTGTATCAGATTGGGCTTGCGCTGCGGTAGATTGCCATTGGGGTGCGGCTACAAATAACGCTACCACGATAAGCAATGCACTTGCTACTGTTCCAATAAGAATAGAAATTCGCTGTGTCACACTAACCTCCTTGTGTTTTTGACAAGATGCATCTGCATCTCTCTACGTTCTTTCTACAGGGTAGACGTGCTTGGGGTTCAAAAAGTTCCATAGATGTCAGGGGATAGGTGTCAGGGGATAGGGAATAGGGAATAGGGGAGTTATTCATAGGGGGTCCGGTTGTGGATTTTTACTTTGAGTCCCGTTATAGCGTGAATGGCGGGGAGAAGATCGTTGTTCAACTGGCTTTTGACAACGAACACATCTGCGCCAGCCTCTTGTGCAGCCACACGGTAGGCTTCTAGGTCAATAGAACCTAGCGCAATAATACCGACACTTGGCAAAATAGTATTGATTTCGGTGATAAGGTGTAGGCTAGTTTGGCACTGTTGATCAAGGTCTAATAAGATGGTGTGTGGCCGTATTTTTTGGATGAGGTGGAGTGCATGTTCGTAGCTTAGGGATGCGCTCACAACGCTCAACTCACTACTGTAGTAGTCTTGTAGAAGGCGTGTGGCAATCTGACGAAAGTATAGGTTTGATTCGAGTATTAAGATTGAATGCATGGTAACTTCTCGTGTTTTCAATGCTCAAGGATAATCTTTTCTGGTATGTAATTTTGCACACTCAGCATAACACGGGTGTGTACAGAAGACTATCCGTACATATACGTAGTTTTTGTGCTAAAAACACGTAGTTACAATCGTCACACATCATCTATTGTTCATGACATGTCTTTGCGCATTCAAGGTTCAGGCAAGAGTGGTACATCTACTGCTATGCAGGTTCCTTGGCCGGGTGCAGATTCTATTGTCATCTCGCCACCGAGCAATAACACACGCTCTTGCATACCAGCTAAACCGCTGGATGTGTTGCTGGCAAAGGCTACATCTGGGTCAAAGCCAATACCCGCATCTTCTATTTGTAGGCCAAGTGCTTCTGCATCACCCCAGAGCCGCACAGTGACTTCATTGACCTGCGCATAGCGTGCCACATTGGTCAAGGCTTCCTGTATTAGGCGATAGACAACCGTTTCTACTTCAGCAGCAAACCGTTGTTGCATATCGGTATGCTTAAACAAGACGCGAATAGTGGTTTGGGATGTATAGCGATTGAAGAACCAACGCAAAGTGGGGAGCAACCCCAAATCGTCAAGCATAGCCGGGCGCAGATTGAGCGATAATTCACGCACACGGCTCATTAAGTCACTGACAATGGCATGGGCTTCTTGCAGTTTGGTACCAATGTTTTTGCATTCGAAACGGCTAATCATCTCAAGCAGCAGGTGTAGGCCTGTCAATGCTTGCCCAACTTCGTCGTGCAGTTCACGCGCAATCGTGCGCCGTTCTGTTTCTTGTATTTCTACCATGCGGCGTGACAGGGTCTGTAACCGTTCGTGGTTTATGCGTGCGCTCACTCTCATACGGAGTGTACTCATACCATAGGCTAGGTCATTGGCAAGTTCAGTCAATAAGTCTATTTCGGCGGCATCGAAGGCATCTTGTTCTTGGGCATAGATAACCAGTGCGCCAGAAAACGGCTCAATAGATGCAAGGTCTGAATCCGTATTGGAGGTAAAAGGGAGGGCTATGCATGATGCGTAGCCACGTGCTAGTGCATCATCGCGCCATTCTGGGAAGGTCGGGTCTGTCAAAATATCGCGCACAACAGCGGGTTGCTTCGTGCGAAGAGCTATAGCTGCTGGGGCTGAACTTTGATTTTTACCTTCCCAGTAAATGTTTATCGTTTTCAAGTAGTGCTCCTCGTAGCCTGCTTGCGCTACTGGCAGCACACGTTGCTCACCGCCATACTCGGCCAAGCCAACCCACGCCATGCGATACCCACCACGATAGACGATGCCTTGGCAGATATTGTGCAATAATGCTGTTTCATCTTCGGCACGCACCAACACCTGGTTGCACTCACTGAGAGTCTTGAGAGCACGGTTGACACGCTGCAACTCTCGCTCGGCTTGTTTGCGTTCGGTAATGTCGCGGAAATAGGACGACAGCCCATCTTGTGAAGGGTATGCCCGAACTTCAAGCCATATACCCAATGGGGTATAGAATGTTTCAAACGTGACAGCAACGCGCTCATCCATTGCCTGGTGATACTGCGTATAAAAGATAGAGTTGACCGTTTCTGG
This sequence comes from uncultured Chloroflexaceae bacterium, assembly GCA_964626155.1. GTDB lineage: Bacteria > Chloroflexota > Chloroflexia > Chloroflexales > Chloroflexaceae > JAAUSY01. The sequence goes on along the minus strand of CAZVEN010000005.1, from coordinate 157,847 downwards.
GAATTTCTCCCAAACATTGTACCCGATCAACTCCTCGCGTGGCTTTCTGAGGATTAGTTCAGCTTCACGATTGACATAGACAAACCGCCAGTCGGTGTCGAGTGTCAAAAAGCCATCCGTAATCGTTTCAAGTATTGTCACAATACGGGCTGTCATACGTTGGTTTTCGGCCCTTGTCCGCAGCGTCGTGATACCGTAGACCACATCAGCAGCAAGTTCTGTAAGGAGTGCTATTTCAGTATCGCCAAATGCATCTACGTCTTGTGCATACATGTTGAGTGCGCCAAGCAGTGCGGGAATATGCAGGTTTTCTTCTTGGTGTATGAGAGGCAGAGCTATGGATGAGGCATAGCCGCGTTGACAGGCATGTTCGCGCCAATGGGCGTAGGTGGCATCTGTTTCAATATTTTTGACAACACAAGGTTGTCCTGTGCGTATTGCCGTGCCGGTGGGGCCAGCACCGTAGGATGTTTCGTCCCATGTAATGTAGATCGATTCGAGGTAGCCGGTCGTATCGCCAACCTGAGCAACCGGATAGACACGTTTTTTTCCTTCTGGTTCTGCAAACCCTACCCAAGCCATGGCATAGCCGCCAGTCTGCACAATGATGTCGCAAATGTTGTGCAGCAATTGGTTTTCATCCGTCGCATGGATAAGGGCTTGGTTGCATGCACTGAGCGTTTTCAAGTTGCTGTTGGCTTTGCGCAACTGCTGCTCCGTTTGCTTGAGCTCAGCAGTGCGTTGAGCTACCCGTTCTTCCAATTGAGCATACGATTGGCGCAGCGCCTCTTCGGCCTGCTTGCGTTGCGTAATGTCGCGGTTGCTGGCACGACGGCCAAGCCACCGCCCATCAGGAGCATGCACCGCTTGGCATATATGCCCAATCCAACGTATATCGCCTGTATATGAGATGATGCGAAATTCAGTTTCGTAGACATGAGCTAAACTATTCTCTTCGTGAAAATGTGGGATTATCCGCAACCGATCATCTGAATGGATAATGTATTCCAACAACCTAGGATTATCTTGGAAAGCCTGCGGATGATAGCCAGTGATACGTTCACATGAGGGCGATACATAGATGAGGTCTCCCTGCGGACTAATCCAATACTCCCAATCATAGGTAAAGTCGGCAACAGTACGGAATCGCTCCTCGCTTTGGCACAATGCTTCTTCCATCTTCTTGCGTTCGGTAATGTCTAGGATATACCCATCATAATGGGTGATAGTGTTGTGCTCATCTCGAACGATAGTCGTAAAATCATAGACCCATTGTATCACTCCATCACGACGCACAATGCGATAGTCTTGCTCAAATGACAACACACCTGACGCACTATACGCCTGCACCTCAGCGGCCACCCTATCGCAATCGTCTGGGTGGATGATGGAACTATATGGCACTCGTCCACTGATAAAATCATCGGGTTCATAGCCAAATTGGGTAATATTAGGTGATACGTGTTCGACAGGCCAACCCTCTTCGGCTTGCCAAGTAAAAAAAACCACTGTCCCGCCTGTAAATAACCGTTCCTCTCGGTTCGCCATATCTATGCTCTCGTTTCTCTCTTTTGTAGAGACTCAACATATGCAACACTGCAATTATACCAATTCTTTCCTTTTTTTGTCATGATACGCACCCTGCCTAGTGGTTTTCGTTCGGTGGAGAAAAAACAACCGTTTCTCCACCAAATCCCCACCAAAATACCTTCAAATGTTCATCTGTATATCGTATACTATGAAAGTCTTGAACAATGTTGTTGCGTTACTAGGAAACAAACATGGAACAGAGGAGGTTAATACAATGCCAAAACAAACTATTTTGCTCTCTGAAGCACTTCAAGACTCTATGGCAAGTTTATCGTTGCGACTAGATTCTATCGAAACACGGTTGTTCAAGCTCCTGACACGGAATGTATGTACACGAAACTGTTCTGAGCGAGCTTTGCACGCGTCGTGTTTGCATTGCGAGGACCGTCCGTGTCGGTGTGCTTCCGAGGCACAGCTTTCGGCACTTTCTCAGCACAAAAACGCTATCACTGATGATACTGGGGGACATGCTACGGTATTTCCCACATTGGCTGCGATGTAGGTGCCACAGTAGGCGATGATAACAATGGGGTTATCGTTGGCTGTGTTGGCTGTGTTGGTGGCAGCGGTGCCGGCACAATAGCAGGTGGTAAATATTCACACGGTATGCCATCGTTGTTGGTATCCAGTTCGGTATATCCTGCGTCTAGTCCACGCTTGGCATCGTTTTGCGATAGAAAATCTTCACATGTGACGATACCATCACCATTTGTATCAAGGTCTGCCGGGGGACGTTGGGGCACGATTGGCTCTCTGCTGATTGGGGTATCATCTGATGTTTCACGCACTCCATTGCATGTATCGGGAGACCATAAGCCACGCTGCTCGGTACGAGCTATGGTTTCGGCTTGCTCAAACACCTCTTGATTGGTGTATCGTATTTCATCTGTGGTTGCAAATGCGTAGCCTTGCAAGATGAGGTCACGGTTGAGCATGCGCCCATCGGGAAACCACACGTAGCGCAAGAGGTGCCCAGCCGCATTTTCCTCTCCGGCGCTTGGGTCTGCTTGCAACAATACCATTTGCCCTCCAGCTACGTCATGTACGTTGGCTGCTGCTTCTCTCGCAAAACACTCCGTAGACGTGCCTTGTTCTGCCCCTAGATTGGGAGCATCAATACCAAGAAGACGCACGCGATTGGTACTGTCATTTTTCGTGACGCTAATCGTATCGCCGTTGACAGCCTCTTCTACCAGCACAGATGGTAGGCCACTAGGTATTGCTTGCCACTGGGCCAGGGTTGCCGGGGTATAGTCTAGCACGGTGACGTTTTCGCGGCTTACCCACCCTGCTGTGCCAACTGCTACCCGTTCTGGCACACAGTCGGCAGCTTGCTTTGTGATGTAGACGCGCACCCACTCTACGCTTTGTTCTAAAATAATGACTTGGTCGCCGGGGCAAGCCTGCCCTATGAGCGTCTCAAGTGCTACCCGTGGCTCGTAGCGTATATTGGAGCCGTTGTGTATGTAGCCCGGTGGTGTGTCGGGTGCTGCTGCGGGTGTGCTCGTGGGCATTGGTGTGGCTGTTGGTGGGTTTGGCGTGGCTGTTGCTGTCGCTGTGGCGCTTGGGCTAGGGCGTTGAAGCTCTGGTGTGGGCGTGGCATCTGTTGTGCCAGTTGCAGAAAGCGGTTGTGTCTGCCATGCCGATTCGGATAGGTCGGCTAGGCTCGATGAGGTATATGGTATGGTTGCTGGCATGGCGCTGGTTGGTGTGGGCGAGATGAGTGAGCCAAGCATGACTTTTTGGGGCGATTCGGCTGGCGCTGTGTGTGTGGCAGTGGGCGACCAAGTAGCTGTTGGCATAGGTGCTGATGGGTTTGCGCCCAGTTGCGCGGGGATGCTACATGCAGGCAAGCTAAGGAGTATGGCAATGCATATGCCAATGACACTATGGCACAAAATGGGTTTTATCATATTTTTGGACTCGTTCTTCACTATGCAGTGTATTATAGCATGCGAATCAAGTCTCGTGCTACGAATGTGCCAGCACAAAAAATTGCCCCAAAATTGCCCCAAAATGCATGGTGAAAATCACCGAACGGACATATTGTGTCCGCACCATATGCTATACTGACTTTGGTTGTCGGGAATGGTACCATGCTTAGTTCACTACCATGCGTGGTACCCAAATAGCAGGGAACAACTGTTTATAGATTTTAAGGAGGCCAATGTGACAGAACCTAACGATACTACCAACACAACACATGAGGAAGAAAGCAACGGTCTTGCAAACGATATGTTTGAGTTCTTGTTGGGCATATCACGCGATGAGGACATACCCATCAAAAATTACATCGAGTATGTCGCCAACAATGGATTGCTTCCCTATCGCGCCACCATACACTATGGCGAGAAGGCCGGCAAATCGCTCTACACGCACATCCTCAATGGTATATTTGTACTCGACCGGGTGCGCCGGCTCCTTCGCCTGAGCGACATTGAGACCCAGGTACTCTTTACCGCCTATACGCTGCACGACATCAACAAAATGGTGCCTGACGGCGATAAGGTGAAGTATGAAGACTTGATGGTACGCGAAAGGGTTGAACCCAAGCTGCGCGAAGTCGGACTGCATCGTTTCTTCCCAGAGTATGCCGACTATCTCATAGACTGCATGCACCTCATGCGCCAAACATCCGGTCGCTTGTTCGGAGGATTGCACGAAACCCTAGACCTGCGCAAAGCACCCCGTTATGGGCTGGAGCACGAACGGGTGCAAGAACTGGTGCATCTCATGCGTGCCGCAGATAAAGTTGACCTTTCGCACACACTTGCCGAGCAGCGCCACAAAAACGACTTTCTCGATGAGCTCAACGCCATCAGCGCAACGCAATACACCTTTGTCACCCATCGCGTGGCCGAACAGCGCGGTAGTTTCACCAATATTCTCCACAATGCCGCTATGGAAGAGCTGCATGTGCGGTATGGTCTTGAGCCGCTGCTCATCTACCCAGATGGCGCCGCCTACCTTTGCCCACGCAACAGCATACCAACCGTGGATGATGCATTGCTCGACGCCATAGCCACACGTGCCGCAGGGTTCATCAACGAAATGAACAGTAAAGGGTTTGAGCAATTCATCAAACCCGCCAATATGGGCATCACCATAGACCACAAATGTTTGGACCTGGGTATCCCGTTTGAGAAACTTTTTGGCGTCGTTGAAACCACGATAGAAAAGCGCCCGTACAAAGCCGATAAGCGTGAGCAACTCACAACCGATGCAACCCGCCGCATGCGTGAAACCATAGAAAAGCAAGCCAACCCAGTGCCAGACGAGGTACGCACTGCCCTAGAGACATTGCTAGAGACGACAGGCCCTGTGCCACAAACAACGGAGCGCTTGCGCATAGGCGAGCTAGTACGTAGCTACTACATCTTTGTCAAGGAGCATTTTGGCGATGTTGTGCCAGACCCGTGGGGGCATGTGTATGACCTTCTCGACATTGCCGCAGAACGACGGGCTATGTACGACATGTTTCATGCACGTTTAGACCGAGCGTATGCACTCGTAGCAAACGAGGATATGCCAGATGACACCATACGTACACGGATATATGAGGACGGGACGCGGCTCATGCAGCAACTAACCCATGAAAACCCACGCGCTGAGGTGCTCAAACAGTATGTGCGCCTAGTGTTTGTGCTGAGTGGGCAAACAGCCAAGCCAGACGACTTTGCGCATGCATTACCGAACTATGTCAAGCAAAAACACAAGCAATGTGTGCAATGTAGCCTACCCTTGCCCACAACGCCGTGGATTTCTGGCGATGTGCGTGACGACATCAAGGTCAATGTCTTCTCCAACCGCCTGCGCGGAGGCCCAGGAGAACCAAAGCGCAACGTATGCAGCATTTGCCAGATGCAATTCCTTGTGGAGAAGCTCAACTATCGCGCTGTGCGTGGTGAAAAGACTGTGTATCTACACCTATTCCCCTATTCCTTTCAAACAGAGCCGTTTGTGCGGGGAATACGGCAGAGTGTTCAAAACATTGTGGACAAGGACTGGCTGACAGATGGCCAGGAAATGCAGGCGCTACGGTTGAGCGATGTGGATGCGGCTATTCGTATGGCCGCAACTGATAAAGAACGTATGACATTACGCTTTACACGACATACCAAGGAGAAGAAGCCACAACCATATGGCCTATACATGCCGCGCTATAGCGAAACCCTTGGTGGCATCATGACATTCCCCATCAACGCGGTGGGCGAAAATGATACCGAGCGATTTTTGTTTGCTGTTCACTATGCCGTGCTATTGCAACGCCATTTTGGGTGCAAGGTGCTCGTAAGTACTGCCGTCACTCCACCACTCGAACGCGATGACTTTGGCGATGTCTACTTTGACCTCACGCCGTTAAGCAGTCGTGGGTTGATACGGCAGAACGATTATAGCTACTACCAAGACAAGCAAACACAACAGGAAGGAACCTTACCAACATTGTGGCGGCAGCTTGGTTTATTGGCCGAGTTGCAGCGACAGTTGGTGACGATGAATGAGAAGCCAACCATAAAGCTTGTGCAAGCCATGGGCGTGCATCCGCTCCAGGTCTTCTATGTGGCAGAGAAGCTGGCCGAAAAGCGGGCCGGCTCCAGTGGGTCAGAAGGTTGGATTATGCAGGCAATTGTTGAAACCGTGAGGGAATTGGCTATGAGTACAGGAGAACGAGAGATGCAAGAACTAGATGTACACCTCCAGCGATTGGCAGAAATTGCGTGGAAGGGTGGTATACGTGGTAAGTCGCTAGAGCGGCATTCATTGATGTCCGGCATGGATGAGGTATTGCGCAAAATGAATCTGCTTGGCACCGAGCTCAATCAACCCGTATTGCGGGCAGCAGCAGCACAAGAGTTGTTTGACCATATCAAGCGGGTATATCAACACGAGGAACGTACCGTTGGACGCACATTATCGGATGCGTGCGAAGAGTTTGTACAGGTATTCTTTGATGATGTCTTTGAAGGTGTCTACAATGGTAAGCAGGCACGGTTGCTGAACCATGAAAAGACATTGCGTTCAGCATTTCACTTCTACATGCGCAAGCAAATACACAAAAGGAAAGCCAAAACTACCGACAATGATGCTGGTGATGACGTGGAAGCAACCAACGATGCAGAAACAGCGGACAAGACGGATGTGCAAGAGGATATGCAGGATACACTATTTCCTGAATAGAGCAGAGAGAAGGAGTAAATACTATGAGTATCATAGAAACGTATCGTGACCGGTTGGTAAAGAACTATGACCCATGCCCCTATGGGCGCTTCGTCAGCATTCTGTTGCTGCGCCATGTCGAGTCAGAAGCGATTTTTCGCACGGAGGGCAGCGGGGAGCCACTCAACAAAGAATTTGTGTTTGCAGGCAAGCATGCCGGCAGCAACGACACCAATAGCGAGATCATCCAGCGTGTGGTGATTAGCAAGCGCAAGCAGACAGCAGTAGAGCGGCGTATGGGGCGCGAGGTGTTGCGCGAACATGGCTTTTTACATAAGAAGGAAGGTAAGAACAAGGGCAAAGATGCCGATGCAACAGCAATATGCTCGCTCAACACCAACAACCCATGCGAAAAGTGCGTTGATTGTATGGTCTACGGCTTTGCGGCAGGCGGCGGTGGCGCACAACGTTCGCGGGTGATAACCGACGATGCGTTTAGCCTCCACCCCGCAACCGAGGTGGTCGGCACACGCCAATTCAACGCCCTCTACGACAACAGCACCATGCGCGACCCTGCCACGGGCAAACCATCAGCCAGCATTGGTACAGATGAATATGTGCGCCCAGAGACGGTGTTTTTTGATATTGAAACGCTGAAGGATGTGACGCCCGATGAGCTACGCTATATCCTTGGCAACATATTGCGCTCGACACGCTATGGCGCTATCTCATCGCGCATAGGCAAAATACGCAATCATGTCGCTATGGTGGCATTTAGCGACTGTGAGCTATTCTCTAACCTTGAATGGGTGCAACATACCTATGACCAATTGCGCACCCCAGACGGTATCGTGCAAGATTTCCCGGTGCATATATCCACTATCAAAGAAGCTGCATGCGAGGCAGCCACGACATTGCGCGAGCGTGTCATCGGGCGCGTCGAGTGGCTATCGGGCAAGGAAATAGACGACCTTGTGCGCGAAATTGGCGCTTTATATGGCGACCCGTCGCAAGTAGCCGCACTGCTATCGCGTTTGGATGCGGGCTACACAAGATCATCGTAATGGGGGATACCAACGAAAGGTGCGACGCACTTTTGGGAGTGCGTCGCACCCGACTACGGAAACAACTTTTGCACCGTTGCATCTTTGCTTGGGAACAAATGAGAGGAGGCAAACATGCCCTATATATACCGTTGCACCATACAATTGAAGGAGACAACTTTTTTTAGCACACGCGAGGTGAGCGACCTCTATCAAACTGAGCCATTCATTGGGCACCTTGCATTGTGCTATGCGCTTGGTCTAGCTCCAGTGCGCTATGCGAGCGATGGCACCATGCACTATCAGCACGACTTTGCAGCATTGAATGAGCAAGGGGTGTATGTGACACCCGCAACGCTGCAAGACCAGACCTATTACACCCTCGAATCGTTCAACACCCAAGCCGATAGCTACTGGTCTGCTATGGGCAATAATACACTTGTCACTGCGCCTTCGGGCGGCTGGGCCGAACGCGATAGCAAAAGCTGGTATATCTTTAGTAGCACAGCCAAGAAGCACAAAAAGGGAGCCGAAAACCGCCCACAGTTTGGGCGCACACGCTCCCTCGCCATTGGCAACAGAGCCCAATTTTTTATCATTAGCCAAGAGCAACAATCACTGCCACTGCCGCGCTATATTCGCCTTGGCAAGTGGATGAGCAAGGCCCACCTCATTGAGGTGCGCCCCATACAGATTGTCGGTGAGCAAGATGCGGGGGGCGAAGTGCCATTCTTGCTGGCTGCGCCCGACTTGCCCGCCGATATGTCATTGTTGGCTTTCGATCTGTTGAATGTTGCGCCTGTGCCATTAGTGCGCTTTGCACAAGTGCAGGGGCCGTGCTATGAGTTGGAGGGAAATGTGTTGCTCCCACGTGGTATGCAGTTTAACTTGCAACAGTTCCCAAAGCGCGGGAAGCAGGCCAAATATCAGGTGTGAACGTTCCAAAGCGTAGGGCGGGCATCCTGCCTAATGGTACTAGGAAATGGTGTGAAAGGCGTAGGATAGGCTTCTAGCCCGTCCCGCGTAGCACCGGCAGGATGCCGGATCCGGCTGGCATTCAAGCGCCACACAGAGCGGCAAAGCTGTGTGGCGTAGGCGGTGCTACGTGCGGGCATCCTGCCTGTCTTACAAGTACTGAAAGGAGAGAATGAAAAGTATGACAAACATAACACTGCAAGCCCATGCAGAAAAGCTTGCACCACCAAACGCAGTGCCACACTACCGTGGGAAAAATGAACATCGGTTACTCTATCATCAGGTGCGCACCTACAACGCACTCGCCAATGCCCCACTGGTGATGAACACCTACCCGACGGGCACGGGCAAAACAGAAGCAGCATTGTTGTGGCTCTTGCATCCGCAACGCAAACCGGGGAATGCTCTCGTTATTGCGCCAACCAATGAGCTTGTGCGGCAACATAGCGACGACATCAAGGCGTTTGTGGAGCGCAATGACCTTGATATGTCGGTTGTGGCTATTGATGCCAAAACCTTGAAGGGCTGCGCACCCCACACACCACGCGCCGGCGACCGCATGACGCGCCTGCTGCAAAATCCGCTTGTGTTTCAAGAATGCTTGAAACTTCAAACAGATGCACAACGCAAGCCCTACATCCTTGTCACCAACCCGGATATTTTCTACTTGGCGCTCTACTTTCAGTATGGCCGGCTTGACCAGCGCAACATGTTCCATGAAATTATCCAGAAATTTCGCTATATTGTCATTGACGAATTTCACTACTACGATAGCAAGCAATTTGCCAGTTTTCTCTTTTTCTTTGGGCTATGGAAGCTCTGGAGCTATTTTGAGATGCAAGCCAATAATAGAGTGTGCCTCCTTTCAGCCACGCCACGCAGACAGGTGTATCAATACCTAGACCGTGTGTTTGGGCAACAGGCATGGACGCTGATTGCGCCGGATAATGAACCGGAGGAGAGCGCTACGCTAGAAACAACGCCCACCTTGACACCATTGCATATGACAGTTGCCGCCGGCGCGATTGATGAGTGGGTTGAGGAACATGCGCAGGAAGTCGCAGCATGGCCAGCCGCTGAACTCGATAGCGCCATTATTAGCAGTTCGCTTGCGCGTATCAATCGCATCAACCACGTGTTGCGTGGCCGTGGGTTAGACCCGGTGCGCATCACTGGACCTGCCACGCGCCAAGAGCGGCAGCGTGTTGGGCGCTTGGTACTCGCCACCCCCACGGTGGATATTGGCTACAACTTTGGGCGTCCCGATAAGCTGCGCCAGAGCATAGACCGTTTGGTGTGCGATGCCCGTTTTGGCGATGAGGTGACGCAACGTATTGGGCGGGTCGGGCGTGTGTTGGGGCGGCAAGAGACGACAACGCCCAGTGAGGCTGTGGTGCTCGTGGGCGATGATGCGGCTACTGAACTGGCCAAGTATGACGGGCAACAGCTTTCGCGGGCCGAGTGGGCTACCATTGTGCAGGGGCTAGAACATCTGCCGCCAAAGCATCAGCTTGATAGCTATATTGCGCAGTATGCGTTGCGCGAGGCGTTTTACCCCATTTTCCAGGTGTGGAAGCAAGCCGGGCAGGAGGTGCAGCAAGAGGTTGAGACAGAGCTATTTGATATGATACGCGCTATCTTTGCACCCAGCACAAAGCAGAGTGCATGGCAGCTTCGGTTGAAATATGAGAAATATCGTGCCTATCATGCGTGGGTGCAAAAATCTGAAAAGCAACGCTGGTCATTGGGCGATGACTGGAATACGCGGGACCTTGCACAGGTTGTCACTGATTATATGTCATGCCAAGCATCGTTTAAGGGGCAAAAGGTACACCTAAAGCCGCATGATATTAAAGACAAGTTGCCCATGCTCCTACGGCATGAGCAGAAAAAGCGTGACATTGAGCGGTTTGCCGAGTCGAATGTTGCCCTCATACAGGCACTGTTTGCATTTCGTGAGGCGTGGCAAGGGACTATTGCAGGCATATATGACCCGCAGCAGTTGCTCTCCGACAAGGTTGTCAACCAGTATGATCTGCTGCATATTGTTGCCAATTACAATATACGTATCTTTGAGCACTACACGGACTTTCAAAAGGCATGCGGCAGCAGCAGTGCCGATATTGCTGACGATTTGCGGTTGTATGTAGAGCTACAAGACTTTCGTGACCCACCATTGACCATAGGGTTTCGCTACAATGAGTACGAGTTGGAACGCGAGGATTTTGAGACACGCTACTGTCGCCAAGTTGTTGCGCTGCAAGGCTTTGAATTAGAAGCAGAAGAACGCGGCACCAAGTCGCGCCAACGTGTGCTGTTGCCGGCGCAGGTTACTGATGTGATACAATCCGATTGGGTGCCGTGCTTGATAGTAGAACAGCAATATCAAGGGCCGCTGATACGCAAATTGCGCGGTTCACCATTTTATTCACGGCGCTTGATGGTAGAGTTTGAGAGCGGACATGTCGAGTATGCCCTTATGACGGGTACGGCAGCGCTGCATGTATTTGCAGCACTAGTAGGCTATTTTAAGATGTTGGAACGTACCGAGGACGATGATTGTATTATTCTGTAGGAGCACGATGCCTCCCGCGTTGTAGAGACGTTGCGTGCAACGTCTGCCCTTTGCGAAGGCACTGCATGATTAGGAGTTACTGATGACATATGAACCAAACTTGTATGCGCTGGTGCTGCGGCTTGTGTCTGAAAAGGGGCACTACATTCCAGATGCATATGGGCAGCAATTGCATGGGATGTTTATGGAGTTGGTGCATCAAATTGACCCTGAGCTGTCGAATGAGTTGCATAGACCGGCGTCAAGTAAGCATTTTACGTTGGCTGAGGTGCCTAGGAATGGTAGACGTGACGATTTTCGTGGCATAGAAATCCGTATCACGCTTTTGCGCAGTGAGCTGTTTCAGACTTTTGCGCAAGCATTGATGGCCCAAAGTTTGCGCCCGGCTATGCGTATTGGGCCTACATCTATGGTGCTGCAAGATGTTTTTGGCACACCAGGCACACACCCGTGGGCTGGTTATAGCCGCTTTGAAGATTTGGTAGAGCAGGTGCAGGTAGATAAGATGGTGACGCTGGAGTTTAAGACGGCTACCTTTATGAAGCAGGGTGATATGGCGGGAAGCAATAAACAACGCTTACAAACGTTGCCCACACCAGAAGCAGTATTTGGTAGCTTGGCACGCCGCTGGAATGATTTGGCACCACCCGACTTGTTGCTGCCAGATAGCAAGGATGAGGTGTGGGAAATGTGTAGAAATATTTTGGTGAAGCGCTATAGTTTGGAAACAACGGTACAACAACTGCGCAAGAACCCGCAAGTTGGGTTTGTGGGAAAATGTACCTATGAGCTACCCAATAACCCTGCACAGCAACGCATGTTGATATTGCTGGCAGATGCAGCCTTCTATCTGGGCTTGGGGGCGAAAACATCGCAAGGTATGGGTATGTGTCGCCGGGTACGGTAAGGGTCAGGGGTCAGGGGCCAGGGGTCAGGGGCCAGGGGCTCGTGTATAGATATGTAAAGATAAGGAGCAGAGAGCATAGTATGGATACATCAAACGATTTGACACGTCAGGGAATTGCGGCCCTAAAAGCGGGCGATAGGGTGACTGCGGCCAAGGTGCTGCGCCAAGCAACAAAACTAGACCCACGCAACCAAGTGGCATGGCTGTGGCTCGCTGGAAGTGTCGAGGATGATGCCTATAAAAGGGTTTGTCTCGAAAAAGTAGTAGCCATTGATGGCACCACCGAGACCGCCCAGCGAGCACGCGCAGGCCTTGAGAAGATGGGCTACGCTAGTAGCTATGTGCCTTGGGATGAGCAAGAAACCGACATTGTTGTGTCGCCCCATGCTGGTGCGCGTGCGTCGCGGGCCAAGCTTGCACGGAAATCAAAACGATGGATGGGTATAGGTGTGGGTGTAGCCGTTGTGCTGGTCGTATGCCTCTTGGCGGGCATTTCAGTTGGGGCATGGCTGGCTATGCGTCCTTCACGTGTTGCCTCGTCGGATAGTTCACAGGGACCTACACCTATGCCAGCGTTATCGCTTGCAACTGATGCACCGTTAGTGCCTACGGCAACGCCCACTCCGGCTCCGCCTACAGCAACACCCACTCCGGCTCCGCCTACAGCAACGCCACGACCACCTACACCCACAACAAGCCCACGGTTGGAGAAAGCAAGCTGGGGGACGGTAGACATCCGTGCATTGGTGAAAAACCCTGATAGGTATGTTGATGCAGAATTGCATTATGAAGGTGAGGTGCTCAGTATTGAAGAGGGAGATTTTGGGGCGGCTATGCAGGTGTGGGTAGATATACCCGGTGGCGGCTCGTTTGATCGTGAAGTAGTTATGGTAATCTTTGGCGGCGATACGACGCCTATTTATGAAGGTACGAATGTCGAGTTTTGGGGCTATGGAGACGGCTCATTTGAAGGAACGAATGCGTTTGGGGCTACTATTGTTAATCCAATTATTATAGCGAAGTATCTTTCGTATTCTGCCTATTGAGCAGTAGAGACGGTGCGTGCTCGGTGCAAATGGGGCATGCAACGTCTCCTCTTATCAAATGACGATGGACAAGGCACTAGGGTGCGCGGAGACAGCGGTAGGGGGTTCAATTTTTATTCCCAAATAATATTTCCGCATGGAGCCTTCTTGAACAAAGAACGCCATAGGTGCTCTTTGTCTGGCGGCGCACCAATTTTTACAATTTCGACAAAACCTTTAGAAACAGAGTTATCGGCATTCTCGGTTATAGGACCAGCATAAAAAAGAGAGTCACGAAGTTCTATGATCGGCGCTAGTGGTTCCGCATTATCATTACCGTAACCGAAAGCAAGAATATTTACCTCATCAGGATGTTGGGTAATGTATTTTGATAAGTCTAATGCTGTGGTAGATGAAATATATTGTGCAAGAAGGTCCTGAAGAAGCCAGAAAGTTTTGCCGTTCCAAGCGAGGCCAACTTGGGATTTTACAATCAATTGGCTAACCATTCGCGCCCATACTTGACGATAGTTAATTCCCGGTCCATTATGAGTTTCGGGAGAAAGAACGGCATCCTCACAAGCCATGGCTATTTGTGTGCGCTTCTTCTTGTCACCTCCTGATGTACTTGATGTCATGATCTCAACAATGACAATTGGATCAGAAGGAAAATCGTCAATCCAAATCTCACCGTTCCTAAATGCTACTGTATATTGGTTATCTTCAGCAATTCTTTGCGTTGCACGAAGCCCTTTTCCCACAAGTGCCGCAACGTTGGATAGTTTTATTTGCCTCGATCCAGCTATCACATAATCGAACGTATAATCAAAAGATTTTGCCTCATCGTCATCGTTCGTTGTTTCCACTTTTATTTTAACTTCTGACCATGCCCGATAGAGTCTGCCCCGTTCCAGATTTGAATACTTTACCAACTGCTCTCGAACATGAGCTTGATAGTTCGATTCTTGACCTCTCAATGACAATAGACGGCGGGGGCATACAATCCATGGTTGCTCAGTCTCACGCAACCGTAATGAACAAACACCAGACTGGACAATATTCTTTCCAGGAAAGAACTCGCTCAGGGTTGGTTTTTTGCTGATGTCTAGTGCCGACAGGTAACGATTTCCGCCACCGTCACACTCAGCATTCATAAATGGACACCATGCTTTTTCCCTGTTGGCTGATGCTTCATGGTTCCAGCAATCAAGACGATACCCATACAGCTCAAATATTTTGCTCATCTAAGAATCCTTTGATTTGGAGCGCCATTATCTTTGCAAGTGGAGGGGGCACAGAATTGGCAATTTGTCTATGCTGATCTAAGTTCGGAACTGCTCCAGTCCTTGATCGAATTGGTCCCTTTAAGATGTAACTATCAGGATAGCCTTGTATCCGCATATACTCTCTCGGTGTTAAGTACCGGCTTTCTGTGGGGTGATAAAAAATCTCGCCGCACCGTAATGTATTTGCTGGACGCTTGCGATGAAGGCGCAAATATTTAGTGGTGTCTTTTGGTGATAGCCCACAGCGAAGTTCTTCTCCAAGGTGAGTTTGGGCTGCCAGATAAGAACCTTCAGGGACTTGAGCGATTCGCTCTCGATCTCGTAGCGGTGTTACATCAACATGGCTATCCGCTCTGTCGTAAAAGGTTTTACCTTTCACTTTCGGGTCAGGCTCTCCCAATCCATGTAATACTTCGCCAATTCCGGTATATGGCTTGTATGGAAACAACCCGTTACATTCATCAATAGGCGCATGTGTTCTTTCGGGAAAATAAAATCCATTCCTTCCTCTAGTAGCTATAACAAAGAGTCGTTCTCTGATCTGAGGAACGCCATAGTCGGCGGCCATAATTACTCGCCACTTTGACGTATAGTCTATAGATTGCAGTTCTTCTAAGAATTTTTCAAACACCTCGCCACGCCTATTGCTTTTTCCTTTTGAGGAAAGCAACCCCTTGACTTGCTCAAGAAAAATAACTTTAGGTTGCAACTCTTTCGCAAATCTCATTATTTCAAATAAAAGTAGCCCTCGCTCATCTTCCAAACCACGCTGCTTCCCTGCCAAAGAAAACGATTGACAAGGTGGCCCGCCGAAAAGTAAATCCAACTCACCTTTCTTTACTGATAAATCATGAAGCAGTTGCTTTGCAGAAATGGTTTGTATGTCTGCATGAATGATTTTTGTGTCATACCCTTGTGTTTCGGCGTTAGCCAAGAGGGTTGTGCAACAGTGTTGATCAAACTCAATCTCTGCAAGAATGTTGAAGCCCGCATCACGAACTCCAATGTCCATGCCGCCTGCCCCTGAAAATAGGCTAATAGCTTGTCTCTTTTGCTTTTTCAAACCGGTACTCCACAATGGAATAACTCTATTATCAAACTTCTGACATACTAGCACAAAATAGAACTAATGACAATCGCCGGAGGAGAAATAGCCAATCATAGATCATCCAAACTGCTCGACCAAGTGCGTAATGCCATCTGTCTCTCGTATTATTTATGTAAAACAAAGAGACCCACGTTGACTGGATGCGGCATCCTGCCGGATCCGGCTCGAAGCCGGTGCGATAACGGAGGAAACACTATTCGTGTATTCGTGCCCCATTCATTGCTATACATGTTGCTCTATCACGGAGTTTTGCCTATAATGATACAAGTATAAAAAATAATCATCTGCCAGACAACACTCATCTGTCGTCTGTCATCTATCGTCTGTCATCTGTCATCTGTCATCTGTTACCCAATGCGATACGCACCAAGACATGTGGTTGCTTGCGACGGAAGGGTGCTTCTCAATGACTGAGATACCTAGCTTGGCAATGTGGCTTCAAATATGTTCTGCGTAGCAGCAAAGGAACATTAAAGCCTATGCACTAGAAATAAGGTATCCGTATTATGGCACAGCATCCCTTTCTTCCTATTGAAACGCAATCAGTGGAGGATGATGGTATGACCTTGCGAAAAAAGACCTTGGTGACAATCACGCTGACATTGCTTGCCCTGATGGTGGTGTTATTCGTTGTGCTTTCGCGCATTGTTATCCATAACTATGCAGAACTGGATGAAGGCAGTGACCGCAGCTATGAGGGCACTGGCTTGGGGCTTTCTATTTGCAAGCGCTTGATAGAGATGCATGGCGGTACTATTTGGGTAGAAAGCACTCTCGGTGAAGGGTCTACCTTCTTCTTTTCGCTTCCCATAGTGCAAACGTCGCCACAGGAAGAGCATGATGGGGTAGCTTTTGCACTCCAAAAGCAAGATGTCATCCCCGTGTTGGTTATAGATGATGACCGCGCAGTGATAGATATTGTCTCCTCATATCTCAAACCCGATGGCTATGCTGTCTATGGCATCAGCGACAGCCGCCATGCACTTGAAGAGGCGCGTAAGATTCAACCTGCCGCCATTATTTTGGATGTCATGATGCCCAACAAAGTGCAAACGATGCTCGGCAAAACAGAACCGCAGGCATAGACGCCACATCAATACCATTTTTTCCATTTCTCTCCCATTTCTCCACCATTTCTGTACCTAGCAATTTTCTGCTACTATGCTATAATGCATGTGTATCTATACTACCATGCTCGTATGCAGATTTATGCATGCTGCAACATGATACCCGTCAACCACATGTTGCTGATTGGTCTTCACAAACAATTGAATAGCCATATGCAGCACCGAATCAGTGTGTGAGACAGACACTCCACCTGATGCTGACAACACAAGGAAGTGTGTTTCTCCACAACATAGCGGTATCGCAATGGGGCAAACAGATATATTTTCTTTGGTAATAAACACAGCTAGTGGCCCGATTGAAAGGAGAATCAGCATGGAAGCGAAGACAAACCAAACAGCACGTATCAATGAAGAGACCTACATTGGTCTCCATCCTTGGTCGGTGCTCGACGCGTTGACAGACCCTGTGGCTATCGTTGATGCTAAGGGTATGACGCTCTACACGAACATGGTATGGCAGCAGACATTTTTGCCGCAAGAAGTCGGTTCTGGGAACTATGTTAGGAGAAATGCCCTCTATCACCTTGTAGAGTTTGTTACCCATAGCAAAGATGCACAAACTATTACACGTGGGCTGTTGTCGGTATTACAAGGTACATGGGACCATGTGCGGGTGGAGTATGTTGCTACACTTGCGCATGGGGAGAGGGGAGACGTTGCGGGCAACGCATCCACAGACCAACGCTGGTTTTGTATGACAATAACGCCGTACATGCTAGATGATGCGCAAGGTGCCATTATTCATCAACATGACATTACCGAGAGTAAGCACAACGTGCAGCAGATACAACAACACCATA
The DNA here is from genome assembly GCA_964626155.1 of uncultured Chloroflexaceae bacterium. Taxonomy (GTDB): domain Bacteria; phylum Chloroflexota; class Chloroflexia; order Chloroflexales; family Chloroflexaceae; genus JAAUSY01. The sequence continues at coordinate 140,254 of CAZVEN010000005.1, read as the reverse complement.
CGGCTCTCTTTCGTACACTCGCCGAAACAACTAGTGCGGCTATTTTTATCTTTCAAGATGGTCAGTTGTGCTATACGAATGCTGCTGCATGTGGTATGACTGGCTATAGCCATCAAGAATTGGCAGCTATGCCAATAAAGAACCTTCTACACCCCGACTCGATGGGCTTGGCGCAAGAACGCATGGCAAGCCGTACACGTGGCGAACAGGTTTCGCGGCATTTTGAGCTGAAGATAGTGCGGAAGTCGGGCGAGGTGCGCTGGCTCAACATCACCAATTGCAACATCACCTTCCAAAACAAACCGGCTGTGCTTGGCACAGCGTTTGATGTGACAGAGCAGCGGGAGACGCAAGAGACACTACAAAGCAGCTTGGCCTTTTTGCAAAAGCTGTTGGACACTGTGCCTAGCCCTGTGTTCTATAAAGACGCTACCGGGCGCTACCAAGGATGCAATAGTCACTTTGCAGAACGGATTATCGGCTTGCCCAAACATGAATTTATAGGGCGCACCGTCTATGAACTACCATCTGCTATCCCCGCAGACTTAGCAGCAACCTACCATAACCAAGACATGCAGCTTATAGAACAACCGGGGACGCATGTCTATGATGCAACCGTGCAATGTACCGATGGTGTTAAGCGTGTGTTTGCTATACACAAAGCAACCTACCATGATGCGCATGGTCATGTAGCAGGTATTGTGGGTGTGATGCTTGACGTGACAGAACGCAACCGGGCAATAGAAAAGTTGCGCAATGATAAGACGGCAGTGGAACGGCAAGCGGCGATAGAGCAAGAACGCATGCAACAAACCTTGCGCCAAAGTGAACACAAATTCCGCAGTATCGTTGAGCTATCCCCCGATGGCATCCAACTCATTGACGAACAAGGCATAGTGATAGAATGGAACCACGGAGCCGAACATATCACCGGCTTGCACCAAGCCGATGTGCTTGGAAAACCATGTTGGGATGTTTTTTTCCAGTTGTTTGTTGATGAGCACAAGACGCACGCATACTACGAGGAATTTAGGGCAAATATACAGACAGTATTGGAAACAGGCGAGGCTACTTGGCTAAACACCATCTTTGAATATCAGTTCTGCCGTACCGATGGTCAATATCGGTATGCCCAACAAATCAATTTTCCCATACGAACGAACCAAGGGTACATGCTCTGTTCGATTATGCGCGACATTACCGCGAGTAAGGAGGAGGAGCAAGCACTGCATGAGGCACGCAAGGCCGCCGAAGCCGCAGCAAGCACGAAGACAGAGTTTCTTGCTCGCATGAGCCACGAAATACGGACCCCCTTAAATGCCATCATTGGTATGAGCAACCTCTTGCTGCATACTGAACTAACGCATGAGCAGTATGACTTTGTCAATACAACATGTATCAGTGGCGATACCTTGCTCTTTCTCATCAACGATATTCTCGACTTCTCAAAAATAGAAGCCGATAGAATAGAGCTAGAACATCATGCTTTTAACCTGCGCGAATGCATTGAGCAATCGCTTGATTTTCTGGCACCGAAGGCAGCAGAGAAGCAACTAGACTTGGCCTACATCATCGCCGATGACATGCCCGAAATGCTTGTAGGCGATGTCACACGCCTACGCCAAATACTTGTCAACCTGCTCAGCAATGCCGTTAAATTCACCACTGAGGGAGAAGTTGTGGTAGAGGTGACAACTCTGGAGAAGGGAGCAGTAGAATCCCCACCACCACCTAGCCCCCCTATGTACGGGGATAATTCGGTAGAGATATTGCACGAAACATCTCTCCAGTACCAACTCCCTAGCCCCCCAGTGTACAGCGGGGAATCGGTAGAAACGTCGGGTGCAACGTCTCTCCAATGCCATATTGCAGTGCGCGATACTGGCATTGGTATAGCGCCCGACTGCATAGCACATCTCTTTCAACCATTCACACAATCAGATGCTTCTATCGCCCGCACATATGGCGGCACAGGGCTTGGGTTGGCTATTAGCAAACGGCTTGCCGAAATGATGGGTGGCACCATTTGGGTAGAGAGTACGCCGGGTGAAGGCTCAACATTTCATGTGACAATACAGGCAGAGGTTGCGCCTAATGGCAAGCATGTGCAACCTACCAACATACCACCGGACACGCTCCTCACCGCCGACCTAGCCGGTAAAAGTGTCTTGATAGTAGACGACAACGAAACCAACCGCTTCATCCTGTCGCACCAAACCCGTCTATGGGGCATGAACCCACTAGCAGTCTGTTCTGGTAAAGAAGCGCTTGAATGGCTCCAACAGGGCGCTCACTTCGACGTAGCCATCATAGACATGCATATGCCACGCATGGATGGCATGATGCTCGCTGCCGAAATACGCAAACTTGAGCAGTGTCAGGCAAGGAATGCTGGCACGCCTCGTACCAACACATATGAGCAGGGACAAACACCCACAGCACCATCCCAAAAAACCAAATTACCATTTATTATGTACACTTCTGTCACATTGAATCATGAATCACTCCTTCGCCTTGGGTCAGAAATCGAAGCTTTTTTGCACAAACCGATCAAACCTACCCAACTCTACGACACACTCATCAGTATATGTACCGGACAAACGACCAAAACCCACGCACCACATCACAACCGTCCCGATGCGCAAATGGGTCAACGGCACCCATTGCACATCCTCCTAGCCGAAGACAACACCATAAACGTCAAAGTAGCAACCTACATGCTGAGCAGCATGGGCTACCGTGCTGATGTAGCATCCAATGGGTTAGAAGTGTTGCAGGCATTCGCACGGCAATCATACGACGTCGTGCTCATGGATGTGCAGATGCCCGATATGGATGGCATACAAGCAACACACCACATCCGTGAATTGCTACCAACCCATCTCCAACCCCGCATTGTTGCTATGACAGCGCATGCACTGCAAGGCGACCGTGAATGGCTCTTGCAAGCCAAAATGGATGACTACGTGAGCAAACCCGTCCGTCTCGAAGAATTAGCAGATGCATTGCTGCGCGTTGCTGCAAAAGAGGCCCATAGCCAAACAGCACCGGACCCATCGCCCAACACAACAGAAGATAACCCTGCCCCATCGCCACATGCATCAGATGCGCATGGCACTGCACTCTGTGACTCGCCGCCCGAGTCGCAAGACATACAAACTGCCGAGCCACCGCTGGATGAGGACATATTGAACAACCTTGTGAACATGTCAGAAGCACGCGGCCCCACACTTTTGCGTGAACTGCTTGAGATTTACCTAAACGATGCCCCCCGATTGATACACGAAATGCACCAAGCCCTCACCTTTGAGCATGCCGAGATAGTACATCGTTCTGCCCATTCGCTCAAATCAATAAGTGGGCAAATAGGAGCCAAGCCATTGGCTAATCTCTGTAAAAAAATAGAGCAGATGAGTAAGACAGGGCAAGTAGAGCAAACCCATGGACTCGTGGCAAACGTACAGACAGAGTATAAACAAGTAGAAGAAGCTATCTACCAAAAATTGTACTCCTAGAGTACATCATGTCCATCGCCATGTGATAGGTAGAGACGTAGCATATGTCTGTCTCTACCTTGGTACAAACAACGTTTGATACAGAGCAAATAAGCATTGACACAGTACAAGTTCTTACTTCTTGCGACGCGCACGGTCGCGTGCTGCCATAAGCCGCGCCATTGTCTCATCGGTCTCGGCAACTGGCTGTGTGCGGCGAGCAGAAAAGCGTGTGCGCATGTCATCCCACAGGACACCCACATCTTGGCGACGTAGGAGCAACCGCCGCGTGGCTATGTCAAGCGGCCAAAGCAATAATGCAACCCACAGAAGCGGCAACGCAACTTCTTGCACGACACCCACCCGCTGACCAGCAGGCGCAAATACCTCCACGGCAGTTGGTGATAGCCGGCCATTCGTCAAATAGGACAGATTGGGCAATATATCTACGCTCTGTGTCGTATATTCCGGCGAGTAGGCAACCACAAAGCCGCTACTTCTCGTTCCTATCACTTCGCCGCCTTCTTCCTCAAAGATAGCTACCCGCGCTAGGTATGCTCCTGGCGTATCAACAGGCACAACAGCACGATAGTGAGCTATACCTACTTGCTCAAAATCTAGGGGTACCCCTTCATCATTGGGGTCTAGCACACGCCCTTCAATAAAAACTTCTTTTTGCGAACGGTCTGGATTTTCCAAGAGGACATCTACAATGGCTTGGTCTTGGTCCATGCGCGTTTCCAATGCTAAACCTTCCGTCTTACGAAGGGGCAGCAACAAATCAAGCAATCGCTCACCAAAGCGTGGGAATTGCTGCCACTGCACCCACTCGCGGGCCCACTGCCCCTTCAAGTCGCTCGTCCACGCTACTCCGCGCCCAAGCCCATATTGCCATTGGGCAAGTAAAGGCTTGCCATCGGGTGCCATGAGGAAAACACGAGCTGTTGGTCGCGCATCAGTCACATTGTAGCCATACAGTGGAGGCATATCATCTAGCCCACGCACGGCAGGGCCCGGGAGGGCAACAGTGGGTATAAATGCCCCTTCAACAATATCGCGCCCGGCAACCATAACCGTTTCAGAAAGGAAAATATTTGGCACATCACCCAACTGCTCAACGCGATAGTATCGTCCCCCGCCACGTTCGGCTATCTGATTCAACTCAGGGTTGGCGTCATCTCCTATAGAAACAACCGTTATGGTTATCTCATCAGCACGCATCTCATCTATCAAGTCTGCATAGTTGCTGCTTGCCTGCCCATCGGTAAGCAAAATGACATGCTTCACCTTGGCATCTACCTGTGTCAATGCATTGGCAGCCGGCTCTATGCCGCTGCGAATGTCAGTACCGCCATCGGCAAAAAATTGACTGAGGGCCAACTCAACATCTACCAATGGGGGGAGGTCTTGTACAGGCAACACCCAATCGGCCATCGTATCAAATACCACGACACCAACCTGGTCGCCCTCCTCCATACCGAGCGTTGACTGATACACCGCCTCCTTTGCCAAATCGAGCTTGGTCAAGCCACTTGACGACATACTCGACATACTGCCGCTATGGTCAATAACCATCACCAACGCCAAATCGGGTTTGCGCATAGTATCTTTGCGCTCAAGGTCCACAGGTAGCGCATCGGCAACTGGGCTACGACGCCACCCGCCGGCTCCAAACGACTCATGCCCCCCAATCATCGCCAACGTGCCACCTTGCTCGCGCACGTAGATTGGTAGCGCATCAATAACTGGACGTGGCACATCACGCGCCAACACATCTACCAACACCACTGCCGCATAGCGCTTCAATTGCACCTGGTCGGCAGGCACTTGAGACGGCGATAACACATCTACCTGTGCCTGTGTCGCTTCAAGCACCTTTTGCAATGGTACAACACGCTCAGCCTGGCTCGCAATCAACAACACCCGTGGCGGCCCTTCAACAGAAGTAAACGCCGCCGCACGATTATTCACCGCTTCCGTATCTCCCAGCGCTTCTAGGCGCACTTCAAAACGATGAAACCCGGCATCTACACGTGGCACCGAAACCGGCACGATAGTTGTGCCTTGCGCTATTTGCACGTCTTGCGTCCCGACAAATTCACCATCGGCAAACACATGCATTTGCCCTTCCGTAGCAATGCTACTTTGTATGTGAGCATCCATGGCAATCGTTTGCCCTGCACGCGCAATATCGGGCGATTCTAAGGCTGTCACCACAACATCGGCACCGGCTTGCGAAGGAAGCGCAACGACATCAATAGGTACATCGCGCACTGCGGACAACCGTGCCGCTTCTAGGGTATCACCACTATTGTGTTCCCCATCACTAAGCACAACAAGGCGTTTTTGCGTATCCGCCGGCAACAGCGCCAAGCCCAACTGTATGGCTTTTTCCATATTTGTGCGGCTACCATCTGCCACTGAGGTCAATTGTGATAGCGCGGCAAGGCGGGCTGGTGTACGCTCAACGAGGGCATTCTTGCCAAAAACCACCACGGTTGCCCTATCATCCGATTGTGCTTCGGCAAGCGCTGTATTGATAAACTCCAACGCCCACTCACGCTGTGCGGGTGTTACCGAGTCGCTTCCATCAACAAGGAATGCAACGGTTATATCGTCTACAGTGCGTACTATCCGCATGCCGGCCAATGCCAATATCAGCACAATGAGCATGAATGTGCGTATCAGCAACGACGCCCACCCACGCCGCGATAGACGCTGCCAAAGAGATTGCATTTTCTCTGTTGTTGCAAGCGTGAATGCCCACACGAGCGGTAGCAGCAACAGCAGCCACAAAATATGTGGATTGATAAACGAAAGATGCATAAAAACCTATTCTTACCCCACAAACCGTTCCCTGAGCATGTCGAAGGGAACATCCAAGAACATGCTAGATACCTTTAGACTCTATCCTACCATGTGTATTATAACAAACAGTTTGTGGGTGTGTGCTGATACTCCTATATTATGCAACCAACATCCGGTGCAATGTTGTCTATCCTGTGGTGAAAGCAACAACCGCCAACACAGAAAAAATGCTATGGTATAATGCTCTATTGTATTGATACGATACCTTGCCATGAAACGAAAGGGACCACACGGTATGAGGACAAAACCACGCAAGTTCACGGTTGCCGGGCCATGTCAACCGGAGCGGCATTTTATGTTGCCCGCTATGGAACGGTTGCCACAGGTACCCCAATTGATAGAGGACCAGTTGTACTTTGTCGTGCATGGGCCACGACAAACGGGCAAGACCACCGCATTGCTGTCCTTTGCACAAGAATTAACTGCATCGGGAGAATATGTGTCCATCTTAGTTTCTATGCAAATGGGACGGGCTTTTGGCGATGACATTGGTGCAGCCGAATTAGCCATTCTGAATAGTTGGCGTTTGGCATCCACCTACTACCTACCATCTGAGTTGCACCCTCCACCCTGGCCCGATGCATCGGCAGGTGCCTATATCCACATGGCATTGGGGGCATGGGCGCAAGCATCGCCACGCCCACTGGTACTCTTTTTGGATGAGATAGATGCATTACAAGACAATACGCTTATCTCTATCTTATATCAGATTCGTGATGGCTATACTATGCGTCCCAATGGCTTCCCATGGTCCCTTGCCCTTATTGGCATGCGCGACGTGCGTGACTACAAGGTGGCATCTGGCGGTAGCGAACGTTTGAACACGTCTAGTCCCTTCAATATCAAAGCTGAGTCGCTCCTGCTACGGAATTTTCATCGAGAAGAAGTGGCAGCATTGTATCAGCAACATACGGATGATACCGGGCAAGTGTTTGTGCCCGATGCTGTCGAATATGCATTTGAGCTAACTCTAGGGCAACCATGGCTCGTGAATGCCCTCGCACGGCAATTGACGGAGAATATTGTACTTGACCGTGCCAAGCCTATCACCCGCGACCATGTAGACCAGGCAAAACAAGAGCTTATCAAAAGGCAAGATACACACCTTGATAGCCTTGCCAAACGGTTGATCGAGTCACGTGTGCGGCACATCATTGCACCGATACTCGCTGGGGATACCTTAGCAGATGTGCCAGCAGATGATATTGATTTTGTGCAAGACCTTGGTCTTTGCCGTACAGATTCCGCCGGCAGGTTAGTCATTGCCAACCCTATCTATCATGAAGTATTACCGCGTGTGCTGACCAACACCCCCCAAGCTTCATTGCCCGTCATCACACCCACATGGCTCACGCCCGATGGCAAGCTAGACGCGGATAAGTTGCTCGAGGCATTCCTTGCCTTCTGGCGAAGGAACGCTGCCCCACTGTTCAAGAGTGCGCCTTACCACGAAATAGCCCCGCATTTGGTGCTGATGGCCTTTTTGCACCGGGTGGTGAATGCGGGTGGCACGATAGAACGCGAGTATGCCGTTGGCAGTGGGCGCATGGATTTGTGCATCCGCTACCACGATGTGACGTTGGCGATAGAACTGAAGGTGTGGCACGACTACGACAGAACGAGTCCCCGCAAAGAAGGGTTGGAGCAGCTTGACGACTATCTCGCTGGCTTGGTTCTCGACACGGGTTGGCTAGTCATCTTCGACCGCCGCAGCAACCAACCCCCGCTGGCAGACCGCACAACGACGGAGGATGCGACAACTCCGGGCGGGCGCACTGTGGTTGTTATTTGGGCCTAGTGCAATGAGAGAATGGAAAAGCGATAGCACAGAGCATGATAGGATAAGGGTTGCTAGGAAACGAAAGGAACCATAGAGTATGAGGACAAAACCACGTAAGTTCGCAGTTGCCGGTCCATGTCAACCGGAGCGGCATTTTATGTTGCCCGCTATGGAACGGTTGCCACAGATACCCCAATTGATAGAGGACCAGTTGTATTTTGTCGTGCATGGGCCACGGCAAACGGGCAAGACGACAGCATTGCTGTCCTTGGCACAAGAGTTGACTGCCAGTGGGCGTTATGTTACTGTGATCGTTTCCATGGAAACCGGTGCTCCATTCAGTGATGATATAGGGGCAGCAGAACTAACCATACTTGACGATTGGCGCAGAAAAACAAAACACTACCTACCGGCCGACCTCCTGCCTCCGCCTTGGCCTGATGCTCCTCCAGGCGGAAGAATAGGTGCCGCATTGCAGGCATGGGCCAAGGCATCACCACGCCCGCTGGTGCTCTTTCTGGATGAGATAGATGCATTACAAGACAATACGCTTATCTCTATCTTATGTCAGATACACTCTGGCTATACTATGCGTCCCAATGGCTTCCCATGGTCCCTTGCCCTCATTGGCATGCGCGACGTGCGTGACTACAAGGTGGCATCTGGCGGTAGCGAACGTTTGAACACGTCTAGTCCCTTCAATATCAAAGCTGAGTCGCTCCTGCTACGGAATTTTCATCGAGAAGAAGTGGCAGCATTGTATCAGCAACATACGGATGATACCGGGCAAGTGTTTGTGCCCGATGCTGTCGAATATGCATTTGAGCTAACTCTAGGGCAACCATGGCTCGTGAATGCCCTCGCACGGCAATTGACGGAGAATATTGTACTTGACCGTGCCAAGCCTATCACCCGCGACCATGTAGACCAGGCAAAACAAGAGCTTATCAAAAGGCAAGATACACACCTTGATAGCCTTGCCAAACGGTTGATCGAGTCACGTGTGCGGCACATCATTGCACCGATACTCGCTGGGGATACCTTAGCAGATGTGCCAGCAGATGATATTGATTTTGTGCAAGACCTTGGTCTTTGCCGTACAGATTCCGCCGGCAGGTTAGTCATTGCCAACCCTATCTATCATGAAGTATTACCGCGTGTGCTGACCAACACCCCCCAAGCTTCATTGCCCGTCATCACACCCACATGGCTCACGCCCGATGGCAAGCTAGACGCGGATAAGTTGCTCGAGGCATTCCTTGCCTTCTGGCGAAGGAACGCTGCCCCACTGTTCAAGAGTGCGCCCTACCACGAAATAGCGCCGCATTTGGTGATGATGGCCTTTTTGCACCGTGTCGTGAATGCTGGCGGCACGATAGAACGCGAGTATGCCGTTGGCAGTGGGCGCATGGATTTGTGCATTCGCTACCGCGATGTGACGTTGGCGATAGAACTAAAGGTGTGGCACGACTATGACAGAACCAGTCCCCTGCAAGAAGGGTTGGAGCAGCTTGACGACTATCTCGCTGGCTTGGGTCTCGACACGGGCTGGTTGGTCATCTTCGACCGCCGCAGCAACCAACCCCCGTTGGCAGACCGCACAACGACCGAGAATGCGACAACTCCGGGCGGCCGCACTGTGGTTGTTATTTGGGCCTGATGTTGATAAAAAAGCTTGGTATGACCGTCTCTACCAATACCGAAGATGTCTCCTTTTGATGCAGGGTCATCAAGATAGGTTTACCGTTATTCCCTGACCCCTGAACCCTGACCCCTGAAACCTGACGCCTGAAACCTGAAACCTGAAACCTGACGCCTGACCCCTGACGCCTGACCCCTGACGCCTGACCCCTGAACCCTACTCCCTATTCCCTATAGGCGCTAAGGTACTGATGCATCAACGCTATGCGCAATGCATACCCCGATTCGTTTTGGTAAAGCCAGTCTTTGTCTACCAACGCTTGCACCACGCGCCGCTCGGCGTCGGGTGGCACTGCGCCATGGGTTGCAATGGAAAATACGACCGCTTGCTCGTCGGGTGTAAGCGCGTCTACCCATTCCCTGAGCACATGCTCACATGTAACTATCACCTTGGGAACGGTATCCCATACGTCTTGCACCGTGGCATGCCGACGTTGTTCTGCATTGAGTTTCTCTATCAGCGTGTGGCAGATAGCTTGTATCAAATAGGGTTGACACGCCGTAATGCCTACTATGCTATCCACGGCGTCGGGAGTGTATACATCCGCTGGAAATGCATCAATCGGGTGGGTTATCAGTTCGCGGGCATCGTGTTCGGCTAGGAAACTTACGCGCAATGGGGATACGTTGATGAGGAAATCGCGCCAGTGGGGAGCCAACTTTGCCGGGTGCGAGGCACCACTGAAGAGCACTATCCAGCGGGAATGATGCTGTATGACATGGCGCAGGAAGTGGAGTATCGCCTTGTTGCCGGTTTGCTCAATCGTCTCATCTAGGCGCTCGTACTCATCTATGCAGAGCAAAAAGCGCTTGTTGGGGAAGGCATGCTCTATCTTCTCGAACCACCGCATCAATGCCGGGAATGGGTCATGGTGTATGGCTTCGCTATCGCTATCTGGCAGGCGCATATTACTGGTTGTGTGCGCGAAGTCGGTCATCATCGTGATCATCCCCTCTACAAAGGTATGTGTTTGCGTTGTCATTGCTAACCTATGGGCGTCTACCAGGAGTGGTACATTGTCGGACCCCAAGCGCCTTGGTAAATGCTTCAGCACCGATGTTTTGCCGGTGCGACGGCCACCATACAAGAGTAATACTGGCGGTTGGGGCATCACCATCACATCGTCAATGGCACGGAAGAGGTCTTTCCGCCCTTTGAATATAGCAGATGCGCTTTGGTCCAACGCTCCGCCATATATATAGACTTGGGGAATATGCCCAGAACGGGTAGCCGTTTCCTCTATCGTTTGGTAGCTCAAGCGTAACAGCGAAAGCCAATGCTCGGCAATGCTGCCATAGGTGGCAGCTTGCATGGCCGGTGCTGTGGTGGGCAGGTTGGTCATGAACTTTTCGAGCTTGTCTATGAGCTTGCGCATCATGGTCAGCTTGTGGTATGCGGTAGATGCCTGATATGCAGCGCGAACATCTTGGCTTATTTCATAGAGTGCATAGAGGGCAGCGGGTATAGACTTGGGGCGGGGCGATGGGAGCCAGTTGAGACGCTCTGCAATGGCCGCAATATCTTCGGTGGCTTCGCAGTCATACATAGCGTTGGCGGCTATGCCCACGGTTGCCCGTGCAGCAACCTGTTGCTGATTGGTAGAGGTGATGAGATAGTTCAAGGTAGTGGTGGCAACGGTTGGGCTTTCTGCATAGGCATCTATAATGAACTTTTCCAAAAAAGGCAATGGCAAGATAATAAGCTCATCGAAAGAGGGCGGCAGCAATGGCAGCAAGCGTGCTCCATGCCCCCGTAAGGCACGTATATGGAGCACTACAGTCCAGAGAAGCTCGAATACCCAGAAGTACACGCGCAATGCACCAAGAATGGTCGCAACGCCGAACGCAACGCCGAACGCAACGCCGAACGCAACGCCGACCGCAACGCCGAACGCCACGCCGAACGCCACGCCTCCCGCCACGCCGAACGCCACGCCTCCCGCCACGCCGAACGCCACGCCTCCCGCCACGCCGAACGCCACGCCGAACGCCACGCCGAACGCCACAAGATAGAGCGCCGATCCAAAAATAGGTTGGATGAAAGCAAGGACGTGGTCCATGGTTTCACTTCCGAGAACCCACTCAAGCAAACCTGTTTTTGTACCTATTGCTAGGAGCATAACAACGATGAACATGTACCACAACAATCTAGTTGCCCATCGTTGGAGTACATCGCTTCCCCCCCCCCCCCCCC
>CAZVEN010000005.1:74987-128207 GCA_964626155.1 uncultured Chloroflexaceae bacterium | reverse complement strand
CCCCACTGGCAAGCCACACACCAACCCACCACCCAACGAGAAACAGTACACTCTTTGACCAGTCGAATGGCTCTACCAAGATGGTATAGATACTCCCAACAACCAGAGCAGCAAAGAGCGGCATTAGTAGCAACAACCACCGGTACTGTGCTGCATACACACGCAGGCGCGGGTTGTTGGCAAACTCGTTGCGTAGCTTGAATGGGTTGTCCGTAGGTTCAAGGTCGGGGTGTATAGCCCGCAACTCGCGTTGCAAGGTGTAGGGCTTGAAGTAGATGTGGTAGAACAAGCGAAGCATGCCAACAAAAAATGTGCGTCGGTTTTGGTTGTCTGTTGTGCCGTACATGGATACTAACTCCTCAGAGCCTATTTTCAAAGACAGCTCGCACCGTTTGGAGCGTACCAGCAAAGCATCGCATGGTCCTTTTTTTATAGCTTTGCGTTCTTTGCGTCTTTGCGCGAGGTCTTAATGAAAAAAGAAATCACAGATAGTTGGTGCGAGTGGTCACTCGCCCTTACGGTTTAAAACTGGCACTTAGCTAAGCAAATTGTTCAGCAAATCTGTAAAAAATGTTGGGTTGACTACACCCAAAATAATCAATATGAGTATCACCAAGAAAACCATACCTATTATGGTATCCGTAATTTCGCTCTGTGTCGTGCCAATTATACGACTGACACGCCCCAATTGCCTTGGTAGCCAGAAGATAAAGGCAAGCCAGCGCTTGAGTTTATGCCTGCGCCCCGGCACACGGCTTGCTTCACGGTCAAACTCTTTTTTTGCCCAAGCGAGGTTACGATGCTGCTCGTGCATCTCATAGAGCTTCTTGCATGCTAGTTGCAACAAATAGGGATGGCGACCACCCCAACTGCGTGCAGTTTGGTGGTCTGCTTCATTTTTGAGCAATGGCTCGGCACCGGGCATGGTACTTTCGGGTAGCCTTACCAGTTTATCGGCATCCTCTTCGGTCAATTCGCCTAGCGGCAACATATGCCCTAGGTTGAAAAAGAGAGAGGTGAAATGGTGCTTCTTCTGGAAAGTGACAATGGAGTCTTTTGAGGCTATTACTAGCATGATAAGGCTGTCGTCGAGCAGTGAGCGTAGGAAATCGTAGAAGTTATTGTTGAACTCGTTTTGATGCTCTAACAGGTACTCAAATTCATCTATGCAGATAACCGGCAGCACTGGGGTTGGCAATTGTTTCCATTTGTCCAATATGTCGGCAAAAGCGGGTCCGTCGAATGCTTGGATTTGGGTTTGTAATGTGTTCAGCAATTCAGGGCGGCTTTGCACAGCATCTTTCTGGCGCAGGGTTTCGGCTAGGGCTGTGAAAAAAGCGTGCGGGGTAGATGGTTGCGCCTGTTGCAACGAGAGATAGGCTACCACATAGCAGTTTGCATCAGCTTTCATATAGTCTTGCCAATGGTGGGCCACGTGGTAGAGCAATGATGACTTGCCGATACGTCGCGGTCCATGCACATTGACGCTGGTGGGTTGCGTTGCGCACATATTGGCAATAATCGTGTTGATTTCAGCTTTGCGCCCCACGAAGAGTCGCCGGTCGTGAATGCATGGTCCGGCTACAAAGCTGAATTGGGTATGTGTTTGCATAGGCTATTTGTTAGGTTTCAGGTGTTAGGTGTTAGGTGCTAGGTTACAGGTTACAGGTGTTCGGTATTTGGAGTATCATACCATGGGGTTTGCGAAAGGGCAAAAAGAGATGTGTAGTAGTCCATCTCGCGCCAAGATGCAAAGGGCGCAAAGCCCAAGCTATATCCTGTGCAACCCTGTGTACCCTGTGGCAAAAACTTTTCATGCAGCAAGACAAATAGCATATTCAGATAACCAAACGGGCAAACCTTGTGCTATAATCATATTATCTCAATCCATCTCAAGCGGAGGTATGGTATGCGCAAGAAAATGGTATTTGGCTTAGGAGCACTATGCTTGCTCGTTCTTGTATTGGGCTGTTCTATCCTTGGTGGTTCCAAGTCAACAGAAGGGGATGACAAAGCTCCCGAAGACATTGGCTATAGTGCTACCGAAGGTGATGAAGAAGACAAAAGTGCGCTCACAGAGTCTGGTGAGGCCTTTTTGAATGCTATCAAAGAAGAAGACTACCAACGAGCGTTTGACCTTGCCACGGAAGATTTCCCCGGCGAGACAAAAGATTTTGAGCAATGGCTTACTGATGAAGACGGGATGCCACAAGAGTGGCAACTATATGAACCAGAAGTGGATTATAGCGATGGGGGACTAGGAGCTGTTGCCGGCGATATGACGTTTGCCGACAAGGAAAAGGGGAAAGTTGAACTTACTATGCACAAGACAGATACGGGCTATTGGCGTGTGGATGATATAACATTAACTAGGTGAGACGTTGCATGCAACGTCTCTACTGACCATACCCATGCATCATGACATCATGGGTATCACAAGCCAACAATATGCGATGCGAACCATGCCAGCAATGCATAATTGCGCACACGTAGCCAAATGCGCTCCCATGGGCCAGCTATAGTCCGGTTGCGTAGAGCATCGAGGTGTAGTTGCTGCATCATACGTAACAAGCGATAGTTTGTCTTGGCACGGCGCGTAGGCAAGTTGTCCGTTCCCCAATCCACCAATGCATCAAGAGCCGACTGAGCATCTTTCATTGCTGCCAACAACATCACCTTGGGTGCTCCGCGCCCTTCCAACACTGAAAGTTGTTGACGAAAGACGATAAAGCGCAGTAAGAGCGCTTCTATCTTCCACTCGGCCCACGCATACTCCAAACTGGGGAGATTTTCTTGACAGAGCATATCATCCCATGTTGCCTGTCCCTGCTCTAGCAAGCCCGGCACTGGGTCGAGCAGCATCAGATGCTTTTGGCGCACTGGTGTGGGAGCGCCCATATAATCGAGTACATCTGTAGGTGGGTGCTTCAACAAATCCCGTCGCTTTTGTGGCATGGGCTTGACGATACTCTCGCCCTGTTCCACATCGAGCACTGGGTGCCATGCCTCGGCCAGCGTGTAATAGGCTTTCACAAGGCTAGGGGCCGATTGAGATACTGTTTTGCATCCTGTCATATGGACATGAACATAGTGCTCTACCAGTGTTGCCACATCTTGCTCTGGTTGCCAAGCGAGCCGCGCAAACAAATAGGCATTGATAGGAGCCACAAGCCATGGACGGTCGCCTGTCATCAGCACTTGCACACTATGCACCCCGGCATCACGGTAGGCACGCATATCCTCTTGAATGACCGAGAGCAATGGTGGTGGAGCAGACTTAAACAAAATACCATCGAGGTAGTACTCAAACACGCGGTGCTCAAACGATGCCGGACCAGCAGAGATACTCTGAAAAGCAGCTATTGTGTCGTGCAGATGATGTGCATACTGCTTATTTATCGGGTGGTCATTCTTGCCAATGTCATGTGCATATGAGCGTTCACGCGGTGCATAGAGGAGCACGACATTGCTGCGGGGAACAACATGCACCGGCGCACCCATCGTATCATGATAGGCAAGGTGACTCAACCGAGCCTGTGGGTTGATAGAATCTAACACCTCAGCCAACTCATTCGTTGCCAAAAGCGCTTGGTCAGCAGGAGATAGGTGTCGGCAACGCGAGCAGTTGCACCACCCATTGCTATGTATATCATCTGGCCATAGGTGAAATACATGTGCTTCGGGGTAGGTGCGAAAAAAAGTTGCTCCATTGCCACGCAAGAGGTTGTGTGCGCCCACACTGGAAAGGCAGAAATTGTAGTCGGGAGTGCGCTTACTGCCATCATAGCGGAATATTTGTGGCATACTGCCAAACAACCTGCGTGGTATCAGCGAAGCCATACCGTGCCCGCCTACCTCAAGTTGCATACCGCGTTCGTGTAGCAGTGGCAACAGGTGCGAACGACGCGCACGCCAGAACTTCAGATGGCAGGCTCCCAACGCCAACCGGCGGTCTATCGTATGCACAAACAGCGTATTGAGCCGATTACGTGCGGCCCAGATAATCCACTCCTCGCCCGCATCCAAGAAAAAATCGTGCCCGATGACGAGGCAACGCCCAACCAGCGCTGGGTGTTGCTGCACAGCTTGGTGCGGTAGCACGATATGGTCATAGTGTGGCAGTTTTTCACCCGATGCACCCGGCGCAACCCAACGACAGCCAAGCTGTTCTAGCAAGTCGTAGACAGCATAGAGCAACCCACGCGGGCCATTGCCTTGCAGAACAAACCCGTTGGCGTCGGGGTGATAAGCAAATCCATCACCATTGTGTCCACATTGCATAGTGATGCAACAAGGTTTACGGTCTGAATGTGTTATCACTGGCAACCGTGGAGCACCAATGCGTTGCAGGGTTGTGCTCAACTCTTGTGCGGCAAACATGGCCACAGGGTCATCACTGATAAGGTTGATGCTCCATTCGGATGTAAGCGTTCGCTCTTGGTCTGAATCTTTCATTCTTTCATACGGAGGGTTATTCCCCCAATAACAATCAATAATACAATGACGAGACTAAAGGCATAATAGAGGCTCACTTGGTCGGCAACCCACCCAAGCACAACGGGCACGGTGAGCATAGCAAGCCCGGCTGCCTGCGATGAACGCGCACTGGCAAGGATAGATTGCTCTGGCACGAGTGCAAAACCGGCCGCAACTGCAAGCGGAAACAAGCCGGCAATGCCTATGCCAGCAATGCCCAAGCCGGCTATATTCAGTGCTGCCACTGGCGAAAGCCACAGCAACAGAAACCCCACCAGTGCCGTTGATTCGGCCAGCAAGAGCAACGGCATCAGTGGCAATGTTCGTACAGCAAAGCTACTTGCTACGCGCCCAATAATCATGGCAAAAAAGAATATGCTCATGATAGCCGAAGCAAGCGATGGCGTCAACCCAACGACGGTTGTGAAGAAGGTAGAACCCCATAATGAAATACACCACTCAATAGCAACGCTCAAGAACAATATGCTCCAATAGCCCCAGAAGAGGAGTGGCAATTTGTTGTTGGTGTGGAGCATAGGCATACCATCTTTGCTCATATGCACATGCTCTGGCACACCTTCTTGCCGAAAAAGAAACGTTAGCAACACCCACAGTACAACACCCAAAAAGAGCGTACTGCGCCACCCTATACCTGTATGTTCAGCCAAACCGACGAGCAGCGGCGTCATGCCCCCGAAGACCATGACAACAACATTGACCTCGGTAATAGCAACAGCACGTCGTTCGCCGTGGTGGTCTGCCAAAACAGACTGCGCCAAAATAGGAACGAATGTACCGAGCAAGCCAATCAAAAAAGCGCCTGTGAGGGTAAACACCACATGATTGCCAAATACCAGACACAACGCACTCAGTGTCATGCCTGCACCGCCACACCAAAAACTCATGCTTCGCCCAAAGCGTCGTATCACATGCTGCCCATAGGTCCCCACCAACACATTGCCAAACGCCAGCATGCTTAGGTGTAGCCCACCAACCGCATAGGTCAATTGTAGCTCAGAACGCAAAAAGGGCTGAATAGGTCCCATAGCTATGACGAAGTAGGCAAAACAGCCAAACATGGTATACATCATCCATGTCAAGCGGTCACGCACAAATCGTGTTGGGGTTGGTAGAGTTGTTATTGTCATAGGTACAAAAGTCGTCGCACCGTTCTTCTGTCTTGCTTGCAAATCCATGCTAACGCTATATACTACCCTACCTTGCTATGAATAGCAACCCACAATGGAGCAGCATATAAACACCTACGTCATTGCATTGCTCTCTGTATCGTGCTACCATGAACAGGTTATCTATAGTAGTCTGTTGGTCAACTCACACAAAACCGTTCTGATGAACCGTAGAGACGTAGCATGCTACGTCTCTACAATACAATATACTATTGAACTAAAGAGGGAGGCAAACCAGATGCAGTATGTTGGCAATGTTGTGCATGTAGGGATAGCAAGAACCAATGCCCCCTATTTTGCGGCAGAATGTAAAGTCTTGCTCGAAAGCATTGAAATGGTCCTAGAGCTGCGTTTTGGGAGTGCAGGGGTTCGTCTTATGCCCGAAATACGCCAAATACGGTTTATGCACATCCTGCGGTCTGTCCATAGTGCTCTTCGTACTGTTGAGACAGTGGAGGATGTGCGACGTATATATGCAACGGCAAGCACGCCTATGGCAGCAAACAACGGCAACGATTTGATGGCATTGTTCAATACCTATTTTGAAGAAGAGGCATATGGCGAGTTTGAGGATTTAACCAAGGCGGTAGACTGGTCTACGCGCCAGCCCGATGAGATGTTGGATGTGATACAACTGGCTCTCTACCTTGGTATGCCACGATTGGCTATAGCTATGGCCCAAGAAGCTGGAAAGCTCTTCCCAGACCACGAAAAAGCGCAAACATGGGCGCATATCCTAGCCCCACCTGTTGTGCGTGGCATGTCGCCTGCGCGTCCGAGAGGGTTGCTCGAATCGTCAGATTGTATACGGGACCATGCAAAGAATTACCCCGGACAGTGGCTTGCAGCACGCAAAGGCGTATTAGTTGGGGCTGCACCTACATTCCAAGAATTACAATCTATTATCGAACAGTATGAAGACCCTGAGAACATACTTGTTTCAAAGGCAGTATCCTGATGCATCAATTTGCACAACAACTTCTCGCAATGCAGTTCATAACTGGCATGGTTTTCTACCAAGATCATGTACCCAATGAAGAAAAACACACACGCATCGTGGTTGGCATCAGAATAGCTCATTTTCCAAGTTCAGTGGAAGCAATAGTAGACACTGGTGCCCAATGGTGTATATTCGATCCAGCATTTATTGACCCTTCTATCATAGAATCAACTACCGACAAGATACCCGTTGAGCAATACTTAGTCCGAGGAACTATCTACGCAGGCAAGATCGTCAGAATGAATGTCAGGATAGAGGCTGAGTATGGCGAAAGTCCCGACATTGACGCGACAGTTTTTGTGCCACTCTTGGAGCCGGGCGAAGAGTGGCCACATCCCAATTTCATTGGGTTAGAGGGTTTTCTGAATCGCATCCGGTTTGCGGTTGACCCAGCCGAAAATGCATTTTACTTTGGGCCAGTGTAACGCTTCTTTGTGGTGGTTGTTTCGTAAATGCTCCCAAAAATCCCCTTTTCAAAAAAAGCCAAAAGATATACTATATACATGCCTGAATGACACCACATAACCATATTTTTCATGTGGTAAGGGGTTCACCTATCCCTTAGCGCAAGGTGCATACAAAAGAAATGGAAAACAAGAGCACACCCATAATAATGCAACATAATGGACACTGTGACCTTCTGACGGAAATGGTCATCTACTGCAACAATACTGGAGAAATCCTCTTTGCCAACCAAGCTGCGCAACGTTGGAGTGATAGTATGTTGGTAGGTCAATCCTTCAGTTCTTTCATCATCCCCGAAGTAGCTATTAAAGGACAGCGTTTTTTCAAAGAAGCATGTGCTGCAATATACCCAACCCCCACCAAATCTTGGGAACTTATTGTGGGCGATAGCGACCGTCATACGGTGGCCACATTTCGTGGATACCGCCAAGACAACAACATCATCATGGTAGCTCAAGTAGAACATGAAACCACATCTACCGTACAGCATCAGATCAGTGAACTCACCGCATCGCTCGTTGAGGAGCAACGCGAACTGCATCGCCAAAAATACCACCTCATGAAACAAACCGAAGCCCAGATACAGGCCTACCAACACGAAATTGGCTACCAAAAACTTGCGCTCGATGAGCACTGCATTGTTTGCATCATCAGCAAAACCGGCAAAATAACCTATGTCAATAACAAACTCTGTGAAATTAGCCAGTATTCGTTTTCGGAGTTGCTCGACCAAGACGTGCGCATACTCAACGCAACCATTTACCCCAAAGCATTCTACCGAAAAATATACCGCCACATCGTGCGCGGGCGTGTCTGGCATGGCGAGTTATACAACCGCAAAAAAGATGGCTTTGTATATGTTCTCAACGCCACCATTGTGCCATTTCTTGATAGCAACAACAAACCCTACCAATATGTACTTATCTGTACCGATATTACTGAACTCAAGCAAGCCAAAGAACTAGACCACGACCGCACCCTTGTGCTTGAAATGATAGCCAGAGACCAAGCATTGACCGACATTCTCAACCAGATTACGCTGATGATGAAGCACCAACACCCTGAATCTGTGTGCCTCATCTTGCTCTTGTATCAAGGAAGCTACCACTACATGGCCGGGTGTGGGTTGTCTCAAGACGTAGAAAACTCGCTTGCCAGTTTGCCGATTTCATTTGGAAGTTGTGTCGCTGGTAAAACTTCCTATCCGTCACAGCCTATCACTGTCAGAGATATTCCCAATGACCCAATGTGTAGCCACTGTCATGTATTGCTGCAAAAATATGGGTTGCGTTTTTGTTGCCCTGTCCCTGTTGTATCACGAGAAGGAGATATGCTTGGAATCATCACCCTCTTCTTCCGCACCTCGCGCAGCATGTCTGCCATTGATACGCACCTCATAACCACAGCCAGCCATCTCACAGCTATTGCTGCAGAGCAACGCTTGCTTGCCGAAAAAGTAGAACACCAAGCCTACCACGATGCTGTAACCGGCCTGCCCAATCGCCTCTTGTTTGAAGACCGCCTCAGCCAAGCCCTAGCCCATGCACAACAGCATCATCATATGGTGGCAGTCTTTTGTATTGACTTAAACCGGTTCAGAAACGTCACCAACACCCTGAACCACGCCACCGGGGACGACCTCATCCAACTAGTAGCCAAACGGTTTGAGACATGCGTAGACAAAGAAGATACCCTAGCCCACATAGGCGATGACGAATTTGCCCTCGTCTTGCCAGAAGTTGACAACCTGCAAGATGCCGTGCGCCAAGCCAAAAAGCTCATTGACAGTTTGCGTACCCCCTTCCGCCTCGAAGAGCGCGACTTGTTTGTAACCGCCAGCCTTGGCGTGAGCATCTACCCAACCGATGGGCATGATGCTGCCACCCTGCAACGCAATGCCAATATTGCCCTCTCGCGTGCCAAAGGTAAAACAGGCAACACCTTCCAATGTTATGCCCACGACATGCACACGGCTGCGCTCAAGCAAATAGAGATGGAAGCCCATTTACACCAAGCAATAGAGCACAACGAATTATCGTTGCACTACCAACCCCAAGTTGATATGTATGGGAAACTTGTTGGTGCTGAAGCACTGCTACGCTGGAACAATGCGTTTATGGGCGAAATATCACCCGGGCGGTTTATACCCCTAGCAGAACGGAGTGGCTTGATTGTCCCCATCGGCGCATGGGTCATCAATGAAGCCTGCCGTCAAGCCCACGCTTGGCAACAAGCCGACTATCACCCCTTCAAGGTAGCTATCAACGTATCCGTTGCACAATTTACCGGACTCGACTTTGTCGAAATGGTGCATCAATCCCTCCAAGAACATGACCTAGACCCTTGCTGGCTTGAGCTTGAAGTAACAGAAAGTTTAACTATGCACAAACACGAATTTATTGCCTGCCAGTTGGATAGGCTACGGTCATTGGGTATCAAAATTGCCATTGATGACTTTGGCACAGGCTACTCATCACTGAGTTACTTGCAGCAGTTGCCTATTGATACCCTCAAAATAGACCGCTCATTCATACGACATATAGACCCCAACGACCCAAAACCATCAAACGATATTGCCATTGTCAAAGCTGTTATTATGTTGTCGCACAGCCTCAACATGGAAGTGTTGACCGAAGGTGTCGAAACGCCAGAACAATTTGCCTTGTTGCACCATGCCGAATGTGACTATATCCAAGGCAATCTGGTCAGTTCACCCCTCTCGGCACATGCATTTGAAGCAACACTAGCCGAACTCAACCATCATGGCATATGGACTACCATGGTCGAAGCATCTGCACCGACTGTTGCTACAGCACTCCCAACAAAAAAGAGCGAAAATGGTATAATCGTAGCGTAGATGGATGTATACGCTATTGTAAGGATTGATTGATAACAAACACGCTCACAGCATAACATCACAACCCCAGAGGATAAGGAATGAACAACACAAAACGAGTTAATGGATGTTCAGATATACCCAAGCAACCCGATGAACGAGTGCCACAGCAAACAACAAAGAAGAACACGTTATCGCTAGAAGACACACAACAATTAGTGCAAGAATTGCTCATCTATCAACAAAGCCTAGAACAACAAAACAAAGAGCTTCGGAACAGGTATAACGCTATCGAAGAAGCATTACACACAAGTACACAGCGCTATAAACGATTGCTCCAAACAGTTACCGACTATATTTATATCGTCGAAGCAAAGGGTAACTGCCCAGTCACAACCTACCATGGACCTGGGTGTACAAGCGTCACCGGCTACACCCCAGAAGAATTGGATGCACAGCCAGCATTGTGGTATCAGATAATACACCCCGATGAGCGTGCCTTGGTAGCAGAACAGGCAACACGCGTGCTCTCCGGACGCAATGTCGCCCCACTCGAACACCGCATCATCCACAAAGATGGCACCATCAGGTGGGTACGCAATACCCTTTCGCCCCACTACAATGAACATGGTGTTATCGTTGCCTACGATGGGTTGATAACCGACATTACCGAACGCAAACGCACTGAGGAAGCACTCTACCGCGCACAAGCCGAATTAGAAATGCGCGTACAAGAACGCACAGCAGAATTGATACAGTCCAACAGAGCACTCCAAGATGAGATAACAGAACGCAAACGTATGCAGCATGAACTCAACCTGTATACGCAGCATCTCCAAGCCAATGAACGCCGCTTTCGTACTATTATAGAAAAAAGTGCCGATGGCATTATTATTGTAGACCAGAACGGCATTGTGCGCTTCGTCAACCCAGTGGGCGAAAGCATGTTTGGGCACACAGCCGCAGAACTCATAGGCGAATCGTTTGGCTTCCCCATGGTAAGCGATGGGGCAACAGAAATAGATGTTATCCGCCGTGATGGAAAAACAGGTGTTGCCGAAATGCGTGTGGTAGAAACTGCTTGGGAAGGCACCCACGTCTACCTAGCAACATTTCGTGATATTACCAAGCGCAAGCAATCGGAAACACGCCGCACAATACGCTACTCGATAGCCAATATCCTATCGCAAGATGTCTCTATCTGGCAAGCTGCGAACGATATTTTGCAGCCTATTTGTGCAGGCACACGATGGGAATATGGCGAAACATGGCTACTCGACCCCGATACAAATCTGCTCCATTGGGTTGGGTGCTGGCATTTCTCCTCACTGCAAATCCAAGAACGCATGCCCGATAAACGCACGCTCACGTTTGACCCCGAACGTGGGCTATATGGTGCTGTCTGGGCTAGCAGACACTATGTATGGATAACCAATGCCGTGTCAGCACAGAAGGAATCCCATGCATCTGCTGAATCGCTATGGAGTTGGCCCACGATAGCAGCGCCTGCCAACCACTTGTTTCAAACGGCTATTGCCTTCCCTATTTGTAATGGGCATACAGTTGTTGGCATTCTCGCATTCTTCAGTCGTGCGCATCATCAAACCGATGAAGAATTGAGTAAAATGATGCTAGAAATAGGCCATCAAATGGGGCAATTTTTGGCTCGCCGCAAGGCTGAGGAAGAATTGCGTAGCACCCATCGTGCTCTGCGCACACTCAACGAATGCAACCAAGCCCTCATCCACGCAACCGATGAGTCAGAATTTCTCCACGATATATGCCGCATTATTGTCGAAGTTGGCGGGTATCTTTTGTCTTGGGCTGGCTTTGCAGAGCAAGACTCTGCACGCCATGTCCGTATTGTTGCCCGTGCCGGCTACGAACATAGGTTTATTGATTCCCTCGATATTACATGGGGTACCACAGACAGAAGCTATGGTCCGACGAGCACTGCCATTCGCAACGGGGTGCCATGCGTTGCCCGCAATATTCAAGCAGACCCTACCTATGCATCTTGGCAACCACAAGCAACCGAATGCGGCTTTGCGTCATCGGTAGCCCTGCCACTTATCAACAATTTGCAGGTTTTTGGGGTGCTCAACATCTATGCTGCTGAACCAGATGCGTTTGGCAAGGAAGAGGTCAAACTGCTCATGGAGATGGCCCATGACCTTGCCTATGGCATTGTCGCATTGCGCACCCGTGCCGAACGCGACCAAGCAGAAAAAGATTTGCGGTTGTATGCGGAACGGCTCAAAAATATGCGCGAAATTGACCAAGCCATTCTTACCGCACAAACCCCCAGTGCCATTGCCCAAGCTGCCATGAGCCATATACGCCAACTTGTACCCTACCAATGGGCCAGCATTGTTGGGCTTGATGCCACAACAAACGAATCTGTCACCTTCGTGAATGATATACAAACAACTGATTTGGAAACCCCATTATTTGCTACACCCGGAGCACGCCTCCCCACAATTCCCCCCCATGCACCGGATGGCTTGCAACACGGTACTGTGCGCTATGTCAAAGATATTGAAACTGTCTCTAAGCCAACAAGTACCCTTACCCAACTCTCCGCACTTGGCATACGCTCATACATCAGCGCCCCCCTCATTGCCGACAACCAATTGATTGGTGAAATAAATCTTGGTGCCACCATGCCCGATGCATTTGCACCACAACACCTCTCTATCGTGCGCGAAGTAGCAGACCAGATGGCCATAGCCATCCATCATGCTCGCCTGTTTGAACAGGTGCGTGCCGGCCGTGAACGCTTGAAAACGCTCTCACGTCGCCTAATGGAAGGGCAAGAACAAGAACGCCACCATATTGCACGCGAACTGCACGACGAAATAGGGCAATCGCTCACCGCTGTAAAAATGAGTTTGCAGGCCATTGTGCGCGTACCCGATTCAAAAGCCATCTCATCGCAACTCAAAGAAAGCATGACCATCGTTGACCATGCGCTCCAACAGGTGCGCAATCTGTCGTTGGATTTGCGCCCATCGCTCCTTGATGACCTAGGGTTAGTAGCGGCTTTACGCTGGTATGTAGACCGTCAAGCCCAATGGACCGGCCTTGACACAGAATTTATTGCTGATACTATAGCAACACGTCTACCACCAGATTTGGAGACGGCATGTTTTCGTGTCACGCAAGAAGCATTTACCAATATAGTACGACATGCACGCGCACATCATGTGTATGTCAAATTGCAGCAAAACGTTGATGAGTTGCAACTCATCATTCGTGATGATGGCATTGGCTTCAATGTGCAAGCCGCTGAAGAGCGTGCCACACGAGGCTCTAGTTTGGGGCTATTGGGGATGCAAGAGCGCGTTTTTTTTGCTGGCGGAAAAATGGAAATTGTATCGCGCCCAGAACGCGGAACGGAAATACATGCACGGTTTCCGATCCAAGAATCAGCGCTCCCTATCGTTCCAAACCATGAACAGAAACCAAAATCGTTATGAAACCTATTCGCATTTTATTGGCAGAAGACCATACCATAGTGCGTGCCGGTATTCGTGCCCTCTTGCAAAACCTCGATGAGGTACATGTCGTCGCCGAAGCCGGCGACGGGCGCGAAGCACTTCGCCTGATAGAAACCCATCACCCCGATATTGTACTCATGGATATTGCCATGGCAGGGCTGAATGGGCTAGAAGCCACCGCACGCATAGCAAAAGAATTTCCAAACGTCCACGTCATTATCCTTTCTATGCATGCAAGCGAGGAATATGTTTTGCAAGCGTTACGAGCAGGTGCTGTTGGATACTTGCTCAAAGATGCTGGTACCGAAGAGCTTGAGCTTGCTATACGTGCCGTCGCCCGCGACGAAACCTACCTCAGCCCGGCCGTATCCAAGCATGTCGTTGCCGACTATGTTCGGCGTGTTGGTGGTGAACCAAGCTCTCTTGAACGCCTAACCCGCCGCCAACGTGAAATTTTACAGTTGATAGCCGAAGGACATTCGACCCAAGAAATTGCCCAAATGTTAAGCATTAGCGTCAAAACAGTTGAAACACACCGTTCGCAACTGATGGAACGCTTGAATATTCATGATGTAGCCGGATTAGTACGGTATGCTATCCGCATGGGATTGGTAACTTCAAATGACTGAGATAACCCATTCACCAGAAATGACACATAATCAAAAACCACTTTTAAGCGTTATTATGCCTTGCTACAACGAATCTGCGACGTTACGGCAGATAGTGAAGGCAGTACGTGCCGTAGAATTTGACAAGGAAATTATTGCTGTTGATGACCATTCTTCTGATGACACATACGCTATTTTGCAAGACGAAGCCGCCAACGACCCACGCATGCGCGTCATCCGTCACCCCACCAATCGTGGTAAAGGAGCCGCTGTACGCAGTGGTCTTGCCCATGCACGCGGAGAAATTGTTATCATTCAAGATGCAGACTTGGAGTATGACCCGCAAGATTACTATGAACTGGTAAACCCCATTGCAGAAGGGCGCATAGATGTTGTCTTCGGGAGCCGCTTCATGGGCCGCCACACTGGTATGTACTTCTGGAATGCGCTCGGCAACAAAGGACTCACCTTCCTGACAAACTTCCTGTTCAATAGCTGGATTTCAGACATGGAAACATGCTACAAAGCCATGCGTACCGACATCATGCGTAGCCTACACCTAGAGTCAAACGACTTTCGACTAGAACCAGAAATTACCGCTAAAGTGTTGCGCAAAGGATACCGTATCTACGAAGTGCCAGTGAGCTACTTGGGGCGCACATATGAAGAGGGCAA
The DNA here is from genome assembly GCA_964626155.1 of uncultured Chloroflexaceae bacterium. Lineage (GTDB taxonomy): Bacteria > Chloroflexota > Chloroflexia > Chloroflexales > Chloroflexaceae > JAAUSY01. The sequence continues at coordinate 113,460 of CAZVEN010000005.1, read as the reverse complement.
AAAGATGAAAGCAAGCCAAGGCTTCTACGCCATCCTTGCACTGCTACGCTACCGTTTGTGGAAATAATGTACACACTGTCATGGGGCATAGATACAGCAAACGCATACTCATTATCCTTGCGTGCCTGCTCATGTTTTGGGCAGGCACCAAACACATTCTGCCCCATCTAAACGCACATGAACCCAATGAACCCATGCCCTGCTATACCCCATGGTCCTTGCCAAACACCAAGCTCAAAGACCACGCCTTGTTTGCCTACCAAGATGCCTACTACCTCGTTTCTATTAAAATAGACCTGCCAGCACCGGACGAGCGAAGCGAGTATATGTTTGCCTATGCACGCACAGATGACTTTTGCACATGGGAACAACTCGATACACCCTTGCGCTTTGGCAATGAAGGCGATGCCGACGAAGCCTATATCTGGGCACCACATGTGGTGCAAGAAGGGGATACGTTTTACATGTTTTACACGGGTGTCAATCGCCATATAGCGCAGAGTATTATGCTGGCAACCAGTACTACTCCAGATAATCCACAGAGTTGGACAAAGCAAGGGGTTGTTTTCCAGCCGCACCACGAGGGCATGGTCTATGCTGGCGCACACGCTTGGTCTGATGCACGCGACCCGATGGTATTGGCACACAACAACAGGTATTTTCTGTACTACACAGGTCAAGATACATCTGGGGGCATTATTGGGGTAGCTATGGCTGATAGGCTGACTGGTCCTTGGCGCGATTTAGGAGCAATCCTACATACCAGTCCATCAAAGATGGTCGAATCTCCATTTGTCATCGAACAAGAAGGCTTTTTCTACCTTTTCTACAATGCCACCGGCGTGGGGCAACAATGGCGCTGGGCACCATCGCCCTTTGGTCCGTGGCAGTCTCCCCGATCAATGCCATTGGGGTGGGCCTACGATTTCTATTTCAATGGGAACGAGTGGCTTGCTTCATATGTCATCGGCAATGGAGTCAAAATTGGCATAGCACCGGTGCAGTGGGATAGGAGCACGATACCATACCAACCCTACATAAGTACAAGGGTGTTTCTGCCTTTGATACAGAGATGAAGGGACAAACACACATACTCCTTTTCTGTATCATGAAAAAAGTACCATAAAGGCACAAAGAACACAAGCGAAGAGAGAAAGAAACAGAGAAATGCATATCGCAATGCTCAGTATCCACAGTAGCCCCCTAGCTGCTTTGGGAGGCAAAGAAGCGGGCGGAATGAACGTCTATGTGCGCGAACTATCGCGTACTCTTGGGCAAAAAGGTGTCGCAGTAGATATTTTCACCCGCCTCCAAAACCCCGAAACCCCGCCACTGATAGACATTGCACACAACGTGCGTGTCATCAACTTGCCTATCGGACCTGTCATGCCCTATGACAAGAACCTCATCCTAGACCATTTGCCGGCATGCATCGCGCATATCGTCAGCTTTGCACAAACACATCAGCGACATTACAACCTCATCCATAGCCACTATTGGGTTTCTGGTGCTGTTGCATTGCAGTTGCGGCATATATGGGGTATTCCCGTAGTACAAATGTTTCATACGCTTGGGGCAATGAAAAACAACGTTGCCCGGAGTGCAGAAGAAACCGAAACAGACCAACGATATGCCATAGAACGTCAAACACTCCAAGAAGCCGATGCCATTGTTGCAGCCACACCACTTGACCGGGAGCACATGGTGCAACACTATGGAGCACGCACCGAGCACATACACATCATCGCATGTGGTGTAGACCTGCACCAATTTTGCCCACACCCGCGCACACAAGCACGTGCTCATATCGGGCTTGCCAACAACCAGCATATCGTGCTCTGTGTCGGGCGCATAGAGCCGTTGAAAGGTATGGATTGCCTCATTGAAGCACTGGCTCTCTTACACAACCGCCACCCGGCATGGCGTGAAATAGTGCGCGTGTTGCTGATTGGTGGGCATGCAGAGCACATGAGCAAGACATTGTGGAATACTGAGCAACGCCGCCTTGATAGGCTACGGCACGACCTTGGCGTTGCTAGTGCAGTCACATGTCTTGGGGGGCAACCACATCATCTATTGCCCTATTACTATGCAGCTTCGGATATTGTCGCTGTACCCTCACACTATGAAACATTTGGTATGGTAGCTCTTGAAGCTATGGCTTGTGGTGCTCCAGTGATAGCATCCAATGTTGGTGGATTGCTACATACGATTGAAGAAGGACGTAGCGGTCTCTTCATACCCCCCAACAACCCAGAAAAGCTGGCCGATAGCATCGCATGGGTGCTGACTCATGACGAGCACCGGCAGGCGCTTGCACATGGAGCACGCCAACGAGCGTTGCAGTATGGGTGGGATAATGTGGTAGATACTATTTTGGAATTGTACAAGACAGTTGTCCAAAGCAGTTCAGCGTACCTATGGTACAATAGCACCTGAAAAGCCCGAAAATGTCCGGGTTACACCTAGAAGGTAAAGAATATGCAAAACGAACAACACGAAACCCAACGCGCACTGGTCATTGGAGCACACCCCGATGATAATGAAGTTGGTTGTGGTGGCACGGTTGCTAAACTCACCAAACAAGGTTGGGATGTGACATTCATCATCTGCACCAACGGCAACAAAGGCAGTCATGACCCAGATATGAGTAGCTACCGTCTTTCGGAAATACGCGAACGTGAACAACGAGCTGCTGCTGCGGTGCTTGGAGTCCACAACGTCATCTTTTTGCGCTACAACGATGGTGAATTGGAGCCGACGCCTGCCCTGCGGTTGGAGATGGCGCTCTACATACGCCATTTCAAGCCAAACGTCTTATATACCCATGACCCATGGCGCATCTACATGCTCCACCCAGACCACCGTGCTGTTGGGCATGCGGTGATAGAGGGAGCTATCCATGCGCGTGACCATCTCTACTTGCCTGGTTTTGCGCAGATAGGATTGCATGGTTGGCGACCGAAAACATTGTACCTCTGGTCGGCTGAACGCCCAGACCATACAGAAGACATAAGCGACACACTGGCATTGAAAATAGCTGCGTTGAATGAACATCGGAGCCAGATACGAGAAACCGATAATTGGATTGAACGTATGCACCAGCGAGCACTTGATCAAGGGAGCAATGCAGGCTATGCTGCCGGTGAAGCGTTTAAGAAGATTATGGTATAGGCGCTGGTTTTCTTCTATCTTTATCTCTCATACAATTTATTCTTCTGGTTGCTGTGTATGACACCTTTCTATGGTAGTTTCTTTTTAGGTTGTTGCAAAGCCAAATACCACTTCTGCATACCAATTTTTTCGGCATACCCGTTGGCTTGACAATACACCACCTCTGTACTATACTCATATGAAATCTTAGCATTTTTTTTCTTCATGCAAGAGTATCCAGAAAAAGGGCCAGGCAAGCAAGCAGATACGTTTGACGAGTAGATAATGTCATAGTACCAGTAAAGATGGAAGGTTTGCGTAAGACATGGTATTGTTAAACGCAAAGAAAGGAAGGGAGCATGGCTGAAGTCTGGGAAGTTAATGTCGTAGCAAATAGTCGAAGCAGTCGCGTCAAAGGCGGGCGCACGCTTGACGAAATCAACAAAGATTTTCGTGTTCGTGGGAATACATTCCTAGGAGCACTCTTTAGAGGATGGGACCCACTGGATTTTTGGGTTGGACCATTCTACTTCGGTTTGTTTGGGCTGACAGGTATCTTGGGAGTTATTATCGGGGCAACATTTTACATCAATGACATCATCATTAACGGACCGTATTCGCTCTTTCCCAACTTTATCGCAGGCGCAATAGAGCCACCACCACCCGAGGCTGGCTTGAGCTTTGTCGGGCCGGGGTCCCCAGGGTTTACCTGGCAAATTGTTGTCCTCTTTGCTACCATAGCCTTTGTAAGCTGGATGTTGCGTGAAGTAGAAATTTGCCGGAAGCTCAAAATGGGCTTCCACGTACCCATCTCTTTTGGGGTACTCATATCAGCATGGCTCACCCTACAAGTCATCCGCCCAGTGCTCATGGGGCGATGGAGTGAAGGGTTTGTGCTTGGTGTCTTGCCACACTTGGATTGGATTGTCAACTTTGGGTACCGCTATGTCAACTTTTACTACAATCCGTTCCATTGTCTCGGCATTACCGGACTCTTTACCTCAACGCTGATCTTGGGTATGCATGGGTCGGCAATCTTGAGTGCAGCTCAAGTCCGCGAGGGGGATGCCCTCGACAGGTTGCACAATTTCTGGTATGACATCGTTGGCTACTCCATTGGTGAGTTGGGCATTCACAAACTTGCAACCATATCGGCCGCAGGCGCTATTTTAGTCTCCAACCTCTGCATCCTCTTCTCTGGATGGCCTGTGACAGACTGGGTTTCATTCTGGAATTGGTGGGTTGACTTGCCCGTATGGGGATACTAAAGGAGGAGCACACGTATGTCTGCAGCACCAAAGGTTAATCACGCATCATACTTAGACTACCATCCCGATAACAGCATCGGCGGCCCTAGTGGCCGTCTGGATAGGAAAATTGAATTTGAGGGTGTTCCCATTCTGGGTCCGCTCTTCGCATTCTTTGGGCAAACACAACTCGGCCCCATCTACTTGGGCGTATGGGGGCTGTTGGCAATTGCATGTGGGGCCATGTTCACCATTATCTGGATTATGGGCATGATGGCCGTTGTCAACTATAACCCGGTTGAGTTTTTGAGAAGTTTTGCCGTGTTGCAAATAGACCCACCTAGCGGGTCGCAGGGCATATGGGGCTTCCCACCGCTTGAACAAGGCGGGTGGTGGCTGGCAGCTACCTTCTTCCTGACCCTCTCAATAGGCTTCTGGTGGCTCCGCCTCTACAACCGCGCCAAAGCCAATGGAGTCAAGCCCTATCTCGCCTATGGGTTCACCGGCGCAATCAATCTCTACTTGGCTATTTACATCTTGCGCCCCCTGTGGATCGGCAATTGGTCTGAAGCCCCATCGCATGGGTTTAAAGCCTTGTTAGACTGGGGAAATAATGTCAGCGTTGCCTACGGTAACTTCTACTACAACCCCTTCCACATGGTATGCATTTTCTTCTTACTCGGCTCAACCTTGTTGCTATCTATGCATGGTGCTACCATCTGGGCTACTGCAAAATATGGTGCGCATGAGGAGATTGAAGAAATCCATGCCCCCGGTACAGGTACAGAACGCTCGCAGTTGTTCTGGCGCTGGGTCATTGGCTTCAATGCCAATGCCTATAGCATCCACTTGTGGGCATTCTGGTTTGCATGGTTGATGGGCACAACCGGTGCCATTGGTATTCTCCTCACTGGCACAGTCATTCCCGACTGGTTCCAGTGGGCAAAAGATTCAACCATTAACTTCCCTGAACCACCGCCACCCAATATCTGTGTGCCAGACCCTGTCATCCATACTTACCCAATGGACCAACCCATTTGTCAAGAAATGTTTGGACCACGATAATATTAACATTAACGTATTTTTTGAACTGAGAACCCCGTTGCCTAAAGGCAGCGGGGTTTCTTTTTCTTCAACCTTCGTATTGCAATCTCAACAATTGCCGGTAGCTTGGAGCTCCGCCGAAGTGAGATCACCAACATGAAGCAACTTCCCAAGCGCCGAGGCACGCTGTACTGCTTCACTAATATCTTTCAACTCTATCTCCGCAAGTGTCAACTCAAAATGCAGTGAAGGATCGCGTTCAGCATGCGAAGCTATCATAGCTTCAATTTCACTGCGTACCGATGGCCATTGCTCAAGCCATGCTTTGAGTTTTGTCGCACTTGTTGCTTGTTGGCCTTGCTCACTCATTGTCCCCTCCTTTCTTTGTTGGAATGATACAATAACCGCATGTAGCTAACGCATACTACAACCGCACTATTCGGTTGGTACCGTGTGCCTGTACTTACAAGAAAGCGGCAGAGTATGCACATCACACACGCATTACTCACCGCCCACCACACATAGTGGTATTATCCATCCCCCCTCCCCGTATAGGGAGAGGGGAACCCCACACAACACTCTTTCTGCTAGAAAGAGCAGGAAAAATGGGGAAACAGCAGTATCCCCTAGCAGGCTATCCTTCTGTCTCTTCTGGTGGAAGTGAGGTGGCAATGTCATAAAAAATAACCTGCACATCTAGTTGTTCTTGGGTCAGGAGATCATGCGTCTTTTGCCATGTTGCATCTTTAATAGGCGCTTCATGGTCTGCAGACGCGTAGGCCCGAATACTTGCTTCTTCATCTGAATGACGCAACACCCGAATAACTGCATCCGGGCATACACCAACAATTAGTTCCTTGACATCAGCAATAGCTTGATCAAGCGACATGAGCATTCCTCCCATTGTTCCCTACAATGAAATAATCCTTACTATACCCTCTCGCTGTCATTTCAGCAAACCAATTTCGTCTTTCCAACAACCTTCTGCGTTATCCCTGAGATACCCAGAGCATAACTCAGACTTCGCCTACTTCTTGCGATTCTTCACCCGCCAATGCCTGTGGGTCAAAAGGCACATGAACAGAATCGCCACCATGTGTTTTGGTGGTATGTGGAACAGTTGGCTCTTGTACATGCGTGCGTTCCTCACGCCAAGCAAAACGCTCGCGTACTTGGGCTTCAAACCCACGTCCCACAGGGTCATAGTAGATATGCCCATGGAGGCTCGGCGGTAGGTGCGCTTGGTCTGAACGCCCCTCCGCGAGGTCATGTGCATATTCATATCCTTTACCATACCCCATCTTTTTCATCAACTTGGTTGGAGCATTGCGGAGATGAAGTGGCACAGGGTCATTGCGTGTTTGTTGTACATCTTTTAATGCAGCACTATATGCACGATAGATTGCATTGCTCTTGGGAGCTTGGCATAGATACACCACAGCCTCAGCCAATGCCAAATCTCCCTCTGGCGACCCAATGAAATGGACTGCTTGTTGTGCCGCTACGGTCAGCGGCAACGCCTGTGGGTCGGCCAGCCCAATATCCTCAACAGCCATACGCACAACACGCCGCGCAATAGACAATGGATCTTCGCCACCATCTAGCATACGCCCCAGCCAATAGAGAGCAGCATCGGGGTCACTGTCACGCACACTCTTGTGCAACGCTGACATTGCATTATAATGTAATTCGCCATGTTTGTCATAGCGGGTAGCACGGCTCTGCAATGCATCGCGTATATCTTCAACGGTAATAAGCCGTTTTCCTGCCACTGAATCTGGTTTTAAAAGGACGGCCACTTCCAATGCATTGAGCGATGTACGCGCATCTCCATTCGACATGTTGAGTAAATACCCACGTGCATCTGCGGCTAAGATGGCATTCAACATCCCTAAACCACGTTCCTCGTCTGCCAGCGCACTATCCACCACTTGGCCAATATGTTCATCGGCAAGTGGCTCAAGGGCAAACACTTGAATACGTGAGAGCAAGGCATCGTTGACTTCAAACGAAGGATTTTCAGTTGTAGCACCAATCAAAATAACCGTACCATCTTCTACATAGGGCAATACCGCATCCTGTTGATTCTTATTGAAGCGATGAATTTCGTCAATGAACAGGATGGTCCGTTTTTGAAACATACCCAGACGGTCTTGAGCTTCTTTGATAAGACGCCGCAAATCGGTGACGCTGGCCGAAACAGCACTCAACTGCTCAACATGGGCATCGGTGACATTGGCAATGATGATTGCCAATGTCGTTTTCCCACTTCCTGGCGGTCCCCAGAGAAGCATTGAAAAAAGCTTGTCATTGGTAATAGCACGCCGTAGTATGCGGCCTTCACCAACAATATGCTCTTGACCAACAAACTCTTCTAGGGTTTTTGGGCGCATGCGCGTAGCCAACGGCGCATTCGTCCGCAGCAATTCTTCGCGTTGCTTATCAAACATATCGGTTAGCCTTTTGGGCATAGCACAAAAACCTTTGCTTCACGACACCCAACACACCGCACATTGTAGCACAAATTGCTCATCCTATCACCCCCATCCTACCTCAACGTGTGAATAGGTACTAAAGGACTATTGCAACTGATGCAAACTATGTCGTATCATGAGCGTAGTAGGAAGGCGCATATCACTGAAGGTGTTGGCTCCATATAAAAGGCCCACCTGCTCTTATAAAAACCCTCTGTATTCCTCTCTTTCCTCAGGTTCGTTTCCTCGCGTTCTTTGCCAACAACAGACGGGTATGCGCTAACCGAATGCAACCTTACCTAATTATGATATGCTCGTTTGGTCTTTATGACAAAACACTATGACAGAACAAAACAATTTGCATAGTTCAAAAAAACAACCACACACCCTTGTGCAACTTGAACGTGTCACCCGTAGCTATGAGGAAGCAGGACAACATCATGTGGTACTCCATGAGCTTGATGCAACATTTGCCCAAGGCGAAATTGTGGTAATCATGGGCAAAAGCGGAAGTGGCAAAAGCACCCTCTTAAACATCGTAAGCGGCATTGACACACCTATGACTGGAGACATCTGGGTGCAGCAACATCATATCAACTGCCTTTCAGAACATGAACGGACACGCTTTCGTCGCCAAACAATAGGCTTCATCTTTCAATTCTTTAATCTCATCCATACCCTTACCGTTGTGGAAAATGTTTTACTTCCACTTGAACTCAACACCATCGGTGGCACACACGCAAAATACCTAGCCCACGATATGCTTGCCCATGTTGGACTACAAAATCGTTTCACCGCCTACCCGGACCGGCTCAGTGGTGGCGAGCAACAACGTGTCGCTATAGCACGCGCCCTCGTGCATAACCCACCGCTCATCCTAGCCGATGAGCCAACTGGCAACCTCGACAGCGATACTAGTGAGCATGTTCTTGATCTACTCGAATCCCTCACGCGCCAAACCCACAAAACAATGATTATCGTTACCCATAGCGCTGAGGTAGCTCGCCGTGCCGACCGTGTCTTTCATCTGCGCGAGGGAAAACTGGTAGAGACCCCATCCCCATAGAAATCGTAGGACAGGCTAGAAGCCTCGCTCCTAAAAAATCGTATGATAGGCATCCTGCCGTGTTACGGTACAGGTTTTGGCTTATATGCCAAACCCACGGGGCTTGCCGCTGGCAAGCCCGTACAACCTGCTCATAGCACCAACTTTCTAGCCGGAGTCCGACAGGATGTCGGTGCTACTACGTTGGGACAGGCTAGAAGCCTATCCTACACCTTTTGCACCATTTCTGAACAGCCTATCCTATCTTATAATCTCCCTACCCCAATCAATGCGAGGATGGCCGTGCCGGCAAGGATGCGGTATATGCCAAATGCAAAAAAGCTGTTGGTAGAAACATAGCGCAACAGCCACCCTATACTCAACCATGCGACCACCATGGACACGAGCATACCAAACAGCAACCGCCCCATATCCCCCGGTGCAAGCTGATCGAGGCTTTTCAACAGATCGTAGACCGTTGCAGCCCCCAGCGTAGGCATAGCCAAGTAAAAAGAGAAGGCTGTAGCTGCCTTGCGGTCTAGCCCTGCCAGCATACCCCCCACAATAGAAGCGCCCGACCGTGACACACCGGGTATCATAGCTATCGTTTGGGCAAAACCAATGCCAATAGCCTGTTTCAATGTAATAGCTTGCACTTCATGCACAGACACTGCACGGTGTGGGAATCGCTCAACAACCAAAAAGACTATTCCTCCTACAATCAAAGCGATAGCTATGACCAGTGGCGAAAAAAGCACTTCCTTGATCCAAGCATGAATTGTCACCCCCACCACGGCTGCCGGCAGAAAGGCTATAACAATGGCAAGCCAAAACCGGCGTGTCGCTGGGTCGGTTGCCACAGAGCGGGCTTGCTGCAATACATCACGGCTATAGAACCCTACAACAGCTATGATAGCACCAAGCTGTATGAAAATTTCAAATGTCCCCCCTATACTGTGCTCAAAGTTCATCAAGTCTGACGAAATGAGCAAATGAGCTGTTGAGGAGATGGGCAAAAACTCCGTGACGCCCTCTATCACCCCTAACTCTATAATTTGCCACCAATCTGCGCGTGCAAAACCTATGATTGCCAAAGCGATGAGCACCACTTCAACAGCAGCAACAATCAACAAAAAGGCATGGTTTTGCATCGTATCTTTCATCGCGTTCCCTTTTTCTGTTGAACGTGCCATGATTTGATCATCCAATTTTCATCTACCTACTCTACACAAAGGCTTTTTCCTACGTTACAATACAACAAACAGTAATTACCCCTTTCTCTTGTAAGAAAGGGGTTAAAAGACGAATATACAACGGAGATAACCTGTGCGCACACAATCACATACCAAACTCAAGCCGACGGATGAGATTTATGGGCAAATTGGCAGAGTACATTTTGCGTTGTGTTTTTGCAATATCATACTCGACACGGTGAAACCGTATGGTACCAGCATCCGTATCGAGAATGGCATAAGCTGCTCGCGGGTCATAATCGCGTGGTTGCCCAACGCTACCAGGGTTGATGTAGACACGCTTTTCTTTTTCCAAGTCAACAACCTTCATTTCAGAAGGCAGAAAACGCTCAAACACATCGTCTGTGACAAGGCGAAACCCTATTTGCAAGTGCGAGTGCCCAATCAAACACACTGGCGTGTCAAAAAACGATGCATTTGCCATCGCCTGTTCAGGCGAAAGGAGATATTCCCAGACTGGTTCACGCGGGCTAGCGTGTGCTATGGTAAACTGGTCATCTATACGTTGTGTTGGGTTCAGTTGTTTTAACCATGCAAAGTTATCTGGGTCAAGTTGTTGCCTATTCCAGACATTCGCAGCACGTGCATCGGGATTAAAATCGTCCAAATCCAACTCACCAATACAAGCAAGGTCATGATTACCAGTTAGCACAATGTGTGCATACTCTCTCATAGCCTTTGAGCACTCATTTGGGTCGGGACCGTAGCCGATAGTATCACCAAGGCACCACAACGAATCATAGCTGCCTGCTGACGCGAATACAGCATCGAGGGCAACAACGTTTGAATGAATATCTGAGACGATAAGGATACGCATGAGATTTCCTATGTGTGCTAGTACTACAAAAAACGAAAGCTTTTTTTCTTTTGCTTCTTCTTACCTAGAAGCCAAGGTATGGTAATTGACTAGCATAAAACAAACTCGCCGTTTATACAAGTCCGGCATTTGCATCATTATAGTCAAGCCAAATACAACCTTTCTTCATGTATAATAAACCTGCTACCGCAGGATTGAACCATGATTTGTGTCATGTTGACGCAAATACTGCCAGATTTTATACTGTTTTGTATTCATTGTGACTGTACATACGCAGGAGATGAAACAATATTATGGTGGATTCACCAAACCATTGCCCACACCTGGGTCTAAAACAAAATCGCGCAATACGCTTTGCGACTGCAACCCCTGAACATCGCTGCTACGTTTCAGGAGAAGCGCAAGAGATACCTGTCGAACAAGACGATTACTGCCTATCACATAACCATGTTCATTGTCCATTATACATGGGTTTAAGCATACCTTCAATATCAGAACGGGATTTCTTGCAGCATGCCACATTCTCACAAGATGGGGTGTGGAGTTGGTTTACCGCATTATCCCTACGCGACCGTATAATATATAGTGTACTCATCGTTGTATTGCTGATAATCATTGGCATCTACATTGCCACTGCACTCCAAGTATTGCTAGGAAACGACACAGCAACCAACCAACCGACCTATGTAGCAAGCACCATGACAGCAACCAATAGCTCAGAACCATCGCCCATTGCTGATAAACCATCCACTGCAACCGATACCGCTACTCCAGCAGCAACCGATACCGCTACTCCAGCAGCAACCGATACCGCTACCCCAAGGAAGACATCCACGGCCACACCGACGCCTTTGAGTGGCACAGCAACAGCACTGGTAACTATGCTACGCGCAACCCCATCAAACACTGCTGCTCCCTTTGTAGCAATTGGCACTCCTACAGCATCAATACAGCCTACGACAGCACCCATGCAACCTACGACAGCACCCATGCAGCCTACGACAGCACCTATGCAGCCTACGACAGCGCCCATGCAACCTACGACAGCGCCAATACAGCCTACGACAGCACCTATGCAGCCTACGACAGCGCCAAGCGAAATTGTGCCAACACCAGAGCCAGAAGTGACGATGTACAACATGACGCTGTATTTTGCTGATGCGACCGGCACACTCCTCGTTCCTGTCAATCGCCAAGCGGAAGTGGTGAATGCACAAGTGGTCGCAGCGGCTATGCGGGAATTGATAGCTGGCCCACATGGCAGTCTCCAACGCTTGATTCCCTCCAACATGCAGGTCAAAGACATACGCCTAGACCAAGAAACACAGACCCTCACCGTAGACCTTGACCGTCATCCAGAAAGTACCCAGAGTATTCGTTCTATCGTGATGACGCTGACAGAATTTCCCAGCGTGTCATCGGTGCAACTCCAGGTGAATGGCGAAAATATCACCTTTGAGGGCAGCACCGAACCCATTGGTCGCCCGATACTCAATGCAGATAACCCGCGCAATTTACCAACAGCATATAGTAGTGGAACACGGTTTTTGCCACTGTATTTTATGAACAATGGCCGTTATGTGCGTATTACGCGCTTGGTGCCCAAAACAACAGAGATAGCACGTGCAACGGTTGTAGAATTGCTTTCGGGCCCAGGGGCCTATAGCGATATAGTGCAAAGCCCCATACCCGCCGGTACTGAGTTGCGCGATATTCGCAAGCAGGGTAGTACTGCTGTTGTGGTAGACTTGACCGAGCATTTTCTCAATGCAACCAATCGCCAAGCTGCGCTAGATGCCATTATCCTTTCACTGACCGAGTTGCGTGATACAACCGAGCAGGGTGAGCGGATTTTTACCCACGTTGCGTTTCTTGTTGAAGGCCAAGATATAGCAACATTTTGGGGTGAACACTATCGTGGACCGTTCGAGCGCCCATCTATCAGTACAGATTAAGCCAAAGCAACGCAATGGGGCAGTTTTCACTGCCCCGTTGCCTGCCTTTTGGAAGTAGTCCCCTCACGCCGTTCAAGTGCAAAGAGCACAATGGCAATATCCGAAGGGTTTACACCGGCTAGGCGCGAAGCTTGCCCCAATGTGGCAGGGCGAAACCGTTGCAACAACATACGCGCCTCAGCACGTAGCCCCTTCATGCTTTCGTAATCCATATCGGTTGGAATGCGCCGACTCTCCATACGCCGTACACGTTCAGCCTCGTGCTGCTGGCGGAGAATGTAGCTACCATAGAGCGCTTCTAGCTCCACCTGTTCTATGACATAATGGGGCGAGTCGGGGAGACCAAGTATGGGTTGTAGGTGACGATAGCGTACTCCCGGACGACGTAGCAAAATGTCGGCGCTTGTGTTGGTGTTGATAGTCGGTAAGCCAGCATTGGCAAATGCATCGTTGATAGCTGCACTTGGGAAGACGCGCCAACCAGAGAGCTTATGCTTCAGTTCTTCACTTTGCACCCGCTTTTGTTCAACAAGAGCAGCCCGTTCTGCATCTATCAACCCCAATGTATGCGCGAGTGGAGTGAGTCGCAAGTCTGCATTATCATTGCGCAAGAGCAAACGATGCTCAGCCCGGCTGGTAAACATCCGATATGGTTCACGAATATCTTTTGTAACGAGATCGTCTAGCAAGACGCCAATGTAGGCTTCGTCGCGGCGTAGGATGATAGGGGGTTGTCCTTGTATGTATCGTGCAGCATTGATGCCCGCCATCATACCTTGTGCTGCTGCCTCTTCGTAGCCCGTGGTGCCATTGATTTGCCCGGCTAAATAGAGCCCAGGCAACCGTTTGGTGCTCATATCGGCGTTGATTTCACCACTAGCCACAGCGTCATACTCAATGGCATAGCCCATGCGCATAAGCTCAACATGGCGCAGAGCAGGAATGCTGCGCAACATCTCCCATTGCACATCTTCAGGAAGCGACGTATTGCAACCTTGCACATACACCTCGCATGTCGTCCAACCCTCTGGCTCCAAAAAGAGATTATGGCGCTCCTTATCAGCAAAACGTACTATCTTATCTTCAATACTTGGGCAATAGCGCGGCCCTACCCCTTCGATGATGCCACTGAAGAGTGGCGCACGATCTAGGTTGGAGCGCACAAGTTCATGAAAACGGCTCGTCGTGTAGATAAGGTAACATGGCAATTGCTCACGCCAAATACCACGCATAGCATGGGGGTAGACGGGCGCTGGAGGAGTGGTTTCAAAACGATAGTGTGGCGCGGCTGCACCATAGTAATGACTAAAATAGAGTGGCTCAAGACTGCCATATTGCACTTCTGTTTGGCTAAAATCTATAGAGCGTGCATCAACACGCGGCGGCGTACCCGTCTTCAAACGGACCAGTGGAAACCCAAGCGACGCAAGATTTTCCGATAGCGCCAAAGCTGCCGCCTCACCAGCCCGCCCACCATCCCATATCTTCTGCCCGGTTATCAAGCGTCCACGCAAAAACGTGCCGGTTGTCAAAACAATTGCACGGGCGTAAAATATCTGGTCAATGTGAGTAACAAGAGCAAAGGGGTAGGTTGCATCTTCAACAGTAAAAAGATGTTCTATCATACCCTGCATCAAGTGCAGGTTGGGTGTCATCTCAAGGGTTTCTTTCATCAAACGTGAATAGAGCCGTTTATCGGCTTGCGCACGCAACGATTGCACGGCAGGACCTTTGCTCTCGTTCAGCATGCGGATTTGGATAAAACTCCTATCTGTGATAGCACCCATTAGCCCGCCAAGAGCATCTATTTCGCGCACCAATTGCCCTTTTGCCGGGCCACCAATACTGGGGTTACAAGACATTTGGGCTATCTTATCCAAATCTATCGTAAACAACTGTGTTCGGCAGCCCATACGCGCAGCCGCATAGGCCGCTTCACAACCGGCGTGACCGGCTCCAACAACGATAACATCATACCGCGTATGCGTATATTCGTTCATTGACATCTCTCACTTCCATCCAATCAATAGGGGGTATATCTTTCTTTATGTTAAACCAATACCCCATTTTCTGGCCCTTCTTGCGCCAAGGATAGAGTTGAAACAGGGTGATATTCCCATGGCACGTTGTTGCTCATGATATACCATGTTATAATATCTTCTATCAATAGTGTCAAAGGATTTTCAGGAGCGTTCGTTTGGCAAGAATCTTGCTAATTGATGATGATATAACGTTATTAACTCGCCTAAGCCTACAACTTGAAGAAGAGGGCCATAAGGTTCTCAAAATGAGTGAGGCGCAATCTGCCAAGGTGATGTTTGCAGAACATCAGCCGGATTTGGTTGTGCTCGAAGTAAAAATGAACCGTGGTGCAGGATGGGACCTGCTGCACGACTTTTCACCCCAAGCCCCCGTCATTGTGCTCAGTGCCAATGGGCGTGAAGATGATGTTGTGCGTGGGTTGCAAGCTGGCGCTGTTGATTACATTGCCAAACCCTACCGCTCTACAGAATTGCTCACCCGCATTCGGTTGCGGCTAAATGGCAACCATGCACACGAGCACACTGATAATGACACACCCTCACCACGTATACAACATCCTCCAGCGTATCAGAAACCAGATCCACCCAACAACAATAACCACGCTCCACGTGGGTACCCCCATAGAGAAGAGCATCCCCCTTCACGTACTTCTTTGGAGACAGATGCAGACAACCAATCTGCGTTTATGCCAGAGACAGAGGAAATCATGCTACTGCGTGCCAGTACCGCTTCCTTCTCTGAAGAATTGTCAGATACTGCGCTCCCAGAAGACCTGTCCCTTGGCCGTCGTTTGCATATGGCACGCCGACACCGCCGCATCACGCTCGTCCAAGCTGAAAACGATTTGAAAATCAGTATGTCCTATTTGCAGGCTATGGAAGATGAGAAATTTTCTCTTGTGCCGCAAAGTTTAATAGTCACAGAAATGCTCAATAATTATGCAGAATATCTGGGGCTAGACCCAATACAGATATTGCTAGAGTATGAGCGTTTCCATCGCACCCAAATAGTAGGTCCCACATCGGTAAAGGGGCACATGCTACAGCCAATGTACACCTTGCCCAAGTGGGCTTTTGTGGCTATAGCAGCGACATTGGCCATAGTGGTTGGTTTCATGGCTATCTCTTTCTTCGACCCGGCTGGAGTCAAAGGGTTTGGTGATAATATACAACAAATGCTCCTAGACACCCCACCAACAGCAACGCCAACACACTTGGATGAAACCCCTTCGCCATCAGACACGCCTACATCTCTGCCGTCTTTATTCTCATCGCCTACGCCCACAACGCTATCAGAAGCTAAACCTATTTCACAACCATCATTATCAGACTTTCTATCGTCGCCAACGGCTTCGCCTGTTAGCAACCCTGCTATGCATGGTCAAGATACGACCATGCCGATAGAGCCGTTGAGTCTTCCACCTGTGCTAGAGGATAACTATGGCACATCGTCGTATAGGCCAATACATACCCAACATAACAAATACACCATACCCTCTGCTAATCCATGTGTGGCTCTTGAGCCTTCTTCTATACAGAATAGTGCTGCGCCGCCTGTACCGACACCAACAAGAATACCTATCGGCAGGATTGCAGGCACTATTCCTTAAGGATTTGTATTATTATGCTACAAGTTGGAACCCAAGCACCCGATTTCACCCTGCCAAATGAGCAGGAAACTATGGTATCTCTCTCCTCATTTCGTGGGAGCCATGCAGTCGTGTTAATTTTCTACCCTGGCGATAACACGCCCATTTGCACCAAACAATTATGTGGTATACGCGATTCCTACGAAGCATTTACCGATGCAGGCGCTGTTGTTTTTGGCATCAACCCTGCGAACGAGTCTAGCCACCAAACATTTGCCCAAAAACAGCAATTCCAATTTCACCTACTCGTAGATACAGATAAGTCGGTGGCAAAGGAATATAAAGCACTCCTTGTTGACCTTGGTCCCCTAGCCATTGTCAATCGCACAGTCTATGTCATTGATAAGAACGGAACGATTGTTTTTGCTGAACGAGGAACGCCGGATACAGAAACCATACTCGCAGCAATAAAGAATCCTCCACAGTAAAGGCCATACCTATGGATATAGCAGAAACAACACAAAAAATTGAAGTGCGCCTAGCTTCACTCGAACGCAAGCTGCTCGGTTTGGAAACAAGAATGAAAACCGTGTCTCAACAGCAGTTTCTGGCAAATGAAGTACTCCAAGAATTTGCCTTCGCCCGCCTGTATAAAACCACCCAAGATGCCAACGAACTCGCATCACTCATCATCGTGCTCGAAAAACACACCCCGCCACCTGAAACAAGCGAACGTATAGCACTGCTCCAAACCCTAGCGCTCATCTCCAATGACTTGGCATCTCACCTCACCAACATCTACACCTTTCTTGATGCGTTGATGCAATCGCACGATGACTCCTACCTACCACACCTGTATAACGTCACCACACAAGAAATCACCCATCTTGCCACCTTTCATGCACTGGTTTGCCAACATTTGGAGTCAAAAGGATTGCGCTAACCCACGCAGGAAATGTGCCATATCAGAATATGAGAATTATGCCTATGACAACAAGAAATGCATAGACGAGGTGCTCAAAACGGCCTGGTGGGATGATACGGTTGAGTTTGCTGCCTAGCACGACGGCTACAACGATGACAGGACATGCATACCCATACCAGTGCAACACCTCTGGCGTCCACAACCCTGCCAACCCATGGCCAAGGGTAATCAAGAAGCCAGTAGGCAGAAAATAGCTTTGCAGCGTAGCCCGAAAGCGCTCTGGCGGCCAGCGACACAACGTACCATACATAATAACCGGCGGACCATTGGTATTGTAAGCTCCCCCCAAAACCCCCGCAATAAAACCCACTACAAAGGCTAGTGGTTTCCATTGCACCATCGGTAGCCGTGGACGGGTAAGGTTATAGACACCAAATGCCACCAACACCATGCCGAGAACTGCCTTCACACCATGCTCAGGCATATGCTTGAGCAACAGCAACCCCACGGGTATGCCAAGGAGCGAAGCGACAATCAAGCGCCACGATGCCCTCATATCTACCTTGCGCCAGTTTGCTATGAGGATAGGTAACACAATAGTGAGGGAACCAAATGCAACGAGTGGGGTAGCAGTTTGGACGCCAATAACCATGGTCAACAACGGCATAGCAATGAGCGCATCGCCGAACCCAAATGTAGAGCGCGTGAGCGCTGCAATAAAGATAATGGATAGGACGAGGAAAATCACTGCGGCTTCTGTACGTCGTAAACGGCAACAATGACTTGCAATATGCCGAGTATCAACCCCACATTATCTATGAAATAGCGGTCGGTATCAATAGAGATGCTCTTATCCTCTAGCTTGAGAAATTGCCAGATTTCCCCCGTCGTCACACAGCCAAAAATCGTCTCAATATCGTTGCCCTCTTGTTGGTTAAACAACCTCGCGCCCACCATTTGTGCCGCACATTGCCCAAGCCCAGACTCTATATCGTGCTTTTTGGCTTCCACAATCGTAATAATAGGCGACTGCATCATGAGCACTGGCGGCGTGGTAGCAAGAATAAAATCGCATTCGCCTACCAACCCTTGGCTAAGGTCTACATCGAGACGTTGACCAGAGTAGATGTAGAGCATATCATCGGTCATCTTTCGCAATGTCAATAAGAGTGGTGCGACAATAAACTCCGACCGTGCTTTTTCGCTGACAACCGCCATAGGCATGCCCGCATCAAGTGATTCGCGCAACCATTGCGGCACTTCGACAGGAGCAACCGTTCCAAACAAACGTCGCTGCTCCGTTCTCAACCCAAGCTTTTTGCGTACTGTACTGAGGGTAAAATCACTGTAGGTCATAGAGCGCCATCCTTATACCATGCAACAATAGCTTGCAATATGCCGAGTATCAAGCCCACATTATCTATGAAATAGCGGTCGGTATCAATATACATGCTACTACCCTCTAGTTTGAGAAATTGCCAGATTTCTCCCGTCGTCACACAGCCAAAAATCGTCTCAATGGTGTTGCCCTCTTGTTGGTTGAACAGCCTCGCCCCTACCATTTGTGCCGCACACTGTCCAAGCCCAGCCTCTACATCGTGCTTTTTGGCTTCCACTATGGTAATAATGGGTGCTTGGATGGTGAGAAGACGCGGAGTATTGGTGAGAATAAAATCACACTCGCCCACCAATCCTTTGGCAGGATCAACATCCAGCCGATGGCCTGAGTACATATAGAATGCATCACTAGTCAAATGCCTGACGTTCAACAATATGGGCACCACAATAAATTCAGATCGGGCTTTTTCCGTCGTGAGAGGCAATGCCAACCCATCGGCAAGTTCCTCAGCAAGTCTTGGTGGCACCTCAAGTGCAGCAATATGTTCAAACAAGCGTTGGTGCTTTTCAAGCAACCCAAACGAGGCACAAACAGATTTTAGCGTAAAATCACTGTAGGTCATAGGGCACTGCTATCCTTATACCATGCAACAATAGCTTGCAATATGCCAAGTATCACCCCCACATTATCTATGAAATAGCGGTCGGCATCAATACAGATGCTCGCATCCTCTAGCTTGAGAAATTGCCAAATTTCCCCTGTCGTCACACAACCAAAAATCGTCTCAATGGTGTTGCCCTCTTGTTGGTTGAACAGCCTCGCCCCTACCATTTGTGCCGCACACTGCCCAAGCCCGGCCTCTACATCGTGCTTTTTGGCTTCCACTATGGTGATAATGGGCGCTTGCACCGTAGGAAAGGGAACGGTGTTGGCCAAAATAAAATCGCATTCGCCTATCAACCCCTTTTCGGCATATACATCAAGCCGTTGCCCAGAATAGATATAGAACGCATTATGACACAATTCCCGGCAACTCAAAAGTACAGGCATGACAATAAGCTCCGAGCGGGCTTTTTCGCTATTGAGCGGCAGATACATTCCCTTATTGAGACCTTCTCGGAGCCACTGTGGTACATCCAAAGCGTCAACATGCGCAAAGAGTCGTTCTTGTTTCCCCTTCAGGTCAAAGGTTTTGAGCAACGTACTCAGCGTAAAATCACTGTAGGTCATAGCTTTTGTCCCAACGTTTGAATCTTGGCGCTCTTGGCGTGTTGGCGGTTCAATCCTCCATCGCCCCTCACCTACGCATCTGGGTCTATGCCCAATGCTCGCAACTTGGCCGCAAGACGCTCATTTTCTTTGCGCCCCTGCTCAACTTGTTGAAGAGCGCGTTCCTTTTCGCTCCGTTCACGTTCCTTTTCGCTCCGTTCGCGTTCCTTTTCGCTCCGTTCGCGTTGTGCCATTTCTTCGCCCGTGGGTACCACCAACCCATTGGCATAGCACCAACGTAGCCACAGCGCCTCCATATCCTCGAAAAAGCCATACCACAGCGTTAGCCCTAGATTAACTTCGGGCAACCACCATACATTATCTTGCGCTGTATGTTCCCTATATCCTTCTTCATGCAGTTTGTTGACTTGGACTATATCCCCTTGCAACTCCAAATCGTGGTCAAAGACAATGTAATAGAGCACCTTGGCTTTTGCATACATAATGCGCTTACGGGTAGTTTCATAGCCTTTTTGGTTTGAGACAATTTCTATGGCTACTTCTGGCGGCTTATTGTAGCGCCAATAGGTGTAAGAACGATGCCCCCGTTGCGACACATTGGGCAACAAGGAGACACCTACACTGAGTAGCGCATCTGGCACAATCGGCGGCTCCTGAATATCGTAGAACAAACCAACATTGGCCATGGCCACAAACGGGCGTCTATTACCAGGACCGCGCCAAGAACTGTGCAAGGGATGGGTAGACAAACGCTGTTGTTTTTCCGAGAATATTCCATCCACGGGTTCGTCATCCTCCTCTACTAGGGTTGCTTCTAGGGCTTCTATCGCATCCCAATCGAGTGATTGGGCAAACGGGTGTCCCCCATTGCGGGTAGACGGGTTGTCGCCGTTGGGAAAATAGACCGGATGGCAGATATGGGTGCCATCGTCATATGTCTTGTCCTGTTGGGTTGTGTCAACAGGTATTTGTAGAGTTTGTGTTGGCATGCTTGGGTACTCCTTTCTTTTTTCATTGAGCCGTTCCCTGAGTTTGTCGAAGGGAACAGGCGATTCTTTGCTAGTAGGCTCTAGTGGTGCGAGATGTCTTGCCATGATAAACCTTAGCACAGGTATCCTACATGGTATAATTATACCACATACCAAAGCACAAGCCATACTACATCACATCGAGCAAGGCGCACCGGCGCACCATATCTCATAGAGCGCCTAGATGCCGAAATAGCCCACATCTGCTTTGTGCAAGATGCCCGCGTTGAAGAAGCTGAAGTGTATGTTGAAAAACCACGCGCTCTCCCCTATGCACATTCTGCCGGCGTGTGCATCCACCGTACCCGCGCCGAAATGCTCATGCATACCAATACCCAATGCTGAACGTTGTAGCTCATGGGGAAACAGAGGACACAGAGGACACCCAGAGAATCAACCATAAAAATGGGTAAAAACCTACATGCGATGTGTCTAAACAATACCTACCTACCCTTTTTTAATTAAAAAAAGAACCGCCAAGACGCCAAGATATAAAAAAAAGGAATATATAATTCTTTGCTGGTACGCTACAGGGGAGCGGGCTGTCTTGTGAGCTATCCTCTATCCCCTGCAAAATACTCCAATAGCGTGCGATGTACACATACATAGCTACCCCCCACCTTGCGCAAGAACACACATTCGGTAGCATAGTCGAGGAAGCGGGCATAGTTCCAAGGGGTTAGCCCATACAACTTGCACACCACACGCAAAGCCCAATGCTGCGCAAACGCCAACCCACCAAAATAGAGACTGACGAGAGGGCCGCCAAAAAATCCGATGAACATACCGCTGTACAAACCCATGTACATTCCCATAAACATACCCATGACTAAACCAAAGCCCAACCCACTAGTCGGCATGAATATCAAGAAGAAGAGACCGAAGGAGAATCCCAAGAACACCCCTAATAACAATGCTAAGTACAGACCACCAACCAATCCGATAACTATATACAGTACCAACGCACTGCTGAACGAGCGCCATGTACCTTCGTTGGGGCGCATTTTCGTCTCAATTTCAATGTTGGACAGTCCGCCGACTAAGATGCTCACCAGGTTGCTGAATAGCCCAATGAACAGACCAACGCTCACACCACTACCTAGACCGACATACAAGCCAATGTACAAACCAACACCCAGAGCACCCAGCAAAGTCGTGCCCAGAACAAACCACCAATTGTAGCGTACCCTTGCCCACGACCAACGCAATCCCTTTGTCATATGTATATCGCGCCGGTAGACCAATAAACCAACCACCATCCCTAGCAGCAAAACACTGTGCATACTGAAGAAGATGGAAGATTGTCTATCATCCAATTCCCACAGCAACCTAGGTATCACCGATAGAAACCCACCTGCTACACCATAGGCTATTGCCTGCCATCGAGAGTGGCGTGTATTGGTCAATTGCCCTATACTTGCAGTCAACCCAACAGCCAAATTGCTGATTAGACCGGCGACTATCCCAATGACCAGAAAAGCGTTTTTCCCACCGCTCAGTACGAAATCAAGTCCCTCGCCAGGCGCTGATGGAACCGGTTCTAATTCCATTGCACCCAGCGCGTCTTGGGGTAGCAAGAAGAAAACGCCTTCTATACCCAAACCAAAGACCAAGCACAGAATCAGCACTACTATTGCACTTACGAGTGCTCCCCCGAAGCCAACAAACAATGTCGAAAGGAGCACATAGAGTATGCGCTGCCACCAATACTTCAACCAATATGGCTGCATCTGCTCCAACTGAAACACCGTTTGCCCATGCTGTTGTAAATGCACGGCCAGCCATGTGAGCCAGTGCGTTGTTTGGGCGTCGCTGTAGGGCTTTTGCTGCCCGCGTCGGGCAAACATGTTTTGGACGTAGCGGTCGAAGAGTCGCGTGCGCGGCGAAGCCTCCCCCGTCCCCCCCTGCGGGGTCGAGACACCCGATTCCCCACCGTGTACGGGGGGGATAGGGGGAGTATCAGGTTCAGGGGACGGGGGGGCAACATGAGCCAATATCATGATATTCAACATCAACGGCGTGTTGGCTAACTCGCGCATGGCTGCATCATCGTGCAACAACTTGCGTACCGGCTCCACGCTATCGCCTGCTTGGGTGAGGTAAGTGTCAATCTGCTCATCTGTGAGTGGTTGTAGCACAATAGACTCGTGCAATGGAAGCTTGGCGGCTATGTCCTCATAATCGCTCATGCGGCTACAGATTACCAACCCATGCAAGCTATGCTTTCGCGGTAGGTGTTGATAGCCGCAACACATGCAGCACGATGCTCTTGTTGCACCTCGTCAAGCCCATCGAGCAGCGGCACTATTTGGTCATTGGCTACCCACTTCTTGCCTACCTTGCGCGGTACGTCATAGCGCATGTTGAGTTCTTCCACGAGCCATTTCGTCAATGGTTCGCGCTTTTCGCTCCATGTTGCAAGGTTAAAGACAATTGGCATGGGCAATGTGTTGTCTTGCTCAGCGCGAGCTATCAGCGTGCGGGTTAGGTCGAGTAGCATGGTTGTTTTGCCTGCACCGGGCGCACCGAGGATGAGCAATGACCTGCCGGCCTCGTCGTAGACATCAGCTATACTCGTGCCTTCTGGCAACATCTGGTCTGGCATATCTGGCCGTTGCAACACAACATCCCACGGGTATTGCACTGCGTCGGGGTGATATTCTCTATTGAGGTCAATGCATATTTGGCGATAGAGCGATTGCTCTAGCACGCCCTTGATCCAGAAATGACGCACGCTTTCGAGTATATTGGCACGATTGCGTTGCTCGCGTGGGCTGAGCGCAGAATGGGTAGGTAACTGTTCTTTCATAATGTGTATCCTATATTTATCGTTGCTCTCGCGTGCTCCTCATCGGTGCAAGCAAGAAACATGTGCTGTGGGCGCGGTTGGTCTGTGCTAGTGGCACTCTGTGTGTCGTGTATGTGCATACCATATTTGTAGGACAGGAATCCTGCCTGTCACTGCTTACGTTTGGCATTGTACCCTGTTTCTTTTTTCTAGTCTAATTGTAAGCATTCAGGGGGGGGTATAGCATAACTATATCTCATTGCAGAGCCAAACTGTAAAATCAAGGGATTTCACCACCTGATGTCAAAACACCGATTTCAGGCACCTGAGTATAAAAACCGTCGTTATAATTGCCTAAAAACGTTATCCTTATTACGCAAAAGGTGGCGGGTATTATCTTTAAGAGTATTTTACCCACCTGAACGCTTACGTCTAATTTGTAGGAAATGTATGACAATTGTCATGGATTGTAAGGATGATAAGGCACTTTCAACGTTGCATGCAACATCTCGCGCACCGCCTACAACCTGATACAAAAAATGTGCTACAATTCCATAGGTCACACACAATCGTTCACCCGCAAAGGTGTTCGCTTTTTACAGAAAAAAGAAAGGAAAACAGAAATCGTAGCGGCATCAGCAACACCATCTTCTCAAGAGCACAAGCCGCCACGACGGAAAGGATAACATGTCAAACATAACTCGTGCAGATATAGAACGCCTGCTCAACCAACACGGCACATCACTAATGTTACGGGGGCAAAACCTGCAAAACCTAGATTTAAGCCATCTCAACTTGCATAGTACCGACTTCAGCAATGCAAACCTATGTCAAGCCAACCTAAGTCGTTCTAACCTACAATCTGTCACAATGTGTGAGAGCATACTCGATGAAGCAACCATAAGCCAGAGTAGCCTCATTGGGTCAACCTTTGAAGGTGCAAGCCTTGTCAACGCCAGCCTGCATCAATCCAACCTCAGCGAAGCCACCTTCTCGCAAGCCGATATGCAAGGGGTGGACCTGCACCAATCTGACCTACGCGGAGCAACCCTGCACAACGCTAAACTGGATGGCGCAAACCTGAAACAAGCCAACCTGCATGAAGCCGATATGACAGGAGCAGACCTACGCGGTGCGGATATACGCGAAACCAACATAGAGCAGACTTTATTGGATGAAGCCATCTATGATGAAAACACCCAATGGCCAGGAGGATCTGCTCCTGAAGACAAGGGCTTAATACTGAGCGAAAAAGCGCCAGAAGACCGCAGCGACATGCCGGCAGCATCAACGTGGCACGAGTCAGGCGAATCGCTAGAAGACCGCTACCCAACATTGCGTGCGCCAGAGCCGCCGCCCGTTGTGCATCACCCGGATCCGCCCGTTGTACATCATCACCCGGATCCGCCCGTTGTGCATCATCACCCGGAGCCACCCGTTGTGTATCATCACCCCGAACCGAGCAACCCCCTACCACTTGGAGCTACATGGGATGGTGAAGGAGTACTGTTTGCACTCTTCTCCGAGCATGCCCATAGCGTAGAGCTATGCCTCTTCGACACACCCGACGCACCCCACGAATCGCAACGCATAGCCATAACTGAACGAACCGATACCATATGGCATACGTACTTGCCAGATGTCAAGCCCGGTCAAGTCTATGGCTACCGTGTGCATGGACCCTACGACATACAAGCGGGCATGCGTTTCAACCCCAACAAACTCCTGCTAGACCCCTATGCCAAAGCCATAACCCGTGAAGTATCATGGCACCATACCCTCTTTGGCTACCACACCGATAGTCATGAGGAAGACTACAGCTTCAACCACAACGACAGCGCCCCCTATACACCGCGTTGTATCGTCATAGACTCCACCTTTGATTGGGGCAACGATAGCCCACCAGCAACACCCATACACAAATCCATCATCTACGAAGTGCATGTACGCGGACTAACCATGCACCACACCAACGTTCCCGAAGAGTTACGCGGCACCTATGGTGGTATGGCCACTCCTGCTATCATACGTTACCTGCAATCGTTAGGCATCACTGCTGTAGAACTCCTACCCATACATCAGCATGCCGATGAACCATTCCTAACAGACCGTGGATTAACCAACTACTGGGGCTACAACACGCTCTGCTTCTTTGCACCAAGCATGCGCTACAGCCAATCGCAGCAACCCGGCGCTCAAGTGCGCGAATTTCAAGCCATGGTCAAAGCGCTCCATGCTGCTGGCATAGAAGTCATCCTCGATGTTGTGTATAACCACACAGCGGAAGGCAACCACCTTGGCCCCACCCTATCGCTACGGGGTATTGATAACCGGGCATACTACCGCTTGACACCTGAAAACCAACGCATGTATGTCAACTACACCGGCTGCGGCAACACCCTCAACATCGTCCACCCACGAGTCCTACAAATGGTCATAGACAGCTTGCGCTATTGGGTTACAGAGATGCATGTTGATGGCTTTCGCTTTGACCTTGCCGCAACCCTCGCACGCGGACACCATGGTGAAACAGAGGGGCACTCCGTCTTCCTCGAAGCCATACGCCACGACCCCGTGTTAGCCAACGTCAAACTCATAGCCGAACCATGGGACTTAGCCCCCGGTGGCTATATGGTTGGGCGCTTCCCACACCCCTGGTCTGAATGGAATGACCAATATCGCAACACCATACGGCGCTTTTGGCGCGGCGATGAAGGGTTCATTGGCGACATAGCACGTCGTCTGAGTGGGTCTAGCGACATGTATATGCACCATGGGCGCTCGCCTAGTGCTAGTATCAACTTTGTCACATCGCACGATGGCTTTACCCTGCGCGACTTGGTGAGCTATGAGCGCAAGCACAATGAGCCAAACGGCGAAGGAAACAAAGACGGCGACCAGCACAGCTTCAGTTG
The DNA here is from genome assembly GCA_964626155.1 of uncultured Chloroflexaceae bacterium. Taxonomy (GTDB): domain Bacteria; phylum Chloroflexota; class Chloroflexia; order Chloroflexales; family Chloroflexaceae; genus JAAUSY01. The sequence goes on along the minus strand of CAZVEN010000005.1, from coordinate 86,616 downwards.
GAATTGTGGCGTAGAAGGTGCAACAGCAGATGATGGCATTTTAGCACTACGCGGCCGCCAAATGCGCAACTGCATGGCTACCCTGCTGCTTTCACACGGCGTGCCCATGCTGCTCGGTGGCGATGAGATTGCTCGCACCCAATATGGCAACAACAACGCCTACTGCCAAGACAACGGCACCAGTTGGTTTGAATGGAACTTTGACCAAATGGGGCACGATATGCTGGCTTTTACAAAGAGGTTACTAGCGCTGCGGACCAAACATCCCGTATTGCGTCGTCAAACCTTTGCACAAGGACGACACCATATTGCATGGTTCCGCCCAGATGGGCACGAAATGAATGACCACGACTGGAGCAACACATCTGCTCGCTGCATTGGCATGTTGCTCAATGGGCAAGCTCTGGATGAGTGGGAAGATGGGCACCATCTATCAGATGACCTTGTGCTTGTGCTCCTCAATGCCCACGACCACCAGGTATCCTTTTTCATCCCCTACACCGAAGATTGGCATGCGTGGGAGGTAGTGATAGACACCGTGTATGCAGAGGAGCCACAAGGAGCAACCATATCTTCGGGGCAATCTTATCAACTGCAAGCACACTCGTTAGCAGTGCTCATACACAAAACGTAAGGTAGGCTTCTAGCCTGTCTAGCAAACACGTAGAAAGAATACATAATGTATACAACAAACTATTTTTGCATTGTCCTCGGTGATCCCGACCCAGAAGGGAGAAACCATGTTGAGAACGGACTTTATCATCCTGTTGAACACACATATACCACCTACCCTGAAGTGGGCGATGTGTTGCTCTTCTATTGCACTGGTAGCTATCATGGTTACGCACAGCAATTTCCCGGCATTGGCATAGCCCTTGCATGGCAAAGTGGGCGCAAACATCTACGGTACAAATATTTGCCCTTTCAGCAACCTTTGCACAGAGATGATGTGCTCAGCAACCTAGAGCAAGAAGAGCAACACAGATTGCAGCACCTACATATCTGGCAAAACTGGTTTTTTGCGCTATCGCGTGATTCTGTTGCTCGTGCTTTAGCCGATAGTGAGGTAGTATGTTTGATTGATACGCTTGTGCATGTCAAACCAGTGCGCCCAATGCTCCAGTTCCCAGCACAGCATGACTTCGGCCCATGGCCTGCGCATCTTACTTTGCAGCGAAAGGATTTGTATAATGAACATGGAGACTAACGATGCAAAAAGGATTTTTTTGGATACCAGCACTATCCTTGCTATGGACATAGCACCTGCGCCATTGCATACCGTTGCATGTACCATGGTGCAACAGTATTATACCCAAGGGAGTGAGTTGTGGATTAGCCACCAAGTGATGCGGGAATATCTTGCACAGATAACAAACCCATATGCATTTACCTATCCACTACCGATGAATAGAGCGCTATCACGGGTGCGTTATTTCCAAACGTATTTTTTTGTTGCTGAAGAAGGACTCCATACTATGGAGGAATTCCTTGAGTTACTAGAGCCAGAGGCAGTGATTGGCAAGAATATTTACAACGCAACCATTGTCGCTACCATGTTGCGTTACAATATTGGCCATGTGTTGAGTTGTTACCGAGATGATTTCGCGCCTTTTGCCCATCTTATTACCGTGATACCATTGGTGCAATTGTGAAAATACGTATTGCAACTTGGAATCTTAGGCGTCCAAGAGAGACGTATAACAAAATTCGTTTGATGAATGAACTCATCCAAAAGAAAGTGCCTTCAGACATTTGGGTGCTGACCGAGGCCAACCTCATCGTCACCCCTGGCCCAGACCATCAACTTATCGCCACAGACCCAGTGCCAACCTATGACAAAGGACAGAGACGTACCGTCATATGGACACATTACCCCATCAGCGGCACAGTAGAAACATGTGATAGCTCTTGGGCAGTGTGTGTATGTGTCGAAACACCGGCGGGTCCGCTGCTTGTGTATGGACTCTTAACGCCACATTCATTTGAACATGTGCCACCAGCAAAGCGCTTCGAGCATCAGCAAGAAGCGCTTGAACGACACACAACCGATTGGGAACACATACACCATGACCACCCGGATATTCCGCTCTGCCTAGCAGGTGATTTCAACGTCACGGTAAAGGGCGCATTGGGTGGGCGGTCGCAGCGCTCACGCGACATATTACATGCAGCATTTGAACGTTTGGATGTCGTGTGCGTCACCGATAGATTTTCCAGAGCCATAAACCATATTTGTCTGAGCAGCGCATGGGCCGAGCACCTGCTCAACACTGGGGGCTGGACGGGTATGTACAAAGGCAAAAAAGTCAGCGTCCACACCGGCTACTATGTTGATGTGGCTTGTAGCAAGTAGGATAGGCTAGAAACCTATCCTGCGTAGCACCGGCATCCTGCCGGACTGGAACTCTGTTAGTAAAGGTATGTATGCCGTGGGACAGGCAAGATGCCTACTCTACGTGTACCTACTAACGAGTCGTCATACATCACTCCCCAACAACGACGACATGATTGCGCCCCTGCGCCTTGGCACGATAGAGGGCTTTATAGGCCACGCTGATAACACACTCGGTCGTATGCCCTACACCTGTGCCAAGCACTTTTTCTGGTACAATAGGGGGCATCTTCTTTATCGTATACCTATGGTACAATACAGCAAATCAGATAACAAGTATAGCGAGTATGGACAAAACCTTTATGGAATATATCACCACGATTGGGCTTGAGGTACATGCCCAAGTACTGACGCAAACAAAAATGTTTGATGCATGCCCGGCAGCGTATGCGGGCAGTGAACCAAATACGTATGTGTCTGTTGTGAGTTTAGGATTACCCGGCGCACTCCCCGTCGTCAACCAACGCGCCATTGAACTGGCCGCTCTCAGTGGGTTGGCTTTGCATTGCTCTATCAACTTGCAATCGGTTTTTGCCCGCAAAGGCTACATCTACCCTGACTTACCCAAAGGCTACCAAATTACCCAATATGACCAACCCTTATGTAGCGATGGGTGGATCGATATTCAACCCGAAGATGGGCGCATTGTGCGTATCGGTATTGAGCGGCTCCATATTGAGGAGGATACCGGGCGCAATGTGCATTTAAATGATGGCACATCGCTGATAGATTACAACCGCTCTGGCATTCCCCTTATGGAAATTGTCAGTGAACCCGATATGACAACCCCTGAAGAGGCACGGCTCTACTTTGAAAAGTTGCATCAAACCTTGGTGTGGATTGGGGTAAATACGGGTAATATGGCTGATGGAGCCATGCGTTGCGACGCCAACGTCAGCGTGCGTCCGGCCGGTCAACAAGAATATGGCACCAAGGTAGAAATTAAAAACCTCAATTCCTTCCGCGCAATCGAGCGTGCCCTTATCTATGAAGTGCAACGGCAAATTGAGGTTTTGGAAGCTGGCGGCACGATACACCAAGAAACACGCGGTTGGAATGAAGATAAAGAGGTTACGGTTGGGCAACGCAGCAAAGAGTTTGCCCACGACTACCGCTACTTTCCAGACCCCGATATACCCCCCCTCATCTTTGACCAAGCGTGGGTAGAAGAACGCAAAGCCGAACTGCCAGAGCTACCCGATGACCGCTGCCTCCGTTTCGAGCGTGATTATACGTTGAGTGAGCAAGATGCGCGCCTACTCACCATGAGCCGCGCAGTTGCCGACTATTTCGAGGAGACTGTGCGCGTAGGACAAGACATTGGGGCAAGTGCCAAAGATGTTGCCAACTGGGTCGTGGGGGAATTGTTCCGGTTGCTCAAAGACTCCAATGCACCTTTTCACACTATGACAGAGCGCATGCCACCACAACATATTACCGCTGTACTAGATTTGTTGGCAAAAGGGACCATCACCCGCACGGTAGCCAAGCAAGTGTTTGAAGAGAGTTTCAACACTGGGCAAAACCCTGCCCAGATTGTCACCGATAAAGGATTGGTGCAAATCAGTGATGAAGACACACTGGTGCAGATGGCCCGTGAGGTCATAGCCAACAATCCCAAAGCCGTACATGAATATCGTGGAGGCAAGAAAACAGCCATGCAATTTCTCGTTGGGCAAATCATGAAAGCCACCAAAGGGCAAGCCAACCCGCAAACAGCGCGTACCGTGCTTGAATCTGAGTTAGACGCTGAGTAACTGTTGAATACCCATAGTAGATAGGTATCATGTCACCGGTCGAAGAAGTGGCTGAGAAGGGAACGGAAGGAACCTATGTTTCTCCGCAAACGCTCATAGCCAGTAGTAAACAAAAATTTATGCTCGCCCAATCGCGTATGCACCGTGAAATGCGCGAGTTAGTGCTACTCAGTCTGCAAGGAGCACTGGCAGATGCGTTTCGGTCTTACCTAGCCTTGCACAACCATGCGGCCGCGCAAGCGCCTTTTGCTGTTGTGTTAGATGTGCTGCTTGAAGACCCAAAGAATCCATTGCTGCATGATGAATGTGAGCACATACGACGTATGCAGCAGGTGCAGCAACGCATTGCGACCGGCGGTGCTGTAACACTAGCCACAGATACCATCATAGCCTACCAACAATTGGTAGCACTGCTTATGGCTCGCTATGGTGTACTCGTCGTTGTACCAGAACTAGCCCCCGCTCCACCAGAGCCGCAACAGCAATCATCGCCACAACAGCAATCATCGCCGCAGCCACAACAACCTACCGACTCGCCTGCCAAACAGGAGCACGCCAAACCAGATAGAGTGCAATCATTGTGGCATATATGGGATAAATACCGCGTGCATCTAGCGCCATTAGTAGGGATATTGTTCCTCTTTACGCTAGGAGCAACGGCCATTATTATTGTGCAACAATCACGTTTAGCTATGGATAATCCTGTACCTCCAACCCCAACTGCTACTCCTTCTCCAACACTCATGCCATTTCAACCCCTATCGGATGATTCGCCTATTTCAACGCCTACCATACCAAGCAGCGAAGAGGGTGAGCTACCCATTCCGGTGCCGGCTTCCAACACTATCGCCTACGTGAGCGCAGCAGTGGGCGATGGACTGGCCCTGCGCACTCAACCCGGTACCGGCGAGGATACCTCTGTCATCATCTACCTCAACGCTGGCACGGCAGTGGAGTTGGTAGATGGGCCTGTCGAAATTGACGGGTTTGCATGGTGGAAAGTACGTGCTGCCAATAAAGAAGGGTGGTGCGCAGGAGAATTTCTCGCATTTGAGTAAGCACACCTATCCAAATCACAAATGCTCCATAACATTCAAAAAAGCCGTGTGTGGAATAACCTCTAGGCATGTCTGCAAGTTGACTGCGCATGCGTACCCATATTCAGACTCTGCATCAACTGCCACTTGGCTCAAATCAAGGTTCTCAAGCCATTGGTCTGTTGTGTGCGATGCTGCACAGGCACAATGGGCGTTTTCCATTGCGGCCGATACAATTGCTTGTGCCAAAGTCTCATAATGCGTGTTCATCTCTACATCCTCCATACCTATCATCATCTATCGTTCAAGTACTATTCCTTATGTACTATCATTCTTCGTTGTTATTGTACGATGCAGCATCAGAGAAATGAATGAGGGCGCAATGACATTGACGTGAAACCAGCATGAGTCCCCTATCACCTCGTTTGCCCAGAATTGCCTTGTATGGTAACGTACAAGGCATAGGTTCATCAGAAAATTCTTGTTTGAGCTATTCTTGGAGAGATATGACAAACACACCTGATTTTCTGCTCTATGCACAGCATGGATGGATGGATGACCTCCATGCAAGTACATCGCTGGCGTATGCACTAGCAACGCCACACACACATATCATCACCCCCTCATTGGGGCTTGTGCATATGTTGACATCCCTAGAGCCTCTCGTGCAACATGTGGAGCGCGTAGCCTACGATGCAATTACCCGTTATCCAGATGTGCCTATGCGAGTCATCGGGCACTCCGCAGGAGGCATCATCTGGGTCGAGGTGCTCAACCGGCACCCCGAATGGTGGACACGTATCCACTCATTGGTTATGATTGGCTCTGCTGTTGGTGGCGCACTCTATGCGCAACTATTACATGGTATTGGATTAAAAGTAGGAATAGCCCATGACTTCAACAAAAACCGCCGTGCCATGGCTGAGGCAGTAGCCCAAAACATCCCCACATTGGCCATTGTGGGAGATAGTGATAACGGCTTTGACCGTATGATTACCGTTGAGTGTACCAAACTAGCCTATGCCACATGGCTGTGCCTACCGGGACTCACCCACAAAGACACGCGCAATCACCCACGTGTGGCGGATGCTATTCGAGATTTCTGGAGCAACCCAAGCATTGCCAAGCCACCTGAACCAGATATGACTACACACCTCATACGCACGCTGCGATCTGTCCCCGGCATGTCGGACTCGCATCGGCGGCACCTACACCAGTCAAAAGTTTATGTCACGTTCACCAATGGCGTCGCTATACGTACCCATACAGACATGGTAGGGTTTGAGCATGTGTTTATCACCAACCAGACGCAACAATGCATCTATAGTGGCTTTGTGTGTGGTATGTATGCACCCCTTTTACATATGACGCTTGAACGGATAAAGAAGCGGGATTTTCAACTCTATGATAGCGCATGAATGGGATGCAACCCGGTACGATGAAAAACATGCCTGTACCCACTAACAACGTAAGACCCACAGGTGCGCATCCTGTACCCACTAACAACGTAAGACCTCACAGGTGCGCCCCTGTGCCAACGTAAGAAGGGACAGGTCGCGCTCCTGTAAGGTCCTGGAGAGAGCAGTAACTCCTTTGCTGATACACTCCCCGTAGTACAAACGGTCTTGCTTCATAGACACCAGTTTGCCAATAACAGAAGGTTGCACATCGTCGCATACAAGCAGTAACCGTGGTATAATAATGGAAAGTATATCTGAGCCACGACGGTAATGGAGTGGTAAGAATATTTTCATATGCATATCAAACCCAAAAACAAAGCTATTACAGCCTATTACCAAGCCCTTGCTGCCTACCAACAACAAGGCATGACGCATGAGATGGCGGTGCGCCAAGCGTTTGCCAGCTTGCTCGATGCGCTGGCTAAACCTGCCAAATGGACCCTCATCCTAGAATATACCCTACCCAATCGCAAACGCATAGATGGCGCTCTCTTCGACGAGTTCAAAATTGCCCGTGGCTACTGGGAAGCTAAAGATACTGCCGACAACCTTGAAGCCGAAATCCACAAAAAGCAAGACCTTGGCTATCCCCTCGCCAACACCATTTTTGAAGACACTCGCAAAGGTATCCTCTATCAAAACGGCCAGCGCGTGATGGAGGCCACGCTAACACACCCGACTGAGTTGGCGGCATTGCTCACGCTCTTTTTCACTTATACGGAACCACACATAGAGGAGTTCCATACTGCTGTCGCCACATTCCAAGAACGTATCCCGGAGTTGGCGCATGCGCTCATGCAACGTATTGCTGAAGAGCACCGCACAAACACCCGCTTTGTTACCGCGCTTGATACCTTCTATGCCCTGTGCCAACAATCGCTTAACCCCAACTTGAGTCGTCATGCCATCAATGACATGGTAGTGCAACATCTCCTGACTGAACGGCTCTTCCGGACCATCTTCAACAACCCCGATTTTACCCGGCGCAATGTTATTGCTGCTGAAATAGAGACGGTGATAGATGCCCTCACTAGCCGCTCATTTAGTCGCCAAGACTTTCTTAACAAGCTTGATTATTTTTACCTTGCAATAGAACAGGCTGCTACAACAATTAGCGCATTCTCAGAAAAACAACACTTTCTCAACACGGTGTATGAGCGGTTTTTTCAAGGTTTTTCACACAAGCAAGCCGACACCCATGGCATTGTCTACACCCCCCAAGAAATTGTAGATTTTATGTGTGCCAGCGTTGAAGCCGTCTTGCAACGCGATTTTGATACGTCACTATCAAGTGCAAGCGTGCTCATCCTCGACCCATGCGTCGGCACCGGCAACTTTATCGTAAACATCGTGCATCGTATCAATCGCCAAATGCTACCGCATAAATATTGTCATGAGCTTTTTTGCAATGAGGTGATGCTGCTACCCTACTATATTGCGTCACTGAATATTGAGCATGCCTACTACGAACGAACCGGCGAATACCTCCCCTTTGAAGGGATGAGTTTTGTTGATACGCTAGACATGGACCGTCCACAACAAACGACATTGTTTAACCAACCCAACACCATGCGCGTGGAACGCCAAAAGCAAGCCGATATTACGGTTATCATTGGCAACCCACCATATAACATGGGCCAACTCAATGCAAATGATAATAACAAGAACCGCCAGTATGAGCTTGTAGACCAACGTGTGCGTGATACGTATACCAAAGACTCAAAGGCGACAAACCGTAGAGCATTGAGCGATATGTATGTACGGTTTTTTCGGTGGGCAACCGACCGTTTGCAAGGGCGCGATGGTATTGTATGCTTTGTCAGCAACAATGGCTTTTTGGATGGCATAGCATTTGATGGGTTTCGCAAACATCTAGCAGACGATTTCACCCATATCTACCACCTTGACCTTGGGGGAAACGCTCGCCGTGGCGGGGGGGGCAGTGTTTTCGACATCCGGGTAGGCGTGGGCATTACGGTATTGGTGCGTAAAACCAACAGCGGTGCGCCTGTCATATCGTACTATCGCGTGCCAGATGAGTGGCGCAAAGAGCAAAAGGTAGCCTTTCTTGCCGAGCATCGCTCAATAGAAACAATCCCATGGGAACCCATACACCCCGATACCAACCATACATGGCTTACCCAAGGCTTGCGTGCTGAGTTTGCAACCTTCATCCCCATAGGCACGCGGGATGCTAAAGCAGGGCGCACAACACACACACACACCCTATTTCAAACCTTCTCGCTCGGTGTCTCAACCAACCGTGACAGCATAGCCTATGATTTTGATAAAACAACCCTAGCCACGCGGGTTGAAGCCTTTATTGAGGCATACACTATGGAAGTCTTCCGTTGGGTCCATACAGGAAAACCGGCGGACGTGGATAACTTTGTCAAGTATGATACGGTAAAGTGGAGTCGCAATTTGAAGCGTGATTTGTGCAATGAGCGCTTTGTACGATTTGACACGAATGCTATACGTACTGCTCTCTACCGCCCATTTACGAAAAAATGGTTGTATGATGCTGATACAGTCATTGATGAACGTGGACAAACCGGCAAAATGTTTTTTCCTACCCCTGCCACAGAAGCAGAGAATGTTGCCATATGCCTTACAGACTTGGGGGCTGAAAAGCCGTTTATGACTATGGTGACACAGCATATACCCGATTTGCACCTTGTTGGACCTGGCTGTGGCACACAAACCTTCCCCTTCTACACCTACGATGAAGATGGCAGCAATCGCCGCGAGAACATCACCGATGAGGCGTTGGCACACTTTCAGCAGCACTATGGTGCAGAGCTTGAACAGGCTCAGCTACCGAGCACGTGGGATGTGTTTTGCTATACCTATGCGCTGTTGCACCACCCGACATACCGCGAGCGCTACGCAAACAATTTGCGCCGTGAGCTGCCACGCATCCCCTTGCTAGGTGATAGTGCAACGTTGCACACATTGGTGGATGTTGGTAGGCGCTTGGTGCAATTGCACCTAGACTATGAGCAGGTGACGGAGTATCCCTTGCAGTGGGTGGAAAAGCGGGGTGTTCCTAGAACAATGCGCGTTGAGAAGATGCGGCTTACGCGCAATAAGGATGCGGTTGTGGTGAACGATGCGCTGACGCTGACGGGCATACCGGCAGGTTGTTTTGACTATCGCTTGGGCAATCGTTCGGCTTTGGAGTGGGTGCTCGACCAATATCAGGTGAAGACTGACACGCGCAGTGACATCACCAGTGACCCAAACCGCGACGATGACCCGGAATATATTGCTCGCTTGGTTGGGCGCATCGTGACTGTGAGTGTTGAGACGGTGTCCTTGGTGGCACAGGTTGCGGCAGTGCATGTGTAGATAGCGAAAGGGTCCTGTTTTGACTAGTGAAGCAGCATAGGACGTTATCATGTTATGATGCTGTTGACATCCTATCTATGATAGTTTGTACTATGTTCTTATGCTTGAGTGTTTCCTTATGATAACTATTGTCATCCCTTGGTATGGGCCGGATACAGCGGGCGGAGCGGAAACACAAGCCCGTAGCCTCGCACAAGCCCTACACCGCATCGGCGTCGAGGTGCGCGTGTGGGCTAGTACGGGGCGCGACTCCTTTCACCCCGACGACCAGAACTATTACCCGGCTGGCGACAGTGAGCTAGACGACATCCCTATCTGGCGCTTTGTGCCTAGCACGACCGATGAGCATGGCGTTCCACACTTCTTCTGTCGCCACCCAGAGCGTCTGCCACCGCTAGACAGCTTCCTCACAAGAGTAGGTATTGAACCGCCAATCCGCCAAGAGCGCCAAGATTTAAACGAAAGAATGCGCAAAAGCCTACACATGATGTGCGAAAGCGAGCCATACCTACCCTTGAAAGTAGACAGATTCCCGGTGCATGAAATGCAGTTACTCGGTTCTTTGCTCAGCAGTGATGAGCTGTATGCGCGTATCGTAGCCGAATCGCATACGAGCCAGTTCATGTTCATGCCCTACCCGTTCCCAACTACGTTTTGGGGGGCGCTGCTTGCACCTGAACGCAGTTTTTTGCTACCTTGCTTGCACGATGAGCCGTATGCGTACTACCACACCTATGCTTACCTCTTTTCTCAGGTGCGGGGTATTTTGTGCAATAGTGTGCCAGAGGCACACCTTGTGCGGCGACTATATGATACTGTACCAGAGGAGCGCATACATGTACCGGGTGAGGGGATAGACCTCACCCCCCGTGGCAATGGGCAGCTATTCCGCGAACGCTTTTTCGCTACTCACCCGTGTGGTGGGCAAGAACCTGCATTGTTGTTGTATGTTGGGCGACGTGATGAGAGCAAAAACATCACGCAGTTGCTTGTGTATATGCGTGAATACTGGGCGCGGCGGAGAATACCCCTGCGCCTCTTACTCGCCGGGCGCGATGCTCTACGCTTGCCACCGGCGCTTGGGGATTTGCTGGTTGATGTGGGCTATCTTGATGAGCAGGAAAAGCATGATGCATATGCGGCGGCAGATGTGTTTGTGCAGCCATCTTTGTATGAGAGCTTTAGCATTGTGCTGATGGAGGCGTGGCTTCAGGGGACACCGGCACTGGTGCATGGCAATTGTAATGTGACGACATACCATTGTGAGCAGAGCGGCGGCGGGCTAACATGTACCGACTTTGGCACCTTCGCCGCTGCCCTTGATATACTCCTCACACGCCCCGACCTGCGCGAAACACTAGGACAGCGTGGGCAAGCCTATGTCATGGACGTGTGCAACTGGGAAACTGTGGCACGCCTCACTGCGGGTGCCGTATTGGGGAGCAATTGAAACAACCACCTCGGATTTCTTACCTCTCAATATCGGCTATCACCGCTTCAGGGTCTTGGTCCCCTGCTATGATACGCAAAATGCCATAGCGTCCATGTCTTCCTCAGCGTCCTCAGCGTCCATGTCTTCCTCAGCGTCCATGTCTTCCTCAGCGTCCATGTCTTCCTCAGCGTCCATGTCTT
>CAZVEN010000005.1:7660-74887 GCA_964626155.1 uncultured Chloroflexaceae bacterium | reverse complement strand
CCTCAGCGTCGTTTGCTACGTCCTCTTCCGTCTCCACTCCTTCTCCGTCTTGTTGTGCTACTGGCTGCGTTGTGGCAGAGTCACCACATCCCACAACCATGCCCATACTGAGTAGAGCAATGAGTATAAGCAACGGCATGAGTCTAGGTACGGTCCACTACGTACAATACATGGTCTATTCCTCCTCTTTCCAATCTGCATAGGCAGAAAGCCTATCTAAACCATTGCATGCAACTGCACCCATTCAATCGGCACATACACCAAGTGCATGAATCACCTGGTTACTGGATACCGACATAACATGTATTCTTTTCGTTCAAAAAATTTTTTGGATTGGATGTGACGGACGGCTTTACAGCATTTTCGGGGAACGCTGTTTCAGAGACCTGTTGCGCGTGCATAATTGGTGCATTGCGTGCGTAAGGGTTGATATACTGCACACGCCCCCGTCGCAGGCTAGTATACCATGTAATGATTATATATACAAAAGGGGGACGGCTACCGGCTACAAGAAATCTGGTAGCAGCATGCTCCGCCGGAAGGTCTGAAATCTGCAACATTCCACAAATTATTTGCCATGCATGCCAATTTTCGTTATACTATTCCCATAGACAGACAAAAGGGGGTGAGTACAGAAAACCTGCAAACCATACAAAGCGAACAGAGGGTTTCTCAAGGAGAGGTTTGCAGTGTTGTAGTGCAAAATGAAAGTTGAAAGACGAGATGGTGAGTCAGTTGACCAGTTAATTCGCCGCTTCAATAAAGGTGTTGTGTCGGAGCGTATTACGAAAATTTATCGTGATAAGATGCATTTCATTTCTAAAAGCGAGCAGCGAAAAGAAAAGCGGCGTCGGGCTGAACGTAACCGCCGCAAGAAGATGTCGAAATTTTCTTAAACTCTGTCTGGTGGGTACTGGAGCAAAGAGCTGGGTGCTTGTTTGCTCCATCTTTTTCTATCAAATGTCTTCCCATTCAGGCAACATAATGTCAAATCAGTTTGAGCGAGGAAAAGCCTTCTATGTTTCTTGAAAAACTTGCAGATGTCGAAACACGTTACAATCACCTAACCGATTTAATGGCACAACCTGATGTAGTCACGAATCTGACATTGTTGCAACAGTATGCGCGTGAGCAGCGCGAGCTAACCAATGTGGTAGAGGCGTATCGCACCTATAAGCAGACGTTGCATTCTATTGAAGAAACCCACGCCCTGTTGCAAGATGGGCTAGATAGTGATATGCGCGAGCTAGCACAGGATGAGATGGATGCGCTGCTCCATCGGCGCACCCAGCTTGAGGATCAATTGAAACTCCTACTCCTGCCACAAGATGTCAATGACACCAAAGATGTTATCTGTGAGATTCGCCAAGGCGAGGGTGGTGATGAGGCTGCGCTGTTTGCGGGCGATTTGTACCGCATGTACCACCGCTATGCCGATTCACGCGGGTGGAAGATTGAGCTTATCAACCTAGCCGAAAATGGCATTGGTGGAGTCAAGGAAGTTGTTTTTGAAGTACGCGGCGAAGGTGCCTATAGCTGCCTGAAGTACGAGGCCGGGGTGCATCGGGTGCAACGTGTGCCTGAAACCGAAGCGCGTGGGCGCATTCACACGAGCACTGCCACTGTCATCGTGCTGCCCAAAATAGAGCCAACTGAGGTTGAACTTAGGGATGAAGATTATCGGGTTGATGTATTTCGTAGCCAGGGGCATGGGGGGCAAGGTGTGAATACGACGGACTCGGCGGTGCGTGTGGTGTATAGGGCGGGTACACCAGAAGAAATTGTCGTCACGTGCCAAGATAGTCGGTCGCAATTGAAAAACCGGGCGCAGGCGTTGACGGTGTTGCGGGCACGGCTCTATGCGCGTGAGCAGGAAAAGCAGCAACGTGAGCTTGGAGAAACACGGTTGGCGCAGGTCGGCACGGGTGAGCGAGCAGAAAAAATCCGTACATACAACTTCCCGCAAGACCGTATTACCGATCACCGCATTGGGCAAAATTTTTCTCATTTGCTTGGGGTTCTCAATGGCAATCTCGATGCCATTATTGACGCATTGAGTTTCTATGATAATGCTAAACGATTAAAAGCTGCTGGCATGAATTGACGCCAGTATGTGGTTGGTGTGATGGTAAGCAGGGAAATAGCATCATGCTATTTCCCTTTCTTCACCCCTCGGCCCGCTTTTGAGGTAGGGAGTAGTGGCTATGCTGACGCCAAAAATTGATGAGTTTATTGTACGCATGCCCAAGGTAGAGTTGCATGTTCATATGGAGGGGGCAATAGGGCCACGTACTTTGCTGGAGCTTTCACGGCGCAATGGTGTGGCGATACCTGCGCAGAGTGTTGCTGATGTCAAACGTCTCTTCAACTACCACAATTTCAATGAATTTCTCGAAGTGTTTATGGCATTGACGCGGGTTATCGTACAAAGTGAGGACTTTGAGCGGCTGGCGTATGAGATGGGGTTGACGCTTGCTGCGCAGCATGTGCTCTACGCTGAGGTGATGCTTTCACCTATGCAACACCTTCTACGTGGCATCAGCCTCCTCGATGCTGTAAAGGGTGCTGAACGTGGGTTTCAACGCGCTGAACGTGAAACGGGCATCGTTGTGCGGTTGGCTATGGATTATGGGCGACAGTACGGTCCCGAGTATGCATGGACTGTCTTAGACATGACAAAAAAAGCAATGGGCCACGGTGTGGTGGCTTGGTCCATTGGTGGAAATGAGATACATCACCCGCCTGAGCCATTTGCAGATGTGTACGCTGCTGCACGAGAGATGGGGTTGCATGTTATGGCACATGCTGGTGAAGTCGTTGGTCCGCCTAGCGTGTGGGGAGCGGTGGATGTGCTGAAAGCTGAACGCTTAGGGCATGGCATTCGCAGCGCCGATGACGCTGTGTTGATGGGGCATTTACGAGATATGGATGTTACGCTTGATATAAGCCCTAGCAGTAATGTGCTGACGGGGGCAGTCGCTGGGTGGGCGGAGCATCCGTTACGTAGGTTGTATGATGCGGGCATACGAGTGACGATTAATTCAGATGACCCGACGTTTTTTTGCACGACGTTGATAGAGGAGTACCGGAAGGTTGTTATGCATTTTGGCTTTACGGTTGACGATTTGTGTATGCTTGTGCTGAATGCCGCGCATGCATCATTTTTGCCACCAACCGAAAAACAAGTGCTAATACACCGCATACAGGAGAGGTTGACTGCTTTGCGGGCGGAGTTGGATGTGTAGGGAATTTGGAATGAGGTCGGGTGCGTCGCACGTCTGGGCGTGCAACGCACCACAGTGGAATCCCCCTACCTGCCGTCCACGAATGATGACCACGCATACACGAATGGGGGCTTGCCACTCTCTGCGTGCTCTATATCTTCCCATCGCACAGCACCACTGCTTGCTGGGAGCTACACTAGGCCGTTCATAGTTCGTAGGAGCATTGCTCTACCATGCTCCCCACAAACGCACTGTACCCCCGGCGGATGCAAGCGACAGGCCATCTGGAGAAAAGGCGACGCTCCAGACTGTGCCACGATGCCCATACAATGTTTGCAATAATTTGCCATTGCGTGTGCGCCACAATTTGACTGTTTTGTCTTGCGATGCTGATGCGAGTGTTAGTCCATCGGGGGAGAAGGTGACACTCCATACGGGGCCGTCGTGGCGTTCAAGGGTATCTACGAGTTCGCCATTCAAGGTACGCCAAAGCTTTATGGTGGTGTCTTGGGAACCTGAAGCAAGCGTCTGACCATCAGGTGCAAAGGCGACACTGGTTACGGAACCTTCGTGCCCCTCAAGCGTATGTAAGAGTTCTCCATCACTGACACGCCACAGCTTGACGGTCATATCTTGGGATGCCGAGGCAAGTGTTAGTCCATCGGAGGAAAAGGCGACACTCCATACGGTATCTTCATGCCCCGTGAGAGTATGGAGCAGCCTCCCTTTTGGTAATTGCCAAAGCTTGATGGTTTTATCTTGCGATGCTGAAGCTATGATTTTGCCATCGGGTGAAAAGGCTATATCAAGCACTACGTCGTCATGTCCGGTCAATGTACGCTGCAACTCACCATCTTGTACAGACCACAGCTTTATTTTCTTTTTGTAGTAGGATACGGATGCTGCTATTTGGCCGTCGGGTGAGAAGGCTATATCTAAGACGTTGACATCGTTGTCTTCCTTGTCGGAAATATAGCGTGTGGTATCTGCTTTTACGTCCCATAAAACACAATGGCCGGTGTAAAAATTCCACATGAGGAAATTGCTATCGGGCGACCATGCTATTTTGCAGGAGTCGGCTACATCTCCTTGGCGTCGGTCTAGCTCAAAGACACGTTGGGCATTTTCAGGGGTGATGGCCATGGGAGATGCTTGTTCACAAACAAGTGCCTGCTTGAGTGATAACACATCTGGATAACGGTGCTCTTCATTGATAGCCATTGCCCGTATGATAGTATTGGAAATATGGGGCGCAAGGTTACGGTTGAGACTGCGTGGTGCCGATAGAGCTTCAGGCGGGTTGACAACGCGGTTGGCTGTAAGCGTAGGTTGATGCCCTGTCAGCAAATGGTAGAGCGTAGCCCCCAAACTGTAAATATCACTGCGTGGGCCTGTACTTCCCATACGCACCCATTGCTCAGGTGCAGAATAGGTACGCGTTCCACCAGGTATCGTCGTCACATCTTGCGGTGTACCCCACTTCACCAAGCCAAAATCTACGAGCTTGATTAAGCCTTCGGGCGTGAGTCGGATGTTGGCGGGCTTAATATCGCGGTGTGTGATGGGGGGTTCTTGACGATGAAGATAACACAACACATCACAGAGCTGCACGACATAGCTCAATACAAGCACTTCGGGCATTGCGCCGCGCTTTTTATTCAGTATATCTTGGAAGCTTTGCCCAGGTACAAATTCCATGACTAGATAGCCACTTTCCTCGGCTTCAAACATATCATAGTAGCGTGGTAGGTTGGGATGCCGAAGGTTGCGCAATACTTGAAACTCACGTTGAAATGAACGTATTTCGGTTGTATCGAAACTTTCCTTGATAGCGACAAGTTTCCCTGGAACCCGCGCATCTTCTGCTTGATAGACGGCTCCAAAACCACCACGTCCGATCCCGCGTATAATGCGATACCGCTCATTGATAGTATCGCTAACTATCTGTAATGCAAACCGCAGTGAGCGCCCACACTCTCGACAACGTTGCTCACCATTGACGTTTATCGCACCGCACCCTTCACCAGTGCGTTCATTGAGACAGACTAACATCTGACTTGTTCCTTCTTCATATGTCCCTAATATAGAGTCTGGATGACAGACATCCTTCAACAACTATAAGCGCATGTACCTGTCTTACCATCAAGCGAGGATACGAGTGTGCGCAGTGGCATCATGGCCATGCTCTCACAAAATTATCTCGTATTTAAGGAAGGTATGATAGCACACCCATAGGAGGTACGCAATGAAAGAAAGCTGATATAATGGTGTTGCTTATCCATAATCACAGCCTTTTCATACACACATCGAACGTATAGTACAATATGCAGAACTGACATCTCACCAGCACAACCGCATCTGATGAAACACAGAATGGATAGAAAGGGTAGCCTTTTTGCGTATTGGTATAGATATAAGCCGTCTTTCCGTATCTGCTCGCACCGGCACCGAGCACTACACATTTGAACTACTACGTGCTTTGGCATACATAGACCACTATACAGCATACACGCTGTATAGCAATGGAGTGCCAGCAGCTTTGCCACCACTCGGAACGAACTTTTCCCTGCGCCGCATCGCATTTCCGCGCTTGTGGACACAGGTACGCTTGAGTATAGAAATGCATAGGCACCCACCTGATGTGTTGTTTGTGCCGGCTCATGTTTTGCCAGTGCAGCACCCACGATATAGTGTGGTGACAGTTCATGACTTAGGCTACTTGGTTTTTCCGCATGCCCACACGGCCCTACGTCGCCTTGATTTGCATTTCTCTACGCTTTGGAGTGCGCGACAGGCGCATCATCTCATTGCTGTCTCACAAGCTACACGTGAAGCACTCATATCAAGCTATGGCATAGCGCCGGAGAAAATCACGGTTGTGCATCATGGGGTTGGGCAACGTTTCCAACCCATTACAGATACACACGTTATAGAACAAGTGAAACAACGCTACGGCATAACGGGCCGATATATCCTCTACGTTGGCACAATACAGCCACGCAAAAACTTGGTGCGGCTCATTGATGCGTTTGCGTGGGTAGCACGAGAAGATGGCGTTGAGGATGTGCGCCTTGTTATTGCAGGTAAAAAGGGTTGGTTGACAGAAACTATAGAGCAACGTACTATTGAGCAAGACATTGCCGACTGTGTATGCTTTGTTGGCTATGTACCAGATGCCGATATGCCGATGCTGATGAGTGGTGCGATGGCTTTTGTCTTTCCTTCATTGTATGAGGGATTTGGTATGCCTGTACTTGAAGCTATGGCATGTGGTACGCCTGTGCTTACCAGTACAACGACGTCGTTGCCAGAGGTGGCGGGTGATGCAGCACTCTTGGTACACCCATATGATACGCACGCTATTGCCGATGGGGTTGCACGCCTACTAGCCGACGAAAGCCTACGCGCTACGCTACGCACACGCAGCTTGGAGCAAGCGGCTTGTTTTACGTGGGAGCAGTGTGCTGAGAAAACACGCACGGTGTTGTTGCGGGGTGAAAGATAACAACAGACCGGGGACCTTGTCAAGGGTAGGTATATGCTTTTTTCATACATCGTAAACAGACGACGTTACCCATTCGTAGGTTTACATCTTGGCGTTCTTGGCGTTTTGGCGGTTTCATACCTACCCCTGTGAGCAGGGAATGGTTTTCAATAAAGAGAAAGGAATAACAAAATATGCGCGATACTCTACGCGATGAATTAGTGGCAGTAACCAGTGACCTGATACGCTTTAGCAGTACTGATACCCAGATAGCCCACATCAAGGCTGCCATGGATTATGTAGCGCAGTATGTGGATGCTATCCCGGATTTGTATGTTGACTATTCCGAACGGAATAATAAACCCGCAATCGTGGTAACGCTGCACGATACCCGCACCCCTCGGATTATGCTGAATGGGCATTTGGATGTGGTGCCGGCAAAAGTTGGGCAGTTTGAGCCAGTGGTGCTTGATGGGCGCATCTATGGGCGAGCCAGCCTCGATATGAAAGGTAGCGTGGCTGTGTTGCTGCACTTACTCAAAACATGGGCTGCGCACGACTCGCGCCCCAACATTGGTATACAGTTTGTGAGTGATGAAGAAATTGGCGGCGAGGATGGCACTGGGCGTCTTTTGGAAGAGGGTTGGCGTTGTGGGTGCTTCGTGTCCCTAGAGCCTACCGATTTGGGCATTTGCTATGAACAAAAAGGCATTTTGTGGGTTAAAGTCAAACTGAGTGGTGTATCGGCACATGGGGCTACCCCATGGGAAGGACGTAATCCGCTTACGATATTGAGTGCGGGGTTGGATACCCTCCAATGCCGATTTCCCCTCCCCCACCGTGAAAAATGGCGCACGACGGTAACGCCCACCTCTGTTAAGTCGGATTCGCGTGCTATCAACCAAATCTCAAGTAAAGTGTTGCTCAATCTTGATATTCGGTATATACCCGATGATAGCCCAACGCAGATAATGGAAGCAGTACAAACATGTTTTCCCGGTGCTGAAATAGCCATACTCAAACGTGCTCCTCCTCTTGCCACATCTCCCGAAACCCCTATGGTACAGGAATTGGGAGAAGCTGTTAAGCGAGTGACGCGGCAAGCTGCTGTGCTCTACCGTGAGCATTATGGAAGCGATGCCCGTTTTTACAGCGCTGCAGGCATTCCAGCAGTATGCTTCGGACCTTCTGGCGCTGGGATGCATGGTGAAGAAGAGTGGGTATCTATTGAGAGCCTTGTACAGGTGCATGATGTGCTATGGAATTTTGTGTCGCGGTAGCAGATGGATGGTGTATGTGGTGGGCTATACTGGGAGGAGCGCAACCGTGCGCATTTTGCACGGATAGCACGTTCACGTCCATGTCAAGATGCTGTGGTATCATAGGTGGAGTGAAAAGGAATAGCATGAAACAGCGATTTTTGCTGACTCAGCATGCACAGGAAGAGATTACACGAAGGAATATCCCATCAGATGTAGTAGACTCGGTCTTGCATCATCCACAACAAATCGTACCTGACAGTAGCGGCAATAAAAACATATTCCAGTCGCAAGTTGATTTCAGTGGTAAGCTCTTTTTCGTTCGAGCTGTTGTGGTGGAGAATGTTGACCCGGCTATAGTGGTAACAGGGTATCGTACCAGTCAAATTGACAGCTACTGGAGGTCATGATGAAAATAACCTATGACATTGAAGTAGATGTTATGCGTATTCTTTTCTGTGATGTGCCAATTGAAGAAAGCAACGAAGATAAACAAGGCATCATTATAGACTATGACAATGAAGGGCATATCGTTGGGATAGAAATTCTTGATGCATCAAAACGTATACGTAACCCACGCTCAATTGAGTATGCCTTAGTGGGCAGTCCGTGAGCAGTCGTTGGAAAAAGTCATGGTAGTGTGCGTATTTCTCGTCTCATCTCCGCTTGACCATACGCCACAGTGCTCGTGGCTCATCGGAACCAAAGAGGGTAGCTAAACCGGTATAGAGCACAGCACCTACTGCTCCGACACCTACCACCCACAGCACCAAGGGAGCAAGATGCTGATGCCAGTCATACAATGCCCCCGCTTGCACAAAAGGTATCCACGAAGCAGAAAACTCCTGCATAGCCCACAGTGTAGGTGCCAACACGATGGTAGCTATGATGGCTGCCCGCACTGAACGCCACAGGGAAGCATGTTGCCAAATAGTTGGTACTTGTTGTTTGAGCAAGATGAACAGCAACCATGCTTCTATATTGTTGGCTATACTGAATGCAAGTGCCAAAGCACCCACTCCGCCGCCAGCCCACAATGCCAATGTGCCCATGCCTAAGTTGAGTGATACTTGTAGCAACCCGACCAGCACAGGGATGCGCGTCTGTTGCATGGCAAAGAATGTGCGTATGAGAATCTCAGAAGCCGAAAAAGCTGGTAGCGCAGTCGCATAGCCGAGCAGGGGTATAACGGTGTACATCAGTGATGTTTCATCAAATGCACCACGTTGGAAGAGCAAGCGCACGAGGGGAACGGCAAGCACAATCAATGCTATCATAGCCGGCAGGGTGAGAAACAAAATAGTACTCAAGGTGCGCCGCACACTCGTTTCTAACTCTTCGCGGTTGCCCTCTGCAAAGAGGTGTGCTAAGCGTGGAAAAGCTACGGTGCTCAAACTCAATGAGAAGATGCCATAGGGCAACAGCATGAGTTGATAGGCATAATCTAGCCCTGCAATGCGTTCTGCCCCAAGCACTAGGCGTGCTGTCAATGCTGCTGTGACAAGAATGCTCATCTGTGATGCGGCCTGCCCTATGACACGTGGGGCCATATGTTTGGCTATTGTGCGGAGCTCGGCCATATCGCGCCCCAAAGTAGGCTGTAGGCGCATGCCAATACGCCACAATGCTGGCAATTGCACGAGCAGGTAGAGCAACGCACCTGCTATGACGCCCCATGCTAAGCCCCATATACCCCATCTCGGAGCCACTATCAGCGCTCCACCAATGATGCCCACGTTATAGAGTGCTGGAGCTAGAGCGGGTAAGGCAAAGTGATGCCGCGCATTGAGGAGAGCCATAACCAACCCACCTAGCCCAAGTAGCAATGGGGAAAGCAGAAAGATGCGCGTCAATTGTGTGGTTAGCTGGAGGCTGTGCGCATCAAACCCTGCCCCACCGTAAAACCAGCGTGTCAAGTTTGGCGCGAGCACCCATACAAGAGCGCTTGCTAGGGTGAGGACGACCAATGCCCACGCGACGACGGCACTCGATAGCCGCCATGCACGTTCTGCGCCGTCACGCTCCCATACGTGAATGAAAACGGGTATGAGGCTGCTCCCTAGGGCACCACCTATGATGATCATATAGAGAAAATCGGTTATCTTGAATGCTGAACGGTATGCGCCCAAGTCTGCGCTGGTGCCAAAGTGTGCCGATATAGCCACTTCACGCAGCAACCCAGTGACACGGCTCAACATATACCCGCCCATGACAAGTAAGCTGCTCAGGAAGGGACCACGTAGGCGAGATACCAAAGCAGATATTTGCATAGAGTGCTTCCTTTTGCTACAATAGTAACGTAGTATTTCGTTCCACGTGCAACGTGGAGTGAGAAAAGAGCATCTGTTTTTTCTTTTGCATGGAACCTAAAAGAAAAAGAAAGGGATTGGTACCATACTTTGGCAAACATAAAATCGGCGGAGAAACGCATACGCACGAATGAACGTAAGCGTGTGCGCAATGTGATGTATCGTTCGCGTGTAAAAACATTGGTTAAGAGAGCTGAACAGAGCATCTTTGCTGGCACCCCAAGCCAAGAGGCGATACGTGAAGCTATACGTTCGCTTGATAAGGCGGCCAACAAGGGTATTATTCATAAGAACAATGCTGCGCGTCGCAAATCGCGCTTGCTCAAGAAGCTCCATACCAACCAAGACAGCCAGCATGCTTCGTCGGCTTGATAGCCGGCAAGGTGTATTTCACGGGTGGGATAACGGGATATGTTTTTAGGATGCGTCAAACGATGTAGCTTATGCTTCACGTTTGACGTTGCACACTTCCATAACCAACACATCAAGTGCCACCTCTGCTCCTATACGCCCTGTTTTCGTCGCATGATCAAGTTCTAAGAGCATGTCATGTATCTTCTTCAGTTCCTCAAATGTAAACCCACGTATCTGATCAAGGGCCTTCTTTATTACAAATGGGTTTTGGCGCAGTTGCGATGCAATATCGCCTGACCGCATACGTTGTTCGGCAAGTTCTTGCACCCCGATCAAAATACGTATTTGCCGTGCCAACATGAAGAGTATGTAGGTGGCAGCTTGCCCCTCTGCCAGTAATGCACGCACTTCAGCAAGCGCTTTGCTGCGTTGGCGTGTGCTCAGGCTGTCAATGAAGGCGAAAAGATTGTGTTCATGGGTATCTTGCACGAGTAGGTCTATCGTATCTACGGTAATGCGTCCACCACGCCCAACATAGCTTGCGAGCTTTTCGATTTCCATGACGAGAGAGCGGCTATCGTTGCCGACATAGTCTATCAAGTGTTGGGCCGATTGTTTATTCAGCTTGGCCTGCATCGCAGTGGCTTTTTCGGTCAACCAGCGCTGGAGTTCGGCCCCCTTGCGTGGTATAAACTCTTGGACTGTTGCGTGCTTTTTGAGGTAGGTATAGAGCACATTGCGCTTGTCAATATCTTCACTCTCAACAAAAACGAGGTCGCACGTGGGGGGGAGTTGCTCTAAAAATGTGCGTATCTCTTCACGCGGTTTGCCAGATTTGACGTGTTTCAGTGCATCATACACAATCACAAGGCGACGATCTGCCAAGAATGGCATAGCTTCGCACGCTACCATGAGGTCATGGAGCTTCAGTTTTCGTCCTTCGAGTGTAGCCGTGTTCAAGTGGGCAACATCAGGGGGTATAGCGGCACGCAAGGATGCGACCGCTTCACTGCGTATATATTCATCTGAACCATGGAAGAGGTAGAGCATATTTTTACACGAGTGTTAAGCTCCGCCCTGCCGTTGATAGATTTTGTTTCGAACCTGCATTTGCAGGTGGGTGCCTGCCCGTGAGGTCTGCGGCCCGCCGCATTGCCCACATATGGAGCGAGGCTCCCTTCACATACTGTGTTGGCCCGAAACAACACCTATCTCACGTACAGGGCAGCGCTCTACTACAATCATACCACAGGATTGAGAATTTGCAACAGGTAAAAAGCGTTTCTTTGGCAAAGTTATCTGTTTCGACACCATAGAGAAATAATCATGCTACTCTGGCCAAGACCAAGCAGGATATTCGTCATCGGCGGGGTTATTTGTCAAGTTGCGATTGAGTGGATAAGCACCATAGGATGGGCTGTTGGTAAGGCTACATGTGCAATCGCCCTGATGACATTCGGAAGGGGTCATCAACCCATCCAATCCACTAACATCCATCATATAAATTTCAGCGTTTCCATCACGATTGGATTGGAACACCATAAAATCGCCATTGGGAGACCACGCAGGCACGGTATCGGTAGCCATGCTATTGGTCAGTTTACAGAGCTTTGAACCATCGGCCAACATGACATAGATATTTGGGTTGCCATCGCGGTTTGAGCGAAACGCAATATAGGTTCCATTGGGCGACCATGCTGGGTGCCAATCGCGTGCCGAATTGTTTGTAAGATTGCGCAGGTTTCCGCCGTCTTTCGCATCCATTACCCACACTTCCCAGTTGCCGTTGCGCTTCGAGTGAAATGCTATGTGTTTCCCATTGGGCGACCAGACAGGCTCCAAGTCTGGGGCTGGATTGTCTGTCAGCCGGCGTGGTTGTTCATCATTATCAGGATCATCGTCGCACAGGTTATAGTTCATGACATAAATATCTTCATTCCCATCACGGGTAGAAACAAACGCGAGCACATTCCATTCGGTTGACCTATACCAAGCTGGGTCACTATCATCGGGAAATTTTAGCTTGTTCATGGTGCAGTTGGCCTTATCTGTTCCATCAGATTTCATAACCCAGATGTCCCAGTTGCCTTCACGGTCGGATTGGCATGCTAACTGGTCTGCGAAAGATGACCAAGCAGGTTTCCAATCGGTGGCATTCACCATGTCGTTATTCGTCAGCCTGTTTACGTTGGAGCCATCATTGTTCATTACGTAAATCTCGTCGTTGCCATGACGGTTTGACTTGAATGCAATTTGCCCTCTGAGGGATGTAGGAATATCAAGTGTTCCAAGCGTGGGTGTTGGCTCTGGTGTAGGTGTTAATGCTAGCGTCGGAGTCAGTTCTGGCGTCGCTGTTGGAAACGGTGTTGCTGTTGGAAACGGTGTTGCTGTTGGCTCCGGCGTCGCTGTTGGAAACGGTGTTGCTGTTGGCTCCGGCGTCGCTGTTGGAAACGGTGTTGCTGTTGGCTCCGGCGTCGCTGTTGGAAACGGTGTCGGTATGGGGGGGGGGGTTGGCAGTGAGGCAACCGTTGGCTCTGGCATAGGTGCTGGCTCTGGCACAGCATCCGATATGTTGGTATCGAGCATTTCTGCTGTTTGCACTTCGCTATCTAAGACGGGGGCTACCATAGACTCTGGGGTGGCAGTTACAACAATGATAAATGGCGTTGGTGTTACGAATGGTGTAGGAGTGGAAGTGGCTACAACAAAGACTGGAGTTTGCGTTGTTTCTGGTTCCGTTTCGGCGACAGTATTGCCTGCTGTTGCTTCCAGCGTAGGTGTGCTGGCAACCGGAAGAGCAGTTGTTGTTGGCATGTCTCCTATACCAGTATCGGTTTGCACCGATTTCCAAGATACTGTTTTTGGCGCATCATCCGGTGCGACCAACCCACACGCTGTAAGACACATGATGAAAAAAAGACATCCAATTTTCCTGATCATGATGGGTGTTCCTTTCCCTACATTGCTAGAACATGACCACCAGAAACATAACACCAATGTTGTATATCCATTTGTTGTCAGTAGCTTCCCTCTATACGCATGCAATTATACCAGATAGTTGCGCAATGTGGGAAAGATTGTGCGCTCAATCTTCCATTTCAACACAATCTACTGCAAGTGGGCGTCATTGTCGAGATGTCGTATCATGCCGAGCAGCAGATGTGTCGCTTGCTCCAGTGTCTGCGCATGCATAGCGTTATCGCTAGGGGGGTATGACAAAGCACCTTCTATCTTGTTCGTCACGAGTGTGAGTACACGATAGTTTTTGTTCTGTAGGGGACTAGCCAATGAAGACAAACGAGAATGCGGGTGCGGTTGGATTGGCTCCGATGTAACAGCGGTACTGACGGTTGTAGCCACATGCTTCAGCAACATATCGGCCTTCCACTGGCGCACTATTCCTTCATATGGTATATAGCTAATGGGACCACCTTCTATACTTTCAAGCACAAAAAACAGCGTTTGTGCATGGGGAAATGGGTAACGGTTGAGAAAATCACGCAGGCCATGGTTGCCTGTGGTTGTTGCGCCAAGGGCTACGACCCACACTTCAACAGTGTGCAGTGTTGTTAGGTGTTCTGCAATATGCAACAGGACAGCTAATGACCCGGCACGTCCTGTTGCCGATCCATGCCCAATACACACAGGCCACAAGAGTGTTATGAGCAGGTAGCATGCTGGAACACTTTGCCCATACCACCAGAAGGGGTGTGGGTTGAACAACATGAGTAATGAGAACACAGCAATTAGACCAAAGGCAATAATACGGGCAATGCTCTGTAGGGTATGCCATGTTGCATTCACACACACGCTCTTGTCATGTGGCAGGGTGTCGAGCGGAGCTAACAATACAACGCGCCAGCGTGGAGTATGCTCACATGCACGTGTGCCTATAATGTTTTGGCTATTGGAACGGGGAGCAAAGAGGGGAGTTGAGACGGTAAGAACATGTATGCACACCAGTATGAACAGCCATAGCGCAAGGAGGAAAGCGGGGAGTGGCATAAACCCTGTCATTAGGGTTGCTAATAGCCCCAAGAGAGAAGCAAGCAGCATACGCACCCCCTGCCCACTCGGAGCATGAAACGTATCTGCATTTACATGTAGACCGGCACGGCGTAGCCGACCATCAACATACGCAGCGGCTTGGGCTTCATCGAGCGACGTTGCTGGGCGTTGCCCTATAGTTGTTACGATATACCGTAGAACATCAAGCGGGTCATCTTGTCTCACGGTAATGGTTCGCCATAACGCCACTGGTAATAGTGACGGCCGACGTTGAGCATTTCAACGTGTTGCCCCGGCGGATTTTCTGGCGTAAAAGCTAACACACGTCGTTGGAATATCTGCACGAGCACATCTTGAGCAACCCCATCAATATGCGCACGTACCCAATATGGTTCACTCATGGGGTAGCCCAAAATATAGGGCCAATCTATCAACCGGTCTATCACATACTCGTTTGATGCAAAGACTTCACCTTGCGCATTGAGAAATTCCCAAAAGACAGCCGGGATATTGTGGCTCGTCTCTGGGCAAAAATAGACGAGTTGTGTTTCAGGGTACTGTTCGCCTTCATACAACCCTACCTGCCCATCTGCGTCAAGCGAATCAAGTACCCTTTCGCCTGTCAGGTCTGGGGCGGGGGTATCTAAGACATAGCGAAAACTGGCATATGTTGGAGCCGATGCATCATCTTTATCGCCTATGATGGGAATGGTTGCGGGTTGGTGGGATATAAATTCTGCTTCGCCTACCTGTATGCGGCTATTGACAAGGTCTTGTACAAGCAAGCCAAATGTCATAAACCAAGGACTGGACCGGTCGCCATCAGGGTTATTTATTTCCATTCTGCCCTTGTCAAAATATTGTACTTGGCGTGAACCGCCGGGGGATTGCTTGAATGTTTCGTGACGTTCAATTAAGGGGGCAGGGCCCCACAGCCAATCACGCACGACTCGGCCATCGGCTACAGGCAAATCGTTGCGTCGCCAAGCACGCCAAAAAGACTGGTCGGCAAAGCCTAATGCTTGGCTGAATGCAAGTGCTGCTTCTTCATCATCGGTATCTGTTGGGGCGTTGGCACTATTACGATTTGATGCGACTGGCACAGCGGTAGCATCGGGTGGCTCTGATTCGGGCGTTTCCGTGGCATCGAGTGAAAATTCTTCGGTGGGAATAGTTGGGGTTGGGCCCGAATCAAATGCTGCACTATCGTTGGAGGTGTTGGATGCATAGGCAACAGTACTGATGCTACGCCCACACGCATCTTCTCCAACACACACCCCAAGCACCAAGTCGTAGCGGATGAATTGGTTCCCTATATCGCCAATATTCTTTATTTGCGCGTAGTAGAAGCCGTCTACTTCTGGGACGAACTCAATTTCAGAATCCAATGTATCGCCACCGGGGATGTCGTCGTTAAAATCAAGGATACTGACGCCATCACGGTCTGTGAGCACAAGAATAGTATCGGCACCTGATTGGGAATCGTTGATGTCTTTTTGACCATACGGCCCCGTGTCGGTGTAGAGATAGTAGCGTTTGCCGGCTTTGGCAAAAAACTTGACCCAATCGGCATCTCCGGTTGGGCAAAGGCTCCGGTTCCGCTGAATTTCGTTATAGACGATGAGACCAGCTTGTTCAGGCAAGCCATCTGGCTCGAACATGTCTTTACATACTTGGCCAACGGGGGCGGGTGTGGGTCCATAGCTTTCTGTTTGGACGATGATAGTATAGGTGCGGTCCCAGTCGCCACGTTCAGCGGAGTCGCGCACGCGGATAAAATACGGGGCATCAACGGGAGCACGCCAAGATTCAATGCGCGGTCTAATGTCGTTGGGGTCATGGTTTGCTGGGTCACGATTGAAGAAGTCATCGTTGAAGGCGAGGCTATTGCCGTCCTCATCGAACAATTCAAGTGATAGGTCAATGCCTTGGGCCATTTCGGTAATATCAATGGTGTAGACTTTGCCGGCAACACCACCAAACTTGAGCCAGTCTTCATCGCCTGCGGGACAGATTGCGCGGCGGTCGTCGGGGTCATCTTTTGTGCGTTGGCTTTCTGGTTTTGGTTGTGGCACATTGACATCAATAACATTAGCGCTACCAAGAGCATTGTCATTTTCGTAGTAGTCTATACAAATACGGCCGGGTGTTGGGGTTTCTGTAGGTGTTTTGGTTGGGGTGAGCGTTGCTTCAAGCACGGTTGTTGTGAGGTCAACACTCGCCAAGGTATCACCGGGGTTATTGTCGAGCTCGGCGATAATGGTTGTTTTCCCTTCCTTGCCCGCCTCAGCACTCGAGGGAATAATAACGTACACTGAAAAATCCCGGCTATCGTTTTCATCCAAGTCAAAGATGGTACGGCTCACGTCTTCGTTACAGTCTGGTACTTCATCTCCACAACTTTTCTCGATTTTGACGCGAAACTTGCCTTTGCTGGAGCTCGGGTTGCGAATGGTGAGCTTATATTCAACACGTGTGGCTGGGGTTCCATCCTTAAAATGCTTGCCATCATTGACAAACAGGTCAATGGCATCTGGAGTGGGCGTAGGGGTATCACTTGGGGTTGGCGTATCGGTCGGTGTCTCGGTACTGGTTGGGGTGGCGGTAGGCGTTGTGACGATACCTACATTCAAGGTAAAGGGTTTTTGTGCGCCGGTGCTGTCTTCGGTAATCACAAAGAAGTCAAATGTTGTGCTTGGGTCGGGACTATCAGGTGCTGAAACAAAGATAACAAATGTCTCTTCCGCAGATGGTGCCAAAGAAAACGCAGAACCATCACTTGGAGAGACTTCTACGGTCCAGCCACCTGGTAACTGAGACTCATCAATACGGACAGTTATGGTTTCCGTTACCGTACCATTGTTTTTGAGGACTGCCTCAACTCGTTGGTTTCGTGCGCCTGGTTCGACGTCAAGGTCCTCGTTATCAGGGTTCCACACAATATCCGCAGCCTGCAATGGGGCCGCAACAGATATGGGAAGAGCGTTATCAGCGGGTCCTTTCCAGACTGATACAAGCAACACCAAGGTTACAACGACGAAAGAGACGATCAGTTTACGTATGTGTGACGATATAGGTAGCATATGATACACCTGCATGGATTTATCAATATGAACACAGCCTTCATGAGATGACGGTGCTCAATTTCGGTACAACACAAACGGGTGAAGTGTACAGTGATCACAACAATGTGTTCATATGCAGCGCATCGTGCCTGCACCACCTGCCCTTCCTCACCTTCTATCATGTAGCATTTTATAGCATGCAGAGAGGTCATGTCAAGGATAAAGCAGAGAACTGATTGCAAAGCGCCGTACACTGTCATCATCTCGTAACCTAGTAGCACGATGTGCTACCAGATTTTATGTTGACAGTGCTCTAAAACCATGTGATAATGCTACGTAAGGAGAGTGGACTTGGAATAATGGTACAACTGAATAAGGAAGAAAGTGAGGTACTACGCTTTTTCCTGTAGTGGAGGTATGACGATGAGTGTTGCTCTATGGTACACTGGTCATGCGGTTCGCCGGCAAGCGCAACGCAACCTCTCCGATCAGGATATACAGTTTGTTCTTGAGCATGGGCGCCATATGCGTCGCGCTGGTGTGTTGCATATTTCTCTAGGGCGACGTGATATTCCAAGCGATAAAGTAACCCAAAAACGATTTTCGCGGCTTGAAGGAACAACTATTGTCGTAGATGATACGAGAGATGAAACGATTGTGATTACCGCATATCGTAACCGAAATGGCTTTAAAAAGATTCGTGCAAAGGCCAAGTATGACCGCACTCAATGCGTATAACCCAGCGCTGTATGCAAACGCAACAGCCAACCCGAAGTGGTTTTATACCCTTCGGGTTTTTGATTCTCTGCCCTACCAAGGAAACATGGGGTAGGGTGACAAGTGCTTTGCACACGGTGGGCGTGCAATAACCAGCACATGTGGTTGCATCAAAAATGATTCGCGGAGCTCAGCCGTGCCAGCGTGGTCTGCAATGGCATTGACAAGGACATATGCTTGGTGACGCATGGTACCTGCCACTTCTATATTTCCATTTTGCATCTCTATATGACTGAGCAGAAAAAGGATTTGCCATAAAATGCGCTTAGACCCTATCGCTTCGGCTTCGACACGCGATTCTTGAAGCAATAGTCGGGCGGAGTCAATTTGCCCTAGCGCCAATAATGCACGACTCTTGAGATACAATGTATCGGGACGAAATGGTCGTATTTGATGCGATGTAAGATAGTCCAAAATCATATCGGTTATCTCAAGCACCTTTTTATATGCATGTCTTTCCAGCGCCAATTCAGCATCGGCTAGGTAGACGTACACTGGGGTCAGCGACATTTCATTTTTTTCCATAAGCGATTGATAACTGTCCGCAACGGCATGGTGGGCCTCGGTCAAGTTCCCATTGAGAATGTGGAGCCGTGCCAAGGTAGCCATCACCCATGAACGAAATATAGTATTGTGCTCTTCGGAACGCGCATAGGCCAATTCTGTTAAAACAATTCCATCATCAACAGCGCCTAAGTAGCCATATATCAAGCCCAAATCGGCACGCGTGCAAATTTGTATTGCAAGGTCGCCAACCTGTTCACCGAGGTAGGTAACTTCGCGCATAATTTCTATGGCCATGCCGGGTTGCCCACGTTCAAAGTAGACATACCCCATCATAAACTGGCTTTTTGCTTTCCCCGCAACACTTCCAATGGATTGGCTCACGTTATAGGCTTCTTTTGAGGAAGCCAGCGCTCTATCATATGTACCGGCTAGAAAATGTCCAAACGCATAGCGTGCCAAGTTTTCGGTCAGCATGGGCAAATTGTTGAGCTTACGCCAGTGTACACACGCTTCTTCCAAAAGCGCTTGGCTCCGTTCAAGTTGCCCACTATTGCGATAGGCCATGGCGAGATCATTCAATGTACATGCAATCTGCTCATTTTGCCTGAATATACGTGCCAATTTCAACGATTGCTCACCATAGGCTATTGCCTGATGCGCATTGTCACCAGCATAGACTTTGAGGAGCATCAAGTTCCAAAGAATTTTGGACTCGGCTATGCGGTCATGCATCGTCCGTGCCAACGTCAGTGCCTGATCCAACAATGTTTCGCCACGCTGTGGGTCAAATGTAGGGTTGGGAGTAGAGCACAATTTTGCCAACGCCATCAATGCAACGAGCTTTATCTCACGATTATCGCGCTCACCGGCTAGACGCTCCATCTGCTCATAATGATGCAATGCTTCATCATACTCGCCCTGCAACTCAAAAATATGCCCAAGCTGGGTATAGAGGTAGAGAAAGTGCTCAGTAAACGCGGCATGTTTTTTTGCAATCTCTAGGGCATGGGTAAAATGAGCTATGGCCTCGGTATTGGCGTAAATACGAAATGCTTCATTGCCCGCAAGCGTGTAATATTGTTGCGCACGTGGGTCATCGGCTTGTGCAAAGTGCTGCGCTAGGAGTGTTGCATATTCGTCTACATATTCAGGTAGTGCTTCAATATACCATTCGGCCACTGCCCGATGCAACTGTCGTCGTTGTGCAAATGGCATCAGGTCATATACTACTTCTTGCGTAATAACATTTTTAAATTGATACCCATGCCCAGGTTTGGCAAGATCATGCTGGATGAGACCAAGATGCACTAATGTGTTGAGGTTATCGGCAAGTGTGTGTACCTCATCTTTTACGGGATAGATAGCAGCAAGCACATGGTAGGAAAATGCTCGCCCAATAACACTTGCTGCTTTCAATGTCAACTGCTGTGCTGGTGTTAGGCGGTCTATACGACTGGTAATAACACCATGCACGGTATCGGGCAAACGCAGAGCTTGCAGTTCATTCGTATTTGGGGCTATCCAGCATACACCATCTTGAATGATAACCTGCTCCGATTCGCGTAGCGCATACGCCATTTCCTCGGTGTAGAATGGGTTGCCTTGGGCTTTTTCATAAATCAGGTTGGTGATAGATTCTGGGGCACGTGCAGCACCAAGGCGTTGACACACAAGTTCATATGTCTCATCCAACGAAAGCGGCTCGACAAGTACTCGTTGGGTGTAGGGCAACTGAAACAAATGCTCATACTCACTTGTGAGTGGGTCGCTAAGTGGCCGCGTGGCAATAATCAATAGTAAGTAGGGCATATATTTGCACACTTCGACGAGCAATGACCAAGAAGCTGAGTCGAGCCAATGTGCATCATCAATAATGAGCACTGCCGGTATGCGGCCAATAAGCACCTGCAATACATCACGCAAATACGAGCGTGTCGAGTCGGCCAGAGTCTGGCCGGAGAGCTTCGCTGTGTTGTCGCTTTGTGGCAAGTCAATGGGAATGACACTATTGAGCAATGACACATCACGCAACATACCTGGTTCAGCCGCAAGCAACTCAATAACCCGCTGTTTGCGGGCATATGCATCATGTGCCTTGTCCAATTCCAACAAGTCACCAAACACACGCCGCCATGCATAATAGGGGGTAGTTTGCTCTGTCGAATCACCGGACCCTACAAACGTTGGTATACCCAACATCCCCCCATGCACTTGCAAATCGGCAAGCAACCGCGATTTGCCAATGCCTGCTTCGCCTTCAATGACAATAACAGACGCTTCGGTATGGGTACTACTATCTGTTGTACGTCGCAGCATTTGCAATTGGGATGCGAGAATAGTCCGTTCTCGTGTGCGGCCAATAAGTTCGTTTTGCGGATGGATGCTCGTATGAGCTTCGCCACGTGGACAATAGACTGGAACAGGTTCAACCTTGCCCTTTACCTGTATCGGTGATAACTCATCGAATGCTAAGCGCGTTTGTGCAGATTGAAACGTTGTTGTGTCGCACAAGATGTCATCCGATGTTGTCTGCATTAAGCGGGCTGCTAAGTTGACTGTATCCCCAAGAATCGTATACTCACGCCGTTGGTCATTCCCTACTACCCCACAGAATGCACGCCCTGTTGTGACACCAATAGCACACTGCATACCTGATGCACGCAGATATTCCTTGATAGCAAGGGCGGCTTGTACCCCACGAATAGCATCATCTTCATGGGCCAATGGGGGTAGCCCAAACACTGCTATCAAGATAGCACCTTTTTCATCTACGCTCAGCTTATTGACGCTTCCCTCATACCGATACAATGCCCGTTGGAGTGCGCGAATGCCTCTTTGTATGCGTTCAAGTGGCGCAGCAGGGTTACTAACATCTGGCAAATTGATAAACAGGACGGTGACAATACGCAACTCAGCAAGCCAACTCTCTTGCCCGGCTGCCAAGCGTGTGAGCACGACATCGGGAATGTATGCCCGCAATAGCATTTCCATGGAAGGGCCAATCTTCCATGGTGGCACATACGTGTGTGGGAGTAGTTCCAGAACCTCATCCAGAATGATGCCACATGCATGGGGCGTAACGATGCTCTGCAATGCATTCCCTTGTGCCCATGGGGATGGCATGTTTGTCTGAAGAGATGCTCGTGCGACTGAGGTCGGCGGGGAAGCATCTGCGCATGCATTGCCTAGATGCTGTTCAGAAGAGGAGAGAGATGGCGCACTTGTGAAGAAAGAAACCGCAACGCGCTCTTCTGATTCGCGCATACACAGGGATGGTTCCAAAAGATGGTTGTGTGTTTCTTTGCCATTCTCTGTATGTTGATAGGCAACACTTTCTTGGATATATGATTGTTCTCGGTCGGACGTTACTGGGCGTCCACGACAATGCATCTCTATTAAGCGCCAAGCATCTGGAGCTACTACAACTTGCCCCGGCAATGCTTGCTGAAATGCGTGCATCACATCCATAACAGGATTACCCGTTACGAGCCACAGCCACCGTTCATACACTCCACCGACATGGAGCATCCGTACTTCACCCGACGCAATACCTATGCGTACATTGAGAAAATCATGCGTAGCCACCCGTTCATGGTGCAGAAGTTTTTGAAGATCAAGCGCACACTGCGCAGCACGGCGAGTCATAACATCCAAATCAGTATGGGAAGCTGGCCAAAGAGCGAGGAGCGCATCACCGGCGAATGTCACGACATCGCCTCCAAGTGCCGTAATATGTTGTATCAAGCCATCAAATGTCTTGTTGAGAAAGCTGCTCAGTTGTTCTGCGCCTTCTGGTCCTTGTTGCGCAAGTTGTTCTGTCAAGGCTGTGAAACCGGAGATGTCTGCAAAGAGCATAGCGGCCGGAAATCGGTTTTCAAGAGCTGTAGTAGCAGGAGATGGGTCGTTCAAGAGACGGCGCACTACTAACGCCGGAACATAGCTAGCAAGCATTGTTATTAGGTCTGCCATAGTGTTCTCCCCTGTTAAAACATAAGGGGAATCATCAATTCTCATGATACCGTCTTTTTCAAAATAGGTCAAGAGGGTTGTATCATATAGACAACGATAGACATGATATAAAACGTACAATACTGGTTAATTTACGGTTAATACATGTATAGATTTCGACACGGTAAGATGATTTTAGCGCAAGTTTATGCCGTGTCGTATAGTATTATTTTACGTTCCTACACATGACAATAGTCTTACAATGCGTCAAGGAATGGAAGTACAGTGTGCCAAAAGTCCTTTTGCCCCATACCTTGCCCCATGCAATGCGTCAAGGGCAATCTTCTATACTTATCATAAGAAGAACATCCTTCTTTGCACGTTGTGGTATAATACGATACAAAGTAGCGTTGTATTGTTAAGACTACGTTACATGATGTGGAAAGACGTTGTATGCAACGTCATTATCAGAGGAGTTATTCTATGGAAATTACGCTTACTATAAATAAAGAATTGACGCATGCCCTGTGCGATCTTGCTTCTCGCTGTGGCTTATCTGTGGAAGATATGGGGTATCAAGCTCTCGTTACAGGCATGATGAATTTGCAATTGTATTACAATGCGCCTGAGAAAAAACCGCTTATCCCACTTGGCAAACTCAACGCGAAGCTTCCAACTGCTGAACAGGTCAACCATATGCAATCGCCTATCCTCACGATTGGCACTACCCTGCGCCCCCACACACCACTTAGCACGACAGAGATGCACACACCTACTGCTTGTTGCGCCATAGAAGAAAATCTACCGCAACCAGATACACAAGACGATATGCTCTTGCCTTTTGGCAAACTTCCTCTTCCAGAAACGATGCACGCTATCAGGATAGGCACACACCTTATTGAAAGTACTACACAACACGTGAAAGTTGCTGATAATGCGGATTGATGGACGCTGGATGCTTTGTGCGGATGGATTTGAACGGCCTGTTATTGATGGCGACCTGTTGCTGCCAGACCGCCAGCAAGTACCTGTGCCTTTTCTCCTCGATACAGGTGCCGATTTTACGTTGCTTAGCCACAGCGTCTTGTCAACCCTCGCTACCTATGTGCGCCCACGAGAAGCGCCCCATGTCAGCAGTATTGCTGGTAATGCACCCATCGTTTTTCTTGAGGTAGACCTGTTGCTCACTACAACTGAAGGGCGGCAATTGCAATTTTACGGGCCAGTTCAAGCACTTGCGACCCCATGGAATCTTGAGCTTTCTGTTCTTGGGCGCGATGTGATAGACCATTTTGACCTAGCCTACTCACGCACACGTCATTTACTTGCTCTGCTCACGGCACCTCATGGTATTACCCTTACCGATTTTACTCGGCTATAAATTCTGTGTACGATTGCACTGAATGCACAAACGCTACCATCAATTGAATGGTATGCTCTACATCCGCCAAGTCTACCATTTCATTGGGTGTATGCATGTAGCGCAAGGGAATACTGACAAGCCCTGTGGCTACTCCTGCCCGTGCATTGTAGATAGCATCTGCATCTGTACCTGTGTAGCGTGGCGTGATTTGCAAGCTGTAGGGTATATGTTCGCGTTCTGCTATATCTACTAGACGCTGGTAGACTAAGGGGCTATTGGCTGCTCCGCGTGATAGTGTTGGACCGCCACCTAGCTTTACATTCCCGTGTTCTTTCTTGTTTGAATCGGGTTGGTCTGTTGCCCATGTGACGTCAACGACGAGTGACACATGCGGGTCGAAGCGAAAAGCGGCCGTTTTGGCACCTGCTGCACTCGTTTCCTCCTGCGTTGTCGCAACTGCCGCTACACTTGCAATCGGGCGCTCTTGCGCTTCGGCCAACAACCGCAACGTCTCTAGCACCACAAAAGTCCCAATACGGTTGTCGAGGCTTCGGCACACAATGCGCCGATGGGGAAATTCATACAACGGCGCATCTAAGACACCGGCACAGCCTACCTGCACCCGCTTCAGTGCTTCTTTGCGATCTTTGGCACCTATGTCAATCCACAAATCTTTGAGCTTACATGCCTGTTGCCGTTCATCATGGTCTATCAGATGAATAGGCTTACGCCCTACCACACCAATAACATCACCATCTGCTGTGAGCAAACGCACACGCTGACCGACCAATACGTGGGTGTCCCACCCGCCTATTACTTGAAAGAAGAGGTAGCCAGAATCGTCAATATGGCTCACCATGATACCGATTTCATCTATATGGCCCGCCAGCAAAATACGTGGGCCGGGACCTTCAAGCATAGCAAAACTATTGCCGCGCACATCTGCTTGGACACTATCTGCAAATGTACGTGCTTGCTGACGCCACAGGTGTGCGACGGTTATTTCATCACACGATGGACCGGGTGTAGATAACAATTGCTTCAGGAATTTGTACCGCTCTTCGTGCATATCCATGCTCCTTTGCCATGTCTTCAAATGCGGCTTTCATTATACCACTGTTTTGCCGATACTCCGAAAATACGGAGGAAATGCCGCTTTACAATATCGTTACAACCTGCACGCAAAAACGAATTTACCAGTATAATTCGTATACCGATATATTCTACCACCAAGGTGGCTTGCTCATTATATATGCAAGGGAGAACTCATGAATACCATTGGAAAAACAACTGCGTTGTTGGACACAGAAACAGAAAT
The DNA here is from genome assembly GCA_964626155.1 of uncultured Chloroflexaceae bacterium. Taxonomy (GTDB): domain Bacteria; phylum Chloroflexota; class Chloroflexia; order Chloroflexales; family Chloroflexaceae; genus JAAUSY01. Next base: position 49,271 of record CAZVEN010000005.1, on the reverse strand, counting down.
CGCTCTACTGCGGGCGGAGAATGCGCGGCTCCATGAAACTATGCAGGAATTACAGGAAAAATTTGAATCACTGCAACACGTCGAGTCGTATCTCCGCAAGAGCGAAGTTTTGCTACACGGCTTACTTGACTATACCCCGGCTGCCATCTTTGTTAAGGATAGACAGGGGCGCTATTTGCTTGTTAATCATCTTGCTGCTTCTTATTTGCAGCATACTCCTGAAGATATGATTGGCAAAACAGATGAGGAGTTGTTTTCACGAAGAGTGGTCGAGCGTTGGCGTTTGAATGACCAACCGGTGATTGAAACCGGCAAGCCGATGCATGTTGAGGTGGTATTGCACCAAGAAGACGGGTTGCATACCTATCTCACCATCCGGTTTCCTTTGATCAATGAAGAGGGAGAGGTGTTTGCTATTGGGGGTATTTCAACCGACATTACGGAACGCAAGCAGACAGAGGCTGCAAAAGCCATTATGCAACTCAAGCTGAGCGACGCACACCGCGAAGCTCTGCGGGAGCTTTCCACGCCTATCATCCCGATTGCCGATGGTGTTATGATTTTGCCGCTCATCGGGTTAGTAGACGAAGACCGCGCTCAACAAGTACTTGAAACGCTTTTGGAAGGAGTAGCAACCTATCAATCCCACACGGTTATTGTAGATATAACGGGCATTAAGGTGGTAGATGCACACGTTGTGCAAGGGCTTGTACAAGCTGCCAAGGCTGTGAAATTGCTCGGTGCGCAGGTTATTCTCACGGGCATACAACCACAGATGGCGCAAACGATGGTACACCTGCATGCCGACTTGACGGGCATTGTGACACGTGGCACGTTGCAGGCTGGTGTTGCGTATGCATTGGGGCGATAGTGGTGGGTTGTCAAGGTAGTGGTACAATAGCACCTAGTAAAAAGCATGACATCTTTGCGTGAGTTTGATATTGAAAAACACATACGGTTTGCAATGAATATAACATATGCAACAATGCCCGCTCCAAAGCATATTGGTGTGCTCTATAACCCACTTTCTGAGGCTTCGGTGCGGCTTTCTGTTGAGCTTGTATCCTACTTGAGCAATCGGGGGCTAGAGGTTTGGCGTGGCACGTCAAAAGAAAAGTGTGATGACAAGAAAGCTGTCGAATCGCTTGACTTGCTCATAGCGTTAGGGGGCGATGGCACGGTGTTGCGAGCAGCCCGCGTAGCTGTCCCGTGCAATGTGCCTATCCTCACTGTTGCACTGGGGCGCTTGAATTTTTTAGCCGAAATGAACCCGGATGACCTCTACAGTGGGCTAGAAATAGTATTGCAACAGGGAGCCTGGCTTGACTATCGCACGTTGATAGAGATTACGCTGCTGCGTCAAGAACAAACGCGGGTATCATTTACGGCCCTCAACGAAGTAGTAACTTCGCGGGGCGATATCAGCCGCATTGTCACGGTGGATGTGCAGATTAATGGCATCCCACTCACAACCTACCATGCGGATGGCGTCGTTGTAGCTACGGCGACTGGCTCGACAGCCTATGCCCTCTCTGCCGGAGGTCCAGTGGTGGACCCACGTTCACAGGCGATGGTGTTAGTGCCTGTGGCAGCACATCTTACGGCTGTGCCATCTATGGTGCTACACGAAGATTCTGTTGTGACGTTGATTATGCGACGGTGTCGCCATGCAACTATGGCGGTAGATGGCCGCCAAAATCTACCTTTGTATGAAGGTGACTACGTAGAAATACGACGGAGCGAACAGGTCTGTACCTTTGCCCGTGTGCATCCGCCCAATCAATTCTACACGAGCCTGATTCGGCGTCTGCGGCGCGAGTAGGCGGTATTTGTTTTGTTGCCTACCGCCGTAGCACCGGCTTCTAGCCGTGTTTGGCTAGATACCGGTGCTACGATGGATATGCGAGAGTGCTACCCTGCGCCACGCACCACGCACCACGTTCATCAGGTTTCTGTTGGTGATAGGCTTTCCCGCACCTCGTCAATCGTGCGAGCAGTGCGCAATGTGGCATAGAGCATTTGAATAACCGCTAGGTCTTGCACTTGGCGTATGTCTGGCAAGAGCGCCAACCCTTCCTCGCCAAACTTCAGTTCCAGTGCAAGGGCTATCCCTTCCAATGCAATCTCCTTGCCGCGTTGCTCGCCGCGTTGCTCGCCGCGTTGCTCGCCTATCTGGATACCCTCTTCCTTGCCTATATCTATGCCTCGTTGCTCGCTTATGCGTTCAATACTCATCACATAGGGCATTTGTTGTTCCTCCTCCAGTACGTATATCTCTTGCCAATACTCTCGTTCTAAGCCTTCTGGCAAGGCCATCATCCAATCCAAGAACCGCATCAACTCCAAAAGTTTTTTGCGGTCGTACCCCAACTTGTACAATCGCCGCGCTAAGCTCAGTTTCGCTGCTTTGCGAGCAGGTGCATCTTTCCGTGTCTTTTGCGTTTGTAAATGTGCCATCACTACCGTTGCAAATAGGTTGGTGCTTGCTTCTAGCTCATCCCAACGCTCTGCATAGTCAAGCACTTTCACCATTGGAAATGAAAAGGTTATTTTCGTTCCCATATAATCACTCTCATAGCTCCTTGGTTGCCAGTTGGGGTCATCATCCGTCAATATCGCCAAACTTACCACGTTCGGACCATAGCGGTCTCGCAACCGATAGTGATACACAAACATCCGTAGCGCAAACGTACTCACCCGCTGTCCCTGCACCTCGATATGGATGTAGAGCCACACCTCGGTGCCATTCCGCAACCACACCCGAATGAGCTTATCTGCATAATGTCTGCCAAACGTAGCATCACGCATCACTTGTTGCAATTCTTTGTCCATCAGCGTATAGCCACGTGTCCAATCAATCTTGGCATGCAGCCATGGAAAGAAAAAGAGGACACAATCCTCAAAGAAAAATTCGAGCATTTCTTTCCACGGGGTATCATATGCATCAGCGCCTTGGCTTTGTTCATCGTCTTGTATCTCGGCTTGGTAATGACATAGCTTGTCTGGTTTCAATTCAGACATAGGGCTTCTTTCTTCTCACACTATCGTCATGATTATACATCCATTATACACCATGCTGGTCCATGTTCGCTTTCCTTTGTATTTTGCTCTTTTGCAAAAGGGGATTTATAATCTACTGATACATAGCATAGAGAATGTGGAGTAATAGAGGTAATGAGACAGAGACCAGAAAAACTGAAAAATCAGCAGAACACGCTACTTGAAATGCAGGCTGCTATTAACCGCGAGATGAGTTCTCCGATAGATGGCGATGCAGGGGTATTTGCGATATTGGGACGGTTGCGCGACCGCGAAATGTTGCTCCGTCAAACATTTCAAAAAATGCTTGAGGAGAAACTGGTGCAAGTGACTGCCAAAAACAGAATGGCTAGTTATCAACCTTTGCCCGGTTTCCAAAAGTTGCGCAAAATGTTTCTGGAAGACAACGCGCCTGAACAAATAGATGTAGCTTATATGCATGCCTTGAGAACAACCCTCTCAAGAATGGCTGTCACCGAGTATCAAAATACTGGGCGTGGGGCACTTATTATAGACATAACACAAGGTCAAGAGAGCGATGCAACCCCAAAGTGGCATGTTGGGGGGGGAACTGACCCAAAAATCAGCAACGTAGTAGCAAATTATAACCCGATGGTTGAATTTGTGACCGCTGTTGTGCGTCTTGGAGATGATGTGCGCGTATATCGAGTCAATCTTGCGCGTATCGGCGGCAGTAGTAGCAATACTAACAATGACAATGACAATGACAATGACACCCAAACTGACACGTGGTAAACGATTGGATGATACGATTGGAGCCGAATCATGACGCCAGAATCTGTGCCACCTATCGTGTTCGTCGTAGCAGGATTCATCATTCTCGCCTTGGTGGTTGGTATTGTTATTGCCATCATCAAACGGGTGATGCGATGTGTGGCTTCACTCATTGTCTTGCTTGTTGTTGTGTTGCTTATTGTCACATTGGTTTTGAGTGTTCAGTGAGACTTGGGGACACGCACGTATGAGCGTACATGTCCCCTTCACTGGCTTTGTACAACCCCCAACTTCTACAGCGGAGGAAAAAATCGGTCATTGGTGTGTTACACCAATGACCGATCAGTATCATTTCTTGTATTCTAAGATTAGCGCTGGTCGCTACCAGAGCGGGCTTCGATAGCACTTGGGCGCTTGTAGCGCTTCAGGGAAGCTTGGGCTGCTGCCAACCGTGCAATCGGCACACGGAACGGTGAACAACTGACATAGTTCAGCCCAGCCCCAAAGAAGAACTCAACACTAGCCGGGTCTCCGCCATGCTCACCACAAATGCCAACCTTCAAGTCGGGGCGGACTCGGCGACCAAGGTCAACACCCATCTTGACCAATTGCCCAACACCTTCTTGGTCAAGCGACTGGAACGGATCATCGGGCATTATCTTCTTCTCAACATATGGCGGTAAGAAGCGGCCCGAATCATCACGGCTCAAGCCCATACATGTCTGTGTAAGGTCATTGGTACCAAAGCTGAAGAACTCGGCTGACTGGACAACTTTGTCAGCAGTGAGAGCAGCACGTGGCAACTCAATCATTGTACCAACAAGGTAATCAACCGTCATACCGGCTTCCTTCATCACCTCATCGGCAACATTGCGCACAAGCTCTGCTTGTATCTTCAACTCGTTATCAACAGCTACGAGTGGTATCATCACTTCAGGATGTACAGAAATGCCATCTTTCTTGACTGTTATAGCAGCTTGGAAAATGGCACGGGCTTGCATCTCGGTAATCTCAGGGTACATAATACCAAGACGGCAGCCACGGAAACCAAGCATTGGGTTCGATTCTTTCAGCGCTTCCAAACGCTCCTTGACTGCAACCGGGTCCTTGCCGAGCTTCTTGGCTAGGGCCTCAATTTCTGCTTGTTCGTGGGGCAAGAACTCATGCAACGGCGGGTCAAGCGTGCGGATAGTGACAGGAAGGCCATCCATAGCACGGAAGATACCTTCAAAGTCGCCCTGTTGGAGCGGCTCAATCTTCTTGAGTGCAGCACGGCGATCTTCCTCCGTATCCGAAAGGATCATCTCACGCACGGCATCAATACGGTCGCCTTCAAAGAACATATGCTCAGTACGACACAAACCAATGCCCTCGGCACCAAATTGCCGTGCCACTGCTGCATCGTGGGGTGTATCTGCGTTTGTGCGGACTCCCATGGCGCGGAACTCATCTACCCACTCCATGAAGATGCCAAAGTCGCCGGAAAGTTCCGGATCAATCGTCGGCAACTGGTCTACAAACACCTCGCCAGTACCACCATCGAGCGTTATCCACTTCCCTTGCTCAATAACGGTATCACCAATTGTCACCTTCTTGCCAGCATAGTCTACCTTGAGTGAACCAGCACCAGCAACACATGGCTTGCCCATACCACGGGCAACCACAGCAGCATGGCTTGTCATACCGCCACGAGCGGTGAGGATAGCTTGGGCTGCCACCATACCGTGGAAGTCATCTGGGGCTGTCTCAATACGGACCAGAATAACCTTTTCGCCCTTCGCAGCCATTTCCTCGGCTTCGTCTGGATTGAAGACTGCTTTACCAGACGCTGCGCCTGGAGACGCTGGCAGACCTTTGGTAAGCACTGGGGTTTTGGCTTTGACGGCTGGATCAATCCTCGGGTGCAACAGTTGGTCAAGTGCGGCTGGGTCTACACGTGAAACAGCGGTCGCCTTATCAATGACACCCTCATTGGCCAAGTCAACAGCAATCTTGACGGCTGCGGCACCGGTACGCTTGCCAGTACGGGTCTGGAGCATCCAGAGTTTGCCACGTTCAATGGTAAACTCCACATCCTGCACATCTTTGTAGTGGTTCTCCAACCGCTGAGTAATTTGTCGAAACTCTTCGTAGACATCTGGCATGCTTTCATGGAGTTGTGAAATAGGTTGTGGTGTACGAACACCTGCCACAACATCTTCACCCTGTGCATTGACGAGGTATTCACCAAACATCACCGACTCGCCCGTGCTTGGGTTGCGCGTGAAAGCCACACCAGTAGCACTATCATCGCCCATGTTACCAAACACCATAGATTGTACATTGACAGCCGTTCCGAGGCTATCGGCTATCTTGTTGACACGGCGATAATCCTTTGCACGTCGTCCATTCCAAGACATAAAGACAGCAGCTATGGCTTGTCGCAACTGCTCCATTGGGTCTTCGGGAAAATCCACCCCGGCATCGTCCTTAATAATCTTCTTAAAGCGCTCAGAAATGTCCGCCAATTCCTGCTCGCTCAGGTCAGTATCTAGGCGTGTTTCCCCCTTCACCTCATCCATAACGTGCTCAAATTTTTCTCCTTCAACACCGAGCACGATTTTGCCAAAAAGTTGGATAAAGCGTCGGTAGGCATCCTGCGCAAAGCGAGTATTTCCTGTTTGCTTTGCAATTCCTTCCAACGTTTGTTTATTTAATCCTAGGTTGAGAACCGTGTCCATCATCCCAGGCATAGAAAACTTGGCACCACTACGTACAGAAACCAGTAGTGGATTACTGGCATCGCCAAACTTGCGCCCTGTTTGCGATTCAATATCCTTGAGTCCTTCAAGCGCCTGCTCCCACAAGCCTTCAGGAAATTGCTCGCCACTTGCATAATAGGCATTGCAGGCTTCGGTTGTGATGGTAAAGCCAGGTGGTACTGGTACCCCTGCATTCGTCATTTCGGCTACACCGGCACCTTTGCCACCAAGCAAATCACGCATGGAAGAATTTCCTTCACGGAAAAGATATACCCACTTCTTCGACATTCTCACCCTCCTGATATAACAATGAACATTTTTTCCTTAGCTGGGAATATACTCCAGCTATAGCGGCACTGCGTATATACTGTAGAGCCGTATCCTATGATATGCTACTCAATGCTATATGTCAAAAGCGAGACACTTTGGAGCGTGGGAGCACAAAGAAGGCGCAATAAGCATTCACATCACCTATTGTGTTGCGTTTTATCCACTTTTCACACAACACAATGGGTGATGTATACAAAATACTAGCGAAATACTAGAAAAGTATTGGAAAAGTATTGGAAGGAAGAAAGGAAACACATGCGTGCTCATATGCATATACCCCCGATTCTGTCGTGAGCCGCCATCTCTCTCTCTACTATGCAGCAGAGGCCGCTCATGGCCTGCTAGGTGTTACCTAGCCTCACCCTTGCGGCTGCGATGCGAACGAACATAGTGGTACAAACGCCTTGCAGCTCCCACTCCGTGGCCCGTCCCACACACCTTGCTTCCCATCAGCCAGCGCAGTCGCCTAGCCGTCGTCATCACTGTCGACGCTGGTGCGCTCTTACCGCACCCTTTCACCCCTTACCAAGAGCCCCAAAAAAGGACCCTTGGCGGGACTGCTTTCTGTTGCCGTCTTGCGTCACATGCAGCTTTCGCCCATGTGCCCCCGCTTACGGTTTCGCGGGGTAGCCTTCCACTAACACATGCTAGTGGGCGAGAAGTCGGGAAGTTCCTCTGGAAGTAGCCCCTCCAGCGACGGCTTCGCTACGAGCACGCTTTATGTTTTATTGTAGCATCATCGTCAATGCCCTACAACTCAATCAAGCACAACTGGCTCCAAAAACAAGGTATGCGCCCCATCGTCTGGTGCTCTAGGCGGGCGTTCAACCCCACGTACCGGCAAGCGTGCAAAGGTGTTTGGGTCGTAGACTCCGAGCGAAACCCAATACGTCCCCGGAGGTATATCTGCCGGCAGTGGCACAGGATGTATCCATGTTGTATAACCATGCACCTTCCAACTACTCGTGGGCGCATGTGGGCCACCGGGCGGCACATCAATCTGCGTGATACGATTCCCGTCCGAATCGAAGACATGGACAAACAACATATAATCTTCTTGCACTGGCGTCTGTACCTTCCATTGCAAGGTTAGCGTCAAGACACCACTGGACCGCACAGCCGAACTATCTTTATCGTACCCCAACAAGCGAATGGACGGTCCGAAATCGGCAAACACGCGGTGGGCATTGGGCAATGGCAACTGATAAATCAACGCATACGGTATCCCATGAATCCACACGGTATGAATGCGGGGATAATGTTCCAGCAAAAAAGCAGTTGCTTCAGGTTTGTTATTGCGTTGCATCTGGTCAATATACAGCACCGCATAATCTACCTTGCCCGGCTCAAACACCCTATCGAGTGAAACCACCCAATGATTGCACAGATAGCGACTCAGCACCGGCGCAAACCACGACGCAACAGCCCGGTCACACCCATTGGGTTGCGCAGAAATAAAAGCTCCGGCTTGTTCATACCCTTCCCCCCACCCTACAGGAATGGACCGCATAGCCGTTTTTTCCCCCCCAAGCAGGGGGTTGTAATACGCAAGTTCATATGGGTGATACCAGAGCACATTCAAGGTGAGCACCACAACAACAAGCGCCATACCACGATGTACATAGGCTTTCATCGTTTCAGGAAGCTGTTTTGAGAAACCTGCCGGTACAAGTTCATACAACCTCACCAACCCAAAAGCCGCAACAACCGTTAATGTTGGGAAAATGGGCAACACATAGCGGTCAAACTTTTTCGGCGGAATGGTCATCATGCCAACAAACAGCACAGCAAAAAGACACAACACCCCTAGCACAGGAAATGGTGCGCGATTATTGGCTGGAATCACTGGTATTGTTTTGGTATCTCCAATGTCAGTCTCTCGTCTCCGGTCCGCCATCCCCAGTCTCATGAAAGAAACAAGACCAGCAGCAAACAGACCTATCATCGTCCAAGGAGTCAATCTTAGCGCGATAGCCACTGGGTAAAACAAAGGTCCGGGGTCCTCTACCGTGTGCCCCATGAAAAAATTGCCCCACCCATGGGGCGAGCCACCATCGTACTGCGCTTGATGTACAACTCGCTCCACTGCACCTACGACATCAACCCATGCAGCCGGCCAGAGCGCAACCCACACGAGAGCAGCGATGATGCACCAAGCCACAACCATGCCTACAGCTTGCGCAATGCGAATGCCCACATAGCCTGCTTGGTAGTCGTGTAGCATACCTACCAAAACAATAGAGCCTACCATTGGCAACAACAACACAGATGGCGATTTCGTGAGGAAAGCCAGTCCACCGACTACAGCCGACGCACTGAGGAACGGCCAAGACACAACCTGCTCTTGATTGAAAGCAACCATTGCGAACAGCAGTGAGAGAGTCATAAAAGACGTAAGTAACGCATCAAGATGGAGTAATTGTGCATGGGCTACAAGAAATGGCTCAGTAGCCCATAGCAATGCTGCAAGCAATGCCACCCGTGTATCAAGTAACCGCTTGAGTAGTGGGTAGGCACAAGCGATACACAACGCTGAAGCAAGCCCTATGGGAAACCGCAAAAAGGCCCGATAGAGTGCAGGGTCAGCATCTTGATGCACCACCCAGCCCCAATCAAGCAACATCTCATGCATCAGCAGGCCAGAGGTGCCAAGCCACAGCGTTGTCACACCAGGATGCCCTATAATGTTGGTGCGTGCATAATCACCTTGCTGAAGGGCTTGCAGAAACGTTTCAACCCGCCCAAACCAGTGGTAGGCTTCGTCAACGGTGAGAAAATCTCCTGGCATAAGCGCCCGTGGAGCCAGCGCATATACAAAGAGTAGCAGAACATGCACAACAGAACTGCTAGGACGCCAAAAACGCCAAGCGTGCGAGCCAATCATTGCGTAACTTAATCAACTACCGAGGCCACAATAGTTGGGTCTGGGTCTGTTGCATCTTTGGTATCTTTCGACGATTCTTCCGTAATACGCAAATCTGCCCCGCCAAACAAGACAACCATCCCACCCAACAAACTCACCATCAAGCGCACAAACAAGATGACAAAGGCCAGTGCCAGAGCAGTTGCCTTTGGCACCCCCACATAGAAGAGGAAGAAAGTAAAGGCCAGTTCCCGTGCGCCTATATTGTTCACAAAAATGGGTAATAGCCCAAGAATATCGGCAATGGGTGCTATCAATGCATAAACAAGAAAAGGAACGTGTATGCCCAAGGCGAGGCCACAAACCATGTTGATAACCACCCACAACGACTGAAACAACAGCGACAAAGCCAACACCACAATGAGCGACTTGCCCTGCGGGAAATAATCCGATAGAGCATTCGCAATTTTCTCCATGGGGCTTTGCACAGTTTTGGGCAAACGAGGCCCCATGTGTTTGAGAATCCAAGGAGCACTAAAGCACCCTGCCACCGCCCCGATAGCCGCCAACGTAAAAGCAATCGTTATCGTATACAACATCTGGTCCGTCAAAAACTGATGGTCAGCAGGGTTACTAGCCGTCAATTGAAAACCGGCCAAACCAGTATAGGTAATACCCAAAGCAACATTGGCAATGAGACTCAATGCAAGAAAGCCAGTCAATCGGTCTACAAAAACAGAAGCACTTGCTTGACTAAGACTGCCTATGCGTCGTTTGAGTTGGAAAACCCGAATGGCATCGCCACCAACCGAGGTTGGCAAAAAATTGTTTGCAAATTGCCCAACAAGGTATGTACTCAAGAGCCAAGGATAGGGCTGGTGTTGATTGCGTGTGCCCAATATCACGCTCCACTTGAGCGCACTCAACGCGATACCACAAAACTGGAGGAGCAACGCTAAACCGAGCATATCCAACCGCACCGATGTACCCTGCTCCCACAGCTTCGCCGGGTCTGCTTGTAGAATAAGATAGCCCAACAACCCACCGCTCACAATATACCGCAACGGGTTGAGAATATGACGCCACTGTCGCAAAAACCGCATCACACCTACTTTCTAATAGTATACGCTCTTTCATTTCGCATAGGAGCTTGTAGATAAACCTGAGTAGTATACCAGTCAACACATAAATTGCCAAATACGAGCATGTTGGTACCTTTTTTGACCTCTTGACAACTCTTTATACCCGTGATACACTTTTGTGTAAAGGAGTGAGAAGCTATGAATCGGGACCCTATTCACCCAGACGCGATTTATTCACGTGAGGAGACGGCCAAACTACTTGGTGTCAGCCTGAGTACTATCAAACGGTTGATAGCGGCCGGGCAGCTTGAAGCAAGCCGACCGGAAAGTATCAGACGTATCTTTATCAAAGGTTCAAGCATTTTGCATATGCTTGACGATACAAAAATAAGGCCACAAGATGAAAAAGCGAAGAAATAACCACAAGCCACAAGCTCATACAGTTCTAGGTACAAGTCATAATCCATGCTCTTATGGAAGTATGGGCATGGCCGTCTATTGGCGTCTGCTTGTATGGCATGCGCATGGAATTTTTTCCATTTGCAGCACGCAAAACCAAATTACGCCCTGGGAGGTACATCGGTGAACGGTTGACTATTATACACATACACGGAACAAGACGAGTACTAGGTACAATCCTAGGGCGTGAAGCACACAAGGCTTCACGCTCTTTTGTTTGCCAGAAATGAGGCTGAAAAGCCACACCTACTACAGAAGTGAGGTATTGATATGAGTATGATCGAGCTGGCCCAGCAGGAACGATTGCGACGTGACTATGGCGCAGAGGGCATGGAGGAATTGTTTGTACGCTTGGATTTGCTGCATGACTATGCATCGGCAGGAAACTGGATGACATTACTTCATTGAGCCGTGCCGAGTTGCAGGGCTGGCTCGAGGAACTTATCTTTACAGCACGTGAAACGTTGCAGGAGATGGGAGTAGCGCCTAAAATATGTGGGGTGTGATTTGTTGTTGGCATAGCTAGACGAGCACTAGGCGCATGTCGCGCAGGGTAAATTCAAACCCACGTTGACTGGCGGTGTTGAGGTGGTCAACGATGATTTCGGCTGCGACTGCCACGATGAGGAGGGCTAGGGGGCGCGTGAGTGGGTAGTCGCATACATCTTGTGGCGCAGCGGGTCGTAGCTGCGGATTGGGCATTGGCGGTGCGGGTTGTTGATCGGGAGTAGATACCTGCCCTTGCACCTCTCCTTGGGTGCTACGCTCGGTGTGGTAGCTATCGCCCCACAACCCACAACCATAGTCGCTGGTGCTACTAAAGGCAATATGCAGGCAGGGGATATGCAGTGTTGTGGTTGCATCAGCAACAGCCCGACGCGATGGGAGATTGTCGAACGCATCCACGACGACTGCACTCCCTTGGATGAGTTTTTTGGCGTTTGTGTCATTCAACTCATCATGCTTTGGCTCAATACGGGCCGCAACAGCACGGTACAGAGTATTTGCTAGTACACGCACTTTCGGTGCGCCAATGTCTTGTTGTTGCCATGGTTGTGTCGAAAGGTTATGGGCTTCAATGCGGTCGCGGTCTACGATGCGTAGGTTGGAGAAGCCCATACGTGCTAGTGTTTCGGCAAGGTTGGCACCAAGAGCGCCGACTCCGCAAATCGTGATGAGGCGGTCGCGGACGGTGCTCAGGTCACGGTAGAACTGTTCATGTAGGAAAAATGTCATGGTGCATGGTTGTCTGACGCATCTGTCAATGCCGCTATGTCGTTGGTTGATAGTCCGGTGTACTTTGCGATTATAGATGGGTCTAGCCCATCAACCAACATCTTACGAGCCGTCTCAATGGCTTTGGTGTGTTCAACTTGTGCAGCTTGTGCAGCACGTTCTTCTGCTTCAAGCCGCAGACGTTTTTCCTCTTCGCGTTCTTGTTCTGCTTTTCTCTGCTCTTCAAGCGCTTTTTCACGTTCTTGTTCTGCACGTTCTTCTTCTTCTTCAAGTTGTAGACGTTTTGCCTCTTCATCTATTTCGCTGAGTGAGTATCCGGTGTATTTTTCTACTATGGACATGTCAAGTCCACCAGCTTCAAGCCAAAGACGTTTTGCTTCTTTCAACTCTTCAAGTTCCTTTTTGATGCGTTCGTTCTCCAAAAACATTTCCACGAAGGTGCCTAGCTCTTTGCCGGCATCGTTGAACCATGCCAAATCCGTTTTCCCCTGCCCCAAAGCCATGCCCACTTCTTCAATCCACACTCGCCCGTTGTCGTCACGCTCCAGTTCTTCATACTCCCCCGCTTCATTCAACCGAAAGACGTAAAATGGCGGTGGTGTGTATCTATCTTTCCTGCGTGCGTTGTCACTTATCACAAAAAGAGGTATACCGGCTAGGGCATATAACTCAAACTTGGAGCGTACATTGGGGTTTTCGGCTTGCTCCCGGCGCAGTTTGCGGAGTTCTGCTTCATTCAGCATGTTTTCTGGCACGTCTATATGACGTGTACCGGGTGATGTCACTTCGGCTACTAACACCACCTCGACATCCTCATCCTCTACCCGCACGATGCTGCGCAATTTGTCCATGTCGAGATCGCCTTTCAGCATGGTCACGTCGGGACACATAGCCGGCAACCCTGCTACGCCAAAATCTATGAGCACATCGTCGAATACGTGCAGGGTTGGGTCCTGTACTCCCTGCACTTTCATCCCATCACGCAAACAACTGGTGGTGACATTGTGGTCTTCTCGATGCGCCACTTGGTCCCCCTCCTGTGGGAAGAGTATATCTTCTATGGTCAGCGGTTCCTCGGCTATTTTCTGTGTGCCATCTGGCAAGGTATATTCAACGTACCGAAAGCCATACTCGTAGGGGTAGGCTTCCATATCGTTGTCACTGTTCCCTTCACCTCTTTCGCCCCCTTCAACTAGCTCAGGGACTAGCTCATCTTTGTAGGCTGTACTTTTCATGTGGGTTCCTTTCCTTTTGCTTCATCTTTCAGTGCGGCTATATCATTGGCTGATAGTCCAATACATTCTGCAACCACAGATGGGTCTATTCCTTTAGCCAACATCTTACGAGCCATCTCAATGGCATTGATGCGTTCAGCTTGTTCTGCACGTTCGCGTTCTTGTGCAGCACGTTCTTCTGCTTCAAGCCGCAGACGTTTTTCTTCTTCCAGTTGCTCAAGCGCCTTTTCGCGTTCTCGTTCTGCTTTTCTCTGCTCTTCAAGCGCCTTTTCGCGTTCTCGTTCAGCTTTCCTGCGTTCCGACGACTCCCAAAACCACATCCTACGCGATTCGTCGCGCTCTGATGAGATGTGCTCTTTCTCCAAAAACAGGTCCACGAAGGTGCCTAGCTCTTTGCCCTCGTCGTTGAACCATGCCAAATCTGTTGTCCCATCTCCCAATGCCATGCCCACTTCTTCAATCCACACTCGCCCGTTGTCGTCACGCTCCAGTTCTTCATACTCCCCCGCTTCATTCAACCGAAAGACGTAAAATGGCGGTGGTGTGTATCTATCTTTCCTGCGTGCGTTGTCACTTATCACAAAAAGAGGTATACCGGCTAGGGCATATAACTCAAACTTGGAGCGTACATTGGGGTTTTCGGCTTGCTCCCGGCGCAGTTTGCGGAGTTCTGCTTCATTCAGCATGTTTTCTGGCACGTCTATATGACGTGTACCGGGTGATGTCACTTCGGCTACTAACACCACCTCGACATCCTCATCCTCTACCCGCACGATGCTGCGCAATTTGTCCATGTCGAGATCGCCTTTCAGCATGGTCACGTCGGGACACATAGCCGGCAACCCTGCTACGCCAAAATCTATGAGCACATCGTCGAATACGTGCAGGGTTGGGTCCTGTACTCCCTGCACTTTCATCCCATCACGCAAACAACTGGTGGTGACATTGTGGTCTTCTCGATGCGCCACTTGGTCCCCCTCCTGTGGGAAGAGTATATCTTCTATGGTCAGCGGTTCCTCGGCTATTTTCTGTGTGCCATCTGGCAAGGTATATTCAACGTACCGAAAGCCATACTCGTAGGGGTAGGCTTCCATATCGTTGTCACTGTTCCCTTCACCTCTTTCGCCCCCTTCAACTAGCTCAGGGACTAGCTCATCTTTGTAGGCTGTACTTTTCATGTCGGTTCCTCCAATCAAGATATTACTTGTTATTGTACCACAACAAAGCGGGAAAGCGATAGAACGGTAGAGCGGTAGAACGGTAGAGCGGTAGAGAGGTGGAGAGGTGCAAAAGGCGGGGGACTCTTTGAGTCCCCCGCCCTGCTCCGTCGTATTCGTTCAATCAACCACTCCACGCCCCATTAGCGCGTTATGAGTGGTAGGTAGACAAACCGTTTATCGGTGGGTGTAACACTGCTGCTATCTCTCGTGAGCCGATAGTTGGTGATTTGGTCTGTGCGCACATGAACAGCCTGCTCATCAGCGTCAACCACGTAGCAATTGTTGTCTGTGGCAGAAGTGCATAGTGTCATAGGAAACCATGACCCATTAGCTTCATCCCAATAGTCCACTCCAAGCATAGCAGTGTCGGTTATATCTTCGCCATACCTGATTGTGACGGTGATAGGTGCAATAGCGGTTACTATTGGATTCCCGTCTGATCCAGTGACAGTCAGCTTGAAGCCCAACACAGGTGCCTCATTATCATCAAGATTTGCATTGAGGTCTTGGTCTGGGTCTTCGATAGCGACCGTTACACCATCCGCGTCTGGCGATAGGGCGTTTGCAGGGAACTCAACAGCAACCTTTGGTTTGCCATCAACCATGTCGGTACTCTCAACCGTGCCGCCCTCTTCTGGCTTGATGGTATTGCCACCAACTGGCGCACCGCCTTTTTCGGTGATGCGGCCTTGAATAGCCGGCGTCACAGGTGAGTACTCCATAACGAACTCAGATAGCGCCACGTCAAGTGCCGCGTTGTAGTCATACGGGTCAATTGCATCATTGGCAAACACGCTGTAGCCATCGCCGCCCTGACGCATAAAGTCATTCGTCACGACGTGATAGGTTGCGTTCAGGTCAAGTGCTTCATAGCCTGCACATGTCAATGGATGGTAGAATGTGATGTTGGTACAGACTTCCACGGAGACGATGCGCGAGCCTGCCTCTGCATCTGGGTCCCACACAAAGCGTAAACCAGAGACTTGCGGGAATTGTCCCTTCTGGTCCTCGTAGCGGCTCACGCCATGCTCAAGCGCATCCCAGATGTGCTGACCCTTCAGATCCATGGTAGCAATAGCGTTACCGAAAGGCAGCGTTTCAAGCACCTCACCTTGTGTCACGTCGGGTGTGTCAATCGGTGCGCGGAGACCGCCACCATTCTGTATGGCTATCTGATAGGTGACTTCGCCATCTTGGTTCATCTTCCAGAGCATGGCATCAGCGACCAAGTTGCCCATCAGACACTCACCCAAGCGACAGATACGATCACCGTCTTCTTCAATCACGGCATCTACGGTAATCTCGCCAATCTTGGTGTTCATCAGCTCAAGCACATCCTCGCGGTAGGGGGCCAGCAATGCTTCAACATCCGCATCTTTCTCCACATCCTGACCCATGTAGATGGGATTGCCGCCATAGTGCGTGACGATGCCGCTCTCATCAAACGTGACATCGAGTTTGCCTAGGAATGTACCCCACTGATAGGCAGCGGTGATCAATACCGGGTTGCCGTCCTTGCCGTCTACCACGGTTGGATATGGTCCCTTGGGCGTGATGGGCGGGTAGGCGGGATATTGCGGGTTGGTGAAAGTGATAGGCAAGGTTGGCGTGTACAAGAAGGTGTGGCTATGTCCGCCGATGATAACGTCAATGCCACTCACTTGGCTTGCCAGTGCTTGGTCTTCGGTGTAGCCCATATGCGTGAGGGCAATGACTTTGTCTACGCCCTGGGCTGCGAGTGCGTCTACCGCTGCTTGGGCGCTGCTTACCTCATTCTCAAACGTAACGCCACCCGGACTGGAAATGTATGCTGTATCTGGTGTCGTCAAGCCCACGATACCGACCAACTCACCGTCAACCGTCACGACGGTGCTTGGTTTAATCTTGCCCGTCAATGTTGGTACGTTGGTGGTGTTAATGTTGCTGCTCACCACGTCAAACTCGGCTTGGTTTATCAAGTCAAGCAGCATGCCGGGGCCGTCGTCAAATTCGTGATTACCAACAGCCATGACATCATAGCCGATGGCGTTCATCATCTTGGCGATAATCTCGGCTTTGAATTGGCTATAGTACAGCGTGCCGAGGAACTGGTCGCCGGCGTCAAGCACAAGCACGTTATCGGTGCTTTCACGGATTTCTTTGACCTTGGTAGCAATGCGTGCAGACCCGCCGATACACTCAGTATCGTCTTCCTGACAGAAACTGCCGTTGGTGTTGTATTCATCTACGCGCCCGTGGAAGTCGTTGGTGTGCAGGATTGTGACGTTAGTGCCAGTAGGTTGTGGTTGTGCTGCACAAGCTGTCGGGTTGACTTCAACTTGGCTTACGATAGCAGGCTCACGGCTTGTAATGCTTGTCGGGTCTGCCAGAAACTCCTCATAGGTGTATGGCTCAATACCATAGGTAGTGACAACCAGTTGTTGGGTAGCTTTGTCAATCTCAAACTCTGTCCAACCATACTTGTGGGAAGCAACCCAACTACCTTGTGTCAAGGTTGCATCAATGTCTGAGTCTTCAAGACCAACAAGGTTGTCGCCATAGCCGGACATTTGCAGTTGCCCATTCAGGATGTTGGTGAGGATGGCATCTTTGCTCTTCATATCTGCCGCGTTGTACGTTGCCAAGACATCTGGTGTAACCATACCCGCAGCGGTTGCTAGATTGACAGCGTTTGTGCCAAAGAGTCCACTGTAGAATGCCGCTGGTCCAACCATAACCTCGAATGAACCACATACCGGACTGCTCTTGATCTCGATGCCGTCAAGGGTTTGGTAGTTCAGGTTGTTAATGACGGTGCCGTGAAAATCTGCTGTCACAAACACCACGTTTTCAATGCCATTATCGTCAATGTACTTCAGCAATTCGGTGCGCTCTGCTGCATAGCCTTCAAATCGGTCGGCGGCAAGAATTGGCCCGAAGTTTTGCACTGGCTCGGAAATGAAGACAAATTTCCATGTCACACCATCTTGCTGCGATTGCAAGAGGTCATCTTTGAGCATTTGTAGTTGGCGCTTGCCAAGCATTGTGCGTGTTGGGTCGAAGGATTGGGCAAGGAATGCTCCAACTTTGGCTGTGTCTGTAATTTCGCTGGTGCCAAGATCCTGCAATTGTATGTCACGGAATGAACGCGGGTCGGTGATGAATACAGCCGCGTCGTCGCCGTAGTTTCGGTGGCGATAGAGCTTGACTTCACCATCCATGCGTGCATCTTCGCCGGTATCCTCATATGTCTCTTTCCGTAGCGGTGTATATTCGTGCAGGGCTTGCATGGCGTCTTCATAGATTTTGGTATCGTTGGTGAGGGTGTTCGGGTCATTCGGGAATACACCCGGACGAGTGAGTGTACCTTGCGATGCTGGAGAACCGCCAGCAAAGTTGTCGGTTACTTCGTGGTCGTCAATGGTGGCCAAGATGGATGTTGATGCTCGCACATCGCGCATGGTGTTCATACCGGCTGCTGTCAACAGCACCTCATCGTATTTGGCACGGAAGTCTTGCAGGGTGCGTGTTTGCGATATTGGCACAGCCGGTGTCCATATGTCGGCGTAGATGTTGTCGCTGTGCTGCACAAAGAAGTCAAGTGTGCGTGTCGAAACGTTTGATAGGGATGGGTAGGCAGGCGGTTCTTGCCAATCACCTGTAACACCAAAGCGCAAGCCCATCTTGCTGCCTTTTGCGGCGAGTGTGGTGAATGTACCGGCTGCTGATGTGCCGGCTGCGTCGGTCACGCGGTAGTAGTAGGTTGTGCCGGCGGTCAAGCCGTCAATCTCTACCTTGGCAGGAATGGTGATGTCGGTGACGTTGGCAGTTTCACTCTGTACGTCGCTCATGTCTTCGTTGGTGCTATACGCGAATGTAACCTCACCTGTTGCGAGACTGCGTGCCCACAGCACTGCTGATGTTTGCGTCACATCGCCGGCTGCGACACCGTTGGGCAGGGTGCTATCTGGAGTCGGCAAGGCGTTCTCATAGATGCGCCCCATTGGGATGTCATCAGCGGTGACTGGTGAAAGCGTTGCAATGTATTCTTGCACGACGTCGGCCATGAGCAAGCCGGTGTCGTAGGCATTGGTGCCCTCGGTGAGCACGCTATAGCCATCGCCGCCGGCCATGATGTAGTTGTTTGTCACCAATCGGTAGGTTTTATCCATGTGGATTGGTCGGTAGGTGCCGGGCGCAACTTCAATCTCAATGCTAACGATGCGGCTTCCAACAGGTTTCGTGGCATCCCATGCGAAGCGTATACCTGCTACCTGCGGGAAGCGGCCTGCACCATTTTCAACTTGGCTTACGCCATTTTCGAGTGCTTCTTTGACTTGGCTACCCGTGAGGGTTACAAGGGTGACGGTGTTGCCAAATGGTAGGACAGTTATGACTTCTCCAACTGTGACTTCGCCCTCGTCAATGCTGGCGCGTATGCCGCCGCCATTGGTGAGTGCTATCTGGACCCCATCGGCACGTGTGCGTTGGAGCAAGGCATCGCAGATGAGGTTGGAGAGGTTGGTTTCCTTGGAGCGCACGTTTGTACGCTCGCCGTCAAGGGCAATGCTGGTTGTACCGATACCCTCACCCTTCATTTCGTCAAGCGGAGCAGCAAACTCATCCAGCTTGACTTGGAAGGCAGGGTCTGGTGTGATAATGCCATCAACTGGGCGTGGCTGCCCTTCCCAACATGCGGCTACACCATTGGTGTCGAAATCTACCCGAATGTCGCCTAGATATTTACCCCATTCCCAATCGGCTACAATCATGGTCTTGCCGCCATTGGGCGATGTGACCATGGTTGGATATGGTTCGGTAGCGCCGGGGTGGGTTCCAAGCTCGGTATGCGAGTGACCACCGACGATGATGTCTATATCATCAACTTGGGCCGCTAGTTCTTTATCTACGTTAAAGCCAACATGGGTGAGGCCAATAATTTTGTTGACCCCCTCAGTTTTGAGTTGAGCAACGGCTTGTGTGGCTGCTTGGACGGGGTCCTTGAATACGACGTTATCGCCGGGGCTGGAGAGTATGTCGGTATCTTCTGCGGTGAGGCCAAAAATACCAATCTTCTGTCCGTTGCGTTCCAGAATGACCCATGGCTTGACTTTGCCGGCAAGCAATGGCTCTGCTGAAACGTCAATATTAGCTGAGAGCAATGGGAATGTAGCACCTTCAACAGTCATAGATGGGTTTACAATTGTTCCACCGTTAATAAACTTGGCCAGTGCCTCTGGTCCACTATCAAACTCGTGGTTGCCAACAGCCATGGCATCGTAGCCAAGTTGGTTGTAGAAGTAGAGGTCTGCGAGACCTTCGTACTGGTTGAAGTAGAGTGTTCCTTGGAATACATCACCGGCATCGAGCAATAACAATGCTTGCCCAAGGGCTTCACTTTGTGCTCGCGCCTGGTCAACGAGGGTCTTGCGTGGTGCAATACCACCCAAGCCATGGTCTGGTTCTAGGTGGGCATGGGTGTCGTTGGTGTGCAAAATGCGCATGGAGTAGTTGGATGTTGGCAAGGTGATGCGAGCTACGACGGGATCATGGTCGCTGGCTCTATTCCAAGAATACCCATAATCGGCGTTGAGATGGACAACTTCGGCTTCGGCCCCGTCCTTGAGGTTGTTGCTGACGAGGATGTGGTCAAGCACCTGTGAGTTGCCTTGGTAGACGTAGGTGTAGCGGTCTGCTTCTGGAATGTCTGTCATCAGGTTGTGCAACACATCGGCTGCGAGGGTGTCGCTAATGGCTGTTGAAAACTCGAAGTCGTTGAGGTCGCCTAACACGACGATGTTGGCGTTTGCATCGGCAGTAAGGATGCTGTCAACAAAGTCGTTGACGACTTGGGCTATCTCTATACGCTGCTTTTCGGATTTGAGCATCGGCGGTTGGTTGACGCTAAACAGTGGGTCGTCGCCGCTCTTGGAGTTGAAGTGGGCAACAACGACATAGATGGTTTCGCCATTGTAGGTAAATTCTCCAACAATGGGCTTGCGGCTCTCTTCAAAGGCTTCGTTGGTTGGGTCTATGCGGCCAGGGCTGCACGAGAGACCGTCTACACCTACCGTTGTGTCGTCGGTTGCGCCACACTCGCCTTTGTCAACAAACGCTAACCCTGCGCGGTCGGTGCGGTAGAGGAAGCCAACGCGAATGTTTGAACCCGGCTTACCGCCATCCGTTTTGTCTTCAGGGTTAATTTGCCGGTAATCATAGACTGGCCCACCTTTGTTTGTGATGGTGTCAATAAGTTTTTGGTAGGTTTGGTCGGCATCAACGACAGCATCATCTTCGTCGCCAGTATTATCCTGTATCTCCTGCACACCTATGATGTCAGGAGCCTGAAGATTGGTGATGATATGGTCGGCAAGGGCGGCAAAACGCTCGTCGCTATCACTTGGGTCGAGGTTGTAAACATTGTAGGTAGCGACATGCAGGTCACATGTTCCAGCCAAGCTTGTCATCTCTGGTTTTAGGTCGCCGGAGTCTACTTCTGGCAATTCTTCGGTGAATGACACTTTGTAGCCAACATACTTATCGTAGTTGATGACACCCACAATGCTGCCTTCAAATGCATCACCAACGTTGACGGTCGGTGCATCGGGTACAACATCGCCATCAATGGAATCAATAATGATACGTTCGGGGTTGAAATCGTCGTGAATGGTGATGCCGCCATTCAATGTGTTTTGGGCACTTGCGTTTGCGCCGCCATCTGTCAACACGGCCACATCATCATAGCTTGTGCCACCCACAACAACTGCATCGTTGACCTGCACGCGCATGCCTTCCATGCTTTCGTAGAAGTCAAGGCTATATTTGTCGGGGTTGAACATGCCATCGCAGGTATTGCCAAACTGCGTATTTGGTATGGCACGGCCACCTTCACCGATGACAATGGGGTCAGGCAATGTGTTACCGCTGGAGTTGACGGTGACAGTGGGCTTGGTTATTTGGGTTATGGAAGGTTGTGCAGAGCCACCGGGAAAATACTCATCCACGGTGCCGCTGACGCTGACGTTGTCGCCAACGTTGACTGTGGTACTTGGCTTTGACCCCTGATAGACGAAGATACCATCGGAGGTATGCAGGTTGTTGTCTGGGTTGGGGTCTTGCATAAAGAAGCCATTCCCACTAACACCCGTGACGATACCTTGCACGCCTGTGACGGCTGAGCCATACAACGGTGAGAAGTGGTAGGGGCCCTGAATGTCGGCAATGCTGACGGTTTCGCGCACTTCGTAGATGGTGAGGCCAGCATTTTCACCATCGTCGCCCTCGTTTGCTACGACAAGCAATGGGTAGTCGCCGGGGCTGTCGTCGTTGGAAATGAAGATGATGCCTTCAGGGGCTAGGGCGTTGGCTGATTCTGTGCGGTGGTTGTAGTATTGCACAAAGGTTGGTGCTGTTGGGTCGGTGATGTTATAGACCATGATGCCGCCAGTGCGCTCAAGACCAATAAAGGCATAGGTATGTTCGCCTACGGTGCCGGTGGTGAGAGCTTCTGGCTCTGGTCCTTTATTGTCACTGCGTCCTTCAATGCTATCAAGCTCGCCGTCTTCGCATTCGACGATACCTTCATCATTGAAGAAGCGTGGAAACATCATGGACGTAATCTGCTCAAAGTCGTCGTCACTATCATACACTTGGGTGACGTTGCCGTCAGCATCGGCTTCCCAGATAGAGAAGGAGCGTGCGCCGTAGGAGTAGAGCTGGTCAAGGTCGCCATCATCGTCGGTGTCGCCATTTATTGTTGAAACTTGCAGGCGGCCAAGGTTTTCATCTTTTTGCAGTTCGTCGGCGTTGGGGAAGGTATCTGGGTCAAGCGTGATGTCTTCAATACGCTTATCTTCGTCGCGGGCATCGCCTTCGTTTGCGGTGGCAAAGTAGGTTTTGTTGGTGGCTGTGAAGGCTGCAATGGAATCTGGCATATACATGCCCCATACGGGCCAGGGGTGGATGTTGACGGTATCGTCTTTGTCGCTGGCGTCTAGGCCATTGTGTTGCATGTCTGGGTCTATGATGCCCAATACAGTGGGGCAGGAGTCGAGCATGTCTAGTTTGCCAGTATCTTTGTTAAAGGAACCTTTCAAGCAGAAGTCGTTGTCGTTGAGAACGGCAATACGGCCATCGTCAAGCAGGGCAAGGCCTTCGGGCTTGTCTGTGAAGTAGTAGCCTTGCTTGGCTAAGTCTACATAGACTTCTTTGCTGACGGGGGTGATACCAGCTTCTTTTAGTCCTTCTTCGTCCAGTCCTTCAAGTGTGCCGTCCGGGCCGACGATGGTGGCATCTTGTAGGCTAATTTTGAAGATTTTTTTGCTGGCTTTCATATCGGCCGCACTGTCACGCTCGATGACGAGTATTTCGTTATTACCGAGGGCGACGGCATCGCCAATTTTGTCGCTTTTATTGCCTTCGAGTACATAGAGGTATTCACCTTTTGGTTGTCCGGTGGTGGTATCAAAGGCAAGGATGCGGTTGTTGCGTGATGCTTTGGAGTTGGCATCGTTGGCGACATCTGGGTTGTCAATGGGGCTTTGGATGAAGGCGTAGAGGGTTGTACCATCCAAGGCGACGGCTTCAAAGCCACGGTTGGCGCGGCGCTGTGCATAGACGGCCGGGAGTGAGTCGGTGCCGGTGCTGGCGTCGGAGTCTTGTGGAACGAAACGGTCAATGAGTTTGCCAGTGGTATCAAAGTGATATATGGCTGGGCGGTATTCGTCTACCATCCAGAAGTGGCCATTGCTATCTATGACGACGCCTTCCATATCAGCACCAAGCGGGTCGTAGGTGAGTGAATTGCCACTTAGGTCAATGGGGATTTCGTCAACGTAAGCCATGCCTTGCTTGTCGGGATCGGCTAGGTTGGGACGCCCGGTGATAGGTGTGGTGCCGTCTTTCCGTGTAAGCGTAATCTGTTGCGTTATACTCACGACGCCGGTTGCGGGGTTGAGTTCAAAGCGCACCAAACGTGCTTGATAATCGGGTAGTGGGAATGGGCGTTCTTTCACACCGTCGTCGTCGGTGTCTGTCGGGTCTGCATTGGGGCCACGGTCGGGGTGGGTGATGAATTGGTAGTTGCCGGTGTTGTCATCTATGCCCTCAAAGTAGAGGCCTGAAAAACCGCCTAGTTTGATGGTTTCACTGGCTGCGGTGGTACCCAGATCGGGCAGGTTGGTGAATGGGTAGGTAGAAAGGGCAGTGTGATGCTTAAATCCAAGTGGTGCAATTTGTTTGACAGTTGCTGTGGCAATGTCAACCACGGCAACGGCGTTGTTCTCTTGTAGTGTGACATAGGCCGTGGTGGAGTCGGGGGAAACGGCGATGTATTCTGGCTCTAAGTCTTGCGCTATGGATTGGCTCTCTGGGAAGATGCGCACATCGTCTGCAATATCTTCAGCACGCGCACCACCTGTGTTGAAGTCGGTAAAAGTTGCTGTTGTGACATTGGTCTGTTTCAATGTGCTGATGTCATCGGGTATTGCAATGATACTCACAGAACCTTCGGGATCGTTGTTATCGTAATCTGGGTCCTCGTCCGGGGTCTCACCCGGCTCGCCCTCGTTGGCAACGAGCACATACTTGCCATCGGGTGTAAACGTGACCATATCGGGCAATGCGCCGACTTTTACAAATGCTGCAACATCTACTTGTGCTGGTTGGTCTGGCAATGTTTGTATGGTAAGAAAATACACTTCGCCCGAATCTTGTACTGTTTCTGCTGGAAGTGCCATTGCTATGACGCCATTATGGATGGTGACGCTGGTTGGAGAACGTCCCTCATTATCAGATACATCTTTTACGAAGTCTGGAGCAGCAGGGTCGCTGATGTTTACGACACCAATGTTTCCTTCTTCACTGTTGGTAAAGAACAGATGGTTGCTGGCCGGGTCAAACGCGACAATCTCCGATGCGCCACCTTCTGGCACTGGGTATTCGCCAACCGGCCTGAGCACAATAGATGCTTCGCCTGCGGGCGGAGCATTGCGTGGTCCCCGTTGCAACTGATTGCTTTGGGGGGTATACACATTGTGTGTGGCACTGTTGTTGGTCGCCAATGTGTTTGTACCAATTGGGGCTGCTTGGGTTGTTGTGGCAAGCCCCATTCCGAGGCTACTGACGATGAGTGTCAGCAGCATGAGATACGACATAAACCGTGTAAATCGCATACAAAAAACCTCCTGTTTTTTGGTACAGGCTAGAAGCCTGTGCTACGCCTACCTGTTTTTGGGACAGGCTAGAAGCCTATCCTACGCTTAGCAAACCTGTTATGCCTCGCAATACACGCACATATGCCTGGCGCACAGCAAGGTGCGACAGTATGTCGTTTTCTCACGAGGGTGTTATGCGATTATGCGCGGCGGAGGTTAAGAATGTGTAGAAAACATTTGAAATTTGTGTTAAGCAATTGGTAGTGGGTGTTAAGAATGGGTTAAATTATTTCTCTGTAAAGAAGCGTATAGCTGTGCCAATTTGCTCATCGGGGTGAGTTGCTACAAACTCCAATGTTTCGGAGTAGACATGCTCTTGTGTGTGGCTTTTTGTGTTGTATCATTGTATGATAAAGATATGCTTGTTGTTGCAGACACTTGAAAGAGACCCAGAGCAGAAAAAGACTTTTTTTTTGACGTGAGGAAGGAGGAGCTATGCATCGTTTCATTGCAGGCACATGTACCATGCATCTCACCATCACTCCCCAAGGGCCGTGGATGGTCCGGGGAGAAACGATAGAGGAAAAATTTATAGAACATCGTGGGCGACAGAGCCTCCGCGATATTCTCTGTCCACTTCAGGATAACCAAGGCAACCCAATGTTGCCAGCCAGCAGTCTCAAGGGAGTGCTACGTAGCACTGCCGAGCGCATCTTGCGTAGTATGCACCCCAAACGTGATTCGTCGCTGCGCCCGTTGGCTGATGACCCGTTTGTCCGTGAAGATGAAGCTGAACTGAAACAACTGAAACGCAGTCAGATCGCTGATTCAGAGTTGAGCCTATGGAATGATCACCACAAAAGGTACGAGCGTGAAAAATTGGAGCCGCACCGTGTGTATACCATCCTCTCGCCAGCGTCGCAACTGTTTGGTTGCACGTTGCATGCGGGACTAGTGATGCTCGATGACGCATGTGCCAAACAAAAGGATACCCGGCGACGCAGCCATGTAGCACTTGACCGCTTCACCGGTGGTGTAGGTGAAGGTCCATTTATTGAAGAGCTTGCACCACAAAATACCCCGTTACAGACCCATCTTACTATCACCAACTTTGCGCTGTGGCATATTGGGCTATTGGCACTGGTGATACAAGAAATCAACCGGGGCTATGTGCATATGGGTGGCGGCACACGCAAAGGCCAAGGACAGGTAAACATTGATGTGTCGTGTGTGGATATTCGCTATGCCAAACATATGTATACCGTTTCAAAGGGTATTATTTCAGCACAAGCACACATGAAGGACAGGTACCGTGGAATGGATGATGTACCGCCCGATGTGAGCAATGCTGAAAATGCTGAACAGGGTGTCATCTTGCTTGAAGAGCTAACTGCACAAGAGCCACAGGGCTGGCGTGATGCGGGCATGGTTCATCTGGTGGTGGAAGGAAAGCAACAGGCGCAGCAATTGTTCAAAGAGGCTGTTACGAAGGCATGGCGAATGTGGATTGAAGAGGTAGTGAAGGAAGAGGTACAAGAGTATGGTGTATGAAAAAGCACGCGATTTAGGTTCAGCATATCGGGCGTTTGAGCTTAACCCACTACGAAGCCCAGAAGCATTGGCGGCCTATTATGCCCCTGTGGAAAGCATTGGTTTTGAAAGACTGTATGTAGCACTACTCAACAACAAGTTCTCTCAACCAACACAATGGTTAGTTACAGGACACCGTGGCAATGGCAAAAGCACCGAATTTCATCGCCTAATGATAAGGTTGCAAGAACACTATTTTAGCGTTTATGCCGATTCAAAAAAAGAACTTAATTTGAATGACATAGAACCTGTTGATGTGCTGCTTCTGGTTGGCGCACGGGTCTATGCTGAGGCTCTTAAAGCAAAGATCAAAATCCCGGACAAAGTGATAAAAGAACTTTTTGAGCGCGTGAGACGTTTCACCGGTGCTCCTGAACCAGATAGATTAGAAGGCGAAAGTACCGTTGAAGGAAAACTCAATCTCGTTCTCGCTGAATTTACTTTTCAATTGAGCAAAGCATTGGGAAAACGAAAGGAATTGCGCGAAAGCTTGCTTTCTATCTATAGTGAACTGTTCCAGCAATTCAACGAATTGATACAGTGTGTTGCTGATGCCATCCAACCACGTTCATTGTTGGTTATAGTAGATAGCCTAGACCGTCTTAGTCGGGAAAAAGCATTGAAAGTTTTTCACGATTCTGGGGTTTTGCGAGCTATTAAGTGCAATGCCATCTATACCACACCAATATCCATTTTCTATAGTGATGATTTTGCCCAGATACGCGAAAGTTTTAGCGGAAACACGATACAAATGCCAAATATCAAGACACATACCCAAACTGGCGAACCACACCAAGAAGGACAAGCTATCTTACGCCAAATGGTTCACAACCGTATTGATGAATCGCTCATTGCTCAAGACGCACTTAAACGTCTCGTTGAGGTATCTGGAGGTTTGCCACGACAACTTTTTACATTGGCCCAACATGCCTGTCTGAATGCCCAAGTTGGTCAAGCCAACCAGATAGAACTTTCGCATATCACGCAAGCTGAAATACGCTCTCGTATTCTTCTTGGCAACTCGCTTACAGAAGAAGATTACACCGAACTTTGCCCTATCTACCGGGGGCAAAAACAGAGCAGGAATACAAGGCAACGCGATTTATTGTTGCACAAACTGGCAATTTTTCAATACATCAATGCTTATGATTGGTTCGATGTGAACCCTCTTTTACACCCCCTGCTAGAAAGATGGTGCAATGGTTGACACCAGAACAAATACCCAATTTTGCCGTGTATGGGGCCGATGTGTTGGCATGGCGTAACGGAATATTTGAATTTGTCCCATTAGGAGAACATGGTATGAATAATGAACCTATTGCAGATTATCGCAACCCATACGACTTCGTGCCGTTTGAAGAAACACCAACCTATGTTTTAGCAGAGCCAAACCAAGCATGCATCAGCAAAGATGACTATTGCGGCACGATTTCATTTACGCTAGAGGTACTAACGCCACTCTGCATTCACCAAGACCCCGGCAAACCTATTGACCAGAGACGTAAACTCTATGCGTTTGCACACCTGAATAACCAGCCTACCATACCGGCCACTTCACTCAAGGGCATGTTGCGCAGTGTGCATGAAGTGGTCACGAACAGCACTATGGGCATGCTAAAAAGTAGACCAAAAGGGTGGTATAGGAAGCAAGTTCCTGAAACGTACCAACGACATGAAAGAGGCGAAACTATCAATCGCCTAACCCCCACCGAAGCGCTGTTTGGGATGGTCAGTGGCAAGGGCGACGAATCGGTGAGCTATGCCGGGCGCATCTTCCTTGACGATATACCTGTTACCGTTGCGTTGCAAGAACAACGGGTATCCCGTCCGAAAGGCGGCATGCCCAAACCAGAACACAAGAGCTTTTACTTTTATCCTGGTGCGTCAGGCAAGGTTTTGGGGCGCAAGTTCTACTACCATCACAAAGATGTTTCCCGTGTTGTTGATGTATATATTGAACGTGGCATGCCGACTATCACCGTGCAAGCTGTGCCGGAAGGTACCAAACTTGCTGGAACGTTGCGCTTCGTCAACCTGAGCTATGACGAACTTTGCTCGCTCGTATACACGCTGGTGCTGGAAGGGAATCTTGCCCATAAACTTGGCTATGGCAAGCCCCTTGGTCTGGGGAGCGTGCGTATTTGCATCACAAAGCTTGAGGTAGAGCCGACGGAGCCTGAGCTTGTCGAAGGCAACGAGGCATCAGTGCCAGCACGGTTTTGGAGCTATGGAGAACCAGACCAAGAGAATTGGACATCTCGTGTGTTAAACCTGCGCGATGCTGCAAAGGATGCATGGCTACAACGTCCGGATGGTAGGAAAAGCTACGATGCATTCACAGCCATTGCCTGCTATCCCCAAACAGAGAATTTTATCTATCCCGACTATGGCTTTTTCCGTGATGAGAGAACCGAGACAGTGAAAACAACACTTTGGGAATATCAGGGACGCACGTATTTTCACCCTACCCAACATCCTGCTAATAGCACGGTGGATGATGCTGAGTTGACATCAAAGCCAGCGGACCCCATTGATACCGAGCCAGCGGACCCCATTGATACCAAAGAACCAGAACAGCCACGACGCACTGGACAGTTGAGCCGCAATCAGCAGATAGGCTATTTTGTGCAGGACGATGAAACAGGACAGCCGTATCAGAGCGTTGCAAAACTTCCCAAAGCTGTTGACAAATTGCTCAAGGCCGGAACGTACCCACGAGTCTCATTTCAACCTGCGACACGTGAGGAAAATAATGTCGCCTTGAATATTGAACTGCTAGAAGGAGCGGCATAATGTCAGAACCATACCTGGTGTTGTTTGATGCGAATAAGATAAAGGACTATGTGTTTGCGACTGGGCGACTGAAGGAGATACGCGGCGCAAGCGAGCAGGTACGTCAACTGACCGACCCCGATGCAATCAAAAGGATGTTTGAGAAGTGGTTTGGGCGCGAGCTTGGTGATTGGCACCCCGGATGTACCGAGGCACTCATCTACGCCGGCGGTGGGGCAGGGGCACTACTTGTTGCCAACAAAGCGGATGCGCACACGTTTTGCACCTGCCTAGAACGCGAGTATCGGCGCAAGACGCGCAGTGGCAGCCTGAGCGCCGTTTGTGTGCCAGTGCAGGATGATGCGGAGGCAATAGCACAGGAGCATGCAGCCCGCACACTAGCCCACCGCAAAGCAAGCCGTTGCCAAGCAGAAAGTATCCCCGGTGGGGGCTACATTCGCTTCTGTGACTCGGACCGCTGCTACCCGGCGAGCGACAAAACTGACCCAAGAGAAGGCGACCGACGTGAATCGCTCTTATCGGCAGCGAGTAAAAACAAACGTAAGTACAGCCACCATTATCGTAAGAGCCTTACCGAAACTCCTGTTTGGCATGCATTTTGTACGCTTGTGGGTAATCGAGCAGGCATAGTACGATGGAAATACGCCATTAGCATAAAACAAGATATGAACACAATTGGCGAGCAATCTCATCCCACGGGCTATATTGCCTTCATCCATGCTGATGGTGATGGCATGGGCAATCTGATAGAGCGTGTTGTTAAGGAGCATGGGTTTGAAGGGTATCATAGCCTGAGCAAGGGGCTTTCTGATGCGGCTGTGCAAGCAACAGCCATGGCACTCTATGAGGCATATCCGAGCAAGGATTTTCCGAAGAGGGGACGGAAGTTGCCCTTTGAAGTTATCACCGTGGGCGGCGATGATGTGTTGCTCATCTGCACGGCAGACAAAGCCCTAGATGTTGCATGTAGGCTAAGTGAAGTGTTTACAGATGAGATAAACCATGTGTTGCATGAGCAATTTGGCATAGATGAGAGTGGCGCATCGGCATCGGTTGGCGTCGTCATTGCCCATGCTGCTCACCCCATTGTCAATTTGGCACTACGGGCGGCCGAGCTGCTGAAAAGTGCCAAGCGGGGGCGGTCTAAGAGTGCGATAAAAACCGAAGGGTGGATAGATTTTCATATTGTGAGCACGCCCGGCCTAGAGGAAATGCGTGATATACGCAATAAGCATTATGCCAAACCAAATGGTCTTTCGCTAACCAATCGCCCCTATGCATGTAGTGCCATGCGCAAACTGCTGGAGCATGCGAGTACCCTACGCCAGTTGCCCGGCAGTAAGCGTAGCCAATTCTACTATGCCTGCTTCAATGCGCATGACCGCGTGTCGGCAACGCTGACCGTATTGCAAACACAGATACGTATGCGTGGATATGAGCAAGAGGTGTTTCGTGATGCACTCTTTGATTTGGGCGTGGCAACAAGCTATCCATTTCTGAAAGATGCATCCAATGAGTATACCACGCCACTGCTAGATTTGATTGAACTGGCAGAGTTTGTGGGGGACGAGAGACGGGGGACGGGCGACCGGGGACCGGGGACGGGCGACGGGCGACCGGGGACCGGGGACCGGGGACCGGGGACCGGGGACCGGGGACAGAAGATAGAGGAGGAGAGGCATGATGACCTATAAACGTGTTTTCCTACGTGTGGAGATTGTTTTTGAGAGTGGTATGCATATAGGCACGGGGTTTGGCGTGGCCAAGCTGCTCGACGAACGCACAATGCAGGGCCCAAACAAACATACTGGTGTGCGTGTACCCATTCCCTACATTCCAGGTTCTAGCATCAAAGGGCGGTTGCGGGCCAAGGCAGAAGAACTTTCGCATGCGCTGTTTAGCTCTGATGATCGGCAAGCATACTTGGTTGATTTGTTTGGCACAAACCTGTTTGAACGTGGTTGTCAACCTGGGCGGCTCATGTTTGCTGATGCGCAATTGAACCAAGCAGATGCTACCACGTTGCCCTACCTAGCGCTCGAACGGCGGCCACATGTAGCGCTTAGTCGAAAGCGGCGTTGTGCCAAGGAGAATATGCTGATGACAATAGAGGTTGCTTCGCCGGGGTTGTTTATGGAAACGACAATAGAGGGATGGCTACCTTATGAATATGCTGAACGCGAAGTGGCGTTGCTGGTGTTGGCTATTCGTGCCACGACACATATTGGTGGGCACAAGGGGCGTGGGTTGGGTGCTGTGCAGATGACACCCACCGAAATATGTGTTGATGGGAAGGATGTAGCGCTTGAAGCGTTGGAGAAAGCCCTAGGTGAAACCGACAAACCACAGGAGGGTATATGACAACAGAACCAACAGAACCAACAAAAACACTGCGGGTTGTTTTTCGCTTGCTATCGCCGTTGTGCATTGCTCGCCGCCCAACAGCACCGGGGCAACCGATTGAAACCTTGGAGTATATCAGCGGCACAGTGGTCCGGGGTGCTCTTGCAACAGCATGGTTGCAGGGACGTAGGTTTGAGCAATTGGAACCAAATGAGCAAGAGCAATTTCGGGACCTTTTCCTTAGCCAACACATGGTGTTTGGCAATGGCTTGCCACTGCCAGAGTACCAACCAGATGTTACGGTAGAGGTTGTGCCACAAACTGCTTGGTGCCAAAAATATGATAATGTTGGATGGTCACATGACGTACACCCAAGAACCAAAAAACGTGGCAAGGGTGTATTTGACCAGTTGCAACTATTGCTTTGTGGTCAAGACCCGAATACTGGACGGGAAGGCGAAGCCAAGCTAGACCGCTTTGATAAAACATTTGCTTACTGTGAAGAAAATCACTACAAAAGTGTAAAGACCACACCAACGAACGCAACGACAACCCCAACGATTGCTTACTGTGAAGGAAAACACTACAAAAAAGTGCAGGTTTCCAAACGTTTGATTACGCGCACGGCTATCAACTCAAAACGTGGGGTTGCCCAAGAACGTTTCCTCTATACCCTAGAGGCATTGGAAACGGGGCAGCAGTTTAGCAGCACCATACGTGGACCTGAAGCGCATATTGCCGCAATACAACAGGTGCTTCAAGCGGGTTTGTTGGTGCGTATGGGGCAGGCACGTAGCCGTGGGCTAGGCGAAGTCAAGGTTGAGCGTGTGGAAGAATCTATACCTAAATCTGATTCAGTGCAGGATGCTATGGCAAAGGGAGAAGCATTTACCCAAATGGTACGGGCGCGTGCTGAATGTCTCTTTCATGATGAGCATGGTAATCTCTTAGGCGATGACATGCTGTTATTGCCCGTGACGCTCGAATCGGATGTGTTGCTGCGCGACAACTATCTGCTGCCCAGTAGTGACCCACGACCAACCGTGACGCTAGGGCGATACTGTCCTTTGCCCTCAGAATTGATTGAACATATGCACCTACACCAACCTGGTTTGGTGCAGTCCAGTCATTGGATTGGCGGGTGGGACGAGTTGCGGCGTGTTCCACGCTCGCCCCAACTGGCCATTTCCATGCGTTCGGTGTGGACATTTCGGGTGCCACAAGCACATCTCGAAGCAGCGGTGGGATGGTGGGTGCAAGCCCAAAGGCAGGGTTTAGGTGAGCGACGCAACGAAGGCTATGGGCGCGTGCGTCTTTGCCACACGTTGCACACAAGAAAGGGAAAGCAATGAAACAAGAAGAAGACATCATAAAAGAGCGCTACCTGCGGGCAAACGTGCGTTGTCTTGTGCGAGACAAGCAGGAAGATATGATACACCGGCTCTGCAAGATTGTGTGTCAACTCCATAACGATTGGCCAAATGTACCAGAAGAAGAACTATTGACGAATACCCGCATACATGGTTTGTGCTTTGCGATCAACCCTACGAAAGACAGGCAGACGCCACAAGCACGATTGGAGTATCTCAAGCATGAGCTTACGCGCATGCGCAAACAGGCCGAAAAGAAAGATAATCAAGCACACAAACGGTTCTACACAAGCCTGCAAAAGTTGATTTGGACTGCCGACTCGACGCAAGAGCAAGCATCACATGCTTCCGCACCCAAGCAGGTTGAAGAAGGGGGGGAGAGGGTTTCGTCTGATTCGCCTACAGAGGATAAACCAACGTGGCTGGAAGATATAGTCACAGAACTCAGACTACGTAAGAGTACACAGCAGCAATGGGAACCTACTATCCGTCTTATGTTGGCGGAGGCTGTGCTTGATACGTTTGTGGCACTGTATACGACACAACCATTACAACAAGAACTTGATATGATAGGAAAAGCAAAAGGAGGATACCGTTTATGTCTGTAGTCTATACATTTCGGGGAAAATTGCAGTTGACCGGGGCGTTGCATATTGGTAGCGGCAGTGGTGATGCTACTACGGATGCAACTATTATGCGCGATGCACAGGGGCGACCGTATATCCCCGGCTCGTCGCTGCGGGGGGCGTTTCGTACTGCTGTTGAGCGGTTGGCTCCCACCTTGCTCGGTGAACCACCGGCCCGTGAGATGGATGAGCTTGAGGATGTTCTACGTCCCCTGATAGAAGAAAAACCAGAAGCAACCATCCAATACCATCTCAATGAAGAGTTAAAAACCATAGAGCGCTTGTTTGGTACAACCTATTGGGCATCGCCGCTTACCATTCCAGACCTAAAACTGGTAGCAAACAATGCTACCGATGTACAAACAGAAATTCGCCACGGTGTGGCGATAGACCGCGATACAGGCGCGGCAAAGGACCAGGCAAAGTATGACTTTGAGGTGTTGCCACGCGACCACACCTTTCATTTCCTGATGCGGTGTGAAATGGAGCCAGATTATCAGCATATATGGGAAAAGTTGCTGGCCATTGGGTTGCGATTGCTTGAGATGGGTGAAATGCCACTTGGTGGGCGACTGGCGCGTGGCGTGGGGCAGGTGCGCTTGAAAAACCTACAGGTGTTTGAACTGAAAATGAACGATGCGTCTGCGTTGAAAACTATGCTGACTGATTCAAGCACAGATGCTCGCTATGGCACACTTTTGCCAAATAGTGCTACCTGGGTACAAAAAACCATACAAAAATTGTAGCGCCAGAGACGCGAGGCGTAGGACAGGCATCCTGCCTGTCCCACGTGGCACCAAATCTGGATGCCGGCTATATATGAGGAGAAACAATGTTTCGCTATACACTGAATGAATTACGGGTTACGCTCGAAATACGCCCCACAAGTCCTTTGCTCATAAAAGAAGGGCGACACTTTGAACGCAAACCAGAGGAAAAAGGCAAGGAGTGGGAAGACCGAGTTTTTTTTCACCAGGGTGTCAAGCGCAGACCGCTAAAGCCACGCAAGAAGAAGAAGGGAGAACGTGGCTACGGCGATTATGCCAATGCCGAAGATTGCTTTGATATGGCGTTTGTGTACACCGAGTATATGCAGGGGCAGTATCGCTTTTATCTGCCGGGTAGTAGCTTGCGCGGGGTGTTGCGCACAACAGCCGAGCATATTGTGGGGCGCTGGCAGCCAGACTTGGCCCGCGCTGGCGACCCGTTTGCCAATGCAACCGAGTCTTGGCTAGAAACCCAAGGGAATGTGCGCCCCAAGCCAGATAGTGCTGCAATCTATAGCATGACGGGGCCGCTCGACCGTTGCTTTGGGCATACTGCCATGCGTGGGCATTGGTCGGTTGCTGATGCATGGATGCGGGACAACGAGAAAGCCAAGGTCATCGTGCGCGATGGCGTAGGCATCAATCGCAAGACGGGCGCGGCCCAGAACAATGTCAAGTTTCAGTTTGAGGCTATTACGGGCGGTGTGTTTACCACAACCTTGACGTTGGTGAACTATGAACTGTGGCAACTTGGCTTGTTGGCGCATGTGTTGGCAGAACTAGATAGTGGGCATGCACGGCTAGGCTACGGCACGCGGCGTGGTTTGGGGCATGTGCAGGTGCGCGTGCCCACCATGACTTGGCGCTGGTATCAACAGGAATACTCAATGCAACAACCAGAAGGGGTAGTTACTATCCCATCACTGGCAACACTGGCCGAAAAAGCCAAATGGCCTAGCGACGCTGACTATGGGTTGCGGGATGGTGAGCTAGAACTAACCCTGCCACTCAAGCGAAAAGATAATGGTGGGCTTGTACCCGATTGGGTGTGGGCGGGACCGGCGACCGGGGACGGGAGACCGGGGACGGGAGACCGGCGACCGGGGACCGGGGACCGGGGACGGGATTATTGGGATGGCGAGCCATGGGCATCGTTGGGTCCGCTGTTGACTCCAGCGCTTGAAAAATGGCCCACGGTGCCTGAGCCTGTCGAAGACACTAAGGAGATGACGATATGACGGCACAAATTGGCTATGTGGTGATTGAACGCGATCAGCATGCGTTTGCGGCCAAGCTGGCCGAGGTGTGGCATTGTCTTGGTCCCAACGACAAGAACTGCCTTTCGGCATGGCTAGAAAACCCAGAGTGTAAAGAAGGGCTGTGTTTGCGTGATGCCGATGTGGGGTTAGCGGAAGCACAGCAATGGCTTGCGAAGTGGCCGCAGGGGCGCATTTTTGGCTCAACCGGCGAGCTGCGGTGGGAGTGCCTCGACAATGGGCAACTCCATCTGGTGCTGACCAGCGACAATGGTGTGATGGAGAGTTTCGTACACCATGAACCTGCATTGAACCTTGAATATCTTGGCGATGAGGAGCTTTTCCTTTGGGGAACCTATGATAATCAAGAGCAAATGTGGCATGAAGACCGCATACCAAAACTGTGCTACCCAGAACTATGGTGTGGTACGTATGCAAGGCTTTGTACACGCGCCTATGAGCATGTAGCCGATATGCAGCGCCCCTATGATAGCCGGATTGTGCGCTATGTGGGGTATAGTGTTGAGCAGAAGAAAGGATAAACACGATGGGTAAGATAGTGATAACACACGTTGGCACGAGTGCGCTAGATTGTGAAGCACTCAACGCTTCTTTGTTGCCGTATCCCTATAAACTTGACCAGATAAAGAAAAACGCTAGGTTAAGAGATGAAGAACGAACGGATTTTGAGGAATGTCTGTATAAGGGGCTATGTGACATTTGGAAGGAACCAGAAACAGAGTACACAGAAGAGGAGAAGCGCAAAGCATCGCCCGCCGAAATAGCCTCGCTCAACATGCTTGGACTGAACGCAGGCGACCGGGTGGTGTTGGTGAGTTCCGATACGAATGCAGGTAAATTTTGTGCTGCACTGTTGCGGTATTGTCTCACTAGCCCTACCGATGGCACCCCAGACGAAGGATATGTGTTTCGTCCCACCGGCCTAGATGTGCCAGAGTACAGTGTGCTAGAAGGCGTGAAAATGGACAATGACAACCAGTTTGTTGAAAAGGGTTTGCCCACGTATATGGAGTTGGTCGGGAATGAGTACAATGCTATGAATAAACAGCACAAGCTTATCTTCAATATCACTGGGGGCTACAAAGGCATTATTCCCTTTGCAGTGTTGGCAGCACAATTATTGGGGGCGCACACTGAACGTGGTATCAAGGCCGATGTAGTCTATATGCACGAAACGAGTACTAATCTCATCACCCTTGGGCCACAATTGCCATTTGACTGGCGAGAAATGACTAATCTTTATCCTGGCATCCACACGTTAGTGGAGTATCCAAATACACCAGCAGCACATGCCTTAGATGAGCGTTGGAATGTGTATCGTCTTCAAGGACGTGACGAGGCAAATGAGCTTGCAAAAGCTGTATACCACTTGCTTCGTACACTGAATAACTGGTTATGAGTACATCTATTCAAACTACTCATGAGCGGTCTATAACAATCGTGCATGCGAGAGGAGCAGAGACAGTATTACGCTTCTTCCATATGTACGATGCTGCTGTAGACGTTGCCAATCCTGTGTTTCACTTGTTGGGATGGGTCATTTGTACGGTAGGGAAGCAAGATGCAATTAGTCGTTTGTCCTTTACGTTTCCGTATAAGTTGAACCAAACATTGGAATGGGAAACTGGTGCCGATACAGAACTGGCGCAGGCTCTCGCTGATATGTGGCATTGGCGTGAAGGGCAACAGGTTCCTTTGTTGCCCAAGCCAGACGAGCAAGATGCTTGTCCTTCACTGAATAACCAGAAGGAAGCTGTTCGTCGCTGGCGCGAAGAGATTATGCCTATGTCGGCATGCATCATCCAAGGTCTCTACTGTCCAGATGGGCAATGGGCAAAGCTGTCGTTATCCAAGAAGTCCAATGAGTCGTCCGATAAATCCGATAAAACACTATCGCAACCAGAACGTAGCACAGAGGATTGGTACGATAAGCAGTGGGCGTTTGCGGCGGCCACCTTGGTGCGTGGGTGGCTGGCATTCTATGCCCGCGAAGATGCGCCCCACGACCGCCAACACACCGCGAACCACTTGCTGCTATGGCGCATCTATGCGTTGGTGCTCATTGGTATTGTGGAAAAAAACGTGATGTGGAGCGATGACCAAACAGAAGAGCTTGAGCGGGCCGTTGGCAAATGGTTGCGTATATGCCAAGATGAGGCTTCAGCTTGGCTCTTTTTGCGCCAGGGTGAGGTGTGGTGGGGCCGTGGGTGCGAAGAGCATACGGGCGAGCGCTCTATTCTTTCCTACCGTGAGTATCGCCGCGAGCTAGAAGTCAACCGGGTTGTTGAGGCATTGGTGTCGCCGCTGACTTCGACGCCTTCGACAAGCTCAGGCACCAGCTCAGGTGGCTTGACACAAGTACACCAACAGGCGTTGCAGGCGCAGCTTGAGCAGGTTGTCTTGAATTGGTATTTGCCACGCTACGATGTCAAAAAGGCTGAAGAGGTTCAGTATAATACCTTAAAAAGCCTTCGCCGCCTTCGACAATCGCAGGCATTGGCTCAGGTATCAGCCACGAAGCGGTTTCTTCATAGGGGTATCTTTCGTATACGTTTGGTTGGGCTAGGGACACTACGTCTCTGGGCTGCTATTGGCACTGGCTATGCCGCAACAGCGTTGCAAAGCGATACATGGACTTTGTTGTATGGGTTAGTACACACGCATGTTTGGGGATTTCTTATTGGGCTGTGTGCAATGGCGATTATGCCCTATGGGTACCTTGTGTCTGGCATACATCGGAAGGTACATGACATAAAGAAAGCATTGTACCGTGCTTTGTGGGTATGGGGATCGGGCGAGATATTTGCTCTGGTGATAGGCAAATCGCTCTTTTGGGTGTTTGCACCTTTGATACCGATGGAAGGAAACAATCAATCGTTACAAGCTATGTGTGATGGGGCTACAAGCTTTGCAATGATATTGCTCTATGCACAGATTGCTCTTTTCTTTGGTATATTCATTCAGCTTATTTTTGATGAGAAGCCAACAACTGCGCCACTCGATGCGCCATAGGGTGGGGAGGAGGAGGAGAGTAGTATGGAAGATGCGATAGATGTGGTGTTGGTGGATGACCATGAGATTTTTCGGATTGGCATGCGGGTGGTGTTGCAAGAGGACGGAATACCTTCCATCCGGTTATGTGGCGAGGCGCACGATGCGCCAACGGCCTTGGCATTGGTCGAAGAGCATACTCCCGATGTGCTTATCACCGAATTGAAACTTGGAGTGAGTTTTGAGCCAGGGTTGCAGCTTATTCGTGATGTCCGTTCGGCTAGTCCCCATACTCGTGTGTTGGTTATGACTGAATTTGATGAGGGTGTCCATTTGATTCCAGCTTTTCAGGCGGGAGCACATGGCGGTATTGCAAAAGAAGATCCTATTGAAAGTGCCAAGATACGCCAAGGCATTATCGAAGTTGCGCAGGGTGGCGTGTATACTAGCCCTCTCGTGATGAAGGAACTCCATAAAATGATACAGCGTGGGGCAGACAATTCGTTTGTTCGCAAAACTTTAACTCGGCGTGAATGTGAGGTGTTGGCGTTGATTGCAGATGGCGCTACCAACCAACAAATAGCTGATCAGTTGACGATAAGCATAAAAACGGTCAAAACACACGTTTCCAATATTCTCGATAAATTGCACCTAGAGAGCCGCTATCAGGCAGCTTTGTATTATCACGTGCAAAGAGAATAATTCCCCACGGCTTTCTTGCCTCGCTCAGTCCAAGCGCTTAGTCCAAGACGGAGAAGAAAACTCCGTCTTGGACTGATTTTTTTCTACGCCCAAATATCATCCGCCCAGTTACTGCCAAAGACCGATTGTATTTGGCACCAACGCATGCGAAGATACTTGTGTGCATGATGCACGCGCTGGTATACGCTACAAACTCATTTGCGCGAAGTCTTCATGAAAAAAGAGGGGGTGAGGGTATGATGCTATGGTGTTTGATAAGCGCGGCACTCCTGTTTGTGCTTTTGGCAATAGGCACACTCACTGTAAAGATACCACGAATTGACATGCAACACCTGCGGCCACCACACATCCATCTCGGCAGAGTAATGCGCGGGTGCGTGGCGGGGGTGTTTCTTCTGGTTGCTATCGGTCTGGTCGGGGTGGTGGTCTTGGCCGGGATATAGAGTCACATTCTCCTAGATAGGTGTAGATAGCTGTAGATAGCTGTAGGTCAGATAGCTGTAGGTCAGATAGCTGTAGAAAGGAGTTCGTCATGACGCCGTTGTTTCAGAAATATGTAGGTCCATCTTTGTTGGATAGGATTTGTTCGGTGGAAAACTTGACCACTGCTTGGCGCAGTGTATACGGCAATATTCATGCTACGCGGCGAGGACATAGCGCGGGTATTGATGAGGTGACGTTGCTGGAATTTGAGTCCGATTGGCCGAATCAGATGGCCATTTTGGCCGATGAGTTGCGAAGTGGTCTCTATCGGCCGTTGCCAGCACGCCATGTGGCTATTCCAAAGGCCAATGGCAGTAAGCGGGTGATAGCCATTTTGGTCGTGCGCGACCGGGTGGCGCAGCGAGCAGTGAAGCAGGTACTCGACCCGGTATTTGAGCCATTGTTGCATGATTGTTCGTATGGCTGTCGCCTGCGGGTGGGCGTGCCTGATGCGTTGGCTATGGTCACGCGCTATGCCGAGCGTGGGCTGACATGGGTGGTAGATGCGGATATTGCTACCTATTTCGACTCGATTGACCATCGGATTTTGATGAGTATGGTGCGCCAGCGGATAGATGATGTTCCGCTGTTGCACATTATATCGCGCTGGCTGGATGTGGGGACGCTTAGTGATGAGGAAGCACAGGCGTATATGGAGGAGTTGAAACAGCGGAATGGCCATGGTCGCCAGTTCAATCATTCGGAAACGCCTGATGCTGGAGATAGTCCTACTATGCAGCAAGGGATGGATCAAAGGTATGGTTTTTTGGATAATCCCTATGGAAACGCCGCTTGGATGCGTAATGGTATGGGAAGCTATGGAGGAGGAATGCCGCTCTTGCGTGATGAACGTGTGTGGAGCACGCTGGCAATGGTGCAGCCGGTTGTATCTGGTATTCAGCAGGTAGCACCACATGTGCAGCGCGTAGGGAAGCGTGTTGGCACAAAGCGGTTGGTGATTGCGGGCGCGGTTGCGGCTAGTTCGGCAGGTGCTGTGGCACTAGGTGAGTTTTGGCGGAGGCAACGTGAAAAGCGCCGTGGCGCGATGCAGGGTGGGGCCCTTTCGCCGCTCTTAGCAAATATCTATCTGCACCCTTTTGATTTGGCTATCACCACGCGGGGGTTTCGGATGGTGCGTTTTATGGATGACTTTGTGATTATGTGTGCCACGCGAGAGGATGCAGAGCAGGCGCTTTTGTTGGCACGACAGCAGTTGGCGCATCTACGGTTGCTATTGAATGAGGAAAAGACGGGCATTGTGTGCTATGAAGATGGGTTGGAGTTTTTGGGGCAGGCATTGGTGCCACGACAACAAGGGAAAACACCATTCCAGGGGATGAAAAGCTTTGCTGAGGCTGCCGAGAAGCTCAAGCAATTTCGGCGCAGGGGGAAGAGGACGGGTGACCGGTGACGGGGGTCTCTCACAAGGGTAGGTATTGAACCGCCAAGACGCCAAGAGCGCCAAGGTTGAAATGAAAGAATGGGCAAAAACCTGCTTACGATGTGCCGAAATGATGGAGACCTACCCTTGAGAGGGGGGTCGGGGGTCTCTCACAAGGGTAGGTATTGAACCGCCAAGACGCCAAGAGCGCCAAG
>CAZVEN010000005.1:0-7560 GCA_964626155.1 uncultured Chloroflexaceae bacterium | reverse complement strand
AGAATGGGCAAAAACCTGCTTACGATGTGCCGAAATGATGGAGACCTACCCTTGAAAGGGGTCGGGGGTCGGGGGATTGGGGTGCCTTCGATACACTCAGGCACCCGTTCCCAATAGTATGAAGGAGAATGATGTATGACAGTGTTGTATGTCCAAGAACAGGGGACACATCTGCACAAAAAAGACCTGGTTCTTGTAGTGAAGCGGGGCAAACAAGTGCTCCAAGAGGTGCCTCTTGGCAAGCTGGAGCAGGTGGTGTTGATGGGGCGCGGGGTGCAGATGTCAACAGCGCTCCTTGTAGAGCTTATTCACCGTGGTGTGCCGGTGACACTGACGAATCAAGAAGGTAATTACCACTATGCGACGTTGACGGCGGGGGTTTCGCGGTTTGGGCAGTTGCGCTCGTTGCAAATGTTTTTTGTGCATACGCCTGAAAAGGCACTTGCGTTGGCCCGTTCACTTATCCAAGCCAAGATACGCAATCAACAGCAACTGTTGGCTATCAGCGGGTGGGCATCTGCTCCTGCTGCTCTGGCGCAGATGAAAACGGCTTTGGCGGGGGTGGCCAAGGCAACTACGATTGATGCAGTACGTGGGTATGAGGGAGCGGCTGCTGCGGCCTACTTTGGGGCTTGGCGCATAGCGTTGCCCAAAGCATGGAGGTTTGGTGGGCGGGCGTTTTATCCACCACTAGACCCTATCAATGCGCTATTGTCGTTTGGGTATACGCTGTTGTTGCACGATGTGTTGACAGCGGTACAGGTTGTGGGGCTAGACCCCTATTTGGGGACGTTTCATGTGCCGGAAGCCGGGCGACCTTCACTGGCCCTAGA
The DNA here is from genome assembly GCA_964626155.1 of uncultured Chloroflexaceae bacterium. Classification (GTDB taxonomy): domain Bacteria; phylum Chloroflexota; class Chloroflexia; order Chloroflexales; family Chloroflexaceae; genus JAAUSY01. The sequence continues at coordinate 6,727 of CAZVEN010000005.1, read as the reverse complement.
CTTGATGGAGGAGTTTCGCCCATTGGTGATAGACCGTTTGGTGCTCGAAATGATAGGGAAGGATCACATATCACATACGCGCTTTGAGCGCCCAAAACAGAACCAAGAGGCTGTTTACTTGGATGATACAGGGCGGTCTCTGTTTGTGAAGGCATATGAGGGGGTGATGCAAAGTAAGATGACTCTCATCAGTGGGGAACAAACGTTGATACGACGGGTGCTTCTGCTCCAAGTGCAGGCAGTAGCACGAGTGTTTCGGGGCGAGGAGGTCGAGTATGTTCACGGTTATCAGTTATGACGTGGTGCATGATAAGCGGCGGACGAAGGTCCATAAGTTGCTCAAGGGCTATGGTACATGGGTGCAATATAGCGTTTTTGAGTGTGAGCTTGATGCACGACAATTGGCTGTGGTGCAACAGGAGATACGGGCCCTGATAGATGTCCATACGGATAGTGTGCGTTTCTATGTGTTGGATGCTGCTGCTGTGCGGCGCATTCAGGTGATTGGGATTGGGAAGGTGACGGTAGAGCCGTTGTGTTATGTGGTTTGATAGTGGCCATGCCGGTGTCTGAGTGTATCGAAGGCACCGGCGTTATGAAATATGTATGGAGGAATAGGTGATGATACGATTGCTCACAAAACTTATGCGCTGGTCGTCTACGGCTAGGTTGTTAGTGCGGTTTATGCTGTGGTTGAAAGCCCGAATGCGCTCAACTGATGTGCAACCGCCTGATGGGACGGCGTGGGTGTATACGGGTGGTTTGCCCGATGACAGTAGTGTGAATGAATTGGTAGGGACCATGATGGTGGTAGGTATTGGCACATATGGTGCGAAGGCGCTTATGCGCTTGTTGCTGCTACTCGAACAGAGTGGGCGCGAGCGGTTGGTGGGAGCTATTTTGTTCATTGAGCACGATGCGCAATCACGCCAAGAATTTGAGCAGAGTTTGCCGGCGGTGTTTCAGCAACGGGTGGTGTATGGCTCATCAACGGCGTTTTTTGGTTTTGGGAATCGCCCGGGCGATTGGGTGATGGAGCGTATTCGGGTGTGGGGACCAGAAATAGCGGGCGCGACCGATGAGGCTATCGAACGCTATCGGCGGCGGCCTGAAAATAAGCAAACTGATCCGTCGTTGGTGCTCATGTATGTGTCACCGGGCGGGCATTTTCCAGTGGGGTTGCCGGTCGTTGAGCGGTTGCGCGAGCGTTTCAATGGGTCGCGTATTATTGCTTGCACCGTGTTGCCAGAGTTTACCGATTTGCGCGAACGCTATCCAGCCATGAAGAAAGCCTATGAGCACCGTGGCGTTGAGGGGTGGATGGTGATTGACAATATGGGCAAAGATTATGTGTCGGCTGATGCGGTGCAAGCGGACCTGATCGCAGGGTTGGCAGCAGCTTCTAACCGTGCAGACTTGACGGCGCACTTGAACAATGTGTTCTATCAGGCGTTGCCCAAGGAGCCGGGCGGTATTTTGCTGTTCCAGTTTGCCTGGGCTGATGTCGTTGCAGAACGCTATCAGGATGGTGTTGCCGAAGGCTATCAGCTTGTAACGGGCGATGCGCCACGTTTTGTGGTACGGAAGGATTTGCTTGCACGCACTATTTTGGATGTGTGGCATCAGATAGAGGAAAATCGAGGTATATGGTCAGTTGATATGCCCCGTAGTAGCGAGCGTGTTATTTACGATTGTGTGCTGACCAATCTTGTGTATGCCGATCTGCGTGATGTTCAGGATGTGGTGCATGCAGGGCGCACAATGCAGGCGCAAGATTGGTTGTCTGCCGACAATGGGACCCATCAGAGCAATGGCACTCGTTATGGCAATGGCAATGGCTATGGGCATAGTCATGGTAATGGCAATAGCTATGGTAATGGTTATGGGAATGGGAAGGATGACGCGCATAAAGATGGTACGCTTTTTGGAAAATCCAATTATGCGACGATTTTTGCACCCATCCCGGCAACAGTGGATAAGGAAAAGCCTACATGTCGGGTGATTGTGTTGCGTCTTGCGGCTATGGCAAATAGCGATGCGATGCTTGGCACTATGGTTAAGGCTCCAGAACGGCGGTATTGGAAGCAAGCTATGGTTGAAGAAAGGAGTGTGGCATGAACCGTATTCGTGTAGCGCCTCCACGGGGCGTGGATGACCCGCATGCCTCTGTAAAGGGTGCTATGGGTTGCTGGGTGCTAGGAGTGGTTGGGATAGTCGGTTTTGTTGGGCTTGTGGTGTTGGTTGTTTCCCTCTTCTATGGCAGAGGAGGGGAGCAACTAGACCAAGTAGCCGCACAGCCAATGGCTACGGTTCCGGCGATAGGAACAGAGACGCCGGTCGCGCATCTCATTACGCCTACACAGGTGCTGGCTACAGCGACACCTGCATGCCGGCAGGTTGCTGATGAACTGGCGACTATTGAACGCTATCGGCAGTTGGGAAATTGGGATGAGGCGGCAACGGTTGCTGAAGGGGTGTTGGGAATACCCAATCTTTGTGGAGAAGATGTAGCGGCGTTGAATAACCATGCTATTACGGCACGCCTAGAAGGGTTGTTTGCACGCAAGTTTGATCCACTTGATACAGAAGCCCAACAGGAAGCTGCTGAATTGTATTGGAGTTTGCATCGCCGTGCCAAGCAGCATCATGAGGTGGTGGTGCCTGGTGTTCTTGAGACGGCCCAACGTGGCTATGAGAAAGGCATGTTTCTTTTCACCAAAGAGGTGCTGGATGAGGCCTATCGTCTGGGCGATTTTGCCCCGACCAACCAAACTTTGGTGCAACTCTATTGTAGTGCCACGTTTAATCAGGGTAAGTGGCTGGCAACGCAGGGGCACGATACAGCACAACAACAGGAGGGGTTGCGCTTGTTGGTTACGAGTTATCGGATTGACCAAGACCCACGCTATCGTGTGGGTTTTGGTGAGGCATGGGGCGAATTGCAACGGTTGCTCGGCCCTGATGAGCAAGGTTGGCCGGACCCTGTCGATAGCCCTTTATTGTGAATCTATTGCAATGCGGTCAAGGCGAAATACGCGCTCTTGTTGGCGCATATGGCAGTAGGCTTCCAGATACCAGGTATCTCCATGCGATTCGAGGTGCAATGGGCGGATGGTACGTTGGCTCTGCTTGCCTTGGGTATCGGTATAGGTGATATGCATAAGCGCCCGGCGTTTGATGGTTTGACGGATGTGCTGAACGGTTGGGGCATGCGCGACACCGGCATGGGTCTCTGGAGTATGCGCACAAGATGTGGTGCATGGGGTATGGGCATGGTGGAGTGTTTGCACGTCGCTGTTCCATTGCATATTGTGCAGGGTGCTACTGATGGTCTCACGCAGGGGCGGAGTGAGCGCTGCCCACAGCCGTTTATCCAAGTTATCGTTGGGCAACAATGGGGCATTGTCTGGAACATGCTGCCGGTAGTAGGAACATGCAAGCAATAAAACGGCACATTCGCCCGGTGTTAGCTCCGATGAGGGCGTAGGTGTGTTGGGTAAGGGGATAGTCGCTGGTACACTGGCGGTGTTATTGGGCAGGCTTTCTTCAACCGCAATGTCTTGACGGTTGAGGGCTTGTATAAGCGATGGCACATGAGCTGGTTGGATGACTATGAAACCGGGTGCTAAGCGTTTATCTATGTATCGTTGGACGCTGCGTGTGCGGGTTGCTTGGTCGAGGAGTGAGGGATCGTCGGTTAGGACAATGGCAGTGTGCATGATATGAATGGTGTTTATTGTTCCTGCCAGATGTTCGCGCCATGCGTCTGGTGGGGGGCCGGCATGTCGTTCGAGCAGGGCCCAAAGGTGGCTATGGCTATAGCCGGCGCTTATGGCCCGGGCGAGGCTTTGGGGGGTGATGCGGTAGGTAGTGGTTTCTGCATCAGTTGTGTGCCAATCGGCGAATGGCAACAAACGCAGGGTTTCTGTGTGCAAAGCGTTATGGGCAATATGGACCTCGCCGGGGTCTCCGTAGCGCCAAGGATGTAGTACGGGAGTATCCTCAATTGTTGTATAACAAGGGAGCATGCTCTCTTGCGCTGTTTCGGTTGTTGGTTCACAAGGTGCTGTTTCGGTTGTTGGTTCCCAAGCTTCTGTTTCGGTTGTTGGTTCCCAAGCTTCTGTTTCGGTTGTTGGTTCACAAGGTGCTGTTTCGGCCCGCCAAACGACATTGCTCTGGTCGTTCCATGCTACAAGGCCAAACCATGTGAGTGGGCCACGCAAGGCTGCATCAAAGACGGTGGCAGCACGGTTTTTTTGCCATGGGCGACGGTCTACTTGGCGATAGCCATGGGTTTGGGGGTCGGCCAGTGGCCCGAGGGAAGCTTCAAGCTGGTCATAGAGCGTGGCGGGATTGAGGTATTTGCCTATGGGTAAGTGTTCGACCCAAGCACACAGACGACGCCGGAAGAGGGGGAAATTCATGCCGCGACAATCAAGCACGAGTGGTTTGAGCCAAGCGTCTGGGTCGGGCATAGTTATCCATGCATCAAGCAGTTGTTGCCACTGCTCGTTGGTGGGGCGTTTTAGGAAACGTTGCCCGGCTATGGTGAGATGGTGTAATGTGCCGTCATGATGAGGCTCGATCAAGGCAAGACGGGTGAGCAAAGGCACTAAGAAGCGGTAGAGGGATGCTCTACCGGTATCCGAAATAGCGAAAGGTAGCCGTGACGCAAGCATACGCAGGGTGGACCGTCGCAGCATGCCATCTGCTCTGATGGCACATGGCTTTTCGGCACATGCCAAAAGCAATGCTATGGTAGCATGGATAATGGGCGGTATGGCGAGAATGGTTGGGGCAGGCCCAAGGGTTTCTAGGCGCAGAGGGACGGGGAGCCATTGGCGCACTTCCCATGGAAGGTAGTAGCGTGTTGGTTGGTGTGGTTTGGTGGGGCGTGGTAGGAGCCAACCGAGTAAGACCAGTTGTTCTGTGATGCTCACTGGTGTGGGGTCTGCTTTGATCTGTTTCCAGGGGCGCAATGGGCCATAGCGTGCTGTAAGGTCATCAAGGGATATGCCGCGAAAACAGGTGCGCAAATCTTGCAGGGCATCACGAACAGGTTCATCTAAACTGGCATAGGTTGTTTGCACGGTGTAGCGGTGACACAGTGCTGCATGTAGTCGTTGTTGGCGTTCTTCTGCGGGTGCATTGCGTGGCAACGAGATACGGTTGCTTCGGGCTATAAGTATTTGCAAGGTTGCGGGTATGTCGTGTAACATGGTGTTCCATAGACACATGGTATTTGACCTCCATACGAAATTGTGCTAAACTACTATCAGTTGGGACATGATAACGAGTTTTCGCCACTTTTGCAACATGGGTATAGTTACACATATATTCGGAGAGAACGGTTTTTGTTTTTGCAATGCACTTTAACAACAGAAGGGTGCTGCGAAGGAGTCAGAAGCTATGCCCCGCTATGAAGGGGTTTGAAACAAACGCTCACCTGGTCCTACCACCCAGGAGGAAACGTCAGAAGCTATGCCCCGCTATGAAGGGGTTTGAAACTTGCGAAACCAATAGGAACCAATTGGTTGATCAAGGTCAGAAGCTATGCCCCGCTATGAAGGGGTTTGAAACTAAAACCCCTAAAACCAACATTGTCACTATTGCGATGTCAGAAGCTATGCCCCGCTATGAAGGGGTTTGAAACTTCCCCGGGTAGCAAATCAAAATGTTGCGAGAAGTTGTGTCAGAAGCTATGCCCCGCTATGAAGGGGTTTGAAACCTACATAACAGGTTGGAGTGATATACTGGGTCATGTCAGAAGCTATGCCCCGCTATGAAGGGGTTTGAAACGAGTACTCCGGCCATGCCGGGTACTCCTTAAATTCGGTCAGAAGCTATGCCCCGCTATGAAGGGGTTTGAAACATGATCTATTAACATCCCCATTTGGAGCTTACGCACGTCAGAAGCTATGCCCCGCTATGAAGGGGTTTGAAACACACACGTCAGTGCAAAACACACTGACAGAAAAAACTGGTCAGAAGCTATGCCCCGCTATGAAGGGGTTTGAAACTGGTTATGCCAGAGCCAACAGCAACACCCGTGTCATGTCAGAAGCTATGCCCCGCTATGAAGGGGTTTGAAACCTTCCTGGGGCTTCGGTCCCAGAAGAACTGGATGTCAGTCAGAAGCTATGCCCCGCTATGAAGGGGTTTGAAACATTTCTCCTCCTTTCCTATCATAAAAAAAATTTTAAAGTCAGAAGCTATGCCCCGCTATGAAGGGGTTTGAAACTAAAACCAACATTGTCACTATTGCGATCATTGTCACTAGTCAGAAGCTATGCCCCGCTATGAAGGGGTTTGAAACAAAGATACCACCTATGCCTACAACGATTAGGCATAGTCAGAAGCTATGCCCCGCTATGAAGGGGTTTGAAACCTATGCCTTCCTCATCAACGAGCTTTACTCCGCTTGTCAGAAGCTATGCCCCGCTATGAAGGGGTTTGAAACCTTGCGCCCCTGCGGCGCTAGGAGATACCATACCTGTCAGAAGCTATGCCCCGCTATGAAGGGGTTTGTATAGGTGACAGGGCACAGGGCACAGGTGTCAGGGTTGTTGCTCCCTAGCCCCGATGTGGTTTGAACCGCTGAGTCGCTGAGGGTGCTGATGCCGCTGAATCGCTGTACCCCTGAAACCTGAAACCTAAAACCTGAAACCTGAAACCTAGGATGCTATGCCCCGCTATGAAGGGGTTTGTATAGGTGACAGGGCACAGG
>CAZVEN010000004.1:177436-190748 GCA_964626155.1 uncultured Chloroflexaceae bacterium | reverse complement strand
TCTGGACAACGACAGGAACAAAGATCGTCACCGTTACCGCTGAGCACAATGGCAATACATACTCACACCAACATGCCATCAATCTCGTATCGCCAATCGCGGCCCAACTGAGTGCCACCAATGGAAAAAGCAACGCTACCTTTTTGCCAATGATTATGCGGTAGGTACCAAACAGAAAACCAAAGGACGAGAATTCAGGTGTGGCACAATGTCATTGTGTCACACCTCTTCACTCTGCCGAAACCTGTCTTATCAGACAATGAATGCTACGTTTTGTTCTCAATTCCCTATCTCTGCTTGACAATAGCACAGATGTCATAGTATGCTAAAGAAAAGGCACGTATAGGGGGGAGTGTACGTGTTGCACTGGCGAGCGGGGAAAGAAAAAGAGCATGAAGACTGATTTGCCTCTCAAGGAATTGACGCGGCTTCTAGGCACCGATTTGCTGCACTTGTTCAAAGCGGAGCCGGGGTCGAAAGTCGTGAAGGTTGATTCGTTGGATTTGGCATTTATTCAGCGACGACTGGATAATGTAGTGCGCATACGAAGCCCAGGTGGGCAAGAATATCTGCACATCGTAGAGTGGTTGGGCTACAAAGACGACATGGTGTTTTGGCGTATGGGAACGTATCAGTTCATCGTAGGGCATCAATCCAATGGAATGACTGTCTTGCTGACACTGATTTACCTTGACTCGTCGTGTGATATGGGCGATACGTTGGAACAAGTCATAGATGGCAGAGTGGTCGCATCGTGGCAGGTACATTGCATACGATTGTGGCTTCTCGATGCCAAACAAGCGATGGAGTCGGGCAACTTGGGGTTAATGATACTCAGCTTGCTGATGCGCAATGCCACAAAGGAAATGGTCGTAGAGATAAAAGACACCATTTTGCGGGAAGTGGATCCAACGAAACAAGATGAGTTATTAGCCATTGTGGGAATGTTTGTGGAAAAGATAGCAGACCCAGTGTGGTTTATGGATATGGTAGGGAGGGAACGTATGTTAGGAACAAAGTTTGCAGAAGAACTCAAAAAGCATGTTGCAACTGAATTTGAAGCCGAGCTAGAAGCGCAAAAGCAGCAGTACACGATGGAACTGCAAGCGCAAAAGCAGCAGTACACGATGGAACTGCAAGCGCAAAAGCAGCAGTACACGATGGAACTGCAAGCCAAAGAGCAACAGATAATAGAGGAAACAGTTGCTGGTTTGCAACAGGTGCTTGAACGGATAATCAAAACACGCTTCCCGCAGGTACCCGAAGCAGTTGTGCAAAACATTGGGCATATCAAGGAGTACGCGCAATTGCAAACCATGGTGCTCGCAGTGTCCACGGCAGCGGATGCAGAAGAGTGTGAGCGGTTGATTGTACAGGCTACGGCGATGACTTCGTAAGACAGCTCGCACCCTTGGAGCGTAGCAGCAAAGAATTGCACGTTCCCTTCCTTATAGCTTTGCGTTCTTTGCGTCTTTGCGCGAGGCCTTAATGAAAAAGAGACTGTTGTATATGGTGTAGAGACGTTGCACGCAACGTCTCTAGCGCGGAGGTTCATGCTCATACAACGCCAACAAGACAACCCATCCAAACACGTTGTGTGTTCTTTGTGTTCTTTGTGTTCTTTGTGGTAAGTGGTACTAACATTGTGTTAGAAAGAACGAGCCCTATGCATGCCCCTACGTTTCAAAACAGGCTCTAAAGAATAATGCTTTGTAAGTGTTCGCATGTGTAGGATGGAAAAAACGAATGGCAAAAAAGATACACAAGATATATACGCGGTTATTGACCGTCTTATGCGGCTCTGCGCATTGCTGCGTGCAGAAATTGTAAACATGGGCGAAATTGCGCAGAAATTGCCCGATGACTACCAATACGATGAGTCTGGCAAGCGCAAGATGCGCCGCGACATGCAAAGCCTAGAGCACCTAGGCTATCAGATACAACGCACCGGACGCCCGCCACGCTTTTGTATTGAAGCCAGCATGCACATTCTCTCTGATGACGAAGTAAAAACCCTCGTTATGCTGCGTGATATGTTCGGCACATATCACCCGCTTTCATCTCGGGTGCAACAACTACTCGATAATCTCACGAGCAATCTTTCTGAAAAACAGTATAGGCTATGGTGTGTACGGAGAGCTCTGCGTGCATCACTCAACCCAGTGCTAGATTATAGCGGCTGCGAGGAATTGATGCGGTGGCTTTCGTATGCTATCCAAAACAACAGACAAATAGGTTTTTCATATCGTTCCAAAAACAGCAAAGATGCCCGTTGGCATCCACGGCTAGACCCATACGATATAGAATATTATGACCGGCAATATTACCTCTTGGCGTATAACTATGAACAGCAAGATTTCTCAACATTTCGGTTAAATCGTATCGAAGGTTTGCCCAAATTGCTGTCAACACCACAACCACCACGCCGCGAAATGAAGCGGGTCCGCTTTGTCTATCGGCTACCGGTATCGTTTGCCGATGGGGGAGTAAGTGAACGCTTTACTATCCATGAAGTGAAGCACGATGGCGAATGGGTATTGGTAAGCGCCAGCGATACAAGTGAGTTTCGCATCATGCGCATATTGCTTTCATATGGAGAGCATGCAATGTTGATAGATGGTCCACCATCGCTGATGGAGCGCATGCGAGAAACAATAGCGCGTATGTGTGTACTTTATCAAGAAATGTGTATTATAGAGCAGTCCTAATTGAGTTGTGAATGATACAGCAACCATAAACGAAAAACCTTTGTATCTCTCTGTGTCTTTGCTTCTCTGCGCCTCTGCGTTAAAAATGGTATAAATCATGGAGGGTTGCTATAGCCCGCGTATGCGCGACCGCCGAGGGTCTAGCGCATCTTGTACACCTTCGCCTATATAGGTCATACTCAATACACTCAAGAAAATAGCTAGACCGGGGAAGAAAGCCATATGTGGCGCAATTTCCAAATAGTCTTTCGCATCGTAGAGCATGCGCCCCCATGTAGGCGTGTCGGGGGGAAACCCCAAGCCCAAAAAGCTCAGCGTAGACTCAGTCACGATAGCTGCACTAACCGATAGCGTAGCCGCTACAACAATAGGGCTAACAACGTGTGGCAGGATATGATACCACAGCACCCGTATTGGCGAAGCCCCAAGCACACGCGCCGCCATTACAAACTCTTGCTGTCGCACCGTCAAAACATTGGCCCGCACCAAGCGAGCAACCGACATCCACGTAAGCCCCCCGATAACGAGCACCACCAACGCAAAAATGCCATGTTCGGGACCGAGCAACTTAGTAGACGGCTCTCGAAACAGAAACAAGATGAGCAGCAACACCGGCAACACCGGCAATGCTAGAAATATATCGGTCAAGCGCATCAAAAGCATATCTACCATACCGCCGGCAAAGCCAGATACCGTGCCAATCAATGCGCCTAAACCCACAGCAACAATCATAGCGCATATCCCAACCATGATAGAAATGCGCCCCCCAACCAACACTCGTGCCAATATATCTTGCCCCAAATCATTGCACCCAAAGGGGTGCGCCAAACTAGGCGGTTGCATAGCTAGTGCAAAATCTATGGTATCCATTGGTGTCGTATACACAAGAGGCCCAAACATCACGCTGCCCACTATAGTGAGCAAGAGCAGCACACCAGCCACAGCAAAGGGATGTCGCAGAAACCTACGCCACGCAGATGTCTTCATGGTCAGGACCTCACGCAAAGACGCAAAGACGACTATCGTATTATCCGTGGGTCCAATATCCCATACACAACATCTGCAATGAGATTGCATGTCACCACAAGGATGGCATAGATAAACGTAATAGCCATCACAACAGGCGTATCATTACCCTGAATGGCCCGCACCAGTAGTGAGCCAATGCCCGGCACACGAAAAATCTGCTCCGTCACCAGTGCCCCAGTAAAAACGGTGGGAATGCCTAGCGCCACAAGCGTCACCACGGGGATGAGGGCATTGCTCAACACATGCCGATACACAATAGCCCGTTCGCGCAACCCCTTGGCACGTGCTGCCATCACATAATCTTGATGGAGCTGCTCATGCATAGCCGAGCGCACAAAACGCAAGAGCGTGGCCGTTTGAAACAGCGCCAGCACCAGCACTGGCATAAGCGATTGTTTCACTTGAGCAACCAGAGTGCTCCAGTCAGTGACACGCAATGTTCCATCGTAAATAAAAGGCAACCACCGTAGTTTCACACTGAAGAGCACAATACAGAGCATACCCGTGAGGAATGTAGGCACCGAAAACCCAATGAGCGCCAGCATTGTCACCCCATAGTCTAGCGTAGAATATGGGCGAAACCCCACAACCATGCCAAGCAGCAACACCAACAGCACACTCACCGCATAGCCGGCCCCCACAACCCACAGCGTTGTGCTTAGCCGCTGCGCCAGCAAGGTGCGCACAGGCACATGACTGATGAAAGAATAGCCCATATCCCCCTGACTAAACGCCACAACCCACTTGATATAGCGTATATGCAATGGCTCATCTAAGCCAAATGAGGCGCGGATGTGCGCACGCATCTCCGCCGTAATAGAAGGATCAAGCGCAAACTCACCCATCGGGTCGCCGGGTGCGAGGGCCAATATGCCAAATACAATAATACTGATTGCTAAGAGGGTAGGGATGGAAATGAGGACACGATTGACAATATACCTAAGCACTCGCCACCATCCCGTAGCACCGCCAGTAGCCCTTGGGCGTAATGCTTGCCAGCCAAATCCCGCAGGATGCCGGTGCTACGCTGGACAGGCTAGAAGCCTATCCTACACCTTGCTTTCCGCGATACCTTAATGGGGTGTATTCTATTACTCTGCTGCACGTTGCCAATCTTGTATATTCCACACACTCTCATCCCATGGCGTAAGCTCAACGCCCTCAAGCGTATTGCTCACTCCAGAAACACGCAACCGATGCACCAATGGTATCAACGCCACATCTTCAATCAGCAAATCGTTCATGTGGATGAAGAGTTGCTGGCGCTTCTCTGGGTCCATCTCAATCGTAGATTGCTCATAGAACTTATCATAGTCTGGATTGCACCAGCGTTCAATATTATTCTTAGACCAGTCGTTGTCTTTCGTGGGGATTTCATCGCAGATCCACCCTTGCATATATGCTCCGGGGTCTGGGCTATCGTAGGGAATGGTGAACATCTGCAAATCGGCATAAAAATGCGCATAGGTATCGGGGTTTGCCGGGTCATTGTCAAAAAAGCTTGCCGGTTCTATGCTCTTCAGTTCCACTTCCATGCCAATAGATTCGAGCCCTTGCTTGACAATCTCTTGGGTTTTCTGGCGCACTGCGCCGGTTGAGGTTTGGAAGAGCACACGCATAGCAACCCCATCCTTATCGCGTATCCCGTCGCCATCGGTATCTGTCCAGCCGGCTTCATCGAGCAAAGCAGCAGCCGTATCAAGATCGAATGCAAAAGATGTGTTGGGCGAACGGTATATGACTGGCTCAACAAGAATGTTGCTTGTTGGGCGTCCACTATCCCCATACAAGTTGGTAGCTATCGCTTCTCGGTCTATAGCAAGCGCAAATGCTTGTCGCACCTTTTTGTTGCTCAAAAATGGGTGCGGAAATTCCATGCTAGAGCGCTCACCATTACTGGTTTCCTTGTTGGGGTCAGTGCGATTGAGCAAAATATGCTCAACAAGCGGCCGAGAAGCAGTGACTAGGTGCCCTTGTCCACCTTCTAGCAATTCATCAAGTATACGCGGTTCAACGTGCAAATTTTCGGCAAAGTCTACATCGCCGGTTTGCAATACAGCGCGTGCAGCCGAGGCAGCATCGCCACCACCCTTCAGTTGCACACGCCCAAAAAAGGGCTTCCCTTCTTCTCGAAACGTGGGGTGTGGCTCATAGACAACAACGTCCCCGGGGACAAAGTCAACGACTTGATAGGGTCCAGTGCCCACTGGAGCAAGGTTTCCTGGTGCTTCACGGAAATTGGATCCGGTGTATGCTTCAAACACATGGCGCGGGATAATCATACCACGCGGCCCAACAAAAGGCAGAGACCAAGCCGGGTTCACATCTGCAAAAAACAGTTTCACCGTATAGTCGTCTATCACCTCCACATGTTCTATCGCTTCATACTGAGCGCGGCTAGTAGCAGCAACATCTGGGTTGGTGATGTATTCATACGTAAAAAGCACATCATCAGCCGTGAAAGGTTCGCCATCCGACCATAGCACATCTTGCTTGAGCTTCCACATAACCCATGTGCCATCTTCCGCAAGCCCGCCATTTTCACGTGTGGGGATTTCAGCCGCAAGGAGCGGCACGAGGTGTGCATCTTTATCATATGATGCAAGCGGTTCATAGCTGATACGGCAAGCACTATAATCTTTGCTGCCGCGTGCTAAGTGTGGGTTGAGGATAGTTGGGGCCTGCCACGCGAGGAGGCGCAGGGTATCAGTGCTTTGTGGTTGGGTTTTTTCTTCCTGTTGGTCTACTGGTTGTGCCGTTTGTTGGTCATCGTTTTGTTGGTCATCGTTTTGGGCATTAACTTCCTGTGCGTTGGTGGTTTCTGGCGATGCGGCAGCTTCTGGCGTGTCTGGAGCCGATGCCGATGAATCTGTTGGTAATGGTATGACGGCTTGTGATTGTGGCTGTGGCTGTGTAGCACCGCTACACCCGGTGGCGAGGAGTACAAACGCCAAGACGATGTACACCCCATGCCGAAAATACTTCACTCGTCTCACTCCAATCAGAAGTATAGAGACATGTAGCGCAAAGAACACACATGCCCATTTACTTCGCTCTATTCATCATCATCCTCATTATTCAATATGCCCTCAAGACGTGAAGCTTGTGGCTTGCCTCCATTTTCTTTGCCAAAGTTATCGCGCCGAAAGACAATGCGTCCCTTCCACATCGTGAGCATAATCTGTCCCTTGAGGTTTTGCCCATGGACAGGGGTATTTTTGCCTTTAGACGCAAAGGTTTGATTGTCAACCTCCCACATATGCTCCGGGTCTAAAAGAACAATATCGGCACTCGTACCGGGCAACAGCGTAGAAGGAGCCCGTTTGAGCACCTCGGCCGGTCCCTCCGTAAATTTTGCAATAGCATTCATCAAGTCAAGCGCACCAATATTGACAAGTGTCAGCACAAGCCCAAGAGCCGTTTCAAGCCCGCTAATGCCACATGCCGCAAGCCCATACTCACACGCCTTATCTTCTATTGCGTGGGGGGCATGGTCTGTTGCAATAGCATCTATCGTCCCATCGCCTAGCCCCACAAGCAAAGCCTCTATATCATCTTGGGTGCGCAATGGAGGGCTGACCCGTGTGCTACTATCAAATGGCGGTAGCAAGGTAGGGTCGAGCCAGAGGCGTGACCGTAAGCCTTGTTCGGCTATCATTTTGGGTTGCAGCTCTTGCACCAAGAGTTGGCGCGTTTTGCGGTTGGCCTGGGCATTGTTTTGGGCAGCGGCGGCCTCTTCTTGCTCCTGCAACAACCCCATGCGCCCCATGACCCAACGGTCTGTTAAGGTAAGGTGATGGGGAGTTACCTCAGCCGTCACACGTACACCGCGTTCTTTCCCGCGGCGGATAAGCTCTACGCCACCGGCTGTGCTCACATGGCAAATATGCACATGGGCACCGGTCTGCTCAGCAAGGGTAATATCGCGGGCTATCTGCGCTTCTTCGGCAGCAGCCGGGTAGCCGGGCAGCCCAAGGCGTGTGCTTACGGCACCTTCATGCATAGCCCATCCTGCATTCAAACGCACATCTTCGCAATGACTCATAATAGGCACGCCGAACATAGAAGCATACGTCATAGCGTTGCGCATCATTTGTGGGTTTTGCACCGGGCTACCATCATCACTAAACGCGATGCAGCCTGCCTTGACAAGCTCGGCCATGTTAGTGAGCGAGGTACCCTCGCGCCCGGCTGTGATAGCCGCTATCACTTCTACTTGGGCATGCCCTAAGCGACGCGCTGTTTGTTGTACTTGACGTAATACTGCTACATTGTCAATAGCCGGGTAAGTGTTTGGCATAGCACAAACCGTGGTAAACCCACCGCGTGCGGCTGCAATCGTGGCAGTTGCTATGGTTTCTTTGTGTTCTTGACCCGGTTCGCGCAAGTGGGTATGCAAGTCGGTAAAGCCGGGCGTTACCACGCACCCTTGTGCATAGATAACTTCTAAATCGTTGCTCTCCTCGGGACGCATGTCAGGAGTCATCTCGGCCATGTCAAAGAGTTGTTTTACTTTGCCGTCTTCTATTAATACATGGCCTAGGTTGGCAACTCGCTGAGCCGGGTCAATAATGCTGCCATTTTTGATGAGATAGCGCATTTATACCTCTTTTTCTCTCAATTGCTATTGTGTGTATTGGGCATAGGTTATCGGTTTGCTAGGCGATAGAGCAATGCCATACGCACTGCGACTCCATTGAATACTTGCTCCTCCACCACTGAGTGGGAAGAAACGGCTACATCGGGGGCTATTTCTACCCCTTCATTCATGGGTCCGGGGTGCATCACAAGCACATGTTTACTTGCCTCCTCGATGCGTTCAGTGGTAATAGCAAAGAACTGTCTATATTCACGCAGTGAGGGGAGCAAGCCAGCTTGTTGGCGCTCTTTCTGGATCCGGAGCGCCATAACTACGTCGGCACCAACAATGCACTCATCGAGCTTGTGTGAAATACGTACATTCGGCCAGAAGCTGTGCCAATAGCTAGGCGGTCCAAGCAACGTAGCTGGAGCACACAATGTGATGTTAGCTCCCATTTTGGTCAATCCCCACAAGTTCGAGCGTGCAACACGGCTGTGCAGAATGTCCCCAACAATAACCACATTGAGTTTTTCGATACGATTGAGTTTCTGGCGAATGGTGAACAAGTCGAGCAGTGCTTGCGTTGGATGAGCGTGACATCCATCTCCACCGTTGATAACAGACCCCTTGAAATATTGGGTAGCAAGGTAGGGGGCCCCTGATTGCGCATGGCGTATAACAAGAATATTTGCTCCCAACGCTTCAAGCGTGCGCAACGTATCTATAAATGACTCGCCCTTTTCAACACTACTACCCCGTGCTGTAAAGGTTGTCACATTCGCAGTAAGCGACCGTGCTGCCAGTTCAAAGGAGATTCGCGTGCGTGTGCTTTCTTCAAAGAACATATTAATGACGGTAACACCACGCAAAGCTGGTACTTGCTTGATTTCCCGTGACAGAACTTCTTTCATGCTATCGGCTGTTTCAAGTACTTCTTCTATTTCGTCACGGTTAAAATCGTCAAGGTCAAGAATGTGACGTCGAGCATGCTCAGAGCGTATGTCTCTATGAACCATTGTTTTTTCTCCGTTTGTACCTGTTTTTTAATCTGGATGCACAATCACAACTTCGTCGCTTTCTCCATCTATCTCACTCAACCGCACATCTACACGCTCATCACGCGAAGTAGGTACATTTTTCCCCACGAAATCTGCGCGGATAGGTAGCTCTCGATGACCACGGTCTACCAAGACAGCCAGTTGAATACGAGCAGGCCGACCAAGGTCTGCTATCGCATCAAGGGCAGCGCGTGCAGTACGTCCTGTGTAGAGTACATCGTCTACTAACACAATGACGCGCCCAGTCACATTATGTGGGATAGTCGTTTTGCCAACCAGTGGTGCTGGCCCACGCAAGCTCAGGTCATCACGATAGAGGGTAATATCAAGTTGCCCAACAGGCACTTTTTGCCCCTCGAAGTCTGCCAGCGTGGTGGCAATACGATCCGCCAGTGGCACACCACGGCGGCGCAGTCCCACGAGAATAATATTGTGTACTCCTTCATTGCGTTCTGCAATTTCGTGTGCTATACGTACTAGCGCACGGCGTATGTCGTCAACATTGAGTATTTGTTTTTCGCTCGTGCTCATGTTTGTGCTCCATTACTACGTAGCATAGGCAAAAAAAAACCGTGCCCCCTTTACTGAAGCCCGGAAGACGTACCTGTGAGTAAATAGATGTTTCATATATGGTTGCAAATGTTACTCCTTCTCAGCCTCGCGGGACTGGTTTAAAGGGACACTTCATTGTAGCATGTTTAGCTAGGCATGTCAATTTGGGGTTGCACGTAGGTGAAGTTGTTTTTTTATGTATACTTAATTAAAGAGTTTCAAGCCTGCTATCAAGACATGCTCGAATGATACCATCTCTCCCGACGTACTCCGTTCCTTTCAATCAATGTTGGCAGCGATACGTACTACATCTCCTCATAACAGTATCTATCTCCGCCATGATGCGGCGTGTTTCGCGCAATGCTATGACCATGCGCATATAGTGCAGGGCATCATCAAAGGAGAGTGTGCGTCCTTTGCGATCTTTGAGCCATTTGTGCAAGGGTTGGTAGCCGCCAATGTGCATGGTCCATGTTTCTGGCTCTATGCCGGTAAAGAAGGCATGTTTGGCAATGCATACCTGTGCATGCTGCTCGTCGTAGCGTATGTGGGCTATGGGGGCAGCAGTAACGCTCTGTTGGGTGATGCCTTGTTCGCTAGGGTTGTTGAGGATAGCGGCACCGCCTGTGCCGCCTACACCGCTGCTGCCGGGGAGACGCAATAGGTGCAAGTCTACCAGTGCTGCGCCATGGGCAATGAGGGCTGTCAATATGTGTTTGTTGTTGGTGATGGAGATGCGGGGAAAGTCTATTTTAAGGAGCTCGTTGTAGCGGGAGCGGTAGGAGGGGCTATGCAAGATGGCATATATGTAGTGGAAGATGTCTTCTGGTCCGATGGTTGTGCTCAGGTTGCCGGTGCCATTGGGTATGAAGGCAAGCCCTAGGCGTTGTTCTACGTCGGCTATGAAGGCGGGTGCGAAGTTTGGGCGGCGGTTATGCTGGTATTTTTCAAGCACGATTGGGTTATCAACATCAGAAGCAGAAAGGTACAAGGGGTATAGGTAATTGGTATCTAGGGATGTGATGGTAGTTGCACCTGTGATGAGCATGGTTGAAACAAAGCTATACTTCCAACTCGACTGATGCCGTGAGCGTCGAATCGTTACCAAGCCAATATTACTGCCGGCTAGCATATGTTGCATGACGGCGTGTCGTGGGCGACAGAGAAACCCGCAATCTTTCCCGGTATAGTAGGTATATCGCTGGTCAAATGGGCGGTAGAGGATAGGGGAAATGTGGGTGTGGTCAATCCCACATTGTTGGATGTCGTGTTGGGCTTGGGCTACTTTCCAGTCGCGCACGTCTGCTCCCAAGGCATACTTGGTTCTGGCTTGTTCTTGTGGGAGATGGGCAAAGTCGTTGATGACGGTAAACATGTCGTGGGCGTTCCATTGTACTGCGAGGTGGTCGCGTGCTGTGACGATGCCAACTGAGTGTATGGGCATGATGTCGGTAATTTTCCATCCTTGCTCGTATTCGTCACGCACCTTGATGTTTTGTGGTACAAACAGATACCATGGTGTGGTTGGGGTAATGGTTTGCCAATGGGTGTGCTGTATGTCTTGTGTTGCAAGGATGGCATATTTGCTATCGCGCTTGCCCCATAGGTCGGCATAGTGGACAGTGGCGTAGCCTTCGTTTTGTGTGGTGTGGTGCTTGATGAAGATGCCGATAGCCACGCCCTGTTGAATATCAAAAACATTTTCGTCTGGTGAGCCATCAGGCGCACGCTCTTGCTTTCTACTGTTGCCATGCAGGTTGAGGATGTAGATGGTGTCGAACTCGCGTAGCAAACTTTGGCGCATGCCACGGAAAGTGGGGTTGTCGAGGTAGCCGTTGTTGTTGATGAAGGCCAGTATACCGGCTCCGGTGTGGTTGATATGCCATTGCCCGAGGCGAATAAACTTGACATAGTCGTCTTGTAGCCCTTTAGGGTTGCGTTCACCAAGGGGCAGCCCCTCTGCTTGATAGTAGTCGCGCACGAGGGTACTTATCCATTCGCTGGTATTGGCAGATTTATAGGAATAGGGCGGGTTGCCGAGAACGACCATGAGATTGTTCTCTTCATGCTCTTGGTGTGCTTGGCGTCTTGGCAGTTCGACAACTGTGTTATCTGCAAGGGCATTGGTGAGATAAATGCTCAAGTGCTCATTGCTATCAAAGGTGTAGCCAAGGTTTTGTAGGAGCATACTCAGTTTGAGGTTGGCGATGGTATAGGGAGCCATGAGCAACTCGAAGCCGACGAGCCGGGGGAGCAACGTTTTGGGGACGTAGGTGTTCCATGTATCTGCTAAGCATAGTGTAGCAATGGTAGCGTGAATATGCTGTACAACTGCATGCAGGAAGGTTGCTGTGCCGGTAGCCGGGTCAAGAATGATAGTGTTTTCGTCAGCTAATCCCCTTGCTTTGCCAAAGCATGTTTGTAGGAGATGGTCTACTGAGCGGACGATGTAGGAGACGACAGGTTCAGGGGTATAGTAGACGCCGCGCATGTTGCGGGTTTTGGGGTCGTAGGCGGCGAGGAAGGTTTCATAGAAATGGAGAACAGGTTCGTGTTGCATAGTTGCTTGCCCAAAGGTGCGCAATACCTCATCTATATTGGTGTGTTCGAGCAGTGCTGTACATTCGTCTATGAGGGATGTGATATGGGTATCGTTTGTATCTTGTTCCCCCCCTAGCCCCCCCGTACACGGGGGAGAATCGGACATCGCCCTTCCACTGGGGTGGATGGGGGTTGCTCTTGTGCCTTCAGGGAGCGATACCGAGAAACCTATCCTTGAAAGGGCGAAGGGGGTTGCTCTTGTGCCTTCAGGGAGCGATACCGAGAAATCTACCCTTGTGAGAGGGGGCACAGGGGTATACAGGGGTATGACACGGGTGGCGAAGAGGTTGTAGATAATAGTTTGGGCGTACATGTCAGCGAACTCGGCCGGCGTCAGTTTGGGCAAGAGCGTTTGGCGAAAGGCTTTAAGTTGCTGATACCATGGGTCGTTTGGTTGTTCACTATCCAGTGCAGTGTTGATTGCTTGTTTGAGTTGCCGGGCAATGTGTGCGAGGCGTTGTGCAAGGGCGTGTGGTGTGGTGGGTAATACTTGGTTGGGTTTTGCTGTTGACAAGACCCAACCATCGCAGTTCGTATTGCTGTTGGGAGTAGAGCGTGGCACTGCTATATCGTACCATCGCTTTCTTGCGATAGGGTGCGTATTTCTTCCATGCTCAAGCCAGTTGCTGTGCAGATAGCTGCCTCGTCAAGGACGCCGAGGAGTTGTTTGGCTGTTGCGCGTGCTTGTTGTTTGGCACCTTGTTGCCATGCTTGTTGCGTGGTATGCTCAAGTTCTTGACGAGCAGCAAGGGCTTCCGTTTCTGCTTTGGTAGCACGATCTT
>CAZVEN010000004.1:173744-177336 GCA_964626155.1 uncultured Chloroflexaceae bacterium | reverse complement strand
GTGCCATCAGCATGGGTCACGAAGGCGTACCGCCAGCCGTAGCAATAGGGGTCATGGTCGTCTACGAAATCATCTATGAAGTCGTCCACGAAGTCGTCACTACATGGGGACATTCCATTCGTTTGTGCTATGCTGCTTGGTTCCAAAACGGTATCGGTAGGTAGCTGTGTCATAGGATTCTGCCTTTCTAGCTGTTCAAACATATGCCATATAGTATACCATACCTCGTACCCGATACCTTATTGACGGTTGACAGAAAAATGAAAATCTGCAAAGATACAAAAGAGCGGTTATAATGTATGTATTGTTCAGGAGGAAAACAATATGGAGCAGAAACAAGCCTTGAGGCGTCAAAATGGGATGTTTGGTGGTGTGTGTGGTGGTTTTGGGGCTTTCTTTGGTATTAACCCGTGGTGGTTTCGGATTGTCTTTATCATTCTGCTACTGCCTGGGGGATTGCCCGGCTTTCTACCATATGTTATTTTGTGGATTGTTATACCGCACATAGAAAAACGTTAATGCCTATGCGAAAACGGTTTTTTTGCATACTTATTGGTTTGGGGTGCATGTTGGCAGGTGTTGTGGGAGTGCGATGTGCCGATGTGATACCTATGCTTGATGCGCATAGTGTAGCGCATGTGGTACATGCTGCTCTCCCTACTGCGTATGGTGCGCAAGATAACGTGCCATTGTTTCTGCCAGTAACCTATCAAACCGGTGAGGAATTTGCACTTGTCGGCCCCCCTTCTGTCAGCCTTGGAACATATCAAACGGCTTTTTGTCAACCGCGCCATGGTAAGGTGAGCGATGCATGCCCTCATACGCCACAAATGTATAATGTGCTGGTGGATGCGGGCATAGATCCAGTCTTTGAAATGGCGTTTGCGGCTAAGGAGACGGAGTTTGGTATTACTGGGCCTGGGCGTAGTCCACAGCGGAATATCCATGGCATTGTGTGTAATTCGTGGGATGGTGGTACATGCGATGGTCCCTATCATTTGCGCTTTTCGGCATATTCGAGCTATGTGCATGCAGTTGAGGCGTGGGCTAAGCTTATACTCGAACGAGGCACGTATGTAGATGCTGGTAATACGACAGTAGCACAGATATTGCCTATTTATGCTCCATCGTTTGAGAATGATACGCAGGGATATATTGCGCAGGTGCAGTCGTGGGTGCGTAACTGGCGCTCTTGGGATGGCATCTACCAAGGACCTTCGGTGCCGCTTGCACCACAGGTATGGAAGGCGCATGCGGGTATGCCACCGGTGATTGTGGATGATCCGTTGTATCCGGATGATTTTGTGTTTGCTGATGAGGGGGAGCCAGAGGTTGCGAACCCTGCGCCGGTGATGGATGATCCGCTTGTACCAGAGCGTGCGATTGCACTTGATAATAGTCAGCGCGGATTTAGTGCAAACCAAAATACATGGGACTCGGTGTGGTGTGGCTTGAATGGTGAGCATCTTGTGGCGACTTCAACGAGTGTTATGCAGAATAGTGCGAGCCGTGCTTCTTGGTTGCCAGATTCGCTAGAGCCGGGTGTCTATGAGGTGCAGGTGTATGTGCCTGTGTGTGGTATTGCTGAGGCGACGCGTTCGGCGCATTATGTGGTGACGCATGATGCAGGGCGCAGTATGGCTATCGTTGACCAGCAGGCGCATGTTGGGCAGTGGGTGAGTTTGGGAATGTATTTTTTTGGCGCACGCTTGAACCCGATGATTGAGATTAGCGATTTGACGGAAGATGATGAACGTGATGTGCGCGTAGATGCGGTTGTTTGGATTCGCCAACGCTCTGTTGCGCCAATTGCGAAGTCGGTGTATCAGCTTATTCGTATGGCAAGTGGCGATTCGGTGCAGTGGAATGGGTTAGATATGCAGGAGGCGACGGTTCACCATAGTCGGGTGCCGTTCCCTGAAGAGCCGCCAACGCTGACACCGACGCTAACGCCGCAACCAACACCGACATTGATGGCGACAGCGACGCTGACACCAACGCCAACACTACAGCCAACACCGACAATGCAGTCTGCGACGGTTACCCCGCTACCGCTTACGCCTGTGCTGGATTTGGCGTTTCTTACGCTTACGCCTACGCTGGATTTGGCGTCTCCTATGTATGCGATTGGTGTTGTGAGCAATGGTGGGAATTTGCGGACGGAGCCGCATATTGTGCCTGAGACGGTGATTGCACAGGTGTGTCCCGGCGATGAGGTGGCTATCTTAGAGCGAACTGAGTTGTATGGGCATCTTTGGCTGTATGTTCGTATGGTGCAGCTTGCTGCTGATTGTGTACCAGACCGTGCTGTTGTGGATACGGAGGGGTGGGTGAGCAGTACGTTGGTGGAGCAGTAGTAACGATATGTGTGCGTGATGCATGATGAAGAGAGAAAGAGACGTTGCCAATTGGCAACGTCTCTCTGTGTTTTTAGATGTGATTTAGCGTGTAATCAGCGGTAGATAGACAGATTGGGTTGATGCGGGTTGTGTTGGTCCTTGGAAGAGGGCATATTGTGAGAAGTGGTCTACGGTTACTTCTAGGACGCCATCTTTAAACTCTTGGCCGCACTCGTCCGATTGGCACCATGGCTCTGCGGTGGGGTCTACCCAGCTTTCACCATTCCAATAGAGTAGGGTGATGTTTTCGACGGCAAGGTATATCTGGATGGTGATGGCTTTGTTAAACCGTGTGATGTGGCGGCCATTGTTGGTGCGGGCGTTGAGGCTGATGAAGTGTCCTAGTGGAACAAATTGGTTGTATACACCAGGCATTGCTACGCCTTCTTCAAGTGGATCATCGCTGTTGGTGCAGATGATGTCGGCGTCTTCGTCTAGGGCATCTTCTGGCAGTTGTATGTCTACCATGCCGTCTGGGCTGGTGACTCGGCCACCTTCTCGGTGGTTGATGCGTCCTTTGGCTTGTTTGTCGTTGCTTCTGATGACGAATGCTACGGTATCGGTTGCTGGCTCAAGGTCGCCTGAGATGGCTGTTATTTCGGCGGTGCCGGTGACGATGTCGGCAGTTAGGAAGGCTAT
Source organism: uncultured Chloroflexaceae bacterium (assembly GCA_964626155.1). Taxonomy (GTDB): domain Bacteria; phylum Chloroflexota; class Chloroflexia; order Chloroflexales; family Chloroflexaceae; genus JAAUSY01. Next base: position 174,298 of record CAZVEN010000004.1, on the reverse strand, counting down.
GGCTTTGCCCGTGGGTCCGGTGGTTGCTGTGATGGTTTGTACGGTGCCGCTGGTTTCACTTGTTGCTCTGAATGACCCCATTGTAGTGGTGAAGGTGATGGTTTCGTTGCGCATTCGCAGGGGTTTTCCTTGGTCGTCTAAGAGCCAAGCGGTTATTTTGGTTTTGCCGTGCCCATTTGCAACGAGTTCATCATTTTGGGCATGGATGTTGACAGCGGTGGGTTGCTTGTCATCATAGACGTTTTCTGCTGGCAGCATATCTACCAATGCGCTGCCTAGTCTGTGTCGTCCAGACGCAACTGTGACGATGGCTGTGCCGGGGTGTGTTTCTGCTGTCAAGATGACGGATGCTTGGCATGCGTTGTCAAGTTCAATAGTGGATGTGTTGAGTGTTCCGAGTGTGGTGTGTAGTTTCAGATCGTCGCTTGGCATGTTGTTCTCGTCATCGTTGCGGTCATCACGGTCGTCGGTATCGTCACGGTCGTCGTCGTCGCGTGGCTCGTCGGTATCGTCACGGTCGTCGTCGTCGCGTGGCTCGTCGGTATCGTCACGGT
>CAZVEN010000004.1:119043-173508 GCA_964626155.1 uncultured Chloroflexaceae bacterium | reverse complement strand
GGTCGTCGTCGTCGCGTGGTTCGTCGGTATCGTCACGGTCGTCGTCGTCGCGTGGTTCGTCGGTATCGTCACGGTCGTCGTCGTCGCGTGGCTCGTCGGTATCGTCACGGTCGTCGTCGTCGCGTGGCTCTTCAGGTGCGTTATCATCATCGCTATTATCGCGTGGATTTTCGGGAGCGTTGCCGGGGTCGCCAGTGTTGAATGTTGCAAGTGTAGGGTTGTTTTCGTCGGAATCATTAGCGTCAGTGTCGTCGTTGTTGGCTTCATCGTTGTCGTCGTTGGCTTCATCGTTGTCGTCGTTGGCTTCGTTGTTGCACTCTGCTGCTGTGATGGTAATAGTTGTGGTGCTTACGCCATTAGCTACGATGACTTCTGGTGATGCTACTACGTTGATGTCGCTTATTTCAATATCCTCATCCTCGTCATCCTCATCCTCGTCACCTTTATTTTGATCGTCATTTCCGTTGTCAACGAATGTGACAGTGACGGGATTTGATTCAAGGTCGGCAGATTGGGCGGTAATGGTTGCTGTGCCTGTGATGGGGGCTGCAATGAGAAAGACGAATGCTCGCCCTGTGGGGTTGGTCTTGGCGATTGGGTTGCTGAGTTTGCCCATGGTGGTAGAGAAGTGGACTTTTGTCCCTCTCTGGCGTACCAGTTGTCCGTTGGCATCAATAAATGATGCCGTTATTTTCGTTCTTGCGTTCCCGTTGGCTGTAACGCTGTCTTTCTCTGCTTCTAGGTGCAGCGATTGGTTTTCGGGCACGCTGCCGTCATCTGGTCCAGCATTGTCGTCGCGTGGGTTCTCTGCCAATGCTTGGGCATATGCGGTGTTAGTTTGTTGCTCTCCTTGATGGTTGTTGAAGGTAGGGAGGCACGACACGACAAGAACCAGTGCAAAAATAAATCGGAGGAGGTTTTTCATACTTATCAGCTCCTTATACAAGCTATTCCTGTCCTGCTGCAAGCTTTTGTATGCTCATGTGTGTCTTTATGTTGTAGACGTAGCATATGTTCCCTAGAAAAGACATGGTGGAAAACGAGGTTTCTTGCTATTTTGCATGACACTACTGACGGTTTAGTACCGTAAAACTTTTGTCTTTGTTTTATAGGTTAAGACACAGGGTTGTAGTGTTCAAGATATGCGTATAGAAAGGTAGCTTCGTTCTCTGTGCTATGATGCTATAGAGAACAGATTGCTACAACAACAATTACATATGAGCATACGACAAGCTGTTATTGTTCCATTGTACACCTTTTTGGAAAATTTGAAGTACGTACTTAGGTACTAATATATGGTTGCGGATGTTTTGTTGGTGTGTAGAGGTGTTTATACGTGTGGGACAATGCTATTTGACCTTTGGGGGAGAAGTGGCTATAATAGAGAACGTGATGGGACGTTAGCTCAAGGGCAGAGCATCCGGCTCATAACCGGCTGGTTGTAGGTTCGAATCCTACACGTCCCACCATGGTGCCTCGTTTGTTTTCCATGTTTAGTTTAAAGCTGTGTTGCCATTTCCCGATGTGTGTGCCTGCAAGTAGTCGGTGGCTTTGCTTGCGCTGGCGACGAATCCGTCTGCCCCGATGACCTGCCAGAGGTTTGGATCGTTGAGGTAGGCTTGTCCGCCTACGATGATGTGGGTTGGTATAGGGAGTTTAGCTGTTCGCACACGGGCAATTATGGATTGCACGTAGGTGAGGTGGGTGGAGAGGGTTGTGGAGATGCATAGAAATTGGGCTTGTTGTTCTGCAAGTAACTCAAGTAAGCCATCTAGGGGTGTGTTCGCACCGGTATAATACACGTCCCACCCTTCTATTTCGAGAATGTCGGATAGCATGCGGGCACCTATTTCGTGCAATTCGTTTTGGGATACTGTGACAACGATGGTGCCTTTGTTGCGGGGGAGCTCTAGTATCATAGGGTAGTAGACCGACATGACACGTTGGGTAATGGATGTGGCAATATGTTCTTGCCCAACGGTAATGGTTCCTTCGGACCATAGGCGGCCTATTTCATACATGGTTGGTAGGATGACGCGCTCCCACCAGATGGGAATATCGTAGACGTTTTGGATGTAGTTTCTGGCTATGTCCATAGCTGTGCGCATGTCGGGTTCGAGTATGGCGGCTAGATAGCGTTTGAAATAGCCTATCAATGCATTGTCGAGTTGCATTTCTTCGGGAGATGTTTGCGACAGGGCAAGGAGTTCGGCGTGGCTGTCTATGATAAGTTGGTAGATAGGGGTGAGTGTTTGGGCATGTTGGTGGTTTAGGGTAGTGGTGAGTGCGCGTTTCCACACATCCATTTCTATTGGAAGGTAGGTGCTATCTAACCCACGGTTTATACACATGCGATACATCCAGATGAGGCTTTTGAGCAGGGTATAGGCGCTTTTTATTTGGAGTTGTGGCAAGAGTGTTTTGGGGTGGTAGGCAAGGTTGTGCTCCATGAGGTGTTCGGAGTTTGCCCCGATGAGTTGGGTGAGGTCTTCGCGCTTGAGTAGGTTTTGCTTGACAGCATCAATAAATAGGGGCACGTTTTGCTCATAAGCTTTGATGGCAGGTGTATCAATACGATTGAGCGCTTCGGTAAATTTTTGAACTAATGATTTATCCATAAGATATGGTATCTCCTGTGTTTTCACAAGGTTTGTAATACTAGGGATGCACAGATGGTGCTAGGGTTTTCAGGGTAGCGTACTAAAAAGAATTTTATGTTTTTTGGGCTGAGATGTCAAGGGTTTATGCGATAGTGATATGCGATGTTGGGTGTCATTTTCTGCTTTCTTTTCACTTGCGTAACAAACGTGAGTGTGCTATTATAGTTTTATAAGATTCCTTTTGCATCTTTTGGCAAATAAGTTTATAGAGGTAGAACGTTGGGGTGTTGGTGGTGCATATGATGGATGATGTGCCAAGATAGTGCCACACTTGCTGAAAGTATGCTTTTGTTGGGGAGATCATGGAGAGTCATAGGAGTGGTGGTACAACACATAGTTTCCGTAGTCCGGGTCACCTTGGTTACAGGTGCGTTTACTTGTGCATAGCCGGGGTACGGGTCTGCATCTGCTGAGGTTCGCAGTTTTTTTCTTTGTTCCTCACTCGCTTTCCCCTACCCCGAATGAGATTGGTAATCGGGGTTTTTTTGTACCCTCCTTTGCCTGCACAAGGTGACCCGGATAGACAGGGACCGTTTGCCACTGGTATTGCTTTTGTCAATGGCCTTATAGCACTTGGGAGGGGAAAAAATGCTTGCCACTCGTACAGCTATTGGGGTAGATATGCTCTACCCACCTATTGTTAGTCCGTCGGTCGTTTGTTTTCATGAACCAGATACTGCAACCAAAAAACAGGTGCCCTATGCGCCGGCTGTCAGTTTTATGCAGCATGTAACTGCGCATCATGCCATTGAAGCACTGCGCCGAATGTCGTCTGAAGATTATAGTGTGTATTATATTTTTGTTACAGACTATGAACGGCATCTGGTGGGTGTTGTAAGTCTCTGGCAGCTTGTAAGTGCGCCTCCTGGAGCACAGTTGTGTGAAATAATGGACCAGCGCAAAATTACTATGCCGCACGATGCATCGCTCACGGAACAGGCAAACCTTATGGATGAGACGGGGTTGCTGGCGTTGCCTGTGGTAGATGAAGAGGGGCGTTTGGTTGGTGCTCTTGACTATAACGATCTTATTGCTGCGGTCAAGAATGAAGCCACGGAAGAGGTCTATAATCTTGGTGGGGTGTGCCAAGATGAGCATGTCAATTCCCCCATGTTTGATTCGATAAAGAAACGGGTTGTGCAGTTGTCCATTCTGTTGCTCGGCTTGGCTTTGGTTGCATGGACTATCACGGCGTTTCAAGGTATTGTGGCACAATTTGTTGTGATTGCGGCGCTCATACCGGTGGTGGCTGGTCAAGGGAGCCGTGCAGGTATGCAAACGGTATCGTTTACTGTCCGTTCGTTGACGCTTGGTGATGTACGATGGGAGAATGTACGTCGTGTGCTGAACCGTGAGCTTGCGATGAGTGTTGTGAGTGGTGTGTGCATTGGGTTGGTTGTGTGGGCGGGTGTCTTGCTTTGGCAGGGGAATGTTGTGCTTGGTCTGGTAGCAGGTATGGCTACTGTGTTTGATATGCTTATTGCTGCTCTGGCTGGTGTCTTGATACCGCTTGTGCTCAAGTCGTTGCATGTCAATCCGGCCAAGTTTTCTCTGGTGCTTGTCACGACGGTGGTTGGTGTATGTGGAGTGTTCTTTTTCTTGGGGCTAGGAACGTTGGCGTTGTATATGGGCTACCTCTAAAGATGTGGTGGGTAGTTTGTAGAGAAAAAGAACCACAATCTTACCACTTTCTGTACGGTTGTGTTCTTGACGCTTATGCAGGGTAGGTGTATAATTTGCCCTAGTCTGATGTATTCAGGCGATTGTATTCGTACTCATCTGGCATCTATGGCAGGGTGCCTTATTTTAAGAGATACTACCGTGGTCCTGTTGGGTTGTCGTTATGATGGTGTGACGGCTGATGCCTCCAAATGAGGCTATACCCCCTGTTTCCAGATGAGTGTAGTGTTGAGGTTGTATGGACGGTACGTACAATTTATGGTATGACGGCAGTTGTGCCGTGTGTTTGAACCGCACCCTGATAGGAGTCGCTGGGTTGGTATGGGGTTGTTTCAAGTTGGGTAGCTCTCGTATGTGGCAACTGGCTTGAAGAGCCAACATCTCCCGGTTTATCTCCTCCGCCTATAGAAGCGGGGGTTTTTTCATGCCTCTGTAATTCTCCGTCAGGCGTCTCCCAAATCGGCGCATACTCCGTCTTGTTTTGTAACCTGTATTTTGTCAAGGTAATCGTAACGGATGACTCATGTGAGTTATTCGGTGTATTTTGGTGTGCATCTATTGTGTAGTAAAAAGGAGGGCCCTGGTACAATTGAAAAAGCAGACCTACGCCAGTTATGTGCAAGATCGGTATCAGCTTGCATGTGAAGGATTGTTGACGGACTTCATCAGCCGCCGCAACGGTGATATGTATTTTGGTGACCGTATAAACCTCAATGAGTTGTCCTATCGCTATGGGACGCCGCTCGAAGTGGTGTATTATCCCCAAATCACAAGTCAGGTGCAGCGTATGTGTACGTGGGCACATCATGCACGATGGAAAACGAGGTATAACGGAGCCTTTGTGTATGCGTATGCGACGAAAGCCAACTTCGGTGCTGAAGTTGTTCAAACAGCGCTGGCAGCCGGGGCGCACTATGAGACATCGGCTGCAGCAGATGTTCATATAGCTCGCCATTTATGGCAGCAGGGTATCCTTCCGTCTGGTCGTCTGGTCTGTTGCAACGGATCAAAGGAACCAGCGTATTTGGATGCTATCTATACATTGCGCAAAGATGGGTGCAGTGGTGTTACGCCTGTGATAGATGACCTTGATGAGTTAGAGGTGTTGCGGGCTAGTGCCCTCCCTTTTCAGTTTGGTGTGCGCGAGCGTGCTGTTGGTAATCGAGATGGTATGCATTTGGGCAATGACCGCTTTGGGCTTACTATCGAGGAGATGCATGCTGTTGTGGATGGGTTGGCAGGGAGCAGTCATCAGTTGGTGTTGTATCATGCGATGGTGGGGAGCCAAGTAGAAAATAGTGCGCATTTTCTTGCTATGTTGCGAGATTCTATTGTTTCCTACTGCCAGCTTCGCCAGCGTGTGCCGACGTTGCGCTATTTTAACTTTGGCGGTGGTATCCCAACTTCTGGGTACAATCTTGATTTCCATTTCGATTATGATGCGTTCTTGGTGCAACTGATGGAGCAGGTACGGGATATTTGTATGCAGTATGATGTGCCAATGCCTGATTTGATAGGTGAGTTTGGGCGCTATACTGTGGCCAACCATCGGCTTTATCTGTTTGAGGTGGGGCGCGTGAAGTCTAGCCCCAAAAAACAGCCCGATTGGTATCTTGTGAACGGTAGTTTGCTGGTGAGCATGCCAGATATGGCGTTGGTAGAGAACCAAGAGTTTGTGGTGCTGCCGCTGCAAGGGTGGGATGCGCCGGTGCGTGCAGTGCGGTTGGCAGGGCGGCGCACATGCGATTCTGATGATGTATACCCGCGCCCTTTGCAAGCGCCGATTATGTTGCCAGATATAGGCGAAGGGTTGGTTGTGGCGGTGTGTGGTGTCGGGGCATATCAACAGATGCTTTCTGGGCTTGGTGGAGTGCATCATTGCCTTAGCCCAGAGCCACGCCGTGTGGAGGTGCGCGAAGTTGCCGGGCGCTTGGTGATGAGCAGTACGCCAGAGCAGGACCAATGGTCTATGATGCAACTTTTGGGTTATCAACAAGAGCGGGCTGTTGCGCAGCCGTTACGTATGGCAAGTTGATGTTTTCGCGGGGTAGGGATTAGGGGCGCGAGGGGGCTGTAGAGACGTTGCATGCAACGTCTCTATCCTTGGCGCTCTTGGCGTCTTGGTGTTAGGCGGTTCAATACCCACCCTTGGCCTGTGTTACGTCTCACCCCGCACCCATCCACCTTTTGCACCATGCACCAAAGCGCCCCGCTTGAATGTGCGAGCGCACCTCATCGAGCAACGACATCAGAAACACACTGTTGTGCAGGCTTACTAACCGCACGCCGAGCAACTCGTCCGAACGAAACAGATGGTGCATATACGCACGTGAAAAACGCCGGCATGTCGAACAAATGCACTCTTCTTGAATAGGGCTATCTTCTTTGGCTAATGCGGTATTGTGCAACGAGAGCTGCCAATGGTTTTCAGGCTCACGCACAAGGGCTGTGCCACTATGCGCAAGCTTCATCAGGCTAATGGAGTCAAACATATCAACGCCCATAGCAATTGCAGCAAGCACATCAGGCACATTGTTCAGTCCAGCGGCATAGCGCGGTAGTTGCTTCGGCAGATAGGGGATAGTCATATCCAACAGGTCATGCATTTCTGCTTTACTCGTACCGGCTAGTCCTCCAATGCACAACCCATCTAGGGGTATAGAGGTGTGAAATTCAGCACTTTCTTGGATAAGGTCTTCATAGGGGCTGCCTTGAATAACCCCAAATAACGCTGAGGAAGGAGCCCCATGCTGTTTTTGGGCTGATTTGATGAGCAAATGATTTTCGAGGCAACGGATTGCCCAACGGTGCATACGTTCGGCATGGACGGCTGTTGCCTCGTAGCCAACTTCAAGCGAAGATGACACATCGAAGCATAGCAAAATGTCGGCTCCAAATAGATGTTGTGTTTCAATCATCCCTTCCGGCGTCATCAGTTTATAATCGCCATCCAGCGGCGAGCGCACAAGCACTGAATTTTCTGTCACCTTGGCAATGGATGGAACAGCTCCCGCATGCGTATGTGCGTGGCCAGCGAGGCTCACTTTGCCATTGCCAGCATGTGAGGAGAACCCGCGCAAGCCGCCACCATCAGTTAAGATTGGACCGTTCCACCCAAGGAATTTGTGCAACCCGCCCATGTTGCCGATGAACTCTTGCCTAGGATAGAGAAACAAATGGCATGCACTGCCGGCTATCATCTGGCACCCATGGGACTGCAAATCGTCGGGGGTTAGGGGAATGAGAGCTGCCCCAAACCCAGAGGGGATAAATGTGGGTGTTGCAATAGTGCCACGTGCGGTTTCAAGTATTCCTGTACGAGCACGACTTTCCTTATCAAATGTTTTAATAGTAAACACATCATTCATACAAACATACCTTTTGTGCTGCTATGGCTTCATAGCCTATGCTTTCATCTGTTCCGTCGGCCATTCACGCTTCAACAACGAGAAACAAATCTGGTCGAGAAACTTACCCTTGCTGTAGACATATTCGCGGAGAATACCTTCTTTGTGAAAGCCAATTTTCCGTAACACATTCATTGATCGGGCATTACCGGGTGTGACGAGGGCTTGTATTCTATTGAACTGCATGGTGGTAAAGCCATATTCGATGATAGCTTTGAGGGCTTCGGTCATAAATCCGTGGGCCCAGTAGCCATGGTGCAAATCATACCCTAGATCTCCCCGTGCATGCCCGGTACTTACCCAAGAGGTAAAACCGCATGTACCAATAAGGGATTCATTATCCTTTGTGACGATACCCCAACGTATGCCACATCCCTGCTCAAAACGGTTGCGTTCGTACTCGATAAACTTTTCGGCATCCTCAAGTGTTTGTAGTGTAGCTATATCCAGATAGCGTGTGACATCTTGATCTGAAAAAAGGTTGAACACCGCTTCTATATCTGCAAGCTTTATGTTCCGAAGCACGAGTCGTTCAGTATGTAACAGCGGGAAATCTCCGGTACTAGGAACTACTACCATTTCAAACTCCCGTCTTGCAGGCAAATGTACTATTGACAGAAATTATAGCATAGAAGCTGCGGCAGCAATGCGTTTTCCTGCAAAGCGTGCGCCAGCAATACTACGCGCAATCGGTCCAATTTCTAACTCGGCGAGTGGTCCAACACCATACAACCCCGGTGCCCAAGCAAGCGTATGGTCTACCACGGGGTAGCCACATGCAGCACAGGGAAGGTTGAAACGGGTAATGGCATCATCGAGCCATACGCTGCCAGGCCGCATCATGTCAAATCCAGTTGCAAGAATCAAACAATCTGTGTAGAGTGTGTCGGGCCTATGTGCAAGTGTGAGCGCTATCATTCCATGGTATTGGTGATATTCGGCACCCACAACATCGGCTACGTTATAACGCAGCATGCCTTCGTCGCACATACTATGCACCTGTTCGACAAGTTCAGGTGGCACTGTTCCCAAAAAACGTGCTTGGGTAATCATGTCTCTGCGGCGGCTGAAGTTGGGTTCTTGCAGAAATGCTTTGAGGCACCGGCCCGTCCAACATGCATCTATATCAAACTGCCGGCTACTGAGTGGATGCCGCGAGAGCAACACAACATCGTTGGGTTGTTGGTGGGCCATTGCCAACGCTGTTTGTACTCCCGAAATACCGCCACCCACAATGACGGCTTGCCTCCAATGTGTTTTGTCAGCCCGCCGGAAACGGGGGGCAAAAATGTGTTGTACAGGTGCGCCTAGGGCATGGATACGTTGTGCCCAATCTGGCCAGCAACGATGTTCCATACCTCCTATGGCTAGGATTACACGCTGTGCTTCGAGACTGCCATTGGTGGTTTCAACGCGCCAACCACCGGGGCAGCGTTGCAGAGCCGTTGCTCGCCCCACAAGACGCATATCGTCTAGGCGATGGCGTGCAATGAGGCTAGCTGTATGGGCATTGAAGAGCGTGAGAGCGGGGCGTTGGTATGGATCTGTAAACATGTATGTATGCTGATGTTGCCTCTGGTCTGCAAATTGTATGAGTGATTTGGGGGGCAGGTCAAGATGATGCACAGCCGTTGAACGCAAAAATTGCATGCCCGTGTTGGCAGTAGCCATATGCCACTGCGCTAATGGCTCTTCGTAGGTATCAAGCACCCGTATGCGATTGTGTGGCACACCAGCGCGTTTGTTCAGCACCAAAGAAAGATGTGTGCCTTGTATTCCTCCACCGACAATCAACCAATCAAGTAGAGCACCTTGCATAATACCCTATTCTACCATACGATACGCAGAACCATTTTGGCATTGTTGCATTGTGCATTACCTATGACGTGACTATTGATGCTATAATAGAACATACAAAGCGGACTAACAATAGTGTAACCGGATTGATCACACATGGCAAAAACATGGTATTATAGTTGACACTGGTCATGTGATATGTAACCATATGGTTTATGCTAACACTAACGCATATTTTTCTCCACAACTGGCGTCACTTTGAACGTTGCTTGATTAATATTGCAGATGGTATAGCACCATCGCAAAACAGTGATGCCGATTGGTCTACCATATTAGATGCACTGAAACTGGTCCTGGTAGCCGACATGCAACCTATCCGTGCAACCAATTCGATGCTGGGGCAATCGGTGCATTATGCTGTGCCAAAACAGACCAATGATGACATACATGGTGAAAACCATACACCCAACTATGCCAATGCATGGCACCAACAGCACGCTGGGAAAACCACGACCTATGTGGCACTTGAATTTACGCATGCAGAATGTGAATCACAAGTTACGCTTGGTGTATGTATCGAAACGATAGATTCGGTATTCCCCACCTACTTCTTCTTTATTGTAGCTGAGTCTCTCGACCCTACGCTCTTTATTCACGAAGATGGTGTATTGACAGGCCAAGAATTGCAATGGGCGTTGCGCCCACGGAACGATGCACATATTTACCGGCAAGTTGGCGAGTATCAAGCTGAAATGCTGGCCTATTTGGGGGGGCTTAATCAGCGCTTCTGTGATTTGTTTGAGCGTGCAGCTTCGTTTCAGCCGCCCCGCGACATGCATCAGTTTGTGATGCAATGGCTCCTAGAGCCACGTCCACTTGAACGTGAAGCGTTACACCGTGCCACTGAGGACTATACGTATCTGGATATGGCTACCCGTGAAGCGCAAGAAAAAGTGACTGCGCTCCATGCTATTGTGAGACGGCAAACAGATATACGCCATCTACGCCAACGCTATGCTGAAAATACCGTGTTGGCGGCGCTGTTGCGCCTAGCTGCAGCGCAACAGTGTATGGATGAGCAAAACCACCGGCTTGATTGGCTCCAACAGCGTGTTGCACGCACTGAAACTGAGCTTGCGAGCATGCAGGCTGAGCGCCAAAAAGCACACGATGCGTTGCTGGAGGCAAAACTTAAGTTGCGCCAAACCAGTGTTGGGCGTCGCTATGACGAAATCCAACAAGATATAAAACAAATCTCCAGTGATGCCGATATTGTGCATGCGCGTTGGATTACGCTGCTCCACGACCTTACCCTTGAAGAGGCAACTCTTCGTCCACTGCTTACCCCCCAATCCCACGCACCATCCATTGAGCAAACTGACGGTATAGATATATCGCTCACACCAAGCGAACGCGAAAAGCTACGGTCATTGTTGGATAATATTGCAGCCCTTTCTCCATACCAACCACCAACAAAAGCGTTTGTTGCGTTGTTGGAAGGGGTGATACCATCGCTTGATGCTGCTTTGTCACGCGCACGCGAAGCCTACTTTCATGTTCGGGAGCAAATAAAGGACCTTCGCCATTATGGTAAGGAGCTTAACCATAATTTAGAACACCTGCGCGAAAAGGAACGTCGCTACCCGAAAGACGTTGAGCGCGTTTGTGAGTTGCTCACCCATGTGCTAGGCGAACGCCCACCATTGCTCTGTGAAGTGTTGGAAATACCCGACGAGCGTTGGCAAAATGCAGTGGAAGCTATGCTTGGCGCACAGCGGTTTGCTATTTTGGTTCAACCCAAACATGTTGACCTTGCTATGCAGGTTATCAACCGCGCACGAACGAAAGAACACATCTACGATGTGCGTGTGCTCAATGTTGCCAAGACGTTGCAAGACAAGCGACGGGTGCCTGAACATTCCCTAGCCCACCAAGTACAAACGAGCTTTGAGGCATTGCGTTCGTATGTTGGTACGCTCCTTGGAGATATTATTGCGTGTGAAACAGTAAACGAGTTGCGCCAACATCGGTGTGCTATCACACCCGAAGTGGTGCTCTGCATAAACTGGACTATCTATATGCTTTCGCCTGCATCCTATCAACCATGGTATATTGGAGAGCGAGCATCCACCTCGCAAATCAGGTTCATTGTGCAAGAACTCCGTGAGATGAGCAACAGCCTAACGATACTCACGCAACAGGCTGAGCATATTGGCGCACATGTGGAACGGCTCAGCCATGTGCGCATACTGTCGAATTTACTCCAACGCTTCGATGCTCCATTGGATGAGCGCCCCTTGCGCACGCAAATTGCCAATTATATAGCTCAACAGCAATCGTTGGATACGGCAGGTGTTGAGTCTCTCAATACAGAAATAGAACATCTCAGCAACACGATTGCCCAGATGCAAGAGGAAGAACGACGCTTGATTGCTGATACAGCAGCATGGTACACTGAAATGGAACAACGAGCGAACGATATAGAAAATACTAAGCGGGACCTTGAGGAATGCGAGCATCAGGCAGGTGATGTACGCTCCAAATATCCCTATGTTGTCACGACTGCTGAAGAGCTTCTGGCTGGCTACCTTCCAGATCCAGAGACACACAATAGACAGGCTGCCTACATGCGCATCATTCGCAAGGTTGAAGCAGCGGCACGTGGCTTTGAAATGCGCTTGATGAATGAAATGCACCAATTGGTGCGGCTTGCCACTACGTACAATACACGCTACCACTTTGTAGCTCGCCCCGATGATCCAGATGACCAACGCTACGCTGCTGAGGAGCAACGGCTTACGTCAGTGGAACTGCCACGCTACTATGAGCAGATTGAAAAGGCAAAACAAAAAGCCCTTGAAGGAGTGCGTGATTATGTGTTGCATGCGATGCGGGAACGGTTTTTTACGGCTAGGCAGCAGCTGGACCATTTCAAGGATATGCTGGCACGGCTTGATATTCAGGGGGAGCGCTACACGTTTTCCTATCACCTGAATGAGGAGTTGAGCACTTACTATGAGCTTATTACCGAGGCGCATGTGTTGGGAACAGAGCCGGTTATCAATAGCGAGTTGTATGCACGCTCAAAAGATGTGTTCGATAGCTTGTATTTGGTGCTTACACGCCCGCCCGATACTGATGAGGAAAAGCAAAAACAAGAGTGTGTATTGGATTATCGCCGTTATTTCACCTATGAACTGGGTATGATCCGCACCGATACGGCGCAACCTGCATCGCGCCTAAGTGCGCGTGTGAAACAAAAACTCGGCTCTGATACGCCCGTGCCCTTCTATCTAATCATTGCGGCTGCATTCACACAACTCTACTATACCAATAAGCAGAAAGACCAACCGACTATCCGTCTCGTGCCTTTTAACGAGGCATTTTCTAAGATAGACCAAGAGCGGGCCGATGCAGTGTTGGATGTATATGAGAAGCTAGGGTTACAAGTTATCTCTGCTAAGTTAGTACGTGAAACGTGAAGTGGTAAGCTATGAGGGTCTGTTTTGGTTCCCTCAGTTGACACGCTTTGCCACTTCACGTTTCGCTCTTGAACGTTCAGCACACCCGTTCCCCGGTCATCATTGCATCGTTGAGAAGCACTTGTTTAGTGTGGCATCATGCTGGGCCATTTTATTTTGGTGGCCAGTTCGGGAGGACATTTATATTGACCGTCCTCAGCCAAGTTGCCTCCTTGGGCTTTGACAGCTTCTATGGCCTCCTCTTCAATGTCGGGTTCGTTGACTGCACTTTCCCATGAAAATGAGCCGTCGCCTTCTTCGACATGGCGTGAAACAAATGCACGCCCGTGTCGTACTTCAATAAATATTTCTTTGACCTTTTTCATACGGTGCTCCTATCTGTACATTTCAAAAATTATCATCACACCTACGCATTGTTATCTTCTCTCTCACAAGATACAATGCATCATGTATTGATTCAAATACACGTTGATGTCTGTATTATACCCTATTGTTATGCTATACTCCATGTATGAAACGTGCGAATGAAAAGCCAAATCATACTATGAATGGTCGTTGGGTTACACACTGTCGTTCATGTGGGGCAAAATTGAATATGAATTATGGCGACGATTTGTGCCACACATGTTTTGTGTCGCGTGGCTTAGAAGCAGTGGTTGAGCTATTGAGCAGTCAAGTGCAGCAATCTCTGTTTGAGAGTTTGATTGCTCTGAGTAAGCAAGCGCATCATCGTGAACAAACCGATGTGGCATTTCATGCCCTTTCAGCGGCATATCATGCTGCCTATCATCCCGACCACTTTGCTATCATTATCAATGAAGCCAAGACACGTGTTGCTGAATGGGTGGATGTGCTGGATGAGTGCGGTGATGTGCGTGCAGAAAACTATCAACACCTTGCTGAAGAGGCTTACTTGCTCCAAGGCGACATGGCAGCGGCTATGGCTGAGACAGAAGCGTAAAGGATTATAATACCTTCCACGTCTATATGAAAAGGGATGCAAGACTGATACTTTGTTTTGCATCCCCATACTGCACGCATGTTTCAGCATGCATCTCTCGGCGTCTTTGTGTCTTTGCGTCTTTGCGCCTTTGCGCCTTTGTGTCTTTGCGGTAAAAAATGTGCAATGTTGTACGTCAGGCCGCCCGCATCACTTGCTCGTTTGCATTGTGTGTTGCAACGTGTAGATGGCAGCAAAATGTGGAGCCAACATTAAACTCGCTCTCCAATGTCATTGTGCCACCCATCAACTCTATCAACCCACGGCTAATAGCTAACCCCAAGCCAGTGCCACCAAACTTGCGCGTACATTGATTGGTAACTTGCTGATATTCCCCAAAGATAAGTGCCCGATGTTCGGGCATAATACCAATACCCGTATCTTGCACACTCAAGCATACCTCATCCCCACATTGCTCTGCACGTATGGTAATAGTACCTGTATCGGTAAATTTCACGGCATTTGAGAGCAGATTGGTCAATACCTGCTCCAACCTATCGCTATGCCCCTGCACATAGGGTACGTCAGGGTCTAGCTCCAGACACAGCTCAAGCCCGCGCTCATCCACCAACGGTCGCATAATCCCCACAACCGTATGCACCACTGATAGCACATCAACCGGCGACACTTCAACGTGTAAATGCCCCGCTTCCATTTTGGAAAACTCGAGTAACTCATTCACCAGTCTTTGTACCTGTTCACTCGCTTGGAGCACATAGCCAATTGGCTCTTCCATGTGTTGTGGGAGCATGCCAAACCGGCCACGTTGCAGCATCTGCGTATACCCTATAATAGAGGTAGAGGGTGTGCGCAACTCATGCGTAATAGTGGCCAAAAATGCCGACTTGAACAAATTGGCCCGCTCGGCATCCTCATACGTTTGCATGCGAGCCATGGTAGCCGTGACAGTAGTACATATACACTCTAGCGCGTGGTGCTCCGCCAGCGATACCTCCCGATGCGTTTCGTGACACAGCAGCATAATAGCCGACGTATTGCTCTGGCACTGCAATGGCATAGATACAATTGTTTCATACCCTGTGGTAGAACGTAAAGCGTTTGGCACAGGCGCATTATGCTGTGTTGGAGCAGACACATCCACCAAACATGGTTGCCCCACATGTAGCATTTCCATCACAAGATTGAAGTCTGGTGTAGCAGTATTGGCTTCTTCAAAGATAGATGTGCCTTGGGCATAGGCATCCACCACTACCCGTAGGTTCATACATTCACCTTCGAGCAAGCCAATGATCACCTTGTCCCATCCCTGCGATTGCCGTATTTCCGACACGACAGAAGGCAAAAAGTCATCTACGTGAAGAGCTACATTTGCCGCACTGGTCACACGATGCAACAGCATCAACTCAGCTAATTGTTCATCTTTTGTCTGGTTCACTGGTACCCCACTCCATTTCCATTGATTGATAGTAACCGGCCGTTGCCTACCGGGGAGTCTATTGTAATAGAAAGACGCTCGTTTTGCGAGAGGAAAAATGCCTATTTTGCTCCATTTTGGAGACGACTCCACATACTCGGAGGAGATGCGGAGTCAATTGTAGACGGGCAGAGTATTTGAACTGCCAAGCCGCCAAGAACACCAAGGTTTATCGGCGACGTGGAGACATTGCGTGCAGCGTCTCTACTAGCCGGACTTCGGCAGGATGCTTGGTGTTACACTGGACAGGCTAGAAGCCTATCATTGCACGTAGGCATATGCCGGGCTATAATATGCATACGCTTGTCGCACAACAGAATTGAAAAGAGAACGCATTATGGTCATGTTGTTTAGGACGACAAAAACCTCAAGGTTATGCTATTATGAGGAGTATGCAAGAAATATTTGCACTCACAACACCCAAGTTGATTGAAACCCTGCGTGAAACATGGCCGCGTGTGGCAGAGTTGATTGACGACATGGAAACCGAGCAACCCATTGAAACACGCACTAGCCGCCTACGCCACATTGGGGCCATTTGGTATGCGCGGGGTGGCGCTCCTGAATTACTCACCGAAGTGGGGCTCGCACTGTCCGACCACCTAGATATGCCTAGGGGCATAGTGGTGAGTGAGTTGTTGCTTTCCTTTGGTGCTGCCCAAGAAGAGCAACGTACCCGCGAATGGGAAGCCCATCTGCTCAACCGTGTGGCTGAGCTCGACGGTTTGCATCGTATCATCTCGGCTGCAAACTCTACGCTCGACCTCGACTCGTCCTTACAAACCGTCGTAGAAACCATTGCCCATGTTGTTGGGGTAGAAGTGTGTTCTATCTATCTCTACGACAAACACCGTGACGAATTAGTACTGCGGGCTACACGTGGCCTGAACCAAGGTGCTGTTGGGCAAATTGTTACGCATTTAGGTGAGGGGGTCACTGGCTTGGCTGCACGTGCCGGCCGCCCTATTGCAGTGCGTGATGTCTGGGAAGACCCCCGCTATACCCTAGAGCCTCAATTGGGTGATGAACCGTTCCACTCTATGCTGGCCGTTCCTATTGTGCTCTTCAGTGCCGAACGGTTTCAGTTTAGCGCCGATAAATTGCAAGGCGTCATCAATATTCAAACGAAGATACCCCGCGATTTCACCCAAGAAGAAATAAACTTTGTCGAAGTGGCATCAGGTGAATTGGCTTTTTTTATTGTGAATGCGCAACTCTTTCAGCAAACTGATGAACGGTTGCAAGTAAAAGTCCACGAACTCACAACCTTGCAGCAAGTTTCTAAACATATCGCGGAACAATTGGACCTACGCGAAGTGCTCAACCTCATTGCTGAGAAGGCCGTGGAACTGGCCAAAGCAGACCGTGCAGATATTTTTCAGATTGTTGACAATGGCAAACTCTTCCTTGCGGCACGATATAGCAAGAACCATAAGAATGTGGACGATAGGAATAGCATGAGCGATGCGCAAATGCTTATTAGCTATATGCCAAACGACAACAGGCCTCTTGCTATCTTTGATGCCTATGACAATACGCGCTACCCAGAATTAGCCCAACTCACCGTGCGTGAAGGATTTCATTCGCTCTTTTGCATGCCTCTCCGCGCACGTGAACGCACTATCGGGAGCATTTGCCTCTATACGCTGCAACCACACCATTTCGATTATGAGGAGGTGCGCCTATTGAGCACGTTTGCCGATGAAGCGGCTATTGCGATTGAAAATGCGCGACTCTATGAAGATAGCCAACGCGCACTGGCCGTCAAATCGGCTATGCTCCAAGAAATGCATCACCGTGTACGCAACAATTTGCAAACTATTTCTGCCTTGCTAGCCATGCAACTACGCCGTATGGAACCCCATAGCCCGGGCGCAAAAGCTATGCGAGAAAGTGTGGCCCGCATCCAATCTATTGCCGGTGTCCACAATTTGCTCTGCCGCGAAGATGTGGGCGTCACAACATTAGACGCAGTAGCACGCCAAGTTGTTGAAAGTGCCAGCGTGGGGCTTGTGTCATCTGAACATCCTGTGACGTTTGCTGTGACTGGCGACACCATCCATGTTGGTTCACGCGAAGCCACCGTGTTGGCACTGGTTATCAACGAACTCATCAGCAATGCCCTATCGCATGGTCTCGCTGTCGAAGGTGGCAAAATAGAGATAGAGTCTACCCTGCAAGAGAAGCTTGTCGTGGTAGAAGTACGTGACGATGGACCAACCCACCCAAGCGTTGAACGCACATCGTCTGGGAGCGGGTTGGGAATACAGATTATCCAAACGCTTGTCAATGATGACCTAGGAGGCTCATTTGAGTTAGTTCATGAACCTAGCGATGAATGGATGCGAGCACGTCTCTACATTCCACGGCGTGCAATGTCTACAATTGAATAGTGAGAGTAGCACCGACATCTTGTCGGATTCCGGCTGGCAAGCATTACGCCCAAGGGCTACTGGCGGTGCTACTTCGCTGGATTCCGGCTAGAAGCCGGTGCTACGGGCAAAGTATCGAATTTGGCATAAAGAAAGGAATTGCAGGATGAGTTATCAAGCCACAGGGTGGCCCCCCTTCATCAATGTTGGGTTATCTATCGCTGAGTGGAATACCTATGTTGCATCATACAACTTTGGCACTATTCCACCATCACGGGTGGTTTTGCATCATACGTGGAAGCCTACCGTTGCGCAATGGCGTGGCGTAGCTTCAATGAAAGGTATGCAAAGCTATTATCGCGGACTCGGCTGGAGTGCCGCCCCGCACATCTACACAGGCCCAGATAAAATCTGGCTTGCCACGCCCATGAGCGAGGTGGGTATTCATGCAGGGGTTGGAAATTCTGGCACATGGAACGGCAAATGGTCCTATTCCATAGGGCTAGAGATGGTTGGCAACTATGACCAGCAACGGCCCAGTGGCGCAGTATGGGAGCATGCGAAGGCAGTCATGGGGGCGCTCTCAAAGCGACTCGGCATTGCACCCCGTGACCTTATCTACTTTCACCGCGATTTTAGCACCAAGAGTTGCCCTGGTTGGGCTGTCACCAAAGAGTGGGTGTGGGCCGAAGTAGAAGCTTGGGTCAATAATGAAAAACCACCAACTCCGCCGCCCGCTGGTGAGATTGGCACTCCCACACCGGATGACGAAGTGCTCATGGAAACGCTTTTGAGCGAAAGCTACTCCATTCGGGGCGAAAAATATACCAGCGAGTGGGCTTTTCATCAATATGCTATGAAGCATAATCTTGGTATGCCCATCGGCCCCAGTGCCCGCTTGAAAGTTGGCAACAAAGAATATAACTACCAACCGTTTGCGCGTGAAACACTCTTTTGTGAAATACCCAACTGGGGCGACGTGCAATTGCTCAGCGAGTTGCTCGGCGGCAGCATTCCATCGCGTGGGCTTGGGCGTGTATTGCTAGAGGCGACCTACAAAGCTGGCGGAGCAACATTCCATGCCGATTGGGCCTCGCATCAATATGCCATGAGCAGCAAGCTAGGCCCACCCATTGGCGAGGGCGGGAACGTTCGTGTTGGTGGTGCCGAATATGGCTACCAAGTGTTTGCGGTTGATACGCTGTATTTCAAGATACCCAATTGGAGCGATATAAAGTTGCTGCATCAACTCAGTGGCTCGAGCGATAGCCCCGATGCGAAGTTGCGTGAAGCGCTACTGGCTGAAACCTATAAACGCGGCGGCACCGAGTATCATCCTGAGTGGGCATTTCATCAGTTTACGCACAAGCTCAACAATGGCTCTGGCATTGGTGCGCCTCTCTCGAAATCGTTCAAGACGACGGTTGGTGGCACAACCTATGCATTGCAAGTGTATGCACTCGATACACTCTATAATGTTGTGCCGCATTGGAGCGATGTGCGCCAGTTGAGTGAGTTGGTGGGCGGTCAGTCGGCGGGTGCGCAGGGCATTGCGTTCTCTATGCCTATGGTCGAATCGTCCATAGAGGTGGAAGGCACATGGGAGCCGCCACAAGCTGTCAGCCACGCGATAGTGCGCTATTCGCCGCCTTCTCCATCGTACAGTCAGCGCAAGGGCGCACGTGTGTCTATGGTTATCATCCATGGCGACAGCGGCCTTGCATCGGCTACCCTTGAACGTATGACTTCTTTTGGGGCGCATCGTTCAACACATTACTATATTGCAATTGATGGTACTATTCATCAGATGGTAGATGAGAAGTATGCCGCGTGGCATTCTGGTATGGCGACTGCGGGCGGGCTATGGCTTAACCTGAATAGTATCAGCATTGGTGTGACGCTTGAGGATATGCCGGGGCAGTTGGGTATGGAAACGCTATCTACTCCACAGGATGCTGATGAGCGCGATCATGTGCAGAGTAATGTGCAAATTCAGGCGTTGTATTGGCTTTTACGTGACCTTGTGCAGCGCTATCGCCTGAAGCCAGACGACATTATCCTTTCGGGGAGCCTTGCGTGCAGCAGTGAGACGATACCAGATGCGTTGTCGCTGATGGATGTCTTTAAGAAGCGATAGGTTTTAGGTTTTAGGTGACAGGTGATGAGTCTGGTGCGACGCACTTTTGGAAGTGCGTCGCACCGAGGCCATAAGCTTTTCTTCACACTATAAGCACAGCATCTTCATACGTTCTCCACACTCGTAGTGTACACTGTTTGAAAGTATCGTGATAGAGACGTTGCACACAACGTCTGCACAAAGGAGGAAAAACAGTGTATGAATACAAAGACCGTTCACAAGAAATCGGTAAGAATAGTATCGTAACCAATGTTGTGGTAAATAGTATCCTCTTGTTGGTATTTCTTATCATTTATGAGGAGCATGCCACGGGGATATCTATTCACGAATGGGGAGCATTAGCGTTGGTGAGTATTATCGTTGTGCATATCTTGCTTCATTGGCAGTGGATTGTGGCATGTGGGAAACGCTTTTTTCAGAACATCAAGGGATGCATACGACTGAACTATATCATCAACATCATGCTCTTTGTTGCATTTACCGCAGTTATCTTTAGTGGTTTGATGATTTCAGAAGTGGTCATGCCTGCAATTGGGCTACGGTTGCCACAAAGTGGGTTTTGGCGCTGGCTGCATGGATTTGCGGCGGATGTGAGTTTAGGTCTAGTGGTGTTCCATGTAGGGCTACATTGGAAGTGGGTTATCAATGCAGTCAAGCGCACTGTAGTTGCCCCGGCATCGTCGAAGGCTAAGTTGCACCAAAAGCCGGCCCTTTCGGTAGATGCAGAATAGGAATGTGAATTTGAAACAAAGGAAGGAGTGTATCTGATGGCAAAGCATAGTGTTCGTGTATTGTGGGTTGTATTGGTTGCAGGCATTATTTCGGCCGGGTTGTATGTGCTCTCGCAAACGCCAGCGATAGCCGGCATGATTCCCCAACGCGAGGGGCTTGGACCGCTCTCCAGTGTGCAAACGGGCGAGGAGTCGGAGTGGGACAACGAAGGGGGGGAATATGATAGAGACCGCTGGCGCGGCGAGGTTGAGGGTAGCGGCCGGCAGATACACGCGAGGAAACAATCGCACGAACAACGCGATGAATTGTCTGTTGCTGAACTGCTCCCCGGCTTGGCAAAGCATGTAGGGCTAATTGTGCTCGTAGCGTTGGTCGTGGCTGCTATTCAGCAGGTTGGCAGCATGCTTGGCGGCAAGCACAAGCCCACACAAGCAGTTGGTACATGATGAAGGAATAATGTCGTAGGACAGGCTTCTAGCCTGTCCCCGTTCCATACCTGCGGTTCAGGTCCAAATTTCTCAAGCACATGGAGATACATAGTAGCTTGCTGCCTAGTATCGTACTAAACGCACTATCCTAGAGTGTGATACTCCTTGTCATCTTTTGCGCCTTTGCGTTGAAAAACACTTGCTCGTGCCCATAGGAGCGCCCTACCGCATCTCTATCGTATGATGCCCCCCTTGCAACGTAAGATGTATGCTATCGCCCTTCCGCGCAACCCCGTCGGCTAGACTACTCTCCGCCCATACGACCGTGCCATTGTGCATAAGCACCGTTTCAGACTGCCACGGAATAACCACCTCGCCACTTGAATTGAGCGGGGTATCTACGTGTAGGCGCACATGCTCATTGTCTATGTAAGTCCAAGAAATATGTACAGCCCCATTGTCAAGTGGCAGTGCGCCAGATAGGTTGGGTATATCACGTATGCTGCTAGTGCCTGCGCCTGTCGAAGGCAACAGCGTGCGCGAGCTGTCTTGAGCACGCGCCGGCACTGGCGGCACGGTAGACGATAGCACACCCGTCTGGATAAGCCCTGGGTGTATCTGCCACGTATCTGGGCCCGTGCGCTGTGCGCCAAGGGCATAGGTTGTCAAGAACCACGTAGGCGCACCGCCCCACCCATGCGACAGAGCAGCCCGATAGTTTGTATGCGCATTAAAGGCTTCCCACCAGTTGGTTGCCCCCAAGTCTATCATATATCCATAGTATCGTTCTATCACATTGATAGCGTCGTGGATGCGATTGGCTCGCCCCAATGCCTCTAACACCCAAAACATGCCATAGATTTCAACATTGGGGTTGGTGGGGTCCAATGACAGGAGTTCCAACAACGAATCGGCAACACCTTGCTGCTCCTCTTCTGGCACAAGCCCGTAGGTCAATGCCCATGCTTGGGCTTGTGGTGTTGGCGCTACCATCTCACCCGCTACAATACTGGTGATATAGCGTTTCTGCGCCGGTTGATAGAGCGAGGCATTGGCTTGTGTTTTCACGCGCCGTGCCCTTGCACGCCATATATCGGCTTGCTCCGGGTTGTCTAGGATGGTGGCAATGGCTGCGCTATCGCGTAACGTATCGTAGTAGAGCGCATTGAGCGCAGTTGACTGCCCATAGCGGCTCGTATACGCCGCCCAATCAATCAAGGCTGTTTTCGACCAGTGACCAGGGGGAATATCGAGCAACCCCGTGTCGGGGTTCTCGAATGTATGCAGATAGTCCAGAAACTCAATAAGGACAGGATAAACACGTTCAAGAAACGCTCCATCTTGGGTTTGTTGCCAATAGTCGTGCAAACTTTGCACCCACAGCATCGCATAATCAAACAACAACGACCCATCGCCATTGGGTGCTAGAGCCGTTGGCTTGCCATCTTGAAATGCCTCTGCCATAAACCATAGCCCGCGCCGCAGCAAGCTTGTATCGCCAAAGGCAACTTGGTTCACATGGTCAACGGCAAACGCATCGCCCCACCACTGCCCCCGTTCACGCCAAGGGTCAGCATAGGCATCCGTCATATTGGGGTAAATCGTATCTACCCCTATTTGCCATATCGTGTTGAGCAACGCGTTGGATGACTCAAAATATCCCTTTTGCTCAACAGGGTAGCGCTCCTCCAATACCCGGATATGCTCAAGGTGAATAGGGCTCTCGCCCCATACTGCAATCAAGACATAGCGTCCTGTACGTGCATCAAGCGTTGTCAGCGAGCGTGTCGTACTATCCAACACCCACGAATCGGTTTGGTTCCACTGCGGGTGCAGCGAACCCGGGTAGGGCAAGGGACGGGTATCATGCCACAGCCGTTCATCCCACCCAACATCTACAACAGCGCCACTCGATCCGCTGGCTTCTACCGTTACCCTACCATGGACAATCCGGCCCAGGTCCAAGATGGCATAGGCCGGTGTGTGCTCAAACAGTATATCGAACTGGCCTTCTGTTGATATGATAGCCACATCTGGGTTGTTCACCGGATTGGAAAGCAAAAGCCGTCGCCCGGCATGGTTGCCCTGCTGAAAGGGGAGTGCTAAGTCTTCAACCGCATCACAAAGAGCACAGGAAATGCTCACGGGCCATGGCTGCGTATGGGTATTGGTTAAGCTAAGCGTATGTAGCCCCGGCGTCAGGGGAACCGACGCAGTCAGCACATCGGGGGGGCGGCTTGTATCCACATGCAGCGGTAGCGCTTGCGAGTCGAGGTATATGGAGATAGGTGTAGTTATATCTGGACGGGTATACAAGGCTTCATCTTCAAGCCGTGCATTGGTAGAGAGTGCGAGGGTTTCAATATGGAGTGTTGTGCCTTCGACAGGCTCCGGCATCGTACTCGGTATTGTGCCTTCGACAGGCTCCGGCACCGACGTATTTGCTGACACGCTAAAGGTCATTGTGTGCGTATGGCTTGTTGGCAGCAACTCACCCATCACATAGCCCGGCGAAAGAAGCCCCGTCTCTATTACCTCTGCTTGCACAGGTACATCTTCAAGTGGAGCTATAGAACGTGGGTGGTAGGTGGCTTCAGGTGGGTCTTTGGCGACTGCGGTTGCCCAATGTGCATCAGAAAAATCCGGTATCCATTCGGGGAGCGGGGGAGCATTGACAAGTGATGCATCCCGCATTATGCGTGCAGATTGCTGCTCATTGGTGCGCACTGGTAGCATCCAGTCGGGGGGTAGTTTGCGCAGGTCGAGCATTTCTGTTGGGCCGATCAGTTTCCATGCATGGACGAGGGCAGCATCTTGCCGCCACGCGGTACATTTTTTGGCTTTCCAATGTGTACCTGTGCCTATGGTGATAGTGTCACCAGCAGGGGTGCTACCGTGGATGTGGGCTTTGAGGAAGGGCGTTGTAGACTCCGAGCGCCGTGTATTGGGGGCCCATTGCAC
Organism: uncultured Chloroflexaceae bacterium; assembly: GCA_964626155.1. Taxonomy (GTDB): domain Bacteria; phylum Chloroflexota; class Chloroflexia; order Chloroflexales; family Chloroflexaceae; genus JAAUSY01. The sequence goes on along the minus strand of CAZVEN010000004.1, from coordinate 149,417 downwards.
GATGACGGCGATGAGATGTGTGCCGGGGGCGAGCGTGTCGAGGTGGTAGGTGTCGTATTCTCGTGTGTGCAACGAAAACCGTGCCGGTCCACGCCCTACCCATGCACCATCAACCCATACTTCGTAGCGCGTATCGGCAAACATGGCTAGTTGGGTGCTTGTGAGGGGGGCATTGAGTGTGAAGGTATGGCGAAACATGGCTATTTCGTGCGGGTCTGGTGCATGGTCATGCACCCAAATGGGGGTACTGTCTTCAAACGTTCTCTCAAGGGGGGACGTATCTTGCTTTAGCAACAATGGCAAATACACCGTTGCCGAGGGAAAAGACGACCTATGCGCCTGCTTAGGAGCATGCGCATGCTGCGGCACACCATGGTTTTGCTGTGATGGTGATAATACTCCAGCGTCGGATAAGAGAAAGAGAGCGCCCCCAACAATGGTAATACTGACCATGAAGAGAGCTACCGTTATGAAGCGTGTCGTTGTATGATTGTTCAACACCGTTTGTTTCAAAGATACTCTGCTATATGCCGTAAACGTAAACATACTACCACCCGATATGCTAGAAGAAACTATAAAAAAAGAACTACAGGATAGACACTGCTGAACACAGATTGTTCATGTAATCTAGTTTGACATCCTAGCAGTGCTATAGTGGTAAACGTTACATTACCGAGAAGTTCCTAGCATTTCTGATGACAGTTTGATGAATTTTGGTTTCTATTCCATATGCTTTGTCTTATTGTCGTTTCAATCCCAATACACTCAAAAAGAAGCTTGCCAACATGACTTGACACCCCAGCATAAGCAGCGTGACAGCGGGAATGACAATGCGCAGGGTTGTGGATGGGTCCAGGTTGCCAAACGACTGCGCACCCCAATCGCCGACAGCATAGAGTGAGCCAAGCAAGCCAACGGTAACACAGATGCTACCGATGATCAATCCGGCCTCAAGGCTAAAAACATGCCCCATAGCATCCAAGCGCTCATCTTCAGGGATGAGGTGTGTGCTGATAGCAAACACCTTGGTGAATGCTGCAAAGGTGACGGCTTGAAAGCCAATAATAATTGCGCCAGCCGCATAGAGCAAGGTATGTACATCAAAGGTGACAGTACCTATAGTTTGGGGAGCAGGTAGGAGCCATAAGCCCGTGACGAGACCAACAAATATGAGCGCTATGCCGGGGTAGAAGAAGAGCCAGCGGGGGCTATAGAGCAAGAGAAAGCGTAGGTGTCGCCACCCATCGCGCCAGCTTCGCAGATGCGGTGGGCGACTGCGCCCATCGGGAAAGAGCGTTGTCGGTACTTCTGTGATGCGTAAATTGTTCAGGGTTGCCTTGACCACCATTTCACTCGCAAACTCCATGCCCGTGGTGCGTAAATCCAACGCTATGACAGCATCCTTGCGAAAACCGCGCAGTCCACAGTGAAAATCACCGCATGGGCTACGAAAAAACAGTTTGCCAATGCCCGTCAAAACAGGATTGCCAAGGTAGCGGTGCAACGGTGGCATTGCGCCGGGTTCGATGCTTCCTTTGAAGCGGTTGCCCATGACAAGGTCGGCACCCTCACGCAACTTGTCGAGGAACGGGCTAAGGTTGCTAAAATCGTAGCTATCGTCGGCGTCGCCCATGATAATGTGGGACCCGCGTGCAGCGGCGATACCTCCCATAAGCGCACTGCCATAGCCTTTTTGGGGTATATGGACAAGACGGGCCCCGTTACGTTTAGCTATGTCTTGTGAGCCATCTGTGCTACCGTTGTCGGCGACAATTATTTCGCCATGAACAGCATGCTGCCTCAACCACGATTGGGCTTTGTCTATGCACATGCCAATGGTTTCTGCTTCGTTCAGACAGGGCATAACGATGGAAAGTTCGCAGGGTTCCTCATGTTCCTGCCCATTAGTCGGTTGATAGGTTGTATGATAATGGTCTACACATGCATGGTGCTGCATATCTTTGGCTATACCCATGGGAACATCACATTTCCCTGTAACGCCATACAAAAGTATGAAAGCGCCTGTAGAGTACTCGTTAATAGCAATTCTGTCAAGGTAGCACTAGCGGTAGTAACATCGCATAATAAGGATGTGGTACAATAGCAACCAGTTTCTTTTTTAGTAAGACCTCGCGCAAAGAACGCAAAGGTATAAAGAAGGGAACAGGCGATTCTTTGCTGGCACGCTCCAATGCTCATGCTGCGGGCTGTCTTGTACCGAGGAAATGAAGTATGAAATTTGTCAATCCTAAGAATGATGTCGCCTTCAAGAAAATTTTTGGCGACGAGCACCAAACCAGCATTCTTATCTCGTTCTTGAATGCTACGTTGGATTTGCACGGGGAGTATCAAATACAGAGCCACTGTGTACCCTGTGGTGAAAATACCGTATCAACCACAGAGCGCACGGGGGAACACAGAGGATACACAGTATCGTAATAAGTATCACAAATAATATATGATAAACGAACATACGATTCATCAGACCGGCTCCGACACGGTCTTCAATCGGCTAGAAGCCGAGGTTATACGTCCGGGGCTGTGTACGCATTGTGGCACATGTATTGGCCTCTCCAAGGGCGCTCTGCGCATGCAAGCGACGCAATGGGGCCCAATACCCGTGCCTACACACCACCAATCGCCCATATCGCTGCCGCCAATCGTGCTCGATGCCTGCCCCGGCTATGGCATACACTACCCCGATTTGTGCCGCAGCGTTTTCGGCGAATACCCAAGCAACTGGTTCACTGGGTGTTATCAGCACACCTACATCGGGTACGCAAGCATACCAGAGGTCCGACGACATGGCGCTTCCGGTGGCGTCATAACCCAAACGTTGCTCTACTTGCTTGAGCAAGGCTTGGTTGATGGGGCTGTCGTGGTGCGCCAAGGGCAGCCACAGCCATGGCAGGCAGAGCCAATCATCGCCCGCACCCCAGAAGAAATCATGGCAGCCAGTCAAAGTGTGTATGCCCCCGTGCCAGTCAACACCATATTGGAGCAGATGGAGGCATTTGATGGCCGGCTGGCCTACGTTGGGTTGCCAGACCAAGTAGCATCTCTGCGCCGTTTGCAGCAACTTGGGCACCCAGCAGTGCAAAAGGTGAACTATGTGCTTGGCCCCTACGTTGGCACCTGCACCTATTTTGCCGCAGTTGAAAGCTATCTGCGCTCTAATGGGGTGCAAGATGTGCATGAAATAACAGAATTGCGCTACCGCGAAGGTGAGTGGCCGGGCTACTTGCAAATAAAAACCCGCTCTGGAAAGGTTCTGCGGGCCGAAAAGTTCTATTACAACTATCTCATCCCCTTTTACATCACGCGCCATAGTTTGCTATCGGTTGATTTTACGAATGAGCTAACCGATATATCCGTTGGGGATGCTTGGAGTCCCGAATATGAGGTTCAGGGTGGTGGCTTTTCTGTTGTCGTGTCGCGTTCGCACAAAGGCGAAGAAGTGCTGACCGCTATGCACGAGCGTGATTTGGTGCATCTCCAGACGGTTTCACTCGAAAAAGCACTTGCGATGCATGGGCATATGCTGGATTTTAAGAAACGTGGCGCTTTCATTCGTATGGAATGGCGCAAAGCGGCCGGCCAACCTGTGCCAACATATGGCTATCGCCCCTCTCACATCCCCCTTTCGCGGCGTCTCACCGAACGAGTCATCACAACCTTGTTTGCCCTATGCGGAACGTATACTGCACGACGGATCGTTGAGTTGGTGCCCATTGCTATTCTGGGGCCGCTGTTTAATACACTGAGGAAAACATGGAAGCGTGTTTCAAAGCCAGTAAAAAGGAAAGGATTGCATGAAGTTCATTTCTATGTGGAAGAGAACGGTTGAGGAGATTGGTCACTGGATGCGTTCTGATTGGACATTTGCCGATGTTGGAGCGCATTGGGATAGTACCGAGGATTACGACGACATCAATGCTGAAACTTATTCATACTTTCGGCGCTTTGTTGATGGGCTGCGTCTGAGCAATGTGCCCGATGGCTCACGTGTGCTCGATGTGTGCGCCCGCACAGGCAATGGTACGCTCTATTTCTATCAGCATGGCAAAGTACGCTCGGCTGTGTGTGCCGATGTATCGCGCAAGATGGGGGAAATTTGCACGCAACGTTTGCTTGAAGCAGGGTTTCACGATTTTGTGTGGGTGCCACTGTCAGATTATACATTGCCTTTTGAGGATGGGGCTTTTGATGCAGTGCTCAATTTTGAGACGGTCGAGCATTTCCCCAAGCCGGAGTTGTTGATTGCTGAACTAGGCCGTGTCACAAGGCCGGGTGGGACGCTCATTCTAACCACGCCAAGCGTTGCGTGGGAGCCGGTGCATGCGTTAGCGGCTATCACCGAAATGCACCACTCGGAAGGACCACATCGCTTTATCCCCTACCGACAGCTGAGGAAAATGGTCGAGGCGGCTGGTTTCGAGATAGAGCAAGCAGAAACAACCGTGTTCATCCCCGGCGGGCCCGATATACTCGTCAAGGTTGGCGAGTGGGTCGAGCAACGAACCAAACGCACTCTGATGCATTGGGTCGGGTTGCGCCGCATTTTGATCGGGCGCAAGAAAAACGAATGAAAAAGACAAACCAAACAAACAACGCCAGTACGGGAGGGAGGTTGCTACGCGCAGTAGGTTTAGTCCTCTTGGGTGTGTTGCTCTGGCGCGTTGATATGCAAGAGATGTTCCGGGTTGTGCGTAGCGCCCATGTTCCACTCCTTATCCTATCCCTTAGCATGATTGTGCCACTCATTTTCACCAAAACAGTGCGCTGGCAAGGGATATTGCATGCTCAAGGCATATCATTTGCCATTGGTCCCGCATTTCTTTCCTACTTTGGGAGCTTGTTTATCGGGTTTCTCACGCCTGGGCGCTTGGGCGAGTTCGTCAAGGCAGTGCATGTAAGCCAAGATTGTGGCGTTTCCTCCGCGCAAGCCTTTTCGAGTGTATTGGCCGACCGGTTGTTTGATTTGTACATGCTGCTCCTCGTCGGCGGAGCAGCCTTTTTCTCACTCGCACTTGCCGGTGGCGGTGCAACCAGTCGCTATGTGTTGGCATGTGTGGTTTCAACGCTCTTGTTGACGGTGCCAATGATGCTCTTTCTCAACAATACAACGTTTGGTTGGTTTCAGCATATAGGCATGCGGTTTGGTGCGTTAGGGCAAAAGCTGTTTGCCCTAGATGGTTGGCTCGCCACTATGCGTGCTGGCATGCGCCAATTGACGTGGCAACGGCTACTGATTGCGAGTGTACTCACGGTCGTTGCCTATGCTATCTTTTTTGGGCAATGCTACCTCTTAGCATTGGCGCTTGATATTGAAGCCGGCTTTCTCAGAGTGACATACGCTGTTGCGCTTGGCAGCCTAGTGACGCTCTTGCCCATCTCCATATCGGGCTTGGGCACACGCGAAGCAACGATGATAGCCTATCTGGGTATGGTTGGCGTGCCCGCAGCACAATCGCTTGGCTTCTCGCTCCTTGTATTCGCTACCTTTTATATGGGCGGTGGCATGATAGGCGCACTCGCTTGGATGCTCAAACCAGTATCACTCGCCGGTTTCCTGCGTAAGACGTGAGCTTTTCTCTATGCATCTTTTCGGTACCCTCCGGGCAAGCGGTGGTTGATGAGTTCGGCAAGCAGACCAGTGATAGCAACTTGCAATGCAGCCATTGCTAAGATTATAGTCGTCACATCGGCCAATTGCTCAAGCACAAAGTAAGTAAACCCACCCCATATCATGGCTGCAAGCACTAATAACCCACTCAATGGCAGAAAGATTTTGATTGGCGCAAAATACAGCGCAATCCGCATAATCAACTGGACAAAGTTGAGTGTATCACGGATAGGCTTGATCTTCGATTTGCCTATGCGCGGGTGATAGTTGATGGGTACATAATCTACCAAATAGTTATTCGTCAACATAGCTAGGGTGATAGTCGTAGTAAATGAAAACCCATCAGGTAACACACCATTGAATAAGAGCGCAACCGAACGCCTAAACAGCCGTAGCCCCGAATTGATGTCGGGAATGTGATAATCGGCAACATAGTTTGCAAGTTGCCCAATAACCCACTTGGCAGGACGACGTACTAATGGGATGGCAACATGCTCGCCTGTGCGAGAACCTACGACCATGTCGCCTTCGTTCTGGAGTAGAAGCTCGGCCAGCTCAATGATACGCTCATTGGGGTAGCTACCATCCGCATCGGTTATGCATATCAGTTCATATTGGGCATGGCGAATGCCGGTTTTAAGTGCTGCGCCATAGCCACGATTCACTTTATGTCGCAACAAGGTGATACCACTATGTGTCTCTACTATCTCTGCGGTTTTATCTTGTGAGCTATCATCTACCACGATAATTTCATAGAGCCACCCGCTCGTTGATAAGAGCGTCGTTAGTTGCTGCAAAACGGGAGCAATACCATGTTCCTCGTTATATGCAGGCACAACAACAGAAATCTCCTTTTGTCCTCTCGTCATACGTTATCCTTAAAAACTGTAATACAGCTGGGAGCATTATACCACTACATAGAAAAATCTCTATTTGTTAAGCAGATATTTACAAACACTTAACATGTTCTTAACACTTCATCAATGTATGTTAATACAGAACGGCTACAGTGTATCGTTGGGTAAGGTCATCACGTTGCCTTGCCACGTCACATGGCAGACATATTTTTGTGATTGTGCTGCATCACAGGTTAAGAAGCCTGTGTTACAAGGCAAGTTGTCTTGATCAAAGTATTTTGTAAGGAGGCAAGACGTATGGAAATCCAGGAAGAACACGGATGTACTGATCCGAAACAAGTTTCTTCGGCAAGAAAGTGTGGGGAAACGTTTGAGTCCATTGTGCAGCGTCGTTTCAGCCGTCGTGGGTTGCTGAAAGGTGCTGTTGTCACTACAGCAGGAGCAGCAGCAACAGCATCATTGCATGGGCAGGCCGCCCAAGCTAGTGCTACACCATTGACTCGCCCGCTTGGTTTTGAAGCCATAAAAGCACAGCCAACAGACGTTGATAAGATTGTGCTTCCCGATGGCTACAAGTATGAGGTGTTATTGCGTTGGGGCGACCCATTGACACCAGATGCACCAGAGTTTGATGTAGATAACCAAACCCCGGAAGCTCAAGCCGAGCAGTTTGGTATTGACAACGATATGATTGCATTTTTCCCATTGCCGGAAGGTTCCGATTCTTCAGACCATGGTATCTTGGTCGTGAATCACGAATATTCTAGCCCCGACCTCATGTTCAGGGACTATGACTTTGAAGCCGGCCCCACGCAAGAACAGGTAGATATTGAGCTTGCGGCCCATGGGGTTACTGTGGTAGAGATTAAGCGCGACTCAAAAGGTACATGGTCCTATGACAAAACATCGTCCTACAACCGCCGCATTACCGCCACAACTGAGGCTGACATTACCGGCCCTGCCGCTGGCCACGAACTGCTCCAAACCAGTGAAGATTCAACTGGCACCAAGGTTTCAGGCACAATGAATAACTGTGCCGGCGGATGGACCCCATGGGGAACATACCTTACTGCTGAAGAAAACTTCCATCAGTATTTCTCCAACCTAGATGATGTTGCTGATGATAACCCGGTCAAGGCAATCCACGAACGCTACGGGCTACCAACTGGTGCTTCAGACTTGCATTGGAGCAAGTACTATGACCGGTTCGACTTGGGCAAAGAGCCAAATGAACCCAATCGCTATGGGTGGGTCGTAGAGATTGACCCATACGATCCCGACTCGACGCCAAAGAAACGCACTGCCCTTGGCCGCTTTCGTCACGAGGCCGCCACAACCGTTGTAGCATCAGATGACCGCGTGGTCTGCTATACCGGCGACGATGCACGCTTCGAGTATGTCTATAAGTTCATCACCGATGGCACATTCGACTCAAGTGACCACGAAGCAAACATGGACCTACTAGACTCTGGCACGCTCTACGTAGCCAAGTTCAATGATGATGGTTCTGGCGAATGGATGCCACTCATACAGGGCGAAGGTCCCTTGACGGCCGACAATGGCTTTGAAACCCAAGCCGATGTACTCATCAAAACACGCTTGGCAGCGGACTTGCTCGAAGCTACCCCAATGGACCGCCCAGAAGATGTGGAAACCAACCCTGTCAACAAGAAAGTCTACATCATGTTGACGAACAACACCAAGCGTGAACCGGGCGACGAGAACGCTCCCAACCCACGCCCAGAGAACGCAACCGGCCACGTCATTGAACTAACAGAAGATGGCGACGACCATTCAGCCATTACCTTTGCATGGGAAATCCTTTTACTCTGTGGCAAACCCGAGGATGAAGACACCTACTTTGCCGGGTATGATAAGACGAAAGTTAGCCCCATTTCCTGCCCCGATAACTGCACCTTTGACAATGCAGGTAATCTGTGGATTGCTACCGACGGTCAGGGCAAAGAGTCCACCATAGCATCAAATGACGCCCTCCACATGGTGCCCGTGGAAGGGGCTGAGCGTGGCCACGTGCAGCAATTCTTCTCTAGTGTTGCCGGTAGTGAGACGTGTGGTCCATTGTTCACACCCGATAACACAACGCTGTTTATTGCCGTGCAACACCCTGGCGAAGGTGGCACGTTTGATGACCCGGTGAGCACCTGGCCAGATGGCAAAGCCCCCGCACGCGCCAGTGTTATTGTCGTGCAGGCTGAGGATGGTAGCCCCATTGGTGGTGCTACCGAGAGTGCTGCTGAAACATCCGCAAAAGCTACCCCCACACCACTACCAGTATCTGGCGTTGGTACACAAGTGCCGCTGTGGGCTGGCGCTGCCGGTGTTGCCGCTGCTGCGTTTGGGGCATTCTTGCGCCGCCGTAGCATGCTCAAAGAGGGTGAATAACGACGTTACATGCAACGTCTCTACAATGTATACATTGCAACTCAAGGGTCGAGGGCAAGAGCCTTCGACCCTTTATTGTTTTTCATAGGTATTCCATACAAGACAGCTCGCAGCAATCTGTGCATCTGTGCATCTGCCCATCTGCCCATCTGTGCATCTGTGCGTGAGCTACACAAAAGGAGGGAAATATGCATCGCATACTGCAAACAATTGGAATCGTAACCCTTGTGCTCGTCGTATTGGTCGGTTGTAGGGCTGCAAATAGCGAGAATGCTACAACAGATGACGCACCACCTACACCGGCCGACGAGTCGCCCACCGCCAGCCCCAAACAATCTCCTGCACCCACTGCCGTTGCTGACAGTCGTTCTGAAGAAACAAATAAAGCCGACAAAGAACCGACAGACGAACCAGCCGACGCCGCCGAATCAGACTCTACACCTATCAGTCTTGAGGTAGGAGACCCAGAGCAAGGCAAAGCCTACTTTCATGCTGAAGAGCAACCAGAAACAGAAGAGGTATTTGTAGCCTGCAAAACGTGCCACTTTGTAGATGCCAACTTGGGCGTCTTGATAGGCCCCAACCTAGCCGGTATCGCTGACCATGCAGGAACTCGTGTCGAAGGGCAGTCGGCGGTTGAGTATTTGCATCGGTCTATCATCAAACATGATGAGCATGTGGTAGAAGGATTTGAGCCAGACCTGATGCTCAGTATTGCCAAAAAAGATTTTGGCGAAGTGTTGCAAACCGAGGACATTGATCACTTGGTCGCCTATCTATTGACGCTGACAGAAGATGAGGTGAGTGATGCTCCCGTACCCACAGCTACCATCGCGCCAGGTGACACAGTTACGCCCAATGCAGATGGGTACGTCGTCGCTGATAATGGGGTTGCTTTTCAGCCTGTCGAGGGGTGGCATATTGGCGTGTTTGATAAGACGCTGATAACGCGACCAGAAGATGCAGCCTATGAGCATGGCCCAGTCATTGCCGTCCGGCATGATTTGGTAAAAAACCTCAACATCCCCAATGTCAAAACGTCAAAAATGACGGTGACGACGGAATTTCTCGACGCCATGTTCACCAACTTTGAAGATGAAACGGCCGAGATCGAGTTCACAGATGAGGAAGATATAGAAATTGGAGGCGCACCAGCCCGTACCGCTTCGTTTGCGGGCATTGGGTTTGGCGATCTGGATGTAGAAGAGGTGAAAGGGCGCGTTGCTGTGGCCAAAGTTGGCGAAAAACATACCTTTGTGATGATTGGTATTGCGTCGCCTCCCGATAGGTGGGATGTTGATGAGGCATTTGAAAGCATCCTGCAATCCGTTCGGTTCGATGGAGTAGATAATGCACGTGCGCGTTCAGACGTAGATGTGCAGCAGCTTGACATACCTGTACAGGAACACCAAGCGCTCTACAACATTGTGTTGATGCACCATACGGCTGATGGTAGCACGGCCATTGGCGATGCTGAGGTGGCCGATATGCTCCCCCAAACCAGCCATGCCATACCGTTGCAAGAACGCGACCGCGACAAGGGCCCCCGCTTTGCATGTGTTCACTGTCATGTCACCCACAACGTCGAAATGGAGCACGAATCAAATGCGGGATGTATCACCTGTCACAGTGGTACGCCCTATCAACGCCATTGTGTAGATTGCCACAGTATGCACAGTGTACGCACACCGCATAAGCCAGAAAATCCAAATTGTGAGAGTTGCCATGTGCAAGGTGTCCCTATGCCGGGCGTGGATGTGCAATGGACGCTCATCACGTTCTTATCGTATTTGTTTGGTGAGATATAGCCTACCCGGCCCCGTAGAGACGTTGCACGCAACGTCTCCAACTGTGTAACACTGACATCCTGTCGGTCTCCGGCTAGAAGTCGGTGCTACGAGCGGTTTCGTGGGGAGCACCGACTCCAGTCGGTTTGCGGCTAGAAGTCGGTGCTCCATGTCTTTTCCCATGTGTCACTTGACCGTAGCCGCATAGCCGTGTATACTCATCCCCAACAGGAGTACCGAGTATGCAACACAAATGGGACAAAATCTACCTACATATCAGCGGCGAACTGCTGATTTTGGTTCTCTGGACTCTCTTCATCACCAAGCCCTACCTAAACATGGACCCAATGGTGATACCTTCATCCTTTCAACCGGCCAACGAATACCTCATGGCCATACAAAGCCATCACCTCTGGACATACTTCAAAGAATGCGGTATATGTAGCCTATGGAATGGCAATATCCGTGGTGGCTATCCGTCGTTCGTAGATGTCTACGGCGGCATGCTACACCCGCTAGTCATCATCACCAACCTGCTATGGGGCGTCTACAATGGCACCAAGCTAGCCCTGATTGGCTCCTTCCTGATGGCCGGCTTTGCCCAGTGGTGGCTTGCCTATGAATTGCGCCTAGGGTGGGCCGCACGCCTATGGAGCGGTTGTATGGCCGTGGTCGCCGGGCACCTATCGCGTATCGAGCTAGGCACATTCGGGCTCGTGCTTTCCACTGCTGCTTGTGCGCTTGTGTTTGCTCCCCTGCTCGCCGTTAGCCGCACGGGTAGCCGCCGTATGGCTGTTGTGCTTGGCATAGTTCTTGGCTTGGCTCTCCTCAGCGGGCAGGGCTATCTGCAAATTGGCCTCGTTCTTACCATGCCGGCTGTGCTATTACTGCTCTTCTGGAACCCGGCCAACACCAAACTGCTCATGAAACGCTATGCGCTTGCGGGTGTCATAGGTTTACTCATTGCAGCACCGTTTTTGGTACCATTCATCCATTTCTTACCCATGTTTGACAAATTCAGAGCTACCGTGCTCGAAGTCGGGCAACCCTTCACCTACGTCATCTTTAACCTTGTCATCAACGACTACCAATTTTATCTCAACCCAGAGCTTGAAAAGTTTCAGCATCCGTGGCTCTATATCAACTATGTTGGGTGGGTTGCCATTATCCTCGCCATATGGTCCATACATAGTGGACGCAGCCAGCACGAACGTCAAGCTATTGTCTTTTTCATTATCAGCACATTCCTACCGCTCTGGTTTGCCAGTGAAAAACCCCTTGACTATCTATCCACGGTCGGGCCCGAATGGCTGTCGAAGCAACTCTATGGTATTCGCTACTACCCCATGATTGCTGGCATAGCTGTGCCACCGTTGTTGGCGCTTTCGGCTATTGGGCTAGATAAGCTGATGCATGCGCCATTGTTGCGTGTACACGTTGGGCAAGGCAGACAAGCACCCACATCATCCACGTGGCTTCTTGATATGCGCTGGCTTCTCATTGTGCCTCTCGTGTTCGCATTGTTACAGGGGCGAGCGTTTGTTAGCGAATGGATTGAGACGCGCCCTATACCCCCCGAAATCTACCCGGTGCTTGAGACACTGCAAACACCGAGCTTGCAATGGGTGACTATCCCCAATGGCGGATTTGATTACACGGCTACTGGTGTGGGTATGGGCTTGAAGCTATCCAATGGTGGCTGCCCGTGGGGATGGAAAGGGCGCCCACTGCCACCAACAACACGGCTGGCGCTCCATCCGCAAGAGCCAGTGCCACCCGACGTTACCTTGCTTTCGCATGTGCAGGGCATACCCATCTATGGGCGTCTTGATGATGCTGTGCAGTATGCAACGGTACAGCAAGTAAATGTAGAACGCCGAGTATGTGAAGCGCAAGGTGCCGGTGGGCATATCAACGTCACCTGCGATATAGATATGCCCGGTATCCTCACCATACACGAAAACATGTGGTCTGGCTGGAAGGTATCTATAGACGGTCAGCCAGCGGTGCTGCGGGAAGAGGAACCATGGCTATCGGTAGATGTGCCAGCGGGCAAGCATACCGTCGAGTTTCGCTACCGCCCGTGGGATGTGCCGTTGGGCTTGGCGTTGTGCATAGTGGGCATAGCGCTATCGGGCTATTTGCTCTGGAAGGGCGATAGCATGTTCTTGCCTATGCGCGGAGAGAATAAACGCTATCTGCCCGGTGCGCCAACGTTGGATTGAGTGCTCCTACATATCTTTTTTCTTCACCACAGGGTAGCACTGGAACAGAAATAAGGTACAACTTTAATCTTACACGAGTGATAAAGGCATTGGGCAGATGCCCTGCCTCAACATAGCGGTGCGCTTCAGCGACCTGCTCCAGCGGGAAGCTTCTATCTATTGCTCTGTGCATCGGCAGAATCGGCACGCGCAGCACGTCACAACTCATTAGGGCTTGCCCTAGTGTCAGCGGCATAGTAGTTTTGAAAGAGGTCATGGTTCTCAACAAATGTAGAGAATGTAGGCTTATCTCACATGGGTGCTCTTGTTCCTATACAATCTGATATTAGTGCGAAACATACTGCTAAATATCCAAATTCTTCACCTCCGACGCGTGCGCCTGAATGAACTTCTTGCGTGGCAGCACCATATCGCCCATCAGCATCGTAAATGTGTCATCGGCTTCCTGCGCATCTTCCAGCGTCACCTGCAACAACACGCGGTCCTCTGGCTTCAACGTCGTATCCCACAACTGCTGCGGATTCATCTCACCCAAACCTTTGTAGCGCTGAATATCCACCTTGGCTCCCTCGGGTAGCTTCGCCAAATAGTCATCGCGCTGCGCATCTGAAAACGTATACACCTGCGTCTTGCCATGCTTAATGCGATACAACGGCGGCTGCGCAATATACAAGTGCCCCTGCGTAATGAGTGGGCGCATGTAGCGAAAGAAGAATGTCAGCAGCAACGTGCGGATATGGCTCCCGTCCACATCAGCATCACACAGCAGAATAATGCGATGGTAGCGCAGCTTCTCAAGCGTAAACTGGTCGCCAATCGCTGCCCCAATCGCTGTAATGAGCGCCTTTACTTCCTCATTCGATAGCATTTTATCTAGGCGACTCTTCTCCACATTCAGAATTTTACCGCGCAACGGCAAAATTGCCTGAAACCGACGGTCGCGCCCCTGCTTGGCACTGCCACCCGCACTATCACCCTCTACCACGAGTAACTCACAGTTTTCCGGATTCGTATCGGAACAGTCCGCCAGCTTGCCCGGCAGCGAAAAGCCATCCATAGCACTCTTGCGCGACGTTTCACGTACCTTTTGCACCGCCAAGCGCGTGCGTGCTGCCATAATCGCCTTTTCAATAATGCGCTTAGAATCAGAGGGGTTTTCATCGAGCCAAGCCGCAAACGCATCACTGACCACACCGGCAACCGCACTGGTTGCCTCGGGGCTAACCAACTTTTCCTTCGTCTGCGAACTAAACTGCGGATCCTTCAGCTTCACACTAATAACCGCCGTTAAGCCCTCGCGCACATCGTCACCCGTGAGGTTTGCCTCATTTTCCTTCAGCATATTCTTGCCACGGGCATAATTATTGATAACCCGCGTCAAGGCCGTGCGAAAGCCTGTTAGATGTGCCCCACCATCCACATTGTTGATATTGTTGGCAAATGGGTAGATAGAATCAGTATCGTAGGATTCGGTATATTGCATTGCCACTTCAACAGCCACATCGTCTTGCGTGCGCTCAACATAGAACGGATGGCGGTGCAAAACCTTCTTGTCTCTATTCAAATGACGCACGTAGGAGATAATACCCCCCTCGAAGTAAAAACTAACCTCATTGTCGGTGCGCTCATCCACAAAGTGAAAACGCAAGCCCTTTGTCAAGTAGGCCATCTCACGAAAGCGTTGCGCTAGCACGCGGAAGTTATACTCTATCCCATCCTTAAAGATAGCTGCATCTGGCATGAAGCGAATAGTCGTACCTGTTCCCTCTGCAGGGCCAATAGCCTTCACCGGCTCCAGTGGCTTGCCGGTGACATACGCTTGCATCCAGAGTTGTCCATGGCGCTTAACCTCGGCCCGCATCCACTCCGATAGCCCATTCACCACCGAGAGACCAACACCATGCAACCCAGATGAAACTTTGTAGCCACCTTCGCCAAACTTTCCGCCTGCATGCAGTATGGTCGTGGCCAATTCAAGCGCCGACACTTTATGCTTAGGGTGTATATCTACGGGGATACCACGCCCATTGTCACTCACCGATACAGATAAATCTTGATGGATAATAATTTCAATAGCATTTGCTTCGCCAGCCAGTGCCTCATCAACTGAATTATCTACCACCTCGCGGATCATGTGGTGGAGACCGTTGATGTCGGTTGGACCGATATACATACCAGGCCTGCGACGTACAGCCTCAAGCCCCTCAAGCACCGTCATTTGACTCGCATCATAGGTTTGGGGTAACACGTCGTCTAGGGTTGTCGTTGACATGCTTTCTCCTCATATCATGTAGATTGCGTTTCTTTTCGCATAAAAAACATTGCCACAGCACCCATAGCAACACACACCGACAGGGTATCGCGTTTCTGTCCCTCTTTTTTCATGAAGACCTCGCGCCAAGCCGCAAAGAACGCAAAGCTATAAAAAAGGAACATGCAATTCTTTGCTCGTACGCTGCAATGCTGCGACCTGTCTTGGCGGTTACATTGCTCTATTGCTATGGGTATAGGCTACCTTTTGCCACTCTGTATTGTACCATATTTCGTGCCAAAGCGGTGCAGAAAACAAACCTATGTTCTCTTAAAAGTAGGGTTCGTTCATCCTCATACCATGCCAACAAGATAATCCACCCGCCAAAGAACACTATTCATTGTATTTCCTTCATGTTCTTTGTCTGCTCTATGGTTTATTTCTTATCTTTGCGTGAGAAAGAACGAGCCATACCTAACGCACTGAGTGCTCGCGGTAGAATACAAGTCGTGCAGCCGATAATCCACTACCGATATAGGCACACCCTATCACTGCAATACCCCATCCTATATAATTGTTTGAAAGTATATTCCAGACAATGCCAAAGCCACTCATAATGATAAAGGTGAGCAGCACCAACCCGATAGCACTCAACAGGTTGTGCCGTACCATGCGTATGCTCCTGAAGAATGCTCGTAGGGGACCTACTTCGTTGATAACAATAGCTTCTATGCCGAATCCCGCATAGAGATAGGCCCAAAACCCTATAACAAAAAAGAACACAAGCACAACGGTTTTGGCTTCGGGCAATAGCATTGCAAATGTTGACATAAACACAATGGTAGGGAGACTGAGCAACACTATGAGACCTGCAAGAAGGAGCAGGTAGCCAACAATGTACAGTGCCGCTTGCATTGCTCTGCTCCCACAATCTGCAAAAGCACATGATTCATTGCGCACACCACTTACTAGCACGGTGAGAAACATGCTACTGAGGAGTAGCGCCAGCAGGTTGATGACAATAACGGTGAATATTGCCCCACTCAAACCATGGATGTAGATACTATGCTGGTTTTCAACCAAGGTGTTGTTTACTAAACCAGCGGGCAGGACTGGAACGAGGTTTAACACAGCCAGCGGTATGCGCATATCGGCATTGGTTATACTTACCGCAAGTTGTTCTTGTGTAAGCGGGTCTTGGCTCAGAAACGATACGACAGTGGCTACCGTATCATGCAGCATGCTCATAAACGGGGCCAACGAGAGTCGGGACCCAAGCCAAAGATACACATTTATCCCAATTGGAATAATGAGTACCCATAAACGCCGATTAAGGCCCGTATAGCCCGCACTCAACACATCAATTAAGGTTTTTGTAGCGGATTTGGTTTTTGTCAACAATTACTCCTTACAAAAGAATAGTCTGAAACACCCCAAGACAGCTCGCAGCATTGCAGCGTACCAGCAACGCAAAGCTATGAAGAAGGGAACATGCAATGCTTTGCTGTGACGATACAAGTGTGCGAGCTGTCTTCTAGCTCTTCCCAGCGTGTGTTGAAGGGAACAAAGAGTGTACTTGACATGAGTATACCATGATGTAGAGTATAATGGAGTATCGGGAGAATTTGCAATAATTGTAAGGAAAGGTACATGGATTTTACAGATAAAATAGCCCTTGTTACTGGTTCATCACGCGGCATCGGGCGAACCATAGCGCTTCATCTTGCTCGATGTGGCGCAGATATCATCGTCAACTTTTTCCGCAACCGCACAGCAGCCGAAGAAACAGCCGAACAAATCCGCGCACTTGGAAGGCGAGCTTTCGTCATCAAAGCGCATGTAGGTGAGGAAAAAAAGATAGATGCCCTGTTTGAGAAAGTCCAAGCACAGGTTGGTGGGCTTGATATATTGGTGTGCAATGCTGCAAGTGGTTTTTTGCGCTCTGCTATGCAGCAAGATGCCAAGGGGTGGGATTGGACGCTCAATGTCAATGCCCGTTCGGTGTTGCTCTGTGCGCAACGGGCGGCACCGATGATGACACAACGGGGTGGTGGGGCAATTGTCAGCGTGAGTAGTTTGGGCAGTTTTATGGTATTGCCCAACTATGTAGCCGTAGGGGTAAGCAAAGCGGCTATTGAGGCCCTAACCCGCTACCTAGCCGTGGAACTAGCCCCGCAACATATTGTCGTCAATGCTGTCAGCGCCAGCATTGTTGAAACGGAAGCCCTCAAGCACTTTCCCGATAGTGGGCAGGCTATGCTTGATGCAGGCTATAGGCGCACACCAGTAGACCGCCTCGTCGCGCCTGAAGACATAGCCAATGTAGTAGCGTTTCTCTGTTCACCCGCTGCAAGTATGATACGTGGTCAAACCATCATTGTAGATGGGGGCTTTTCGCTGATGATGTAGGGAATAGAGGAAGACAAGATAGATGAAACGTTGGTTTAACACAGAAGATCCGTGCAGACCGGAATGGCACTATATGCTACCACCCATGGCACGGTTGCAAGACAGCCCGCCCCCCTGTAGCGTACCAGCAAAGCATTGCATGTTCCTTTTTTTATATCTTGGCGTCTTGGCGGTTCTTAATTAAAAAAGGCTCCCCTATGACAAACGGAAGGATTTAGAGGTTCTCGATAAGTGGTGCGCTTTTGTTATAATAGCATCTCACACCCCTACTGTCAAGGTTTAGGAGAGAGCGCATTCGTTTATTCGTTTTCTATTCGTGGACGGCAGCGGTGGGGGGTGAGAGAGCGTAGGGGTAAGTCTATTATTCTTTGCTGGTACGCTGCAACGCTGCGAGCTGTCTTGGATGAAATTGATTCGTTGCAGGATAATACGCTTATCTCTATCTTAATGCAAATCCGTGAGGGCTACAGGTTTCGTCCGAAAGGCTGTGCAACATCGCACTACCACGGAGCACGCCACAACCCCAAGCAGACACAGCGTAGTTGTCATTCGTGCATGAGTGAAGCGGGAAAGCGATAGAGCGATAGAGCGATACAGTAATGATTCTTGGTATCTTGGCGCAAGACAAAGTATGGAGAAGGATTAGTATGCACAAAACAGTTGTTTTGATAGTCGTGTTACTCTTGGTGCTCGCTGCATGTGGTGGGCAAGCACGTAGCGTAGATAAGAGCAGCAAACTTGGGCAAGGAGACCCAGAGGTTGGCAAAGAATTGTTCAACAAGACGCAGCAATTGACTGGCGCTCCCACATGCAGCACATGCCATGTCATCAACCCCGGCGAGGAAGAGATAGTCGCCCCCAACCTCAGCGGCATTGCCCTGCGTGCCGAGCAACGTGTGCCCGACCAATCGGCAGAGGAATACCTGTATGCATCCATTGTTGATCCCTACGCCTATGTCATCAATGGCTATCAGGATAGTATCATGGTGCGCAACTATAGCGATTTGCTGACAGAGCAACAACTGGCCGACTTGGTAGCTTACCTCATGACGCTGGAGTAGCATCCTAGATAAAGGACAATGGGTAAGGAGCACACCTATCATGCAGCACAATGATATAGAAGCTATAGGCTGTGTTGACAAATGTACTCCTATAAAGTAAACTCATCTTCTAAGTTTCTAAATCTGTAGCAGTATACAAGCCACATGAACGCATAGAAGCGTTCACTTGTCGCCATCCATCAAAAGAACACTATACTGCAGTCGTTATTCAACAAGGGGGTGATTGACGCTGTAGTACAAAATGCCATATGACATAGTATGGTATGTGTAATGAACAGCCTGCCGTTATGGTTTGGTCCATGCGCTGCTTTTTTAGGGCCATAAGCTCTAGCGTGTTCTCTCGCAAATGATTGATATGTGTCGTTTCGGGTTAGCAACCCATCTGCATAGTTTGCACCTTTGCGTCTTTGCACGAGGTCTATCATAGAGGAATACTATACCGTAGCAGAGCTTGTTCTTTCTATCTACAGGCAACGTGTTTGTAGATTCAACAGGCACTATGCCTGTGTTACGAGAATATATCCACTGAACTGAGTGAAAGGAGTTTTTTTCTCTTATGAAGCGACTATTAAGTCTACTAACAGTGATAGTCATGCTGGCGAGTTTGATGGTTGGGTGTACTCAACCAACGCCACAACAATCATCAGCACCAGCAGAACCACAAACAAGCCAAGAAGACACTGAAGATACAACGGAAGAAGAAGACACTGAAGATACAACGGAAGAAGATACAGATGCTCCCGAAGAAGAAAGTGCTGAAGATGCTGAAGAAGAAGATGCTGAAGAAGATACAGCGCCCGCAACTGGCGAGCCACCAGAAGACCCCCTCGGTGTGGTTGAAGTCAAGCCCGAAGACCCTATAATCATAGGATATGGCTTGCTCACCTCTGGGCCCAACTCCAACCTAGGTATTGACTCTATGCGTGGTGTCGAAATTGCTTTGGAAGATATGGGCGGTGAATTGCTTGGGCACGAAATACAGTTGGTGGGTGAAGATACCGGCTGTAGCCCCGAAGGTGGGCAGTCGGCCGCCAACAAGCTCATATCAAATGAGCAGATTGTTGCCATTATCGGCTCAACCTGCTCCAGTGCTGGCAATGTGATGGCCCCTGTCATTGACGAAGCCGGTATGGTCATGATTTCCCCATCCAACACTGCCCCTAACCTGACCGACCCAGCCACGCATGTGCAAGGCTACCTACGCACCGCCCACAACGACAAAGTACAAGGTGCAGTGGCAGCCGAATTTGCCTACGAAGAACTTGGCTTGAAGAACGCCGCTACCATCCACGATGGCAGCGTCTATGCCGAGCAACTAGCCAACGTGTTCGCCGAAAAGTTTGAAGAACTTGGCGGCACCGTGGTAGCACAAGAGGCAGTCAACGAAACCGATACCGACATGAAGCCCGTACTCACTCGTATCGCATCCATGGAGCCTGACCTCATCTACTACCCCATCTTCATGCCCGCAGGTGGTTTTATGACACGCCAAGCACGCGAGGTTGATGGGCTTGAGGAAGTGACGTTGATGGGTGCCGATGGACTCTTCAATCCAGATTACATTGAAGCGGCCGGCGATGCTACTATTGGGATGTACCTCAGTAGCCCCGATTTAACGTCTTTTGGCGGCGGCTACCAAGAGTTTCTCGACAAACATATGGAGACGTACAACGAAGATACCCTGAGTGTCTACCATGCCAATGCCTACGACGCCACCATGCTTATCTTTGAAGCTATCAAGCAAGCCGCCAAGCAGAGCGAAGATGGCACACTCTACATTCCACGCCAAGGCATACGTGATGCACTCTATAGCATACAAAACTACCAAGGGTTGACAGGCAGCTTGACATGTAATGAGCACGGCGACTGTGCCGACCCCAAGATTGTCGTCTATGAAATAGCAGACTACGACCCAGAAACATGGGCCCCCGGCGACCCAGCAGAAGACCCCGACGCCAACCCTAAGAAAGTCTACGCCCCAACCGAAGAGGAAGCTGCCGAAGGCGAGGAACCGGCCGACATGGATGCTACCGATGAAATGACAGCAACCGATGATATGGACGCAGAGGACATGGATGCTACCGATGAAATGACAGCAACCGATGATATGGATGCAGAGGACATGGATGCTACCGATGATATGACAGCAACCGATGATATGGATGCAACGGAAGATGATGAGCCGTCTGATATGGACGCTACCGATGAAATGACAACGACGATAGAAAGCGAAGAGGTTGTCAGTGAGCAAGCTGGTGTTGTTGCTGTTGCACCAGAGGGGTGGATGAGCATTGTTGACGATATGCGGCTTGGAGCCATTATGATGATGCCAAGCACAGCATCGGCAGATGCGTCACCAATGATTGTGCTCAGCGCTGGACCAGTTGAGGATATTCCACTAGAAGACCCAACCGATGTTTCAGCAGACTCTATTCTTGACGCTATGGATGCTGAGGATGAGGAACTCATGACAGCAGAAGAGCGTATGGATGTTGAGATTGATGGACTACCTGGGCGTGCCGTGGATATAACCATGGATGGCCCGGGTGGCGAAATGCTCATTGGGCAAGCTGTAGCTGTTGTCGTGGATGATGAGCGTGGATTTACCGCTATGGGCGTGGCAATGGAAGACGAATGGGACCAAGACCTATTCGACGAGGTGCTTGCGTCAATCCAATTTGTTGAGCCGACTGCCACAGAAGCCGACGCTGAAGATGCTGAAGAAGACACTGGCGATGCTGAAGAAGATACTGGCGACGCAGAGGTTGAGCTTGAAATTGTCACTGAACCGCCCAAAGATGCCCTTGGTGTCATTGAGGTAGCTCCAAGCGACCCCATTGTCATTGGCTACGGTCTTGTCACCTCTGGCCCCAACTCCAACCTCGGTATTGACTCTATGCGTGGTGTCGAAATTGCCTTAGATGATGTGAAAGGTACATTGCTTGGGTATGAAATCCAGTTAGTTGGTGAAGACACCGGCTGTAGCCCCGAAGGTGGGCAGACAGCCGCCAACAAACTCATTTCTAATGAACAAATCGTCGGCATTATCGGCTCAACATGCTCCAGCGCTGGCAACGTGATGGCTCCCGTCATTGATGAGGCTGGTATGGTCATGATTTCTCCATCCAACACTGCCCCCAACCTGACCGACCCGGCCACGCATGTGGAAGGCTACTTGCGTACTGCCCACAACGACAAGGTGCAAGGCGCAGTGGCCGCCGAATTTGCCTACAAAGAACTTGGCTTGAAGAACGCCGCTACCATCCACGATGGCAGCGTCTATGCCGAGCAACTAGCCAACGTGTTCGCCGAAAAGTTTGAAGAACTTGGCGGCACCGTGGTAGCACAAGAGGCAGTCAACGAAACCGATACCGACATGAAGCCCGTGCTCACCCGTATCGCATCCATGGAACCTGACCTCATCTACTACCCCATCTTTATGCCGGCTGGTGGTTTTATGACACGTCAGGCACGCGAGGTTGATGGGCTTGAGGAAATTACGTTGATGGGTGCCGATGGTCTTTTTAACCCAGATTATATTGAAGCGGCTGGCGAGGCAACCGTTGGGATGTACCTCAGCAGCCCCGACTTGACATCGCTTGGTGGTGCGTATCAGGACTTCCTCGACAAACACATGGACAAGTACAACGAAGATACCCTGAGTGTCTACCATGCCAATGCCTACGACGCCACCATGCTTATCTTTGAAGCTATCAAGCAAGCCGCCAAGCAGAGCGAAGATGGCACACTCTACATTCCACGCCAAGGCATACGTGATGCACTCTATAGCATACAAAACTACCAAGGGTTGACAGGCAGCTTGACATGTAATGAGCACGGCGACTGTGCCGACCCCAAGATTGTCGTCTATGAAATAGCAGACTACGACCCAGAAACATGGGCCCCCGGCGACCCAGCAGAAGACCCCGACGCCAATCCTAAGAAGGTTTACCCAGTAGAGGAATAATGCACGCAATGACAGAGGGTAGGTGATAGGGGTTAGGTGGTAGGTGACAGGGATGAAAATAGGGTCTAGTTTGCCCTATGCCCTGTACCCTAACCCCTATTGGTGATAACAAAGGCACAAAGGTACACATAAGCATAATGACAATACCCTGTGTGCCTTTGTATTCTGAACAGAGTATATTATAATGGCTCTGCTACGAACGGGAGCATGCTCCTTTGCCATGTGGCTTGTGTCATAAAATCATAAAGCCGTGCCTTTGCTACACTCAGGCACCGGCATACGGATGACCTATGTTCGCAAAATCACGACAGCAGATTGACACATCGCAAATTATCATTTGGGTTATTGGTGCCAGTCTATTGATTGTGGCACTCTTTGGTTCTGTGTCAACGCTGCAAGAAGGGCAATATACGCGCAAACAGTGGATGGATTTCATCTACTCTGGTATGGCTCAAGGTGCTATCTATGCACTTATTGCATTGGGGTATACCATGGTGTATGGTGTCCTTGGTCTCATCAACTTTGCCCATGGTGAAATATTTATGAGCGGCGCATTTAGCGCCTATTTTTTAGCCAACTTCCTCGACAAACATCAACTGGTTGGCTTCACCTTTATCAAACCTGAGCGCGGAGACCCATCGTTCCTCGACAATCACCCGTTGTTGGGGTTGCTGGCCGTCTTCTTATTGGCCGCCGCCATATCTACTACCATTGCCATTGTGCTTGAACTGGTAGCCTACCGCCCTATACGCCACTCGCCACGTCTCGTCAAACTCATCACTGCTATTGGTGCATCATTCTTCCTCCAATACACATTTCGTGGCTTCTTTGGCTCTGGTGGAAAAGTCTATCCCGACATTGCTATCCTCAAAGGTACCTTTTTTGAAGATTCGCCTTTTGAAATACAGAAAACCATTGTCGTCGTCTTCATAAGTGCATTGCTAATGCTTGGTTTGCTCTATGCCTTCATTCAGGGCACAAAAACTGGTCGTGCTATTCGGGCAGTTTCAGAAGATATTGAAACTGCCAAGCTCATGGGCGTAGATGTAGACCGCACCATTTCAACCACGTTTGCCGTTGGTGGTTTTATGGCCGGTGTAGCGGGCGTACTCTATGCGCTTATTTTCGCGCAGGTCAATTTCTATATGGGCTTTGTTCCAGGTGTCAAAGCATTCACCGCCGCTGTGCTTGGTGGCATCGGCAATTTGCCCGGTGCAGCAGTTGGCGGGCTTGTTCTCGGTATCCTCGAATCTGTCGGCCCCACGCTGATTCTCGATGGGCTAGGTATTCCGGCGGCTCATCAATTGAAAGATGTAATTGCATTTACTATGCTCGTCCTTATCCTCATCTTTCGACCTACTGGTATTTTAGGTGAACATCTCGCAACCAAACGGGTATAGGTGAAGAAAATAACAACCAAAGAATAAACTGGAGATAGTATGGCTGATAGGCTCCAATCAGCAGTAAAAACAGGTGTTATGAGTGGGCTTGTTGCATGGCATATCTGTCTTGTTGGCTTACTTGAGACATTTGCCGAACGTAACCTTGTCGGTGAATCCATCACCATGGGCTACGTCATGCTCGTGGCACTGATGCTGATTGCCGGCTACATGGCCGGCCGACGCAGTACACAACCGTCGCAATCGCTCATCTCCGGCACTGTCGCTGGTATGTGTTTGGGTATCATGCTGCTGGCCCTTGCATTGCTCACCAATGCCGTCGAGTTGAATGCCATTTTCATGTTTGCCACCGATCACTTGATAGAACTCCTTACCCTGCATCAAGGGCTTGAACAAAGCCTCGGGTTAGCCATTCCTATTGTGAGTAGCCTTGTGTGTGGCTTTTTTGGCAGCGTTCTTGCTATATTACCACACCTATGGCGACGCACTATCACGCTTTCTCTTGTCATCACAACATGTATTGCCCTTCTGCGTGATGTCACCGCAGTATTGTTGCCGGATGATGTACGCAAAGCCATCTTCACATCCACTGGATTGACGCCACCGGCAGCCATCACCATCTTTCTATTGAGTGCAACACTGATAGCGGCATTATCCTTCTACCAAGCGCAACAATCACGTGTCGCATCGTCGCAACAACCACCCGGTACCCGTTCGTGGAAGTGGTGGACAAGCATGGCCGTCCTGAGCATCTTTTTATTGTCTTATCCCCTATGGTCAAAAGCTTTTTTGAGCAATGTAGCCGGCTTAGTTGGTCTCTACATCATTATGGGCATGGGTCTCAACCTCGTCATTGGCTTTGCAGGCATGCTCGACCTAGGCTTTGTCGCCTTCTATGCGCTTGGTGCCTATACCATGGCTTTGCTGACATCGCCAGAAATTGCATCGCGCTTCCTCGACCAGCCAATGGAAACCGGCTTTATGCCCTTCTGGGCCGCCCTGCCCTTTTCCATGCTTGTAGCCATGATGGGTGGGGCAATTTTAGCACTCCCCATCCTCAAAATGCGCGGCGATTACCTTGCCATAGCCACCCTAGGCTTTGGCGAAATTATCCGCATCCTCGCCCTGTCGGATTTCTTGAAACCCTATATGGGTGGCGCTCAAGGTATCACCCGCATAGCTCGCCCAGAAATTGGCGACTTTGTTATCAAGGACCCGCAACAATTCTACTACATCATTCTTGCCGGGTGCCTCATCGCATGGTTTGTTGGCAACCGGCTAAAACATTCGCGCATGGGGCGGGCATGGATGGCCATTCGTGAGGATGAAGATGTAGCACAAGCAATGGGCATCAACCGCGTCACAGCAAAACTGGCCGCTTTCGTCATTGGCGCATTTCTGGGCGGGTTAAGTGGCGGCATCTTTGCCTCATTTGTCGGCTCCGTTGTGCCACGCAGCTTTGAATTGCTCATCTCTATCAATGTCTTAGCACTCATCATCGTCGGTGGTATGGGAAGTTTGCCTGGGGTTGTTGTAGGTGCAGTGGTCATGGTTGGTTTGCCCGAATTGCTGCGCGAGTTCCGTGAATATCGCATGCTGGTATACGGCGCAGTTGTTGTCATTATGATGCTCTATCGCCCCCAAGGTCTCTGGCCCGAGCAGGCAGTGGCACGACAATTTCAGGTACCGAAAGAAGAAGAAATACCACCCGATAAACAAGATGATGTACCTATGCCAGCATCATCTCCACAAACTGAGGTAGAGAGGTAGTGAGTTAAAGCGCGTGTATGAATGATGATATTCTTATAGCCCGTCGTATAACCAAGCGTTTTGGGGGGTTGGTTGCTATCAAATCGCTCGATTTGGTGGTAAAGGAGCGCACCATCCACAGTGTCATCGGACCCAATGGCGCAGGCAAAACCAGTTTTTTCAATTGCATCACCGGTTTCTACACCCCCGAAGAAGGCACTATTCTCTTTCAGGAAAAGCCTATTCAAGGCTTGCGCCCTGACCAAATCGCCCGCGCCGGCGTCGCCCGCACCTACCAAAATATTCGCCTCTTCAACAACCTCACCACGTTTGAAAATGTGCTTATTGGTATGCATGGGCACCTCCATGCCGGCATTTTCGATATGCTCTTTCATACCCCTCGCTTCCACCGTGAAGAGATGGAGTCGGCGCAGGAAGCCCAACGATTACTGTCATTTGTTGGTTTGCATAGCAAGGAACATGTCGTTGCCCGCAACTTGCCCTATGGCGACCAACGCCGGCTAGAAGTGTCCCGTGCATTGGCCATACGCCCACGCCTCCTGCTGCTCGATGAGCCAACAGCAGGCATGAACCCACGCGAAACAAGCGCTATGTTGGAGCTAACCAAGCGCCTACGTGATGAACTAGGCATTACCATATTATTGATTGAACACGATATGAAAGTTGTCATGAATAGTTCAGACACTATCACCGTGTTAGACTTTGGCCAAAAGATTGCCGAAGGGCAACCCCATGAGATACGCTCCGACCCACGGGTTATTGAAGCATACCTAGGCACCGCGGCAGTTGCCGACTAGAGAAAGGGACCTATGCTCACGCTCAAAAATATCCATACCTACTATGGCAATATCCATGCGCTGAAGGGCATTTCGCTCACAGTTGCCGAAGGTGAAATTGTTACATTGATTGGTTCTAATGGGGCCGGCAAGACAACCACACTTAATACCATTAGTGGCTTGATAGAGTTGCATAGTGGTGAGATTATCCTCGATGGCAAGCGCATTGACCATTTGCCGACACATAAAGTATCGCAGTTGGGTGTTTCGCAGTCTCCCGAAGGACGCAAGATTTTTGGGCGCATGACGGTGCGCGAAAACTTGGAAATGGGGGCCTTCAATCGCAATGACAAGCAGGGCATTCAAGACGATATGGAGCGTGTGTTAGACTTGTTCCCGCGCTTGCGTGAACGGTTTAAGCAACCGGGGGGCACGCTTTCGGGGGGCGAGCAGCAAATGCTTGCCATAGGCCGTGCGTTGATGAGTCGCCCGCGCATTCTGTCGCTTGATGAACCTTCTATGGGCTTGGCTCCTATCTTGGTTGATCAAATATTTGAGATTATCCGCAATATTAATGAGCAGGGCACGACTATCCTACTGATAGAGCAAAACGCTCATGTTGCGCTTTCTATTGCTAGTCGTGGCTATGTGCTTGAAACGGGGCAGATTGTGCTAGAGGGGCCAGCAGGCGAGCTGCTCAACAGCCCCGAAGTGAAGGAAGCCTACCTAGGCGGGTAGGGTGTGCAAATCGTAGGACAGGCATCCTGCCGTGTTATGGTCTGTCTTGCCAATGTGCCTCTGCTCCTCCACGCCTCCGCGTTAAAACCTTGCCTATTGCAGTGCTACCATATATAATGAAGCCCTAATTGATAGGTGCAATGGTGTACCTTAGCGTCTCTGTGTCGTTGCGCGAGACATCTACTCGTCCAAATGCACAGTGCAAGGCGCTCCTTGAATGTGAAAGCGATGGTTAAGCGATGATCGAAAGGGACAAAATAATAGCTGAAATTTGCCAAGCGTTGGGTCACGAAGATGTATCGGCCGCGCAAAAGATACTTCATGATAAATATCCCTTTCAATTTGAAGAAAAGAAACCCCGGCAGTACAGTGAAAAGAAACAACTCAAGATTTTCATACGGGATGGATTTATTGATAGGTATTCGGGTAAAAGGCTTGTCTTTACGCCAGTACTACGAATATTGTCGAACATCTTAAAAGATTTTCCTTATCACCTACATTGGAAGATGTCCGAATGTCATTTTGCGTATTGGGAATTGGCTCCAACTATTGATCACATTATTCCTGTCACAAGAGGTGGAATAAACGATGAGTCAAATTGTGTTTGCACTTCGCAACTGCGAAACAGCGCAAAAATGAACTGGCTATTAGAAGAGTTGGGTTGGGAACTCAAGCCACCGGGAAACATGTCGGAATGGGATGGGTTGATCGGGTGGTTCGTGCAATACGTTGCATCTCATAAATCCTACCAGGGTGATGATTACATAAAAAAGTGGTACGAGATGGCGCAGAAAGAAATGGAACAAACCTTGTCTCCGTAGCACCAGCATCCTGCCGGGTGGGTTTGTAGGGGCGAGTGGACAATTGCCCCACCACGTTAGATACGTGCATCGCAATTGCAACCTCTTTGAAGTTCTATACAATCACTTCTGAAGTTCTGCATATGTTGTTCCAATGATTAAACTATCAAAATGTTTGAAGTGACTATCGTAGGTAAAAACAGCACAACCATACTGGAATGCTGTTGCTGCAATCCACATATCATTTGTGGGTACTGGTCGTCCCTTGGCACGAAGTGTACGATACACTGTTGCATAATACTCAGCAGTAACCTTATCAATAGGGAACATCAATACCCGTTCTGATAACAAGAATTGTTGTAATTCTCCACGATTCTGTATTTCACGTGTGCCTGCTGCAAAGCCCGCAAGCAATTCACCAAGCACGACACTACACAAGATGATATGGGGAGTATGCTGTATGATTTCAACTGCTTCTGGGCGTCCTTGCTTAAACGCTACATAGGCATTGGTATCAAGAAGAATATCTCTTAACGCCATAGTGTTCGATCCACCTGTTGAAAATCATCTAGGACATTGAGAAATTCAATTGCCTCTTCATCACTCCACGTTCCAGCAAGTGCGTCGAGGTCATGAGCGCATTGTTGCAATTGCGCATGTCGCTCGCGTTCAAGCCCACGGTAGATGAGCTTGCGTATGATGGTTTCGATTGACGTGCCTGTTCGTAGAGCTTCTTGTTCAATCCATGTTGTTGTTGCTGTATCAAGATGCGAGATAGTCAATGTATATTCCATTCACCGCCTCCCTAAAAAGATGTGTATATCCTGCATGATAACACATTCCACTGCATCGTGTTGCCACTCTGCTTTCATTATGGATGCCTTCTGTGATATTCTTTGCTTTCATTCTTAATGGTGCCACGCACATTTGAGAGCAATTCAGAATAGAACCATCATGTGTAGGTTTTGGGCTTCAGTATCACGTTTCGCAGGTGCATTTTGTACATTTCGTTTTTGGCTTCCTATAGCTCTAAAAGCTACTTTTTTTGGTAATTCTGAATTACTCTCATTTGGGCGTTGCCAAACCCACGGGGCATGCCAGCGCTACGGTACAACTCGCCCGTAGATTGTTATTATGTGATCAACTGCAACGCCTGTGCCTCAATGTCCGCACGGTCTACCATAGCGCCGAGTGCCTCTTCTTCATATACTCCCCCGAAAGCTTCTAAAGATGCTTGCTCCAATGCAAGAGGGTATGCGTCATGGATTGTCTCTTGCATCGTTTCCTTGTCCAAGTACGTCCCTTTTGCTTTGCGTCTCTTGTTGGTGCGCACTATCTGACTCACAGCATGGTTAATGGATGCATCCCATGGGCGCGTAGTGCGCTTTTCGGCAGCTTGCTTGATGAGATGCAACAACAACACAATAGTGAAGCTAAAAATCCTATTTATTTTGTCGTCTCGGCTCATCTCTTCCATCTCCCCAAGCAACTCCAACGCTTCAGCATAGCGTTGGTGCTCCAGATGGTCACGCAATTGTAGTAATTCTTCCATTTCCGTGCTTCCCCTGTGTTTTTTGTGCTCTCTGTGGCATTACACAAATTGCAACGCCTGCTCCAACGCCACATCCCACCCCGTCATCTGCCCGCCATCTTGCACCAACACCACCTTGTGTTGCTGGGCCAGGGTAGCAGCATCACGCGAGCACTCTTCACCGCCGGCCACAGCAATAGTGGGGTAGCCAGCTTGACAGAGTAGATCGGCCCGTTTCCTTGCCCGCGTCACATCGTTCGTATTCACAGTTGCCGATATTTCAATCGCCAGCCACACGTCTGGACGGTCAGGATGGTGTCGTACTTTTCCCTGAGCAAGAATGTCTAAAAGTTGCAGTTCAATGAATGCATCTTCCGAAAGACGTGCTTCTATCTCATCTTCTAGTGTCAGTATGTCAACTGTCCGTATACGCCGTAACGTGCGCCCAAAATATGCCCCGATATGGCGATGATAGCGCAGCTCTAATGTTTCGCCACGTAGTTCACCTATTTGGTCATTCATACGCTGGAGTGTGCGGTCAATCTGTTGGAAGCGCTCATCAACCCGTTGGAAGCGCTCATCAACCCGTTGGAAGCGCTCATCAACCCGTTGGAAGCGCTCATCAATCTGTTGGAAGCGCTCATCAATCTGTTGGAAGCGCTCATCAATCTGTTGAAAGCGCTCATCAATCCGTTGGAAGCGCTCATCAATCCGTTGGAAGCGCTCATCAATCTGTTGAAAGCGCTCATCAATCTGTTGAAAGCGCTCATCAA